>VGBZ01000046.1 GCA_016870275.1 Actinomycetota bacterium
CGTCCGAGAAGGTCCACCACACCCTGCCTGCAGCGACCCGTCGTGCCGGGTGCGCCGTTACGTGTGGCCCGCAACCGAACCGAACCGGATCCGGGTGCACGGACACGTGGCAGCCACCCCTCGTTCAGTTTCCGGACACTCCGAGGCGCTAGTCATGCTCCGTGTCCCGATACGACCTGACTCATGTTGCTCGACGTTGGTGGGCCGGCGCAGGTGCCGTCCTCATCGTCACCCTCAGCGTTGCGTTGACGGGATGCTCAGGGGACGAGTCCTCCGAGGGGTCCACAACGGTCCCTCCGTCGGTGAGCACCCCGGCCACTGCGCCTCCGGGCAGCGGCACCGGCGGTGTGACGATCGATGTGAACCCTGTCCCGGTGCCTCTCGACGGGATGGCCAAGGTGAAAGTCAGTTGGGAGGGGCAGAAGCCGAGGACGCTCATGTTCGTGAGCATCTGCCGGTCCCCGTCGTCGACACCGGGTTTCCAGGCGGGAATCGAGTGTTCGTCGCTCAGTGAGCTCAATCCGAACGGCACCCCGGACGGTTCCGGTTCGGTCGATCTCGACTTCTTCCGGGGCCGAACCCCAGATGGCGACACCGACTGGGGTTGTTTCGCCCCCGGTGATGAGGCTCCGGCCGGCGTGCAGGTCAACACGACGTGCTACGTGCGGGTGACCAACGACGTGGTGCTCAACAACGCCGAGGCCAAGGACGCCCCGTTCACCATCACCAACCCTTGATGGTCCGCTGGGTGGCAGAATCCTCCGGTGAGTGAGCTTCCTCTGGACCATCCGGACCACCCTGACTTCGTCTACGACGAGTTCGCCTTCTTCGCCGAGAACTGCAACGAGTTCGATCTGGTGCACGAACCACCGGTCATCGTCGAACGAATCGATCACGATCTCTCCGATGGCCGGTCGCTGTCGGCGCTGCGATGGGGGACCGATTCGCCGGAGGTGGTGTTCCTCCACGGTGGGGCGCAGAACGCCCACACCTGGGACACCGTCGCGCTCGGGCTTCGCCCGACTGCGCTGCTGGCGGTCGACCTGCCCGGCCACGGCCGGTCGTCGTGGCGGTCGGATCGTCGTTACGACCCGGTGGCCGCAGCAGAGGACGTGGCGGAGATGCTCGAGGTCCACGCACCTGAGGTCCGGCTCGTCGTGGGAATGTCGCTCGGTGGACTCACGGCGACGTCGCTGGCCTCCGCTCGACCTGATCTGGTGCCGCGACTCGTGGCGGTCGACATCACTCCCGGTGTGACCCGGGACAAGGCCGCCGAGGTGCATGCGTTCATCGAGGGTCCGCAGTCGTTTGCCAACTTCGGTGAGATCTTCGACCGGACCGTCGAGTTCAACCCCACCCGGACGGCAACGTCGCTACGGCGGGGGATCCTCCACAACGCCCACCGCCGTGACGATGGCTCCTGGGAGTGGAACTACGACCGGCGACCGCTCGGAGCCGATGACGGACGGGACCCGGCGGACCTCTGGGACGCGATCGAAGCGATCGAGGCGCCACTGCTGTTGGTCAGAGGGTCAACGAGTCCGGTGGTCGACGACGACGACGTCGCTGAGCTGATGCGACGCAAGCCCGACTCCCGGGTCGTGGTGGTCGACGGTGCTGGCCACAGCGTCCAGGGTGATCGCCCGATCGAGCTGCGTGATCTGATCGCTGCCGAACTCAACGGGGTCTGATCGCCACCGGAATCCCGTTCAACGCGGCATTGCCGCTGAGCGGATCGATGACGGCGCCATCGGTGAGCAGGTTCGAGTTCACCCCGGGTCGGGTGCGGGCCACTCCGAGACGAGTTCCGGGATCGTCGTGTCCCCAACCATGGGGGAGGCTCACGACGCCCGGCCGGATGTCGTCGGTGATCTCGACGGGCGCTTCGACCTGCCCGACCCGACTACTGACCAGAGCCTGTTGCCCGTCGAGCAGACCCAGGCGCTCGGCGTCGTCCGGGTGGACGAGCAGGGTGCAGCGCTCACGCCCACGCACCAGTACATCGAGGTTGTGCATCCAGGAGTTGTTCGATCGGACATGTCGACGACCGACGAGCAGAAGTTCACCCTCCCCGGGGGCGGCTTCGAGTGACGTCGCCAGGACGGCGGCGTCGTCGACGATTGCGTCGTGGATCACCTCGATGGTGCCGGAGGTGGTCCTGAGGATTCCTGAGAGTCGTGGCTCGAGCGGACCGAAATCGATGCCGTGTGGGTGGTCGATCAGCTTCTCCAGGGACAGCCCGTCGGGCGCATCTCCGAAGTGGTCGCCGTAGGGGCCACTTCGCACCATCAGGTCGATGCACCGTTCCGGAGGGTCGAGGTGGGCGACGCTCGATGTGAGCTCCTCCGGATCCCGGCCCTCGAGCGGGCCTCCGGGCAGATCGGTCGCCTGCCGAGCCAGGGTTGAGGTGACGAGGCCGTAGATCAGTTCGGGATCGGCCTGAGGCCCGTGGTCGCTGATGATCAGCGCCAATCGAGCGAGGATCTCGTGCTCGCCGGGACCGTCGGGAGTGAACACGGCCGGCGAGTAGTTGGCGACGTTGCGAACCGACAGACCGTAGAAGGCGAAATCGAAGTGTGACTTCTCGAGCGAGGACGGTGGCGGCAGCACGACGTCGGCGTGCCGTGTGGTCTCGTTCAGGTAGATGTCGACCGACACCATGAACTCGAGTTGCTCCATCGCTGCGGTCAGGCGGGAGCTGTCCGGCGTGGAACGCGCTGGGTTGCCCGCCACGGTGATCAACGCCCGGACCTGTCCGGTTCCGGGGGTCTCGATCTCCTCGGCCAGGATCGCCACGGGCAGTTCACCACGGACCTCGGGGTGCTCAGAGACCCGAGAGGCCCAGCGGCCGGTGCGAAAGCCCCTCCCGCCCGGAGCTCGCCCGGGAACCTCTGGCCGACCGTGGCACGGGTTGGGCCACATCATCCCCCCGACGGTGTCGAGGTTGTCGGTGATCAGGCAGAGGACATCGGCGGCCCATGAGCTGAGCGTCCCGTGCCTCGCTGTGTGTGTACCGATGCGCGTGTAGACCGCCGCCCGGCGTCCGTCGCTCAACTCGCCGGCGATGCGCTCGGTGGTGACAGCGTCGATCCCGCAGAATCCGGCGACGGCCTCCGGGGTGAACGGCGCGACGATGCTGCGGAGGGACTCGAGCGAGCCCGTGTGTTCCAAGGTGATGCGGTGTGCGTCGTCGCGAAGGATCGAGTGGATGAGCGCCAGCAGCCACGCCGGATCCGTACCGGGTCGGATCGGGAGGTGTTCATCGGCGATCGCAGCGGTACGTGACCGTCGCGGATCGACCACGATCACCTGCCCGCCTCGTTGACGAATGCTCGTGATTCGGCCCGGGAAGTCGGGAGCGGTGCAGAGGCTTCCGTTGGACTCGACTGGATCTGCCCCGAGGATCAGGAGGTATTCGGTTCGGTCGAGGTCGGGCACCGCCATGGCGCCCGGGTTGCCGAACAGCAGGCCACTCGAGACGTGGCGAGGCATCTGGTCCACTGTCGACGCCGAGTAGAGGTTGTGCGTCGCCAGAGCTTGGATGAGCGGCCGGCCGAACACCGCACCGGCGATCGTGTGAGCGTTCGGGTTCCCGAGGTAGAGCGCCACGGCGTCGGCACCGTGCTGCTTGCGTATCGGCACGAGTCGGTCGTCGATCTCTGCGAACGCCTCGTCCCAGTCCACCTCGACGTGCACGCCGTTGCGGCGGATCAGCGGACGCCGGAGACGATCGGGGTCGTCGTGCAGCGTGCCGAGCGTTGAGCCCTTGGGGCAGATGAACCCGTTGGAGAAGACGTCGTCACGGTCGCCGCGGATGCGTCGCACCGATCCGTCCCGGATGGTGATCTCGAGTCCGCAGGTGGCCTCGCAGAGGGGACAGGTCCTGAAGTGCGTGCTGTCCACCGTCGGAGGCTACCGAGGGACGGTGTGCCGCGGGAGCCTCAGGACGCGATCACCGATGATGTCCCGGAGGATCTGTGTGGTCCCACCCATGATCGTGTACGCAGGCGCATAGACGATGTTGCGGGAAACTCGGTTGGCGAGGAGCGCCTCTGCGCCTGCGACCGATCCACAGAAGGAGGCAACGCGCTGTTCGAACTCGGTGCACCAGGTCTTGGTCACTGCTGACCATCCGGCAGGGGACTGGCCGACCACCTCACGCAGAACCATGAGACGACCGAGACGGTAGGACGACTCGATGACGGCGATCTCCTGCCTGACGAGCGGATCGCTGGTCGCTGCGTGAGGTCGAACGTCGTCGTAGAGGCGGCGGTTGGAGACGAGTCGATCGATCCCGCCGCGCTCGTGTTCCATCTGGCGCATGATCTGGGAGAAGCTGCCGTTCTCGGTTCCGACGAGACAGTCCGCCGGAACTGCGACGCCGCTCAGGTGCACCTCGCAGAAGTGGGCGTTACGAGTTGCGTCGACAATCGGTCGGACCTCGATCCCGGGGGACCTCATGTCGACGACGAACTCACTCAGGCCGGCGTGCGGCGGAGCATCCGGGTCGGTGCGGGCAACCAGGTAGCACCAGTCCGCCGAGGCGGCTCCGGAGGTCCACACCTTCTGCCCATCGATGATCCACTCGTTGCCGGAGCGAACGGCCCGGGTCCGGAGCGAAGCGACGTCGGAACCGGAGTCGGGTTCGCTCATCCCGATGCACCACGCAGATGTTCCGGCGATGATGTCGGGGAGCCAGCGTGAGCGCTGATCCTGGGTGCCGTACTGCAGCAGTGTCGGGCCGATCTGGCGGTCGGCGAACCAGCTCGTCGCCACGGGGGCACCCTCGGAGATGAGTGCCTCGAAGACCGCAAAGCGCTCCAGCGGGCTGCGACCTCCACCACCGACGGCCTCGGGCCACGTCATGCCGAGCCAACCGAGCCTGGCTAGCTGTTCGGAGAACTCCCTCGAGGTGCCGATCAGCCAGGAGTCCTCTTGGATGTCACAGCGTTGCGCAGCGATCCGGCCGACCTCTCGGGCGCATTCGGCGAGTTCGACGAGGTGTCCGCTCCAGGTGAAGTTGAGTCCGTTGTTCACCGCAGCGATCGAACTCACCGGCTCTCGATGGGCAGGTAGTCGCGCACCGGGTGACCCGTGTAGAGCTGACGTGGTCGGTAGATCCTGCTGTCCTGGGCGAGGAGTTCGATGTAGTGGGCGAGCCACCCTGCGGTTCGGGGAATGGCGAAGAGCACCGTGAACATATCCATCGGGAAACCCATGGCCTGGTAGATCAAGCCGGAGTAGAAGTCGACGTTGGGGTAGAGCTTCCGGTCGATGAAGTATGAATCGGACAGCGCCACCTCCTCGAGCTTGAGGGCGATGTCGAGCAGCGGATTCTTGCCGGTCACGGCGAAGACCTCCTCGGAGGTCTGCTTGATGATGCGGGCCCGGGGGTCGTAGTTCTTGTAGACACGGTGGCCGAACCCCTGCAGTCGCTGGTCACCCGCCTTGACCTGTTCGATGTAGGCGGGGACCTGATCGATGCTCCCGATCTGGGTCAGCATCTTGATGACCGCCTCGTTGGCGCCGCCGTGACGGGGGCCGTAGAGCGCAGCGGTGGCCGCAGCAGTGGCGATGTACGGATCGGCGTGGGAGGAGCCGACGGTCCGCATGGCGGTCGCTGAGCAGTTCTGTTCGTGGTCGGCGTGAAGGATGAACAACACATCGAGCGCCCGAGCGAGCGCCGGATTGGCCTCGTAGCGGGGCTCGGCGGTCTTCCACATCATGGACAGGAAGTTGGCGGCGAAGTCGAGGCTGTTGTCGGGGTAGACGAAGGGCATGCCGACCGAGTGTCGATAGGCGCCGGCGGCGAGCGTGGGCATCTTGGCGATGAGCCGGATCACCTGCTTGTTGACGACCGCTGGCGACAGGTCCTTGGCGTTCGGATAGAACGTCGAGAGCGCAGCGATGGTCGACACGAGGATTCCCATGGGGTGGGCGTCGTGATGGAAGCCCTCCATGAACCGCTTGCGGACGTTCTCGTGGATGAACGTGTGGTGGGTGATCTCGTATCGCCAGTCCTCGAACTGTTCGGGAGTCGGGAGCTCCCCGAAGATCAACAGGTAGGCCACTTCGAGGTAGCTCGAGGACTCTGCGAGCTGTTCGATCGGGTAGCCGCGGTACCGGAGGATGCCGTTCTCCCCGTCGAGTTCGGTGATGGCCGACGCCGCAGCCGAGGTGGCCCCGAACGACGGATCGTGGAACCACGTGCCCGGCAGCAACTTGGCCCAGGACTTGGCATCGACGCCGCCATCGAGGATCGGGATCTCCATCGACTCGCCGGTCCTGTTGTCGGTGATCGTGATGCTGTCGGCCACTTCGAAGTCCTCCTGATGCAGAATCAGAGTCTACGTTCCCGCCGGGGACTCAGTGACCGGGTGGATGCCCGCCGGAGTGAGTTCCCCGTCGAGGCTGATCTTGGTGATCAGGTCGATCACGATGCGCTGGGCGGCTGTCAACATCGTTCGACGCCTCGTGCCCAGTCCGACCTGACGTGACGGGAGACCTTCGACCGGGATGATCCGCCATGGCCCGGACAGGTTGGCGGGAACGGCTGACGCCGGGACGATCCCAGCACCGAACCCGCTGAACGCCAGCGATGTGAGGAGGCGCATTCCGTCGAACTCGGCCTGGGCGGTGAGCTCGATGCCCCGATCTGCGAGCTGCTTGTCGAGCACGTCGCGGAACGCCGTGCCGCGGGCCTCGAGAAGAAGTTCGTGGTCTGCGAGATCCTCGAGAGTGAGCGCACCCTGGTCGACGAGCGGGTGACCATCGGGGACCACGAGGACCCGGTCCTCGTCGAAGAGTGCTCTGACGTCGAGCTCGGGTTCGTCGACGGGGAGGTTGAGGAGGGCCACGTCGAGGTGGCTGGCCGTCAGTCCGAGCACGAGAGAGGAAGTGGTGGCATCGAGCACGACCAACCGAATGGCCGGGTGGTCCCGACGCAGCGTTTCGAGCAGGGGTGGCACCATCCAGCGGGCGGTCGTTCCGATCGCCCCGAGTCGGACCTCGCCGGAGATCGTCTCCCGGAGAGACACCACGTCGGCCTCGAGTGCCTCGAACTCCTGCTCGATGCGCCGGGCCCGTTCGAGAACCACTACGCCCTCGGGGGTGGCCGCTGTGGTGGCGCGATCGATCAGGTCCACTCCGAGTTCCCGTTCGAGTCGAGCGACATGGGCCGAGACGTTCGACTGGACGGTGCCGAGCACCCGGGCCGCTCCGGAGAACGATCGTTGTTCGATCACCGCCACGAGCGTTCTGAGTTGCCGTCTGTCCACCTGCCGCTGAGTCATCGCTTAGAAAGATACCAAGTATCGCTGGTATGCGCGAGACTGATGCACGCAACAGGAGTATGCTTAGCGCTACATACAGCGAGCATCCCTCCTCCCCCTTGCGGATGCTCGCCAGCGCCGGACCTCCGCCCCTTGCGGTCCGGACGCCCGCTGAAGGACCGGAGCCCCCTCCCGGTCCTTCGGCCGTTTTGGAGTTCGATCACGAGGGGTAGCGTGCGGGGCGTGTCGTCGTTGAGTTCCGAGAGAACCGAACGTTCAGGAGGGGCGGCATTCTTCGACCTCGACCGAACCCTCCTGCTCGGCGCCAGCGGCCCGATCCTCGGCGAGCAACTACGTCGCGTCGGCCTCATTCGTGGGGACGCCAGCCCGGTCGAGGGTGCGGCGTTCAAGTTCTTCGACCTGGTGGGCGAGACGCTCCCGTCCATGTTCCTCGCCCGTCAGGGTGCCCGGGCCGCAGCCGGCTGGCCGGTCGACCTGGTGCGAGAGGCAGCGGACCATGCGGCCGCACCACTCGTCGAACGGATCCTTCCGTACGCCGCGCAGATGATCGCTGAGCATCGAGCTGCTGGCCGGAAGGTTGTCCTGGCCACGACCACGCCCCGCGACCTCCTCGAGCCGTTCGTGGAACTCGCCGGCTTCGATGACATCGTCGCCACGGTCTACGGCCGCAGCGGTGACCGCTACGACGGGACCATTGATGGGGAGTTCGTCTGGGGCAAGGGGAAGTCACGTTCCGTCGCCGAGTGGGCCGGTCGAAACCGAATCGACCTCGATGTGAGCTTTGCCTACTCCGACAGCTACTACGACGTTCCGCTGCTGTCGATCGTCGGCCATCCACGGGCGGTGAATCCCGACCCGCGGATGCTCGTGATCTCCACGCTCCGCCGTTGGCCGGTGATCCACTTCGACCTGCCCGCTGGGATCCCGAAGTTCGTCGGACTCGAACCACAGCAGGTGCTGCAGTTCCTCGCCCGTCCGCAGACCTTCCCCGGGGTGCGCTTTCGGGTCTCTGGTGTCGGCAACATCCCGCGTCACGGTCCAGCGGTGCTGGTGGCCAACCACCGTTCGTACTTCGATGTGCTCGCAGTCGGCTACCTGCTCGCCCAGCGGGGTCGGCCGGTTCGCTTCCTCGGCAAGAAGGAGGTCTTCGACGCTCCGATCATCGGCGACCTCGCCACAGCGCTCGGTGGGATCCGCGTCGATCGAGGAACCGGCTCCGACGAACCGCTCCGACTCGCCGAGGAGGCGCTCGCAGCAGGCGAGCTCGTGGCGCTCATGCCACAGGGAACCATTCCCCGGGGTCCGGCGTTCTTCGATCCGGTGCTTCGAGGCCGTTGGGGAGCGGCGAAGCTGGCCTCGGCGACTGGTGCACCGATCGTCCCGGTCGGACTGTGGGGGACCGAGGCGATCTGGCCCCGCTCGTCGAAGGTGCCCAACCTCACACGGGTCTGGGATCCCCCGCACGTGGAACTCAGGGCCGGGGAGGCGTTCACCGTCGACGGTTCGGACCTCGACGCCGACACCGAGCAGATCATGCGCGCCATCAGCGAGCAGCTTCCGGCCGAGGCCCATCTGCGTCGCATTCCCAGCGCCGATGAACTGGCCGCCACGTATCCCGACGGCCGGGTTCCCGCCGACGTGGACGCCTCCGGTTCCCACGAGCAACAGCGGCGACCCGGAACCGATTGATCCGACGCAGGCCGACTACTCCGCCGTTCGGCCCCGGATGATGTTGAGCGCCGATCCGGCGTGGAACCACTCGATGTGTTCGTCGCTCATGGTGTGGTTGGTCTCGAAGTCGAGTGTGGTGCCGTCGGAGCGATGCAGGATGCAAC
The DNA here is from genome assembly GCA_016870275.1 of Actinomycetota bacterium. Taxonomy (GTDB): domain Bacteria; phylum Actinomycetota; class Acidimicrobiia; order Acidimicrobiales; family Microtrichaceae; genus SXMI01. The sequence continues at coordinate 9,128 of VGBZ01000046.1, forward strand.
GAACTGGTCGGCCCGGTGCGAGGTCGGCCAACCCGACGATGCTGATGCGATCGAGTGGGCCGATTGCGTCGTAGGTGCTCGGCTCGGCGAACGTCAACGCCAGCACGCCCTGCTTCTTCAGGTTGGCCTCGTGGATGCGGGCGAACGATCGAACGATGATCGCCACACCGCCACGGAACCGGGGCTCCATGGCGGCGTGCTCCCGCGATGAACCCTCACCCCAGTTCTCGTCGCCAACCGCCACCCACCGCTGGGACGCCTCGTGGTAGTGGCGGGCGATCTCCGGGAATGCCTTGACCTGACCGTCGAGTTGGTCGACTCCCTCGCCGGCGATGCCCGTATGGGCGTTGACTGCACCGAGGAACAGGTTTCCCGAGATGTTCTCGAGGTGTCCTCGGTACTTCAGCCACGGCCCGGCCATGGAGATGTGGTCGGTGGTGCACTTCCCGGCGGCCTTCAACAGGATTGCGAGGTCGAGGTAGTCCTCGCCGTCCCAGGCCGGGAACGGCTCGAGCAACTGCAGGCGTTCGGAGTCCGGCCGCACGACCACCTCGATCTGCGATCCGTCGGGTGGCGGAGCGACGAAGCCGGACGCGCCCGGGTCGAATCCGTCGGCGGGTAGTTCCACTCCGACCGGCACCTGCAGTCGGATCTCCTCGCCGTCGGCGTTGGTGAGGGTGTCGGCGATGGGATCGAAGTCGAGCGTCCCGGCGAGCGCAAGGGCCACCACGGTCTCGGGGGAAGTGACGAACGCCAGTGTGTTGGCCGATCCATCGTTGCGCTTGGGGAAGTTGCGGTTGTACGAGGTGACGATCGTGTTGGCCTGGCCGGTCACCGACTCGGGTCGGGACCACTGGCCGATACACGGCCCGCAGGCGTTGGCGAGCACGGTGGCGCCTGCCGACTCGAACACCTCGAGCAGTCCGTCGCGTTCGATCGTCGCCCGGACCTGCTCCGAACCGGGGGTTACGAGCAGCGGGGTCTGAACGGTGAGCCCGTTCGCAGCGGCGTGTCGGAGGATCGACGCAGCGCGCGTGATGTCCTCGTAACTGGAGTTGGTGCACGAGCCGACCAGGGCGGCGGAGATTTCCAGCGGCCAGCCGGCGGACCGGGCATCCTCGGCGAGTCGGCTCACCGGTCGTGCCAGGTCCGGTGTGGCTGGTCCGTTGATGTGCGGTTCGAGCGACGAGAGGTCGATCACGATCAGTTCGTCGTAGTAGGTCTCGGGGTCGGCGAGGACCTCGTCGTCGCTGCGCAGGTGCGATGCGGCCCGGTCGGCCGCATCAGCGATGGCGCTGCGGCCGGTCGCACGCAGATAGCGAGCCATCGAGGCGTCGTAGCCGAACACCGATGTGGTGGCACCGATCTCGGCGCCCATGTTGCAGATGGTCGCCTTTCCCGTGCAGGAGATGCGTTCGGCGCCGGGTCCGAAGTACTCGACGATCGCTCCGGTCCCACCCTTGACCGTCAGGATCTCGGCGACCTTCAAGATGACGTCCTTGGGGGCCGTCCAGCCGTTGAGCTCACCGGTGAGTTGGACGCCGATCAGCTTGGGCCAGCGCGTGTTGAACGGGAACCCGGTCATGACGTCGACCGCATCGGCGCCGCCCACTCCGATGGCGACCATCCCGAGGCCGCCGGCGTTCGGCGTGTGGCTGTCGGTTCCGACCATCATCCCGCCCGGGAATGCGTACTGCTCGAGCACCACTTGGTGGATGATTCCGGAGCCTGGCTTCCAGAACCCGATGCCGTAACGAGCCGAGACCGACTCGAGGAAGTCGTACACCTCGGCGTTTCCCGCCTCGGCGGCGAGCAGGTCGACCTTGCCATCCACCTTGGCCTGGATCAGGTGATCGCAGTGCACCGTGGAGGGGACCGCAACCTCGTCGAGTCCAGCGGTCATGAACTGCAGCAGTGCCATCTGGGCGGTGGCGTCCTGCATGGCCACGCGGTCGGGGCGCAGGTCGTCGTAGGTGACACCGCGCTCGAAGCTCGTAGATGGGTCGTCGAGGTGGGCGATGAGGATCTTCTCGGCCAGGGTCAGCGGCCGCCCGAGGCGTTCCCTGGCGGCGGGTACGTGCTCGGCGAAACGCTCGTAGACCCCCTCGACGAGGGCGGTTGGTGTGCTGGCGGTCTGATCGGTCATCCGTTCCTCGCTCTGCAGTGACCGGCGGTGGGCCGGCAGCTCAATACAAGTAGCATACAAGTAGTGCGAGTCATCCGATACCAAGCGGTCGCCGAGGATCTCCGGGAACGGATCAGCAGCGGCGAGTTCGACGCCAGCGGGCTCCTCCCATCGGAGTCGTCGCTCTCGTCGCATTACGCCGTTAGTCGGGTCACCGTCCGCCGGGCGCTCGAGGCGCTCCGCACTGACGGCCTCGTCGCCTCCCGACAGGGGTTCGGCTGGCTGATCGACACCGAACCGGTACGTCAGGACCTGTCCCGACTCGAGACCCTCGATCGTCGCCTCGTTGCCGCCGGGGTCACGCCGGGGAGACGGATCATCTCGTTCGGCTTCGTGTCCCCGCCGACCCGGGTAGCTGACCTGTTGGGATCATCGACCGTCCTCGAGGTGCGGCGCCTCAACCTCGCCGACGGACAGCCCTTCGCTCTGGTCACCGTCTGGTGTCCCGAGGATCTCGGTAGCGGCCTCAGCCGGGACGACCTGGAACGGTCGTCGTTCCTCGACCAGCTACCCGTGACACTCGGCGGCGCCACACAGTCGATCGGTGCGGAGGTGGCCGGACCAGTGGAGTCAGAACTGCTCGGCGTTCCAGTGGGCGCCCCAGTGCTCGTTGCTGAGCGAACCACCCGCTCGCTCGACGGTCGCCCCGTGCTCGTCTCCGAGCACGTGTTCCCGGGTCACCGAACCCGTTTCGTCGTCGACCTCCCGGTCGCGGACCTGCAGGTCGACCCGGCCGGCTTGCGCCTCGTGGAGTAGGACCTCATCACCACTGGTTCCAGTGGACGACATCCGACAACGGCAGTCGGGCCGCAGGCTTGAAGTCGTTGCCGATCGTGTAGGCCACCGGGAACAGTCCGGCCTGAGTGACCTGGTCGTAGGGGATCCCGAGGAGTTCGGCGGCCTCCCGCTCGGACGGAAGGTGCAGGGTCGTCCAAGCGCTCCCGAGTCCCCGTGATCGCAACGCCAACATGAAGCTCCAGACCGCCGGCAGGAGCGACCCCCAGAAGCTCGCTTGGGTGAACGTGTCGGTGGTCTCGGGCAGTCGACCCCACAGGCACGGCACGACCATCGCCGGCACCTCTGCGAAATGCTCACGGAGGTAGCGGGCCGAGGACGACACGGCTGCCTGACGCAACGTGCGGGTGTCGTCGTCGTCGTAGAGCTGCAGTCCCTCGCCCATCGCAATGTACGGATCGAAGTGACGGGCGTAGAGCTCGGCGAGACCAGCCTTGAGCTCGGGGTCGGTGACCACCATCCAGTGCCACCCCTGGGAGTTGGAACCCGTTGGAGCCTGGAGGGCAAGTGTGAGGCACTCCTCGATCACCGATCGTTCAACCGGACGCTCGAGGTCGAGGCGCTTGCGGACCGATCGGGTCGTGGTCAGGAGTTGATCGGGGTCGAGAAGCATCCCGGCACGCTACCCGGACGCGCATCGGGGAGCAGGCTCGCCGCCCGCTCCCCGGACGCGCATCGGGGAGCAGGCTCGCCGCCCGCTCCCCGATCCGAGGGATTCAGTTGTGTGACAGATCAGAGCGAGGCGCCGACGCTGTCGAACTGGCTGTCGAGGTTGTCGCCCAGCACGGTGACGGCGGCGATGCAGACGACTGCGATCAGCGCCACCAGCAGCGCGTACTCCACCAGCGAAGCGCCCCGCTCGGTGCGGGAGTGGCCAGCAATCCAGGCCTTGAGGAAATCGATGTGGATCATGTCGGTGTCTCCAGTGTGTGGTGAGTTGTGTTGTCCCCCGGGTCCCGTTCCGACGTGTCCCGGTAGTTCTGTTATCGGAGTGCGGTCCGGGACCTTGAGTAGGCCGTTCGGACCAACCCGGAGCCTCGGTGTCAGTCGAGCGAGACGATGCCGAGTCGCACCGCCCGCAGGACGGCCTGAGTCCGGTCACGTGCGTCGAGCTTCTGGTAGATCGACGCCAGGTGATTCTTGACGGTCTTCTGGGAGATGAAGAGACGGTCAGCCACCTCGACAGTCGAACAACCGTCGGCGATGAGCTGGAGCACCTCTTCCTCCCGCTTGGAGACCTGATGATCGTCTGCCAAGGCAACTGGCTCATCATGGCGCCGCACCTCGGCGAGCATCGACCGGGCCAGTTGGGGGGAGAGCACGGTGTCGCCCTCAGCGGCCATGCGCACGGCGTCGGCAATCTCCCACGTGGCGCTGTCCTTGGTCAGGTAGCCGATCGCTCCCGCACGGATGGCGTTGGTGAGCACGTCCTGATCGGCGTGCATCGTGAGCATCACGATCCTCGCATCATCGCCGGACGCCTTGATCTGCCGGCACGCTTCGATGCCATCGCACGTGGGCATGGTCACGTCCATCAGGATCACGTCTGGGGAGGTCTGAGCGGCCAACCGGACTGCCTCCACGCCGTCGCACGCCTGTGCCACCACGTCGAATCCGGCGTCGGTCATCGAGCGGTGGAGGCCCTCTCGGAGCATCCGGTGATCGTCGGCGAGCATCAGGCGGATCGTCATGTTCGGACCTCGTGCTGGGAGCGGTTGGGTTGGGCGAGCGGTTGGGTGGGGTCGAGGATGCAGCGGATCCGGGTGCCCCGTCCCGGGGCGCTGTGGATCTCGAGCGTTGCTCCGATGCTGGCGGCGCGTTCGCGCATGCCGAGGATCCCGTAGGAGTCGAGGCGGCCGGCCCGATCGGCGCTGAATCCGATTCCGTTGTCGGTGATGTCGATCACCGCACGTTCACCGTCGCAGCGCCACAGAATCCTGACTGCGGTCGCATGGGCGTGGCGTTCGACGTTGGCGAGCGCCTCTTGGGCGACGCGCCACATCTCCCGCTCCTGGAGGATGGGGAGGCGGGCGTGGCGCTCGGTGTCGATCTGCACGTGCAGGTTGCTGCGCTCCTCGACACGCTCGCTGTACTGCTCGAGCACCTCGGCGATTCCGGAGGTCTCCGAGACGTCTGTCCGCAGGTCATAGAGCGTGTCCCGCACCTCGCGGATCACGCTCCTGACATCCCCCCGGAGTTGGCCGAGCTCGTCGGAGATTCGCTCGCCGCTGTGATCCCGGGTCACGAGACGATCCAACTCGAAGGCCAGGTACGCCAACGACTGGCCGATCCGGTCGTGGAGGTCCCGGGCGATCCGCGTACGTTCCTCATCAGCGCCGACCGTGCGAAGCCGGGTGAACCAGCGAGCGTTGTCGATCGCCAGCGCCGCTGGTTCGACGAATCCGTTGACCACCTCGATGTCGCGTTCGCTGAAGTGGCCCGGTTCTGAGTGCTCTACGGCCAGCAGACCGATCACCGAGCCACGGGCCGACAGCACGGCGTACACGCCGGAGCCGATTCGACCCGACAACCCTCCGCCCGGTTCCGAAGCGAGGTCAGTGGCGCTGTCGGTCGTCCCCGTTGCCATGGCTCGCCTCAGGCCGTCCGGTAGCTGCGTCGGCCCGAGTCGAGCGGGCAGGTGCAGTCCGTGGTGCCGAGCCACGTCCCAGTGGGCATCGGTCTCGTCGAACAACAAGACGGTGATCGAGTCGCACGGGATGAGCGATTTGAGTCGGTTCAGCGTGGAGTCGAGCACCTCGCCGAGGTCGAGGGACGCCGGGAGGGTCTGGGTGACCTGGTGCAGTGAGAAGAGCAGTTCGTTGGCGTCCGCAAGCCGGTGCATGCGTCCGAGCGCCAGCTCACGGTCCCGGTCGGCTTCGCCAGAGATACGCCGGGCGTAGCCGGCGGTGATCGCCACCAGCACGACGATCGCTCCCCACGAGAGCGCATCGAGCAGCACCGATCGGGGGTTCGCCGACTCGGCCATCGTCGGGACGGTGACCGCCACGATCGTGGCGACCGCCACGCGAGTCGAGAAGCCGAATCCCCGGGCCAAGCCGGCGATCATGACCGAGGTGAGCAGCATCAGGATCAGCGGCGATGTCCAACCTCCGGTGGCGACGACCGCCACGGTGGTCATCCCCACCTCACCGATGACACGGAGCAGCGACGAGACGTCGTTGGCGTAGCGCAACGGCCGGAACGATCGGAACACGGCGTATGCGACGAGCAGCCCCGTCCAGAACTGGAGCGAGCGGGAGGTGGCCTCGGCTGAGGTGCTCACGAGGAGGACCGAGATGATCGTTGTGGCGAGGCGTGCAGCGGTCACCAGCGGTGTGAACACTGCGATCTGGTCACGGGCCACGAACTCGTCGAGCTCGAAATCGCCTACCGGTCTGGCCGACGGATCGACGGTGGCCTGTTCGACGTCGCGCCGCACGCGGCTGCGCAGTCGGTCCAGCAGCCCGTCGTTGCCAGCCGGCTCGTCGATCTCGATCATGTCGCTCCGTCGGGTTCACTCGAATTGGCGACCGGTGTCACCCTCTCGGACGGTCTTCGGCGGGTTCATCTCATGACCTTTGACATTTTCCTGCCCACTTCCGACGTCCCAGCGGGGGTCTAGGGTTCAATCGTGAAACTGATCGGTCTCACCGGGGGGATCGGCTCCGGAAAATCCAGCGTCTCAGCGGCGCTCGCCCGGCGGGGGGCTGTCGTCGTCGATGCCGACGCCATCGTCCATCAACTCCAACAGCCCGGGACGGAGGTCTTCGTCGAGATGGTGGACCGCTTCGGTGCCGGGATCGTGGCCCCCGACGGCACGCTCGACCGCCCGGCTGTCGCAGCCATCGTGTTCAGCGATCCTGAGGCACTGAGCGATCTCGGTGCGATCGTGCATCCTCGTGTCCACGCAGAAATCGACCGCCGGGTGACCGAGGCGTCCGGAACCGATGCCGTCGTCGTGCTCGACATCCCGCTCCTCGACCGGAACGGGTGGCCGGGCCTGATCGGAACGATCGTCGTCGACCTCGATCCGGAGGTCGCAGTGGAGCGGCTCGTGGCCCACCGAGGCTTCACCGAGGTCGATGCCCGGGCCCGGATCGCCAACCAGGCCGATCGGGCCGAGCGCCTTGCGCTGGCCGACTTCGTGGTGAACAACGAGGGCACCCTCGAGGATCTGGAGTCAGAGGTCGACCGTGCGTGGGACTGGATCGGGTCGCTCGAGTGAGTGGGACCACCGGCATCCGCCGAGCCGAACCGGCCATGGTGCGACCGTTCGAGGTGGTCTCGCCCTTCCAACCCGCCGGCGACCAACCGGCAGCCATCGCGGCGTTGAGCGAGGGCATCCACACCGGGCAACGCTTCCAGACGCTCCTCGGCATCACCGGTTCGGGTAAGTCCGCAACGATTGCCTGGACCATCGAGCAGGTCCAGCGGCCGACGCTCGTCCTTGCGCCCAACAAGTCGCTCGCAGCGCAACTCGCCAACGAGTTCCGGGAGTTCTTCCCGCACAACCGGGTCGAGTACTTCGTCTCGTACTACGACTACTACCAACCAGAGGCCTACGTCCCCTCGAGCGACACCTTCATCGAGAAGGATTCCTCGGTCAACGACGAGATCGAACGGCTCCGTCACGCCGCCACCTCTGCGTTGCTCACTCGTCGGGACGTGATCGTGGTGGCATCGGTGTCGTGCATCTACGGCCTCGGGTCACCCGATGAGTACGCCACGAGCTTCCTGTCGCTCCGGGTGGGGGAGACCGTCGATCAGCGTCAGATCCTCCGGGATCTCGTGGCGCTGCAGTACGACCGCAACGACGTCGTGTTGAGCCGAGGCACGTTTCGCGTGCGCGGAGACGTCCTCGAGGTCCAGCCCGCCTACGACGAGTCGGCGCTACGCATCGAGTTCTTCGGCGACGACCTCGAATCCATCTCGCAGGTCGATCCGCTGACCGGGGAGAAGCTCGACCGGCTCGAGGAGGTCCAGATCTTCGCCAAGACCCACTACGTCGTGTCCGAGGAACGGCTTCGCGCCGCCATCGGGCGAATCGAGGTCGAACTCGAGGACCGACTCACCTGGTTCCAGGGGCACGGCAAGCTGCTCGAGGCGCAGCGGCTCAGGATGCGAACCGACCACGACCTCGAGATGCTGCGGGAGATCGGTATCTGCAACGGGATCGAGAACTACTCGGCGCCGCTCGAGGGCAGAGCGCCGGGCGAGCCGCCGAACACCCTCCTCGACTACTTCCCGCGCGACTATCTGACGATCATCGACGAGTCCCACGTCGCCATCCCACAGTTGCACGGCCAGTACGAGGGGGACCGTTCACGCAAGGCGACTCTCATCGAGCACGGATTCCGGTTGCCGTCTGCGGCCGACAATCGACCGCTTCGATTCGAGGAGTGGGTGCAGCTCACCGGTCAGACGGTGTTCCTGTCAGCCACCCCGGGGGCGTGGGAGGTCGAGCACTCCGCTCAGGTGGTGGAGCAGATCGTCCGGCCGACCGGGCTGCTCGACCCGATCGTCCGGATCCAGCCGACGCAGGGGCAGATCGACGATCTGCTCGAACGGATCGGCGGTCGCGTGGAGGCGGGCGACCGCGTTCT
>VGBZ01000047.1 GCA_016870275.1 Actinomycetota bacterium
ACTTCGCCGACCCGCGCAGCCCATGGCAACGAGGCACCAACGAGAACACCAACGGACTGCTGCGCCAGTACTTCCCCAAGGGAATCTCGATGGCGCAACTCACTCAGGCAGACCTCGACGCCGTAGCAGCGAAGCTCAACACCCGTCCGCGCAAGACCCTCGGATTCCGCACCCCCGCCACCGTTCTCGACGAGATGTTGCACTGACCCCTTGAACCTGCTGACGCCGCCTTCAAGATGTCGTTGGCCCGGCGAAGCTCGGCGTTCTCACGCTTCAGCCGCTTCAACTCGCTCAGCTCATCGCTGGTCGGCCCAGCCCGCCGACCGGTGTCCCGCTCGGCCTGACGGACCCAGTTGCGCACCGTCTCCGGGTTCGGGCCGAGCTTCTCGGCGACCGAACTGATCGCCTCCCACTGCGAGCCGTACTCGTGCTGGTGATCGAACACCATCCGCACCGCACGCTCACGCATCTCCGCCGGGTACCTCCCCGACCGTCGCTGCTCTGACATGGCTCCATCCTCTCAAGGGTTGGAGCCTCCACCAGACCCGGGGTGCTTCACTACCGCCATCCGTGCTCCCTCCGACCGAGATCCTAACCGCCCAAACCAGCACCGCGATCCGGATTCAGCCACGCCGACAACGCTCTCGATTGTGGGGCGCGGGGAATTCGCCTTGCGCCACCGGCAGCTGGGTCCACTGAAGTCGGGTCGGTGCTTGCGTCACCGAATGCGCCGTCTCCCAGCGACCAAGCGGCCGACATCATTGCGATCGACCGCAGGGCTGGCCACTTGCTGGGAGTGTCGGCTGCCCCACCGTCATGGAATCTGCACCGATGCGACAGATGTGGTGAGCTGGGAGAGATGAAGGAAGACGTCCTCGAGCAGATCGTCGATGACTTTCTGCAGCACCGGGGATTCCTGACGACCCACAACATCAAGTTCAGGCCCAACGAGCGCCGCCGGGACTTCGTGAAGCAGAAGGACTCGGTCCACTCGGATCTCGATGTCGTCGGCCTCGATCCCCACCGACGCGGCAACCAGCGCGTGGTGGCGGTGTCGTGCAAGGCGTGGCAGTCAGGATTCAACGCCGAGACGAAGCTCATGGAGGTCGAGCGGCTCGCTGGCGGCAACGTCAGGAAGCCCACGTTCCTGCACTTCCGCGAATTGTGCGTGCCAAAGTGGACCGATGCATTCAGAACCGTCGTTCGTGAGCGGACTGGGTCCGAGACGTTCACCTATGCAATCGCCGTCACGCGCCTTACCGGCCGGATCAAGGATCCGGCAATCGCTGCGGAGATGTGGGCGGCCAGCCCGGTGATCCGCAAGGCTCTCCGAGGATGCAGGTTCACATTCCTCACACTCGAGGACATGTGGTCCGACCTGCTCGCCAGCTCGACAACGGCGGTCGCGCCGTCAGAAGTGGGTCGCCTCGCACAGTTGCTGCTCTCTGCGCGACTGGCAGTTCCTCCTGTCGACCACACCGCACGGCACTGGTCGGCCGGCGCAGTGGTGACCTAGCGCGACCTCCCTTCCGGCACTAGCGCTGCAGCAGCGGCTACTGGCCGAACGAATTCAGCAGGCGCTCTCCGCTAGCTGCGCCTCCTGCTGGCCGCCCAGTTGACGAGGTCCTGTCGTGCCCAGAGCACACAGGTGCCCTTCTTCAGCACCGGCTCCGGGAAGTCCTCGTATCGCCGACGGTACGTGGCGATCGCTTCCCGATGGGCCAGGCCCAACAAGTCGGCGGCCTCCCTAGCGTTCAGCAGGTCATTTGGATCGATCCGCACTGAGCTGAGAGTAGTTGACGACCTGGACACCAACGGAATAGTATCCAGATCATAAACAAGTGGCCCCGGCGCAGTTAGAGCTGCCCGGGGCCTGGCCCGTACCTGCATGGAGGTTCGGACGTGGGTGATCGTACGCGTCTGCGGTTAGTGGAACAGGCGGATCCGACAATGGGCGGCGTGTACCGCCTGGCCGACCTCGCGCACCGCCACGCCAACGGCGAGGTGAGTGTCGAGTCGCCGTTGGCGCTGTTGGTGGAGTTGGTGGTGTCGTGGATGGGCGACGTCGGCTACTCGGCCTCAACGGTTGCGGTAACGGCGGAGGGGTTGGAGCGGTTCGTCCAGTTCGCCGCCGCCCACCACGTCGACGACCTCGCTGGGGTTTCGGACCGACTGTGTGCCGAGTTCATCTCGGCGGTCGGGTTGGGTGGTGGCCGGCCGTCGGGGCCGACGATGCATCACCGCCGGTCGGTGCTGCGAGTGTTCTTCCGGGTGCTCCACGGTGTCGACGCGACGGTGGTGGACCCGACGTGGGCGCTTGAGCTACCCACTCGGTCCGTCGATGCGCGCCGCCCGTTGAGCGACGACGAGTTGAACATTCTCCGGGCGGTGTCACTGTCGACGGTGGCAGAGACCCGCCAGCCGTCGATCGTGGCGCTCGCCGAAGCCGGTGCCATCACCACCGAGATCGCTGCGATCTCCGCCGGCGACGTGGACCTCGATGCGGGGATGGTGTCGTTGCCAGGCTGCTACCAGGCCCACCCTCGCCGCGTACCGCTCACCGACTGGGGTGCGACGCAGTTGGCTCGTCGGATCCGCCACCTGAACGGCGACGACCGGCCACTCACCTACGCAGGCGCCGACCACCGGCACGCCGGACAGGCGTCGATGTCGACGAACCTGCGACGCCTGTTCACCCGCGCCGGACTAACCGGCGAACCGGACCTCGGATTGGGATCGGTCCGCGCCTGGGCCGGCAAACGCGTCTTCGACACCACCGGTCGGATCGACGCCGCGGCACACGTCATGGGATGCCGCAGCCTCGATGCGGCGGCACGACTGATCGGCTGGGACTGGCGGAACGACCCGTGACCGCCACAACCAACACCAGCATCTCTGGCGCTAGCGGGAAGCAGCCGGGACGTCTGTCGCAACGCGCAACCGTCCGGGCACTGTTGGACGACGACTTCATCTGGGACGCCGCCGAACGCCTCGACGCGCTCGCCGCAGACCAACTCGAGGGAAGTCATGGCGGCCGGCCGCGTGCGTATCCGTTGGTGTGCGGGGTCATCTGGGATGCGCTCGTCTCGGTGTTCGGATCCGCCCGACAAGTCGACGTGGAACTGTCCTGTGTCGACTCGGACTGGTGGGATCTGATCCGCCGAGCCGCGATCAAACGAGCCGGGATCCTGTTGCCGGTCGAGCCGATGCGCCGCCACCACTACCGCTACCTCCGCGACCGCTACCTCACCAGCAACGACACCCAACTCGCCGTCCTCACCGACACCTTCACCGAACACGCCGCACGACTCGCCGTCGAGATCGGACTCTGCGACCCGAACGGCAGCGGGTCCCTCACCCACCCGTCAGCCGACCGGATTGTTGCCGGGGACGGCAAAGTCCTCACCCCCCGCTACAAAACCAGCCCCAACCAGCGCGGCACAGTGGATCCCGCGACCGGTGAGATCCGGATGCGACGCGCCGACCCCGACGCCGGGCTCCACGCGGTCGGTGGCGGCGACCAGGCGTTCGGCACCAAATACGTGTTCCTCTCCACCCGAGGAGACGCCCGCAACCAACGGATCATCCTCGCCGTTGACCACTCCCCCGCAAAAGGCCCCGGCGGCGAAGCCGCCACCGCCCTCGCCGCGTTCGACCGGGTCCTCCCCCTACTCGCTGGAACCCAAGCCGTTGTCTACGACGGCGCGTTCCGCGGCACTCACCTCCACCACCTCATCACCCGCCACGGCATCATCCCCATCTCACGGGTCCACACCGCCAAAGGCGGCACACACCGCGACCGGTACCTCGGCGAGGTTTCAGTGAACCGGGCCGGTGGGCCCGCCAGCGTGCAGATCCACCTCCGCCACGGCGCACCGTGCGTCCGACAAATCGCCGTCGACGGCACCATCACCCTCCACCCCCTCGAACGCTCAAAGATCCTCCGACGCCAGGACCGTGACAGCTGGCGCTTCTACGCCGAATACCGGGTCCCCACCACCCTCGGAGCAGGCACCATTCGGCTCCGTCTCGACCGCACCACCGACGACGAGGACACCGGCTTCAACCGCGAAGAACACCTCCGCGCCATCCCACCCGCCGACCCCGACCACGACCGCCTCTACGGCCGACGCAACGACACCGAATCAGGCAACCGGCTCCTCGACGACTCCATGCTCCGCGAACGAGCCCACACCGTCGGCCGCAGACGACAACTGCTCAACCTCACCACCTGGGCCGCGCTCCGCAACGCCACCGCCGCCACCCAACACACCCGCCACCACACCAACGATCCACCCTCACTCGCCGCCTGACCCCCGACCAGCCGGCAGAGCGGCGCTCACCCGCGCCCACCCACAGACCCCGCCGCCACGCTGGCCACCCGCACACCCCCGGCAGCCACCAACAGCCGCCGACCACCCCGCTAGCCTTAACACCGACCAGCCAACAACAGGGTTGTCACCCACGTTGTCCGCCAGTCCCGCCCGAGTAGCTCAGTTGGCAGAGCAGCTGTCTTGTAAACAGCAGGTCAGGAGTTCGATTCTCCTCTCGGGCTCTGTTCAGACCCGCCGAAACCCTTGGATTTGAAGGGTTCTCGGCACGTGGTCAGGTTGGTGTTCAGACCTGACCGTCACCGTGTCTCACGGAATCTCACCGACGTCTCACGAATCGGTGCGAGAACGGAGAAACGGGATGCAGGGCAGCAAGCGCAAGGGACGACGTCCGGGGACCTGGGAGCTGCGCGTCGACGCGGGCGAGGACCCGTTGACGCGCAAGCGTCAACAGAAGTCGGTGACCTTCCACGGCACCTCCCGACAGGCCGACGTCGCGCTGGCCGAGCTGATCACCAAGTCGGCTCGTGGCCAGGTGTCGGTCGGTCAGCGCACGGTCGCGCACGCGGTCGAGGCGGGGCTGCGCCAGGCGGAGCTCGAGGGGCTCGAGCCGACGACGTTGCGCAACTACCGGACCTCGGCCGAGTGCCACGTGCTGCCGGCGCTCGGGTCGCGTCGGCTGTCGCACCTGAGCGCCGAGCACCTCGACCGCTTCTATGGCGCGCTGGTCGAGGCCGGCTACTCACGCTCGACCGTGCGGGGCTGTCACGTCTTGTTGTGCCGAGTGCTCGATCAGGCGAAGCGCTGGGGCTGGGTCGCAGTCAACGTCGGCCGCGACGCCCGCCCTCCTCGACAGCACACGTCGAACCCGAAGCCGGTGCCGATCGACGTGGCCCGGGCGATGATCGACGAGGCGCTGAAGGTGAACCCGACGCTCGCCACGCTGATCGTGCTGGCGGCCGACACCGGCGCGCGTCGAGGTGAGCTGTGCGCGCTGCGCTGGCGGCACGTCGACGTCGAGGCCGGCACGCTGCGGATCGAGGCGGCAATCGGTGAGACGAACGTCGTCTACGAGAAGGACACCAAGACCCACCAGCACCGCACGGTCACGCTGTCGTCGTTCGCACTCGACTGGTTGCTCGACCACCGGGACCGCCACGCCAAGGCATGCGGGCTGTGCGGCATCGAGCTGGGCGACGACGCCTACGTGCTCGCACCTGAACCCGGCGGGCTGAAGCCACTGCACCCTTCGAGCGCGACCCGAGCGTTCAGCCGACTTCGCGACCGGATGGAGCTGCCCACCTGGATCCACCTCCACGGGCTGCGGCACCTCCAAGTCACGCAGCTGCTCGACGCCGGCGTGCCGCTCCGCAGCGTCTCGGGGCGGGTCGGTCACCGCAACCCTTCGACGACGACGAACATCTACGCCCACTGGATCCAGGAATCCGACGCGCTGGCTGCCCAGACCGTCGGAGGTCGGGTCTGGGGCGAAAACACGTAGTTCCACCTGGTGCGCGCAAGAGCGGCCCGCCGACGGCCGTGAGCTATCCGGCACTTCATGCCGCTCTGCGTCTGGGGTGGAAGTCGCTGGTATGGAGCAGGTGGCCGCGCGCGACGATCTCTGCGATGGACCAGCAGCCGGACCGTGAGGCGTATGGCCGAGTGACCGGAGCTGAACGGTTCGCTGTCTTGCACCAGGCAGCCGACGCCGAGATCGCTCGTCTGGTCGCCACCTATGCGGTGGAACGGTCCGACGAGCCGAGCCCACGGGATGGCACGGAGCGAGTCGTGCAGCTCACCCCAGACGGAGGAGGTGCCGCGCTGCGTTTCACCTTCACCTCGTTCCCCGGTGTGGGTCTCAAGTACGGGTTCGCTGGTGATGAGCTCTTCCCGGCGTGCGGCTGTGACGCATGCGGAGAAGACCCGACCGACGAGGCACTCCGAATGAAGGAGGTGGTCGAGGCGGTGACCGGCGGCGGCCTCACCGAGGTACGTCGTCGTCGGTGGCTCCGACCCGACATCTACGAACACGTCCTCGTCCATCGAGATGGACAGAGCTGGAGAGCACGCCCCGTCGATGGGACCGCACAGCGAGAGGCAGCGGTTCCACGAGGAGAACGGCAATGGCCCGCCGGGCGGCGCAGGGACACCCCGCAACCGTCCGGTCCGGTGCCCGGCGGGTAGCCGGCACTACGTGCGTCCGGCACTCGGCGAGTGTCCCCGATCGGCACTTCGTGGACATGGAGTTCTCTAGACGAGCGGCTTCCTGAGGAAGTGACGCGAGTGGCCGCGTGGATAGTTCTCGAGCTCGGCGAACTGCTCGTAGCCGATGTGCTCGTAGAACTGGCGCGCCTGGAAGTCGTATGTGTCGAGGTGGGCCATCTCTGCCCCTCGTCCTACGGCCGCCGCTTCGATCTGCTCCATGAGACGGGACCCGAGTCGAGCGCGACGAGACCCGTCCTGCACCCACAGGTGGCTGACGAACAACCATCCCCAGTGGGTGTACCCAGCCGCTCCGCCGATCAGTTCGTCTGCGGCGTAGGCGAACACCGCGAGCTTCCTATGCTCTTCTGGTGGCGCAACCGTGTTGTTCCATGTCCCCAGGTTCGTGATCAGCCGTTGGAGCTCGGCTTGGCCAGGTTCGTCGACGGTCTTGATCGGGATGTCCACGAGGCACATGGTCCCACGCACTAGGTCGAGCGCTCGGCGACTTTGGTCGAAGACTGTCAGCCCGATCGCGCGGTGTCCCCAAACGCCGGTCCGGTGGCGCTACGGCCCGAGGTCCCAGAGCAGTCGGTAGTAGCGGGTGCGCTCTGGATCGGCGTCGATGCCGTAGGCATCGAGAAGGGTGAGTTCCCAGCCGGGGCCGTAGTTCCACTCGGTGCTCCACGTCGCGATCGCGAGGTCGGCCCATCGGTCCGCGACGCCGAGGGTGCCGAGATCGACGTGGCCGCTGCATGTTCCGTCGTTCGCGATCAGGGTGTTGGGAGCGCAGGCATCGCCGTGGCAGACGACAAGCTGATCGGTCCGGGGCGGATAGTCGATGATGTTGAGTGCGTCCTCGACGGTCAGGTGCTGATGGGTCGGGTGCCAACCCGACGGATCGAGCTCGCCGGCCCGGTGACGGCGTCCCACCTCGGCGATGCGATCGTCGGCTGACCAGGAGAACGGGCAGTCCCCGACTGGCAGGCGGTCATGGAGCTGACGCAGCCCGGCGCCGACTGCTCGCACGGCCATCTCAGGATTCACCGTCCAACGGTCGGACACGGCGTTGTCGCCTGGGAGCCCGCGGGTCAACAGCCAGGCGCCGTCGGCGTCGTGGTCGCCGTCTATCACCTCGGGGACCTGGACATACGAGGCAGCCCAGCGCATGCGCTCGGCCTCCGGGGCAAGTCGCCATGCCTGGTTCGGAGGTAGCCACTTGACGAACTGGCGATCGTCTCCGCTGCCGACCTCGAAGGTGAGGCCGCCGATCTCGTTCTCCCACACCACGCGCAGGGGACGGTCGCCTGCGATCGTCAGGACGACCGCAGGCGGAACCACCTTCCGGGTGGGTCGGCCCGCCACCATCTCGGAATCCTCCCAGATCCGGCATCGCTGATGCCTTGCACCTGTCCCCGAACGCCGGTTCTGTGACGCGTCCCTTGGCCGGGCGAACGTTTCCGGTTGCGGCACTAGATCACCGGCGCTGCTGGTCGAGCCACCAGCGCCGGTACTCGGGACTGTCGAGCGCCATCCCCTCATGCGAGGCGACGGGCGGCGCCGACTTCCGCCCGCCCTCGACGACCTCGCACAGCTGCTCGACGACGCCCACGGCGAGGCCGGGGCGATCAGCCTCGACGATGGCACCATCGGGCCCATGCCGGCGATCGAGTACGCCGAGGAGTTCGGCGAACCCATCGACCTCGGCGAATCCGATCGTTGGTTGATCGTCCACAGCACCGGTTCCGAACCCGCCTATCAGGACATGGTCACCTTCATCGACCTGCTCGACGACCGCACCGCCGCTGAGAAGCTGTCCTCAGCCATCGAGGGTCGAGGCGCGTTCCGCCGGTTCCGACGAGTGGTCGACGCCCACGACGAGATCCACACCCGCTGGAGCGGCTACGCCGAGGAACGACGACTCGGTCGGGCACGGGCCTGGCTCGCCAGGGCCGGTTACCGGCCGGTCCTCGCGGAGCTCCGGACAGTCTCGTAGCTCCGATCGAGGGCCTGAGCTTGTTGCGCTTGCGCAACAAGCCAGTCTGTGCCCCTCCCTGACCACGTCTGCGACGGCCGGATCGGAGCCGCTGTCAACCGCCGAAGCGCTGCATCGTCGAGATGTCGTACAGGTACCTGATGGCGAGCTGGGAGTATCGCTCTGCGATCACCCACACGACCACGACACCGGCGCCAGGGACCATCGCGGCGAATGCCGGGAGCTTGGTGCCCGGGACGGGCCGGGCGTCGTCCCAGCGGCCCTCAGCGTCGCTCAGTGCCATGAGGAACCGGATCACGGTCTCCCGGCGGTCGGGGTCCGGCTCGACGGCGAGCCAGGGATCCAGGCTGTCCTCGAGCAGGGTCGGCTGGAAGCTCACCCGGCCGAGCGGCGGAGGCGCTCCTCGAGGTCTCCGGCTGGCTGCTCGCCGGCCGAGTCGAGACGCTCGACCTCGGCGACGAACTCGGGGTCCTTGGCCAGGGCCTCGGCGACCGCTGCGGCGGGGTCGGTCCCGTCCTTGACGGCCCGCTCGATGCGGTGCCGGGTGATCTCGCTGCGCAGTGCCTTCTCCGCCACCTGCGGTGCGTCCTCGCCGAACTCGGCGACGAATTCGCGCACCACCTCGTCCGACAGATCGACCGTGCTCATGGCGTCAAGGGTACGCCTCGGTGGCCCCGCGCCGTCGGCGAGTTGCCGTGGTCAGGGGGTGGCACGGACTGGCAAGGTCCGCAAAGCGGACCAGCCGGTCGACGCCCAGCTCACTGCGCGGTGCAACTGCCGGGATCGTCGGCACATGGAACCAGGTCGACCTCGGATCCGGACTCGATCCAGAAGTTGACCTGGTTGCACCGGAGTCTGCGCCAGGCCGGTGGACCCGGTGCCGCAGAGCCGGAGCCGGGCAGCGATCGTTCGATCACCTCGATGTCGTCGGAGCCGAGCACACGGAACCAGGCGATCCCTCGTTCCCCCTCATCCCCGGTCTGACCCACCGCGTACTCTGCTGGGTCCCCCCGCTCGACCGCGTCGCGAAAGCACTGCCGAGCCTCCAGGTTCTGATCGGCTGTCCGAACGTCCATCCCGCACCATCGGAGCGGTTGCCGCTCGATGAACCAGCCAGGGAGTTCCTCGTTGACCGACCGCGGCAGGGTCGAATCAGGATCAACCTCGACGAGATCGATGAGGTCGATGCGAGCGGCCCCTAACGACGACGCGACCGCCACACGTCGAGCATCCTCACGAGCCCACTCGCCGCTGCCGTACGAATCGCGTGTCATGTCAGTGAAGACCGAAACTCGTCCATCCCGACCCGCGACGTACACCGTGGTGATCGGGTCGCCCTCGGTCGTCGGGTAGGTCGTCACGTAGACCGCGTCGACCTCAGCGAGGCTCCGGTCGAGGAAGCATCGAGCCGGTTGTGACAGCCCGGCCTCACCCTCTGCACGCACGTCGGATCCGCAGAACGGCCGGTCGCCGAGGTCTCCGAGTCGTTCCGGAACGCGATCGGCGTCGACTCCAGCAGCAACGAGAGCGTCATCCAGATCGCCCCGATCGGAGGGAATGCTGCTCGGCGGTGCCGACGTGCCGCCAACCTCGTCCGCCGGGTGGTTCGAGCGGGTGCACGAGACCACCAAGGCCAGGGCGAGGCTGATGGTCAGGATGCAGACGGATCTCATGGTCCCTCTGACGAGCCGGGCGCCCATCTGGTTCCGCTCCATGGCGCAGTGTCCCACTGCAGCCAGGAGCGCTCGATGCCGAGCGGAGCTACCCGTTCGATCGTGGACGGGCGCTCCGCCGTCGACGTCTCACGGTTTGTCTCACGAATCTCTGGACGAACACGGATATCGGCGGTTGAATCGCGTGAGACGTCGCCTCAGATTCCGCGACTTGGCGGGCCTGAACGGCACCCGGTGGACGCTCGACCCACGACTTGTAAACAGCAGGTCAGGAGTTCGATTCTCCTCTCGGGCTCTAGATTCCAAGGGTTTTCGGCCCTCGGGATGCTCAGAATCCGGCGCTTGCTAATCCCTTGCTAATCCGCCGACCTCCCCCGCCCGCGTGGCTGACGGATCCACCTCGCGCTTACTGGGTGTGTCCCTATCCAAGTAGTTGGGCGGATGCTGACGAGGGGCCGAGACTGTCCGACGTGGCACACAGACACAACCCTCATGAGCTCCCCGCCGATCTGCCCGCACCAGTCGACGACGGTGCTTGCCAGCACCTTGTCGGAACAGCGCTCCCGCACCTGCGCCTCGAATCGACGGCAGGGACCTGGTTCAACACCTCTTCCCTGACGGCCGGCAGATCCGTGATCTTCGTCTATCCGAAGACCGGGATTCCCGGCGTGGAACCGCCGACAGGATGGGACCGCATTCCCGGAGCACGGGGCTGCACACCCCAGACATGCGCCTACCGCGACGACTACTCGGCGTTCCGGCAACTGGGAGTAGAAGTGTTCGGTCTCAGCGCGCAGGCCAACTCCGAACAGCGTGAGTTCGCCGTGCGGGAGCACGTACCGTTCCCGCTGCTGAGCGACCCAGACCTCGAACTCGCAGCGGCACTCCACCTTCCCACGTTCGTCGTCGAGGACCTCGTCTTGTACCGCCGAGTCACGCTGGCGGTGGACTCCGGGCGGATCGTCCACGTCCGCTACCCGGTCTTTCCACCGGACTCAGACGCCGACGCCACTCTCGCCTGGTTGAGAGCGGAGCGGACCTGAGGGCGTGGCGACGAACGGGTCGAGGACCGCTGCTCACTGACTACGGAGGGTGAGCATCAGGCATGCGACCTGAAGCCACCCCGACGCCGACGCGGTCGTGTTCTCGAAGCTCTTCGCCAGCCACCGTGCACGTCCGATGCGCCCGTGCGCGACCTCGACCCGCCATGCGTGACGGATGGGTCGGAACACCCGGCGCCCGTCGTCATCGAGCTGGGGCTCGTCCCAACCAACCCGCCGCACCTCGACCCCGGCCGCCGCACCAAGGCGCTGCGCCGCACGTTCGGTGACGCCCCGGTCGACGAGCACCAGCCCGAGGCGCTCCGGAGCGACCTCCAGCGCTGAACCACAGAAGTCGAGCCGCCCGGCGACGGTCGGCTCAGGCGTGGTCCCAGAGCATCCCGTCACCCGCACCGGCGTCGAGGAGTCGCTGCTCCGGCGACTGCTTCTCGATGTGGCCGATCAACCCCTGATACACGCCGTAGCCGACCAGTTCCCGCAGACGGGGCTCGAAGGTCGCCACGAGCGCCGGGTCAAGTCCGAGCTGCTGATTCTCCTGTTGGCGAACCCACCCGGCGCAGTAGTTCATGGCGATCCCGACCCGGTCGGCGTCGGTGGTGTTGGCGCCGCCGCCGTGCCAGAGGCTCCCGTGCCACACCAGCACGTCGCCGGAGTCCATCTCCGCTGGAACCGTCTCGTAGTCCCCGCCGAAGGTGGGCTTTCCCCGGGTGTGTGATCCGGGGACGATTCGGGTGGCCCCGTTGGCGTCGGTGAACGGGGTGAGCGCCCACATCGTGTTGCACACCACCGGCGGGTGCGGCGGCTCGAGCGGGAACAACTGGTCGTCGGCGTGGATCGGCTGGGCCGTCTCACCGGGCTGGATGCGAACCGAGCTGAGGCTCGACACCAGACACCCGGAGTCGAGCACCCCCTCGACCACCGGCAGGACCTGCGGGTGCACAGGGATCCGCTCCCACAGCGGTCCGTGACGCAACAGGTTGTAGGCCCGAAGTGTCGCCCGGCCCTCGAACCCGTTGTCGGCGGGCCGGACACCGAGTTCGGACTCGATCCGGGCCAGGTCCTCGAGCAGCTCGTCGCACGACGCGCTGTCGAGCACGCCGCGAACGATGGTGAAGCCGCGCTCGGTGATCTCGTCGGCGTGGGCCTGCAGCTCGTCCTCGCCGAGCATCGGCCCGGGATCGTCGGCAACCGTCATGGCGCTCCTCCGCGTTCGACCGCACCCACCGTAGGCCGAGGACCGACGAACCCGCCCCCTCCTCCGGCGCTCGCGGCGCTCGGCCCGACCCGATCCAGCCGACTGTGGTACCGTCGAATTCGGACACGGCAGGAACGGGGGTGCCGGCCGATCGAGGGGGCGAGCGGTGCGAGGGACGGGGGCAACCCAACCGGCCCGAAGTCGGGCGAGGTGGCGAGCCGGGGTGGGCGGTGCGATCACCGTCGCGCTCCTGGCCGTCGGCCTTGCGGCCTGCAGCCCGCCGCCGCCGGCGCCGCCTGAGTGCACCGAGCCCGTCTGTCCGCTCGCCGAGGTCGCCCGCGTCCGCGGGATCCGGGTGGGCGCTGCGATCGAGAGCTACCACGTGACCCCCGGCTCGCCGTACGGCGACGCCGTGCGCCGTCACTTCACGTCCGTCACCACCGAGAACGCACTCAAGCTGTCGGTCCTGCGGCCGACGCCCACCACGTGGAACTGGGGTCCGGCCGACTCGATCGTCGACTTCGCCGATGCGAACGACCTGACGATGCGCGGCCACACGCTGGCGTGGGTGAACGAGTCGAGCAACCAGAACGGCCTCCCCCAGTGGATGCGCGACCTGACGGACCCGGCGACGTTCCGCGCCACCATGCTCTCGACCGTCAGTGAGGTCCTCGGCCGGTACCGCGGCCGGGTCGACAACTGGGACGTCGTCAACGAACCGTTCGAGTACCCGTTCGGTCTGCTCGCCCCGTCGGTGTTCGACCGGATGGGCCCCGACTACATCGCCGAGCTGTTCATCGCCGCCCACGCCGCGGACCCCGACGCCAAGCTCTGGCTCAACGAGATCTTCGCCGAACTCTTCCCCGCGAAGGCCGACGCCCTGGTCGCTCTTGTCGCATCGCTACGAAGCCGAGGTGTCCCCATTCACGGCGTCGGGCTGCAGACCCACCTGACGCTGACGCCGGCGCCCCCCAACCCCGGATCGATCAGCGGTCTCGTCACCCGGCTGCGCAACCTGGGAGTGGACGTGGCGATCACCGAGCTCGACGTCCCGGTGGGCCCGCTGCGCAACGAACAGGCCCAGGTCGACATCTACCGACAGGTGGCCGCCGAGTGCGTGGCAGCCGGATGCTCCGAGATCACCGTGTGGGGCGTGGGCGACGGGGACACGTGGCTCGACACGCCCGGGGCACGAGCGGGGAACCCCCTGCTGCCGTTGTTCTTCTCGCTCCCGTCGACACCGCTGCTGCTCGATGCCGACCTCCGACCGAAGGCCGCCTACGCCGCGGTCGTCGAAGCGCTCCGGAACACGCCGAGCCCGCCCTGACCTGGGGCCGGCCAGATGCCGCCCAGAGCACTCCTGGGTGAACCCGGGCCACCGGCTCGTCCGCACGACTGGAGCCAGGGCGATCGAGGTTGAGTGCGGCGCGTAGCCTTCCCGCCATGTCGGCGAACACCCCCCTGCACCCGACCCGGCGGCTCCGGTCGATCCGTCGAACCGCGCTCGCTGCGACCGCAGCGCTGTGCTGTCTGGTCGGAACCCTCGGTTGCGGCGACGAAGCAACGCCCTCTGGTCAGTCCGCACCCAACACCGTCCCCGCCGCGCAGCTCACCGCGACACTGGACGGGCTGCGGACCACCCTGGTCGCACCGTGGGGCGTGACCGTCCCCGGCATCGCCGCGACCGTCACCACCAACGAGGACGACCAGGTCGGCGAGACCACCGCCGTGTCGGGGGTCGCCGACCCGCCGGGCACCACCCCGCTCACCGACCGGGACCGATTCCACGTGGGCAGCGTGACCAAGACGTTCACCGCGGCGCTGATCATGCAGCTCGACCAGGACGGCGAGCTGTCGCTCGACGACTCGATCAGCAACTGGGTGGACTTCCCGGACGGTGACGCCATCACCGTGGAGATGCTGCTCGGACACACCAGCGGAATCCCCGAGTTCTTCGAACTTCCCGGCGCCACCGACGACATGACGGCCCAGGAGGCGATCGACCTGGCCGCCGGCGCCGAACCGCTGTCGGAGCCGGGGGCGGCGTTCTCCTACGCCAACCCCAACTACCTCCTCCTGGGGTTCATCGCCGAAGCCGTCACCGGTTCGACCTGGGCCCAAGAGGTGCAGACGCGGTTCTTCGAGCCCCTCGGCCTGACCGACACCTACGTCTGGACCGGCGAGGCGCAGGGGCCGACGATCACCGGCGCCCGGAGCGAGTGCGACTACGAGGGCGAGGCGTCCTGCGATCCGCCCCGGCCACTCCCACTCGTCCCCGTCGTCGACAGCACCTTCTGGGCGAACGTCTGGGCCGCGGGTGCGCTCGTGTCCACACCCGCCGACCTGGCCCGGTGGATGCGGGCGCTCGTCATGGGCGAGGTCGTCGACCGGGACCACGTCGACTTGATGACGACACCATCGCCCGAGTCGATCCAGTCGTTCGCCGAGCTGCCACCGGCCGGGCCGCTCCGACTGGTCGGCATGGGACACGGCCTGGCCACCTACGAGATCGACGGGCTGGGCACCGGCTTCGGACACAACGGCCAGGTACCCGGGTTCGTCTCGAACGTCGCCCACCTGCCCGACGCCTCGCTGACCGTGGCCGTGGCGGCGAACTTCGAGCAGGCCGACAACCTGGAGCTCCTCGGTCAGGTCGCGGTGGCCGCCACATCGGCCGGTCCCTGACGGACCGAACCGCAGCACCGGCACGGATCGGGAGCTCCGCTACAGGTCCCGGCACCCGGGTGCCGACAGAGCGGACATGAACCACCGAGCCAGCACCCGACGTGGCCGCACCGGGATCGTGTCGGCGGTGGTCCTGGCCGCACTGACCGTCGCCGCTGCAGCCTGCCTCCCGTCAACACCGCCGCCGTCGTCCCGACCGGCGCCGACCACGACGGTCGCCCCACCACCGACGGCTCCGACGCCGCCACCGGCCGGTGGGGCATCGCCGCGGTTCACCGTGACGACGGCGCCGTTGAACGAACTGTGGGTCGACCCCACCGCCGGATCCGACGGCGCGATCGGGACGACGAGGGGCACGGCACTCCGGACGCTGGCCGAGGCCTGGCGCCGGATCCCGTCCTCGCAGGCCCTGACGGCTGGCGTGCGGGTGCAGATCACCGCCGGGAACCTGCCGGAGTCGGCCATCCCCAACTACCTGGAACACCGGTGGGGGACTCCGTCGTCGCCGGTCGTGTTCAATTCAGTCGACGGGCCCGGTCGGGCACGACTGCTCGGCGATCTCAACGTGTTCGACACCCGACACCTGTACCTGACCGGCCTGATGATCGACTCCCCCGGCGACTCGTTCCACTGCGAGCGCTGCGACCACCTGCTCCTCCGGCAGGTGACCATGGACTCCAACGGTGGCTGGGAGACGGTGAAGGTCAACCAGTCGACCAACGTGTTCATTGAGGACTCGGTGCTCACCGGCGCCGGCGACAACGTCGTCGACTTCGTGGCCGTGCACACCGGGCACATCGTCGGGAGCGTGATCTCTGACGCCGGCGACTGGTGCGCCTACGTGAAGGGCGGCAGCTCCCGGATCGTCGTGGATGGCAACGAGATCCACGACTGCGGCAACGGCGGGTTCGTCGCCGGACAGGGCACGGGCTTCGAGTTCATGACCGCACCGTGGCTGCGCCACGAGGCCTACGACGTGGTCGTCACGAACAACGTCGTCCACCACACCGCCGGTGCATCGCTGGGCGTGAACGGGGCCGCCGGAGTGCTCATCGCGCACAACACCGCCTACCGCACGGGCTCGCGCAGCCACGCGCTCGAGGTCTACCTGGGCGCCCGGTCTTGCGACGGCGACACCGCCGGATGCGCAGCGAACCGTGCGCTCGGCGGGTGGGGTGGCGCCGGACTGGACGGCCAGTGGATCCCGAACGACACGGTGTCGTTCCTCAACAACCTGGTCGTGAACCCACTCGGGTCGGCCAGCCCGTGGGGTCAGGTGGCGGTCCAGGGTGCGGCTGATGCGCCGTCCGGCAGCGGCGTGCCTGCAGGTCGCAACGCCGACGACGGCCTGCGGATCGCCGGCAACGTGTTCGCCAACGGCGACAACTCGATGAGCGTCATCGACGGAGTCGGCTGCAACCGTCCGACCTGCAACGACGCCCTCCTCCGGTCGACCAACGGCTTCACCGGGCCGAGCGGGCTCATGGCGGCGCCCGACGCAGGCGACTGGAGACCCTCGGGCAACGGCGTGGCCGGCGGGGTCACCGTTGCATTCAGCTGGCCCGAACGTGAACCGGGCACGGGCGTGTGGTCGCCGCCGGCCACCTGGACCCGGACTCGGGCGGGTGTGCTGCGCAGCGATCCACGACCCGGCGCACTCTGATCGACGGGGCCATCCACCAGCGCGACGATCCCGGCCGACCCCTGCGAGACTGCTCCCATGACTGAGCACCGGATCACCGTGGAGCGGGACGAGTCGCTGGAGGGCCTGGTCACGATCACGCTGGACCGACCCGCCAAGCTCAACGCCCTCGACGTGGCCACCCACGAGGCGCTCCAGGAGGTGCTCGTCGAGCTCGAGACGGACATGCGCGCCCGGGTCGTGGTGCTCACCGGTTCCGGGCGCGCGTTCTCTGCCGGTGCCGACATCGGCAGTCGCCCCGACGGGCGGCCGCTCAACGACCAGGACCGGCTCGCCCGGGTCCACCTGGGTGGTCGGACCTGCGAGCTGATCGACCGGTTGCCCCAGGTCACCATCGGCGTGGCGAACGGCCTGGCTGTCGGCGGTGGGGTGTTGCTGCTCGCCAGCTGCGACCTGCGCATCGCCGCCGACGATGCTTGGTTCTCCGTTCCCGAGGTCCAACTCGGCATGCCGCTCACCTGGGAGGGGGTCCCGCGTCTCATGCGGGAGCTCGGCCCGGCCCGGACCCGGGAGGTGGTCATGCTCTGCGAGCGATTCGCGGCAGCCGACGCCGAACGGTGGGGT
>VGBZ01000048.1 GCA_016870275.1 Actinomycetota bacterium
TGATGGTCGCGACCCGGGAGCGTCACCGCAGCGCGGAGTCGCCGGCGGAGTGAACCTGAGGGTTCGGTTCGGCTTCGTCCTGAACCGGAGAATCCGGTTCAGTGCTCGTCGTAGTGGTCGCCGTGGGCTGCGTGCCGGTGGCCGTCGTGGAGGTAGTCGACGTGGTCGCCGTGCGGCACCGCTGCGTGGCCGCAGTCGGGTCCGTGGGTGTGGTCGATGTGATCCTCGGCAGTGATGTGCAGATCGCTCACATCGCACTCATCCCAGTGGCCGTCGTGTTCATGGTGGGCGTGGCCGTCGTGGAGGTAGTCGACGTGGTCGCCGTGCACGACAGCAACGTGGCCGCAGCTCTCGTTGTGGATGTGGTCGTGGTGGTCGTGGATGGTGTGGGTGCTCACTTCTTCTCCTGAGTCTCTTGGGTGTGGGTGATGGCGTCGCGCACGATGTGGGCGACGTGGTGGTCGGCGAGGGAGTACACGACTTCCTTGCCGCGACGCTCGGTGCGCACCAGGTCCACCGACCGGAGGATCCGCAGGTGCTGAGAGACGAGTGGTTGCTCGACGTCGAGCGCCTCGACGAGTTCGTGGACGCACTGCGGTCCGTCCTCGAGGATGGTGATGACAGCCAGTCGGAGGCGGTTACCGAGGGCCCGGAGCAGCGTGGCAGCGTCCTCGAGATCCTCGGCACGGGGGTGGTTCGCAGCGCCTGTTCGGCGGCCTGCCCGGGTCTCGTGGCGGTGCTCGGACTGGTTGCCTCGTGGGGCTGAAACAATCACGTGCACACATTCGCATGTGACAATGTAAATGTCAAGACACCTGGTCCTCAGGCACAGCAGATCTCACGAAGCGCCGGTCAGGCCGGCCGCATGGCGGCGAGCTCGGGCCAGAGGTCATCGGGAATCGAAACGCCCGGAGTCAGGCAGCGCTGGTCCTCGAGATTGACGATGGCCTCTGTGCCCGAGAGGAAACGAACTCTGACCGTCCCGTCGATCAGGAGGGTCAACTCGTAGCGGGTCCGGCCCTGGCAGTCGAGCACGGTGGCGCTGTGGAGGTGACGTTCGAGATCCATTCCGGTGCTCCTCGTGCTCGCCGTGGGTCCGAGCGGGCCGTCCTCACGCTCCGAAGGCGTGCTTGTGCGAGATAATAATCGTTCCCATAATGTGCGGGTGACAGACCAAGTGCAGAGCAGCAAGGTGCCGGTGACCGTCCTCACGGGCTTCCTCGGATCAGGGAAGACCACCCTGTTGAACCGGATCCTCAACGAGGAACACGGCATGCGGATCGCCGTGATCGAGAACGAATTCGGGGAGATCGGTATCGACGACGCCCTCGTCATCGATGCGCAGGAGGAGATCTTCGAGATGAACAACGGTTGCATCTGCTGCACGGTGCGGGGCGATCTGATCCGGATTCTCGGCAACCTGATGAGCCGGCGTGACCGATTCGACCGGATCGTCATCGAGACCACCGGTCTCGCCGATCCGGCCCCGGTCGCCCAGACGTTCTTCGTCGACGAGCGTGTCCGTGACGAACTCGACCTCGATGCCATTGTGACGTTGGTCGACGCACGCCACATCGTGTGGCACCTCGATGACGAGCGACCAGAAGAGGTGGAGAACGAGGCGATCGAGCAACTTGCGTTTGCGGATCGAATCGTGCTCAACAAGACCGATCTGGTGTCCGCCGACGAACTCGAGCACGTCGTGCAGCGCATCCGTTCGATCAATGCGCTCGCAGAGATCCTCCCAGCAACGTACGCCGACGTCGACTTGGTGGAGATCCTCGATGTTGGAGCCTTCGACCTCGGACGCGTCCTCGAGACCGACCCGATGTTCCTCGAGGATCTCGATCATCAACATGATCAGTCCGTGACGTCGGTCGGATTGGAGATCGCCGGCGAGGTGGACGAGGGCCGCCTCAATCGATGGATGTCGTGGTTGTTGGCCAACCAAGGGGTCGACATCTTCCGGATGAAGGGAATCCTCGCCATGGAGGGAGTCTCCGACCGAGTCGTGTTCCAAGGGGTTCACATGCTGCTCGATGTGGAGACCGATCGACCGTGGGGGGCAGGCGAGGAGCGGATCAACCGTCTGGTGTTCATCGGTCGCAACCTCGACCGTGAAGCGCTTCGCGAGCAGTTCAGTAGTTGCCTGGTGGAAGCGGTGTGAGCGGACTCCACGTCGCGCGGATTGCCTGTCGGGCGGAGCCGCTCGCCGAACTCGGCGATCGAATCGCCTCGGTGGCATGGGCATCCGACGGGTCGGCGCTCGCCGCTGGGTCCTTGTCGGGACAGGTGGTCATCTCCGATCCGACCGATGGCGCAGTGATCGAACTGGCCGCTCATGAGCTCGGAGCACTCACTGTGGCGTGGAGCCCTG
Organism: Actinomycetota bacterium; assembly: GCA_016870275.1. Taxonomy (GTDB): domain Bacteria; phylum Actinomycetota; class Acidimicrobiia; order Acidimicrobiales; family Microtrichaceae; genus SXMI01. The sequence continues at coordinate 2,378 of VGBZ01000048.1, forward strand.
ATCGGCGGCTGGCCTCGGGCGGCCAGGACGGGATCGTCCGTATCGTCGACCGTACCGGCGAAGCGTTGGCGGAACACAAGGGCTCAGGCTGGTGCGAGAGCCTCGCATGGGCCCCCGGCGGGGGAGGCTGCCTTGGAGCGGCAGTCGGCGCCCAAGTGATCCTCTGGCACGACGGAGGACAGCTGGAGACCCACGATGCACCGAGCACGGTGGCGTCGGTGGCGTGGTCCGTCGATGGCCGGCGTCTCGGTGCGGCCGCTTACGGTGGGATTCTCTGGTTCGAGCGGGGACGAGCAGCACCTGTGTCTGCATTCGAATGGAAGGGTTCGTTGCTCGCTCTCAGCGTCTCACCGTCGGGCAAGCTGGTCGCCGTTGGAACCCAGGAGGGCTCCGTCCGGGTGCACCGTCTCTGGACCGGAGACGACCTCGAGATGTCCGGCTACACCGGCCGGATCACCGAGTTGGCCTGGAACTCAAGTGGTGATGTCCTCTCGGTGGGCGACGCCGATTCGGTGACCTCGTGGACGTTCCGCGGTCGCGGTCCAGCCGGTAGTCGTCCGGACGTGCTCGGTGGGCACGGAGGTCGGGTGCTCTCCCTGGCGTGTGCGCCGAGCGGTCGAGGGGCCGAGCGAATCATCACCGGTTGTGCTGACGGGCGGCTTCGGCTGTACTCGGGCACCGATCGCTCCGCCCCGCTCGCCGAGATCGACGTCGGCGCTGCGGTGGCGTCGCTGGCATGGTCACCTACTGGGGATTCGGTGGCATTCGGCGATGCCGAAGGGCGCCTCTGGTTGGCCGAGGTTGCACCGTGAGTCACGTCGTCGTCGTCGTGTGCCACGGGTGCTGCTGCGGGACGGCTCGCAAACACCCGGATGTGGACCACGATGCCCACCTGAATCGACTCGAACAGGCGATCCAGCGGTGTGGTCAGGGAAGCGTCCGGGTGAGTGAGTGTCTTAACCAGTGCAGCGAATCGAATCTGATCCAGGTCCGTCGAAGTCGTTCAGAGCACGGACGCTCCCGACGCGAGATCCTGTGGTTCGGCCGTGTCCTCGATGACGATCAGGTCGAAGACCTCGCCGACTGGGTCGAACAGGGGTGCGCGGGCGACCCACCCGAGGCGTTGGTGCCCCACTTGTTCGGGCCAAGCGCCGTCCGATACCGAAGCGATCTATTCCTCGGGTCGGACCCGATCGCCGGCTCATCCGCTCAGGAGCGGGAGGGTCGAGTCGAGAACGGATGAGGACCGCATCAGTCGAGGTCGCAGGAGTCGTCCCACTCCGGGAACGGGTCCTCCAGTGCGACCCAGGTGCCGGGACCAGCCTCGACCTCCTCGGGCCGCAGGAGGCAGTGGTCGAGACGGGCCACGATGTCCACCTCGTCGATGTCGACACCGATCAGCACGAGTTCCTGGCGACGATCCCCGAAGGGTTCCTGCCATGAGCGGTCGATGTCGGCGAGTTCCTCGACGTCGTCGGGCCACTCCTCCCTCGGCGTATCGGCCCACCAGGGGGCGAGTGGATCGAGCCGACACACGGCGCCCGCCTGCGACCACAGCGCCATGGTGTCGGGCCGGCTGGCGATCCAACAGAATCCCTTGGACCGGACGACTCCCGGGAGCGTCTCGCCGATGGCGTCGAAGAACCGCTGGGGGTGGAACGGGACGCGGGCTCGGTACACGAACGACGAGATCCCGTACTCCTCGGTCTCCGGAGTGTGATCACCGTTGAGCTCGCGAACCCAACCCGGAGCGGTCTCGGCTCGTTCGAGGTCGAACATCCCGGTGCCGACGATCGACGCCACCGGCAGCTGTCCGTTGGTTGCACGGTGCAGTGCCGCAGTCGGATTGAGGTGTTGGAGGATCCCCTCGAGTTCTCCGAGTTGCTCCTCTGTGGCGAGATCGCACTTTGATACAACGACCACGTCGGCGAACTCGACCTGATCGATGAGCAGGTCGGCGAGCGCACGGTCATCGTCCTCCTCCGCTCCAAGCCCGAGCTCGTCGAGATCCCGGTCGTCGTGGATCTGGTCGAGGAAGTTCACGGCGTCGACCACGGTGACCATCGTGTCGAGAGACGCCACATCGGAGAGACTCCAACCTGACTCGTTCTCGTAGATGAATGCTGCTGCAACGGGCAGCGGTTCGGAGATCCCGGTGGACTCCACGAGCAGATAGTCGAAGCGGCCTTCGCCAGCGAGTCGAGCCACCTCGATGAGCAGGTCCTCACGCAGCGTGCAACAGATGCAGCCGTTCGTCATCTCGACGAGCCGCTCCTCGACCCGGTCGAGTGATCCGGACGCCACGAGTTGAGCGTCGATGTTGATCTCGCTCATGTCGTTGACGATCACTGCGACGCGGAGCCCCTCCCGGTTGGTCAGGACGTGGTTCAACAGTGTGGTCTTGCCGGCGCCGAGGAAACCGGACAGGACCGTTACGGGGAGGAGGCGTGGTGAGCTCACATCTCCGATCGTATCGCTGGGATGAGAGCCATTCCCATTCAATGGCGTCGCATTGAGCGGAGTCCGGACGGCCGGTGTTGCGTCGAGCGGGGTCGCTGGGCGATCATGTCAGGCCCCCGAGCGCTCGAGAGGAGTCCGTCATGCCCATGGTCTGTCAGGTGACCGGCCGCCGACCGCAGACGGCGAAGAACGTGAGCCACTCACACCGGCGGACGAATCGCTGGCAGTACCCGAACGTCCACCAGAAGCGCTACTGGCTCCCGAGCGAGCGGCGCTGGGTCAAGCTCTGGGTCTCGACGAAGGGCATGAAGACCATCGACAAGCGCGGTATCGAGCGCGTCGTGGCCGACATCCGGGCTCGTGGGGAGAAGGTCTGATGCCCAAGAACGACAAGCGTCCGATCATCAAGCTCCGCTCGACAGCCGGCACGGGGTTCACGTACGTGACCCGCAAGAACAAGGTCAACACGCGCGAGCGCATCGAACTCAAGAAGTACGACCCGGTCGTCCGAAAGCACGTGGTGTTCCGCGAGGAGCGCTGAGAGGTTCGCTCGGGGTGGGCTCGTAGCGGCCGTCACCGATCACCCGAGTCGAGTGGCGGTGACCTCTGATGAGGTGCCTGGGTCCTCGATCATGGGTGTCCCGCCGCACAACGACGCAGCGATCCGCTTGGCACTGCGCCGGGCTCCCGCGAGATTGCCTGCTGCCGGGCCGAGTTGAACCGTGGCGAGACCGCCGGTGACGTAAACGGTTGTCCCCGGAAGCCGGAGGTGGTCGTCGAGGACGGGAACGTCGCAGACCACATCGGTTTCGCTGGCCGTGACGAGTTGGCTGGCGATCGGATCGTCGTCGACGGACGGGAGTGATCCGGTGGCTGCGACGACGCGGTCGGCACGGATCATTCGTCCATCGGCGAGGTGGACACATGCTCCGGTGTCGGTGGTTTCGGCTCGCTCCACGGGGTTGCCTTCGTGCAATTCGACACGACCTGATTCGACCTCTCGGCGGAGTCGCTCGAGGTCTCCGGGAGGGACGGTTCCCCCGCCCCGTGCCGAGCGCGCTGTCAACACTCGCTCAGTTGGGTCGGCAATCCTCTCGAATCCGTCGAGGTACTTGGGGCCCATCCAGCCAGGGTCCACATCGAAGTGGCGTTCCACGAGGGTTCGACGAGTCACCATGATCGGAAACCCATCCCGGGTGAGTACCTGATCGGCGAGTTGCACAGCGGTCAGGCCGCCTCCGATGACCACGACCCGCTCACCAGCAGTGACGTCGCGAACGTCGGGGATCGCTGCGGTCTGTCGAACACCGGTGGGAATGGTTGCTCGGCGTCGGTTGGTCGCGAGCACCAGGTGCTCAGCGCTCAGCGTGCGACCGTCGTCGAGGTGGGTCACCCAGAGATCGCCATCGGATCGAACGTCCTGAACGCGACCGCCGATGACGGAGTCGTTGAGCCCGGAGCTCTCGATCAGCTCCTCAACTGTCAGGTCGAAGACGCGGCGTGACGGCCGCTGATAGCCACCGGGCGTCAGGTCGTTTCGCTGCAGATCTCGTCGCCGTGAGATGGCGTGCGGATCGGGGTGGGGGTGGTGCACCGTCGGGGATCGAAGGTGGGTGATCTCGAGTTGATCGAACCGGGCGTTCCAGTCATTCATCCAACACCCGGCCGGATCCACAGCGACCAGGCGTTGCCCCCACGCCGGATCCCGGTCACAGAGCTCGGCTGCCAGCGTGAGAGCGTGCGGGCCGGCGCCGAGGATCAGCACTTCGATCGGTGGCGCCATCACGCGACCCTGCCGGAACCGTGGGCGGAACGAGAGGGAAGAGTCTTGTTTCTGCGAACCCTCACCAGAGGGTTTGTAGGAATGAGTCTCATTCTGGAATAGTACCGGCCGTGGCAGCGCCGACGGAATCAAATCCGGGGTGCTTGTCGCCCTCACACCTAACCAACAGAGCCCACTGAATGAGGAGAGCTGAGATGTCAGAGAACCGAAACCGTCGACTTCGACTCCTAGCGGTGTCGTTTTTTGGAGGACTCGCCCTCCTCGGTGCAGCCTGCGTGCCACCTCCGCCGCCCCCGCCGCCCCCGCCGGGGCCGTGCACCCCAGTCATCCTCGAGGGCGGTCACGTCGACGCTCCGGGTATTGCCTTCGAGGACGGTGCGTGGGACATCCACATCCACGATGAAGACAACGACATCGAGTACGAGAGCGACTGCGCCAGCTTGAAGGTCAAGGAAGAAGCGGAGCTGACAGTTCCAGCCAATCCTGACTTCTCCTTCCTCGGGTCGACTGGTGATTCGGTGTGGATTCTTCCGCAGGTTGAGGATCCGGACCTCCTGTTCCTCGGGTACGCCACCGAGGAGATCGAGAGCGGGACGTTCGTCGGCGATGAGATCGATTGGTCACTCGTCGACGTCGAGGGCCCCGGGGATTTCAAGGTCTACTCCGTTGGAGCATTCGGTACGCCGACGGTGTTGTTCGACTCCGCTGGTTCATTGCCGCAGGTCCAGACGATCGAGACCGGTGAGCACACGCACGCCAACTGGGCGTTCACGGCGGAGGGTGACTACACGGTGACCTACGCAGCGAGTGGTGAACTCACCTCGGGAGGGGTGATCACCTCGGATCCGGTCGAGTTCACCTTCATCGTCGGCTGATGATGGTTCCCACCCGGTCGCACCTCGTTGTGCCCCTCGTGGTGCTCGTGGGTCTGGTGGTGGCGTGTGTGCCGCCACCGGGCCCACCGGGCCCACCGGTCACGACCAGCACGACCAGCACGACCAGCACGACCACCGTTCCCCAGTACGTGCTGTCGGTGGGCCACGCCGACATTTTCGAGGTCACCGTGGTGGGTTCGACCCTCTCGGTGCAGATCGAGGACGAGTCGTCGGTGCCGACGGTGTATCGCAATCCGGCGCAGACGTTGCTGCACGTCAAGCCGTCAGCTCAGACTGCGGTTCCGGCACCGCCCGGAGGCTTTTCGTTCCTCGGTGGTGGTGGTACTCCCGTCTGGATTCTCCCGCAGTTCCAGAACCCATCGCTCCTGTGGCCGGGCACGTCGACCGAGCGAATTGCGGCCGGAGCCCTGCAGGGCAACACCGTCACCTGGAGAATTGAATCCGTCACCGGCCCGGGGGGATTCCATGTCTACACAACCAACGGGTTCGGCGTTCCCTCGGTGTTGTTCACGACGAATGCTCCGCTTCCCCAGTCGACCACGCTTCTCGTTCCGACTCACTCGCACTACAACTGGGCCTTCACGGCAAGCGGCACCTACACCGTGACCATGAGGGCCACCGCAACCACGTCTGGCGGCGCCCCGATCACCTCGGGACCAGTCACCTACACCTTCCGGGTCGGGACACTCTGAGGATTGTGGCGATCCGCTACGTCGTCGGGGTGGTGGGAACCGTTTGTCTGGTTGTCGTCGCCGCCTGCTCGCCACCGCCGAGCGGTACTCGAACGCTGAGCGATGTGGGTGCCCTCGATTCCGCTGAGGGGCGGGATGTGGGTGCCCTCGATTCCGCTGAGGGGCGGGATGTGGGTGCCCTCGATTCCGCTGAGGGGCGGGATGTGGGTGCCCTCGATTCCGCTGCGGGGCGGGATGTGGGTGCCCTCGATTCCGCTGAGGAGCAGAACGATTCGCTCGGTGGCGACGGCTCTGGGGATGGCGTCACCTCGGTGCCAGTTGGTGCGCCATCTGCGGTTCCCGACCAGTCCGATGCTCCGGCGGCCGGGCGAGAATCACCGTCGGCCACCGATGCACCTGTGACCACGACCGAACCAGTCCTGCCGGTCGTTCCGCCGGTGACGACCACCACTGCGCCGACGAGCACCCTCTCCGGCCCGGCACACCAGCTCGCTGCAACCGGCGCCGGAAACGATGGCAACGGCGCCAACCTGGCTGCTCCTCTGGCTGCTGCTCGTGTTTCGCCGCTCACGATCGAACGCGGGCACCTCGATCTCGTCGAGGTCACCGTGGCCGGTGGCCGAATCGTCCTGTCCGTGAAGGATCACACCACTCCGGGAGGGCCGACATTCCGAGCGCCGGCGGACCTCCAGGTGCGCGTTCGTGACGCTGCGCGGACGACGATCCCGCCGGGTTCGGCATTTGCGTTCCTCGGGCGACCTGGTGGATCGATTCATCTCCTGCCTCAGACCGAGGACAGTTCCCTGGTGTGGCCAGGGTGGAGCACGGAGCGCCTGCCCAGCGGAAAGGTGCGTGGCGACATCGTCACGTGGCGACTTCGATCCGTGAAGGGTCCCGGCGCCGTTGCGGTGTTCACGACCGATCAGTTCGGTGTTCCATCGGTGATCTTCGACAGTGACGGCGGCGGGCGGAACGAGACAACGGTGCGCATCAACACCCATGCGCATGCGAACTGGGCCTTCGCTGCTCCGGGCGCCTACCAACTCACCTTCGAAGTGGCGGCTGACCTCGTCGGCGGTGGTCCGACGGCCACGACGGCGACCTACGTGGTGCTCGTCGGCGATGCAACGGCTCCGGTCCCGCCCGTGAGCATTCCGCCAGCACAGCAAGGTGTTCCACCGAGCAGCCCGTCGGTCGGTTCCACTGCGAGCCCAGCGGCCCCACCAGCCTCTGTCGGCTCTCCCTCTCCCGGCTCACCGTCGACCGATGTGGCTGGGATCACCGCTGGGTCAGGGCCGAGCGAGCCGAATGCGGCGGCTGCCGGTTCCTCGGGTGGAGCGTCGTCGGCTCCTGCCGGAGTGAGTCGACTTCCGCTCACCGGGTCCGCCTCGATCGTCATCGGTGGCGCTGGACTGCTCTCCGTCGTTGTCGGGCTGGTCGTGATGACGTTGGTGGCCCGACTCTCCGAACGACGGTGTCCTCGTGCCGCGGAGTCGTGATCGGGAGGATGTCGCCCCGGCGAGCGGTGCGCATTTCGGGATGGTGGATGGTGGCACTCTCGAGTCTGCTGGTGACTGGCTGCGTCGAGCCGGTCGGTCTGTCGTCATCTGACAGCCGGGTTCAGGTGGTCACGACGACGGGAATCCTCCGGGACCTGGTGTCGAACGTTGGCGGAGATCGCGTCCGGGTGACGTCGTTGATCCCTGACAGTGCGGATCCACACACCTACGAGCTGTCGCTCCGTTCGGTTCGAGATGTCGTCTACGCCGATGTGGCCTTCAGCAACTACCTCCTGTTGGAGCAGCAATCCCTCATTCGCACGCTGGACGCAAATCTGCCGGCTGAGGCGAAGAACGTGTCGCTCGCCGAGGCGTCGGTCGCCTATTCGGCCAAGCTCATCCCTCTCGTCGAGGACCTCTCGCTCGACACGCTCTGGTTGGGGCTGCGGGTGATTGGTGGAGGGTCGGACCTGGGAGCGGATCGAGGTTCCGTGGTGAGACTCTCCGCAGTCGACGTGAAGGGACCGGGACGCCTCGTTGCCTACGTGACCGGGTCGTTCGGTCAGCCCGAGGTGCTCTTCGACTCCGGTGACGGCTTCGACCGGAGCGATGGATTCGACGCCGACACAGCCCTGCTCCCAACAGCGGCACACACCCACTTGTCATGGGTGTTCACCGAGCCCGGGGTGTACCGCCTGAGTCTCGAATCCTCACTCGTCCTCGGGCCGACCGATCGCCCGGTACCGATCGCCGAGGGTGACCTGACCGTCGCCGTCGGGGTCGATCCGCGGGTCGCCGTCGCTTCGAATCCGGTGCTGGTCGATTCCGGTCATGCCGATGTGGCGGTGGATCTGGACCGGTCGGCCGTCGTCGTGCGTCACGATGCGCCGGGAGCAGGTGAACCGGTGAACCACCAACTCGGGCAGGTCGTGCTCTCGGTGCCGAACCGCGCCATCCAGGAGGTTCCGGCGGATCCGGCCTTCCGCTTCCTCGGTCGCCCCGGTGACCGGGTCTTCCAGTTGGCACAAGCGGTGCTGGGTCGTCATATCCACGGCGAGATCGATCCTCACCTCTGGCACGACATCGACAACGTCGTGGCGTACGTCAACATCATCAGAGACACGCTCACGGAGGTCGACCCTGCAGGAGCTGGCGCATACCGTGACGCTGCAGCGAGGTACGTGCGGCTCCTCGAGTCACTCGATCAGGAGATCACCGCCGAACTCGCTCCGATCCCGGCTGGTCGCCGTCAGCTCATCACGACCCACGATTCATTTCGGTACTTTGCCAGCGATCACAGTTTCGAGATCGCCGGTTTCGCGTCACCCAATCCGGCGACGGAACCCTCTCTGAGTGATCGCCGTCGGCTCACTGAGACGATTCGGAACCTCAACGTGCCTGCAGTGTTCCTCGAACCCAACCTCATCGCCCGCTCGACCATGTTGAGATCAGTCGCCGAGGCAGAAGGGATCGACGTGTGCCCGATTCTCGGAGACGTGTTCACATCAGAGGTCCGTACCTACATCGAGTTGATGCGGTTCAACGCCCGTTCCATCCGGGGGTGCCTGTCCCCGTGATCCCCTCATCGACGGTCCCGGGTCACCGGGTGACCGCATCGGTCGCCGCAGTCGTCGTGGTCATCCTGGCGGTGATCTCGGCGACCTCTGCATCGGCTCAGTCCCGTGACCAGGACGACCCGGCGCTCGCGCAGACCATTCAAGCCAACCAGCCGATCGTCGCTGGATCAGTCGAACTGTCCTCCGGGCACGTCGACCTCGGACCGCGTTTCGTCGATGGGACGTGGCAACTCCTGATTCACGACACCTCCACCGGACCGCCGGTGTGGCGAGAGCCCGCCGACGTCGTGTTCCGGATCGGGGACGTCGGGCGGTCGGTGCTCCCCGACGACGAGCGCTACTCCTTCGTCGGCGCTCAACCCGGCGCACCCGTCTGGGTGATTCCCCAGACCGAGAACCCGGGTGTGGTGTGGCTCGGTTGGAACACCCAGGATCCGGACGTCATGAACCGCGTCGATCGCGGTGTCCGGCTGCGGCTGGTCGGGGCCGATGGACCGGGCAAAGTGTCGGTCTACCTCCAATCCGGGAACCTGTCCGGACCGAAGGTGCTCTGGGAGTCCGACTCCACCACGACGGAACCGTTGTGGGTCGATGTCAACACCCACACCCATGCGAACTGGGTGTTCTCCGAGCCCGGCGTCTACATCCTGCGGATTGAGGCCGTGGCGAGACTGATCGATGGGGTGGAGGTGGAGACGTTCTCCGATGTGCGTCTCGCCGTTGGTGACAGCACCGACGCCAACGGTGCGGCGTCGGCGGTGTTCGCAGGGACCGAGGCGGCCTCCACCGTCAGTGGTGGGGGGGCAGACGGTTCGGCGGTGGTGGCTGGATCTGGGAGTCGGTCTGCAGATCAGGGTGGCCAGTCGATGTGGGTGTGGCTCGTGGTCGGCATCGTCGCAGTCAGCGTCATCGTCGGAGGCGCTGTCGTGGTCCGCAGTGCAGCCGAGCGCCGGGGTGTCACCCGGGGAAGGATGACTCGTTGAGCGTTCTGGCGATCAACGGCCTCTCAGTCGACCTCGGAGGTCGTTCGGTTCTGCACGATGTCACCCTCGAAGTGGGGTCGGGCGAGTTCCTCGGGATCCTCGGCCCCAACGGCGCCGGGAAGACCACGTTGCTTCGGGCTGTCCTGGGACTCGTCGTGATCTCCTCGGGAACGATCCTGCTGGCAGGATCTCCGACCGGCCGTGACCGCTCGACCATCGGGTACGTGCCGCAGCGGCACGAATTTTCCTGGGACTACCCCGTCTCAGTCAGCGATGCGGTCGCCACCGGCAGGAGCGCTCGACTTGGCGTCTGGCGGCGGCCACGCTCAGCGGACTGGGAGGCGGTCGCTGATGCCATCGACCGGGTTGGCCTGAGTCGATTGGCCACCAGGCCGGTGGGGGAGCTCTCCGGTGGCCAGCGGCAGCGGGTCCTGGTGGCCCGAGCGCTTGCCGCCGAACCCGATGTGCTGCTGCTCGATGAGCCGTACACCGGGCTCGACCTGCCGACGCAGGAGGAACTCGCCTCGTTGTTCGGCCACCTCGCCTCTGAGGGACGGGCGGTGGCCATGACCACCCACGACATCCTCGGAGCGGTGCATGGATGTGACCGACTGGCGCTGATCGATCGCACGTTGGTGGCTTCGGGACCACCATCGATGCTTCGCAACCCGGAGCCTTGGTGCGAGACGTTCAAGGTGGCGGCCGGCAGTCCGGTTCTGCGGATACTCGACGGGCTGTGACCGTGCCGCTCACCGATTTCGTCACCGACCTCCTCAATCCGGACCTGGCGTTTCTCCAGCGGGCATTGATCATCACGGTCATCGCTTCGGTCCTGTGTGGGATCGTCGGAGCTCATGTGGTGCTCCGTGGAATGGCCTTCATCGGCGATGCCGTTGCCCACGCAGTCTTCCCGGGCCTCGCCGTGGCGTTCGTCCTCCAGGGAAGCCTCCTGCTCGGTGGTGTCGTCGCCGGCGTGCTCACTGCGATGCTCGTGGCGGTGTTCTCTCAGAATCGTCGCCTGAGGGAGGACTCTGTGATCGGCGTCTTCCTGGTGGCGTCGTTCGCGTTGGGATTGGTCGTGATCTCCCGGGCGCCGGGGTATGCCGGTTCCCTGCAGCAGTTCCTGTTCGGATCCATCACCGGGATTCCGGCCCGGGATGTGCTCACCGCGGCGTTGGTTGCCGTCGGGGTCCTCGGCGTCGTGGCGATCCTGCACCGGCAGCTCGTGACTGTGTCGCTCGACCGGGAGATGGCTCGGGCCCTCGGCCTGGCGACCTTTCGCCTCGACCTGGTGCTCTACATCTGTGTGACCCTGGCGGTGGTCGTCTCGCTGCAGACCGTTGGCAACATCCTCGTGCTGGCGTTGCTCGTGACACCGGCGGCCACGGCGCGACTCCTGACTGACCGCCTGGCCGTCATGATGGTGCTCTCACCCGTGTTCGGTGTGTTTGCGGCGATCATCGGGATCTACCTGTCGTGGAGTTACGACCTCCCGGTCGGGGCGACGATCGTGTTGGTTCTGGCGTGTGCGTTCATCGTGGTCTGGTTCGTTGCTCCTCGGCACGGCATCGTGGCCAGCCGCTGGGTCCGCCGGGGACGGACGGCGAGGGAGTCCGACGTTGGCCCTGACGACCCCATCCCGAACACCCACTAGCCTCCCCTCTCGTGCTGGAGGTTCCGATCGTCCGCCTCGACCCCGATCTGGAGCTTCCGGCGTATGCCCGCCCCGGCGACGCCGGTGTGGACTTGCGGGCGAGTGAGGACGTCGTGCTGGCTCCCGGTGGAGGGCGGGCGCTCGTGCCCACGGGCATTGCGCTGGCGATTCCCCGTGGGTTCGCCGGGTTCGTCCAGCCCCGGAGCGGTCTGGCCCTGAAGCACGGGGTCACCTGCCTGAACACGCCCGGTCTGATCGACTCCGACTACCGGGGCGAGATCAAGGTCCTCCTCGTCAACACCGACCCGAGCGAGCCGTTCGAGGTGCGCCGGGGTGAGCGCATTGCGCAGCTCGTGATCCAGGCGGTCGAGCACGTTTTCTTCAGTGAGGTCGACGACCTCGACGCGACCGAGCGGGGTGAAGGCGGGTTCGGCCACACCGGTCGCTGAGTCACGCCGGTCGGAATCGGCCCGGTCCCCGGAGTTCCGTGGAGTCAGCTTCCCAACGAGACCGGGTGGAGGACGTCCACCCACATGCTCGTCACGCCGAGCAACAGGAACGCAGCGACGACCGCGAGCGCCAGCGGCTGCAGACGTCGGGTGTCGAGCCGGAGCGACGGACGGCGCCTGACCCGGGCCATGACGCTCTCGGCGAGGACCACCGCAGCGTGGCCGCCGTCGAGCGGGGGCACCGGGAGCAGGTTCAAGATGCCGACGCTCGCCGAGAACAGGCCGGCCATGACGAGCAAGCGTCCCGGTTGGCCGTCGAGGAGTTGGTCGGTGACCTGGGCGCCGCCGACGACGGAGAGCATCCGCTGGTCCGGTGGTTGTCCTCCGGCCACCGAGGCTGCGTAGTCGCCGGCGCCGGTCACCAGATGGAACAACGACTGCAGCGTCCCCGCCGTGACGTCCCAGAGGAGATCGAACGAGCCGAACACGACACCAGCCGGGGTGGCGTCGACGGTCGGGCTCGTCACGGCGTAGAGAGCGAAGAGCGCCAGCGCCAGAGCGAGGTTGGACAGAGGTCCGGCGAGGATCACCGCCAGTCGTCGTCCTCTGGTGGCCGCCCGGTAGGTGTAGGGCTCGTTCGATGATTCGACCACCTCGGTCGGACTCATGCCGGGGATCTTGACGTAGCCGCCGACTGGGAGGAGCTTGACGCCGTAGCGCAGGCCGGTGGCGGTCCTCGACGACCAGACGGTCGGGCCGAAGCCCACGAAGAACTCCTCGGGTCGCATGCCACAGCGGCGGGCCACGATGTAGTGGGCCGCTTCGTGGACGATGATCAGTCCCACGAGCATGCCCAAAAAGATCGCCGCACCGGGGAGTTGTGCTGCGAGCAGGGCGGCTGCTGCGATCAGCACGACTGCCCGGATCGGGTGGAACTCGCGCCGGCGACCCTCGGCTCGACCTGATCGGCGCCATGCCACCAGCCATCTGAGCGGCGCCGGGTCGCGTCGGACCACGGTGATCGTGGCGATCTCCGTGCCGGGGTCACCGTCGGTCGTATCGGGGATCTGATCGTCGGTCAGGCCGACGAGCAGGTCGTCGGTGTCGCTGAGATTCGTCCCGACGGCGCTCTGGGGTGTTCGCAGTTGGGCCATGGCGTGAGGGTAACGACTCCGTGCTGAGCTGTCCCGGGCGAGTCACGGGCAAAGCCCCCACGCCGGGCCCTTGCTGTGGGTCGTCCGGATCAATCCGCTCAGCGGACCGCCAGTACGTCGCCGTCGGGAACCAGTTCGCGTCGGGCCGGTCGACCGTGCTCGACGTGGTGCATCACCAGACGAGGGGATGCATCGTTGGAACCGTCCCACTCGACGGCGGTGAAGGCCCCGGGCAGGACACCGCAGCCGGAGTTGGCGTAGCGAACCACGTTTCCGGCGGAGTCGACCGGGCGCAGCATCGGGAAGTGAGTGTGTCCGAAGATCAGCCACGGCCATCCCCCGTCGGGTGCAGAGCGGACGAGGCGGGTGAACAACCGTTCCTCATCGAGCGAGTCGAATCGCCGGTTGCCGCCGTAGCGCACGTCGAGTGCGATCAGTTGGTTCTCGGCCCGTCCATCGAGCAGCGTCTCTGTGGCGACCTCACCCGGAAGGCCGCTCAGGAGCCCGCCGGTCGGCAGGTCGTCGAGACCGGAGGAGATCCAGGTCGCCGCACGACCCAGCGTGGCGAGCCCCGGGCCGTTCCAGGCATCGGTCAGGTGGCCGTGCATCACGACCGCAGCGACGTGGTGCAGCGACGGCCCGTCGGCGGCTTCGCCATCGAGGTCCGTCAGCACGATTGCGTCGGGAACCACGAAGCCGGGGAGGTGGTGTGCGAGTCGATCGGCGAGCACGGTGTCGACGAGGACATCGTCGTGGTTACCGAGGGTCCTGCGGTAGCGGTCCCCTCGACTCATCTCCGCTAGCAGGTCGTAGAGCGGCTGGTTGTTCTCGACGATTCGCTCGAGGTGATTGCCGAGCAGGTCTCGTCGGGTGTCGTCGGCCAGCGGTCCGACGGCGCCGGTCGCCAACCGAACGACGTCGTAGGTGGCGCCCCACGTGGAACCGCCGACCATCCAGAAGTCCTCCACATCGCCGTTCTCGAGCAGCGTCCAACCTTCATCGGCGTAGGACGACACCACGTGGCGATAGAGGTCCTTGGTTCCCTGTCGGAGGGGCCAGTCGAGTCGTCCGCCGATGCCCCGGTGCAGATCGGAGGTGATGAGGTACCGGCCGTCGGCCGGGAGCCGGAGTGCCCGGCGGACGGGGAGCGGGCCCGGCCGGTCCTCGCACGTGGCGTGAATCTGGGCGTCGAACTGCTCGATTCGCCCGAGCGCAGTTCGCTGCGCCTGCACGGCTGCGACGGCAGCGATGCCTGCAGTCAACGGGACCGCCGCCAGTGCAGCCGCCGTCTTGGACGCCGCCCAGAGGGTCGCTGGGACTCCCGCCGACGGGGCGGGGCCAATCGGGCCCGCACCTTGACGTCCGGTCCACCAGTCGTCGACGCCGTCGGCGAGTTGGCCGACGGCGTCGATCGCAGCGCGCCGCCACCGGGATGGAAAGAAATCCACGATCTCACGCTAGGTGAAAATGGCGGAGCATGCGAGATTGGATGTCCCAAATAGAGCGCCTTTCCTGACGCAGTGAGTGACCGATTCCAGAAGGTTGGTGGAGAGACGAGCCCGTCGCAGAGAAGTCGTCGAAAGGGGCGCAAGAAACTGTCAGTTCGCCGACCCGTGGACTCCTGCAGGTGATGGCGGTGATGGAATCCGTCGCAGACCTCAGGAGTCATGATGGAGATCACCAACAACACCAACCAGACCAGCGGGACCGAGCGGACGGCGCGGACCGCGTCCCGCAGTCGGATCGGCCGGGGAGCCGCAGCGCTCGTCGTCGCCGCATCTGCAGCGTTC
>VGBZ01000049.1 GCA_016870275.1 Actinomycetota bacterium
GCGCCGGTGGCGCCTCCGGCTCGGGTGGTGCGGCCGGTGCCGGCGGCACCAGCGGTGCTGCTGCCCGGAACGGCGGGGCAGGCCAGGCCGGCGCCGCGGGACTGGCGGGCTCGACCGGTACCACCGGAGCAGCCGGGCTGCGCCGGGCCTCGGTCTCGAACGCGACCGTGAACAACGCGCCGCCGGTGGCGGTGGCAACTGCCGGTGCGACGACGGGGATCGCCCCCGAGGCCGTGACCTTCAGCTCGGCCGGTTCGTTCGACGCCGACGGCACAGTGACCTACCTGTGGGAATTCGGTGACGGCGGGACCTCGACCATTGCGAACCCGATCCACACCTACACGGTGGACGGTGAGTTCACGCCGACCCTCACGGTGACCGACAACGACGGCGCCACTGCGACGGCGACGACGGCGACGATCACCATCGATCCGAACCAACTCCCGGTGGCAGTCGCCAACGGCACGCCGGACAAGGCCAACCTGAAGGCGCCGCTGGTCGTCGACTTCAGTTCGGCCGGTTCCGGTGACACCGATGGGACCATCATGGGGTACGTCTGGGACTTCGGCGACGGTTCCCCCACCTCGACCGAGGAGAACCCGACCCGTACATACACGGCCCAGGGCGTCTACACGGCCACGCTGACCGTGACCGACGACAAGGGCGGCGTGGACAGCGCCGATGTGACCGTGACGGTCAACCCGGACAACGTGCCGCCGTCGGTCGCCATCTCGGCCACCCCGGCGTTTGGCAAGTCGCCCAACACGGTCACGTTCTCCTCGACCGTGTCCGACTCCGACGGGACCATCGCATCGCTGCACTGGAACTTCGGCGACGGCTCGGCGACGAGCACCAGCCCGAACCCGGTCCACACCTACGGCGTCGGCGTCTTCATCGCCACGCTGACCGTGACCGACGACGACGGTGCGACCGTGACCCGCTCGGTGGAGATCCGTTCCCTGCCGAACATCGCCCCGCAGGCCGCGGCCTCGGGGACGCCGACCAGCGGCCGGTCGCCGCTGACGGTGCAGTTCAACTCCGCCGGGTCGATCGACTTCGACGGCACCATCGCCGGCTACAGATGGAGCTTCGGTGACGGCTCGCCGGACAGCACCAGCCCGAACCCGTCCCACACCTACGCCGCCGGCACGTGGACCGCCACGCTGACGGTGACGGACAACGAGGGGGCGACGGGCACCGCGACGGTGCAGGTCCAGAGCCTGGCCAACCAGGCCCCGACGGCGGTGGCCAACGGCACCCCGATGGGCATCAACAACAAGGCGCCGAACACGGTGCAGTTCAGCTCGGCCGGGTCGGTCGACAACGACTGCGACGTGGTGAGCGCCTGCCCGGGCCTGAGCTTCAGCTGGAACTTCGGTGACGGCTCGTCGGTCAGCACCGACGCCAACCCGTCGCACACCTACACGACGGCCGGCGTCTATGCCGCCACGCTGACGGTCACCGACAGCGAGGGAGCGACCAACCTGCAGACGGTCACGGTGAACGTCGCCAGTCCGAACGTGCTGCCGGTTCCCCAGTTGGGCGCCAGCACCACCGACGGCCGGGCACCGCTGGCGGTGAACCTCACGTCGGCCGGGTCGGTCGACCTTGACGGCATCATCGTCAGCTACAGCTGGAACCTCGGTGACGGCAGCCCGGTGGAGACCACGCCGGACGTGTCGCACACCTACGGGCCCGGCACGTGGACGGCCACGCTCACCGTGGTCGACGACGACGGGGCCAGCGTGACGACCTCGAGGACCATCAACTCGACGGTCAACCAGTCGCCCGTCGCCCAGGCTGCGGTCACCCCGGCCAGTTCGCTGGCCCCGGCCACGGTCCAGTTCAGCTCGGCGGGCAGCAACGATCCGGACTGCGCCTACATCGGTCCGTGCCCGGGGCTCAGCTACGCCTGGGACTTCGGTGACGGTTCGGCTCCGAGCTCGGATCCGAACCCGGTCCACACCTACGCCGCCGGGACCTACACCGCCACCCTGGTGGTCCAGGACAACGAGGGTGCCCTCGCCTCGACGACGGTCCAGGTGATCGCCAACACGGCGCCCACGGCGGTGGCCGAGGCGGACGTGGTGCTCGGTGACGGACCGCTCACGGTCAACTTCACCGGATCCAACTCGACCGATGGGGACGGCACGATCGTCGGCTACGAGTGGGACTTCGGTGACGGCAGCCTCGTGAGCACCCTGGCCGACCCGGCGCACACCTACGCTCCGGGCATCTGGACCGCCACGTTGACGGTCACCGATGACCAGGGGGCCACGTCCACCGCGACGGTGACGATCGACGTGAACGATCCGCCGACGGCGTCGGCCACGTCCAACGTGACCTCGGGCGTCGCTCCGCTCACGGTGAACTTCACCGGGTCCGCCAACGACAACGACGGTTCGTTCAGCCTGAGCTGGGACTTCGGTGACGGTTCGCCGGCGGTCACCGACTCGCTGAACCCGTCGCACACCTACACCAGCGCCGGGACCTACGCGGCGACGCTGACGGTGACGGACGACAGGGGAGCGGTGGCCGTCTCGAATCAGATCATCATCGAGATCACGCCGCCGTAATCGGCATCGACGGCAGCGACAGGACCAAGCAACTTCGAGACATTCAGGGCGAACGTTCACCAGCCAATCCGACTGGTGACCACAACGGGGGAATCATGATCACAGGATCAGGAGGACGCATGAGCTACTCCAACGGAGCGGGCGTGAAGGGTATGCGCGCAGGACGTTCAAGGACTGTGGTGGCGGCAGTCGTCGCAGCAGCGGCCTTGATCGCAGCAGGGTGTGTACCTGCTGCTGGGGGCACCAATGCGCGGCCTGTGGCGTTCGCCGGGGCCGACGTCACCACCGGTGTGGCGCCCCTGACCGTGCAGTTCAGTTCCGCCGGTTCCGTCGACGCCGACGGGACGATCGACTTCTACCAGTGGGACTTCGGCGACGGAAGCGGCACCAGTGACGCCGCCAATCCCGTGCACACCTACCTGGTCGGTGGGGCCTACGTGGCCCGCCTGACTGTCACCGACGACGCCGGTGCGACCGCCTCGGCCACGGTGGTCCTGAACGTCGGTGCGAGCGACAACCAGTCCCCGGTCGCCGTCGCCGCCGCCGCCACCCCGGCCACCGGCAAGGCGCCGCTCAGCGTCTCGTTCAGCTCCGCCGGCTCTGCGGATGCCGACGGCTCGATCGTCTCCTACAACTGGAACTGGGGCGACGGCACCGCCAACGGCAACACGCCCAACCCCTCGCACGTCTTCGCATCGGCCGGCACCTACGTCGTGAGCCTGACCGTCACCGACAACGTCGGTGCGACCGGCACCGCGACCACGACCGTGGTCGTGTCGCCGAACCAGTCGCCCACCGCCGCGGCATCGACGGCGACGCCGATCGCGATCGCCCCCGCCACCATCTCGTTCAGCTCGGCGGCATCGGTGGACCTCGACGGGATCATCGTGACGCGGCGCTGGAACTTCGGCGACGGATCGCCGCTGAGCGCGACCGCGAATCCGACGAAGGTCTACAACACCCCCGGCAACTACACGGTCACGTTGACCGTCATCGACGACAACGGCGCCCAGGACGTGGCGTCGCTGAACATCGCCGTCCTGTCGGTCAACCAGGCGCCCGTTGCGGTCGCCAACGGCACGCCGGACAAGGCGAACCTGAAGGCCCCGCTGGCCGTGGCGTTCAGCTCGGCCGGTTCGGTCGATCCCGATGGCTCGATCGCCACCTACGAGTGGGACTTCGGTGACGGCGACACCTCGACCGATCCCAACCCGACCCACGTCTACACCGCAGAGGGCGTCTACGCGGCCACGCTGACGGTGACCGACGACCGGGCGTTCCCGGCACCGCTCACCGACACCGCCACGGTCGTGGTGACCGTGAATGCGATCAACACGCCGCCGGCGGCTGCCGCGGCCGTGACGCCGGAGAGCGGCAAGGTCCCGCTGCCGGTGCAGTTCGACTCCGCCGGATCGGGCGACCTCGACGGCACCGTCACGTACCTGTGGGACTTCGGCGACGGCAGCACCTCGACCGACGCCAACCCGTCGCACGTGTACACCTCGGTCGGCACGTTCATCGCCACGCTGACCGTGACCGATGACGACGGTGCGACCGCCACCGCATCGGTGAGCGTCGAGCGGGTCTTGAACCAGTTCCCGACCGCCGCCGCAGCGGCCACGCCCGACTCCGGGAAGGGGCCGCTCACGGTGGCCCTGTCGTCGGCCGGCACGGTCGACATCGACGGCACGGTGGCGTCCTACAGCTGGGACTTCGGCGACGGTTCGTCGGCCAGCGCCGAGGAGAACCCGACGCACGTCTTCGCCCCGGCCGCGGACCCCTACACGGTGACGCTCACGGTGACCGATGACAGCGGCGACGCCGACACGGCCACCGTCCAGGTGTTCTCGGCGCTGAACGTGGTCCCCGTCGCAGTGGCCAACTCCGACGTGTCCGCAGGCAACGCTCCGCTCGACGTGGTGTTCAGCTCGGCCGGTTCGTTCGACCCCGACGGCACGACCGTCGCCTACGAGTGGGACTTCGGTGACGGCAGCCCCGTCACCTCGGACCCGAACCCGAGCCACACCTACACCAACGAGGGCTCCTTCTCGGCGGTCCTGACCGTGACCGACTCCGACGGTGACACCACCAGTGCGCCGCTGACCATCGAGGTCAGCGCCAACCCGGCTCCGGTCGCCGACCTGGTCGTCACCTCGGTCACGCCGGCGTCGACCAAGATCCCGGTGGCCGTGGCCTTCGACGGTTCCGGCTCGAGCGACGACGGGACGATCGTGTCCTACGACTGGGACTTCGGCGACGGCTCGACCGGGACCGGCGCAACGCCGACCCACACGTACACCACGGCTGGCTCGTTCGTCGTCACGCTGACCGTGAAGGACAACGGCGGACTCACCAACACGGCGTCCACGACGGTCACCACCCTGCCGAACCCGGCGCCCACGATCGTCGCCTCGGCCACGCCGCAGGTCGGCAAGGGGCCGCTCGCCGTCACGTTCAACTCGGACGGCACGGCGGACGCCGACGGCACCGTGGTCTCCTACGTCTGGAACTTCGGTGACGGCAACTCCTCGACCGATCCCAACCCGACCAACACCTACGCCGTGGGCAGCTACACCGCAGAGCTCACCGTGACCGACGACGACGGCAACACGGCCTCGACGACGTTCGCGATCGTGTCGCAGGCGAACGTCCTGCCGGTGGCCGTGGCCAATGCCACGCCGGGCAAGGCGAACCTGAAGGCCCCGCTGCCGGTGGCGTTCAGCTCGGCCGGCTCCATCGACAACGACGGCGACATCACCGCCTACGCCTGGGACTTCAACAACGACGGCACGGTCGACTCGACCGACGCCAACCCGTCGTTCACCTACCTCACCGATGGCACCTTCACGGCGGCGCTGACCGTGACGGACACCGACGGCGCCACCGACACGGCCACCGTCCAGGTGGTCGTCGGTCCGGAGAACGTCGCCCCGGTGGCGGTCCCGAGTGCGGACCGGACCTCGGGCAAGCGCGACCTGACGGTCAACTTCTCCTCGGCCGGTTCGTTCGACCCCGACGGCACGATCGTCGGGTACCGCTGGGACTTCGGTGATGGATCCCCGACGTCGACCGACGCCAACCCGACCCACACGTTCACCGTGGGCACGTGGACGGCGACCCTGACCGTGACCGACGACGAGGGCCTGACGCACACCGCTCCGATCAGCATCTCGTCCAACCCGCCGCAGGCCCCGGTCGCCGGTGCGACCGCGACCCCGAGTGCCGGCAAGCGCCCGCTCGTGGTGCAGTTCTCCTCGGCGACGTCGAGCGACCCGGACGACTCGATCGTCACCCGGGCGTGGGACTTCAACAACGACGGCACGGTCGACTCGACCGACGCCAATCCGTCGTTCACCTACGCCGAGGGCAGCTACACCGCCCAGCTCACGGTGACCGACGACGAGGGGCTGACCAGCTCGACGACTGTCAGCATCGTCTCCAACCCGAACCAGGCCCCGACCGCGGTCCTGAACTCGGACAAGACCTTCGGTGGTCCGCCGCTCGTGGTGCAGTTCTCCTCCACCGGTTCGGCCGACCCCGACGACTCCATCGCCTCCTACACCTGGGACTTCGGTGACGGCGGCACCTCGACGCTCCCCAACCCCATCTACACGTTCGCCAACGAGGGTGACTTCACGGTGACGTTGACCGTGGCCGACCAGGAGGGTGTGACCGCCACGGCGACCCGGGCCATCACGGTCCTGGGTGACGTCTCGTTCGTGTCGACCTCGGGCAACGATGCCAACTCCGGCACGCCGACCAACCCCAAGCGCACGATCCAGGGTGCCCTCACCGCAGCGGCGGCGAACGGTCAGACCGACCTCCGTGTCGCCGGTGGCGCCTACGACGCCTTCACCGTGGTCGCCGGCGTGAACGTGACGGGCGGCTACGACCAGAGCTTCGACGCCGGTGGCACCAACGGTGCGACCACGGTCACGGTGACCGGAGCGGCCGACGCTCCGGCGGTGACCGCGACCGGCGTGTCGGTCCCGACGACGCTCCGGCGCCTGACCCTGCGTCCGGGTGACGGGAGCACCGCTTCCGGCTCGACCGGCGTGCTGGTGCAGTCGTCCTCGAACGTCACGCTCGACCAGGTCGACGTGGACAGCGGGACGCCGAGCGCCTCCGGTTCGAGCGCCTACGGCGTCCGTGTCCTGACCGGCTCCAACGTGACGATCACGAACAGCACCGTGACAGCCCAGAACGTCGTCGCTGGTTCGTCTGGTTCGGTCGGATCCGCCGGTGCCGCAGGCGCCAACGGCAGCAACGCCAACGACGGCTCCAACCCCAGCCAGGGCGGCGGTGCCGGCGGCAACACCCCGGCGACGCGCAACGGTGGCAACGGCGGCTCCGGCGGCGGCGGCGGAGGCAGCTTCGGCGGACCCACCAACCGGGCCGGTAACGCAGGTGTGAGCGGTGGCGCCGGTGCTCCCGGCGGTGCAGCTGGCCCGTCCGGCTCCGGTGGCGGCGGCGGTGGCGCCGGCGGCGCTGCGGGCACTGCCGGTGCTCCCGGTGTCTCCGGGTCCGGTAGCGCCCCGGGTGACCTCTTCGACGGAACCGACGGCTCCTCCGGCGGAACCGGTGGCTCCGGCTCCGGTGGCTCCGGCGGCGGCGGTGGCGGCGGTACCGACGGCAGCAGCAGCAATCGTCGTGAAGGCGGCGGCGGTGGCGGCGGTGCCGCTGGCGGCACTGGCGGTCTCGGCGGTGGCGGTGGTACCGCTGGCGGCGGCTCGTTCGGTGTCTACTCCCACAACGCCTCGGTCACGGTGACCGGGACCGCGATCACCACCGGCAACGGTGGCGACGGCGGCGCTGGCGGTGCTGGCGGTCTCGGCGGCAATGGCGGCAACGGCGGCAACGGCGGTGCTCCCTCGACCAACAACACCACCAGGAATGCTGCCGGTGGCGGTGGCGCAGGTGGTGGCGCCGGTGGCGCCGGTGGCGCCGGTGGTGGCGCCGGTTCCGGCGGCCCGTCGGTCGGCGTGTACTCGACCGGGTCCGGCCAGCAGATCGTCTCGACGACGACGGCGACGCTCGGGACCGCCGGAAGCGGTGGTGCCGGTGGTGCCGGTGGTGCTGGTGGTGCCGGTGGAACCGCCGGAGCTGCGGGAACGTCCAATACGGCGGGCCGGAACGGTCTGGCCGGCAACGCCGGTGCGTCCGGTGCGACCGGCAACGGTGCCTCGGCCGGGGCCAACGGCGCCCGTGCCGCCCGGGTCCACTCCAACACGGCGCCCACGGCGGTCGCCGGCGTGAACGCGACGACGGGACGCAGCCCGCTGACCGTGCAGTTCACCTCGGCATCGTCGGTTGACCCGGACGGCACGATCGTGGCCACCAGATGGGTCTTCGGTGACGGTTCGCCGGACTCGACCGAGGCGAACCCGACCCACACGTACACGGGTCCGGGCGCCCGGACGGCCGTGCTGATCGTCACCGACGACAGCGGTGCGACGAGCACCTCGTCAGTGGTCGTGACCGCCACGGTCAACCAGGGCCCGACGGCGGTGGCCAACGGCGCACCGGTGCGCGGCGTGTTCCCGCTGACGGTGGACTTCTCCTCGGCCGGCTCGGTGGACACCGACTGTGACCTGGGCGGAGCGTGCCCCGGTCTGAGCTACAGCTGGAACTTCGGTGACGGCGGTACCTCGACCGATGCCAACCCCTCGCACGAGTACGTGACGCCGGCCACCTACACGGCCACGCTGACCGTCACCGACAACGAGGGCGCCACGGCGACCGCGACGGTGTCCGTCAACGTCCGGGAGCCCAACCTGCCGCCGATCGTGGCGGCCAGCGGGACCCCGACGTCGGGCAAGGAGCCGCTGACGGTGAGCTTCAGCTCGGCCGGCACGGTCGACCAGGAGCTCGACGGAACGGTCGTGGGCTACCAGTGGAACTTCGGTGACGGTTCGGCGACGAGCTCGAACCCGAACCCGACCCACACCTACACCTCGGCCGGCACCTACACCGCCACGCTGACGGCCACCGACAACGACGGTGGGACCGCCACGGCGACGGTCGTCACGAACGTCGACCCGAACGAGGCGCCGACGGCGGTTGCGTCGGCCGACATCACCGGCGGCCACTCGCCGCTGACGGTGAACTTCAGCTCGGCCGGGTCCAGCGATCCCGAGGGTGCCTCGCTCACCTACAGCTGGAACTTCGGTGACGGGACGACCTCCACCGAGGCCAACCCGACGAAGGTGTACACCAACGCCACGGCATCGACGATCGTCCGGACGGCGACGTTGACGGTGACCGACGACAAGAACATCACGGGCACCTCGACGGTCCTGATCGACGTGTGGCCGGTCAACCAGGCGCCCACCCCGGCGATCAGCGCCACGCCGCAGTCCGGGAAGACCCCGCTGACCGTGTCGTTCGACGCCGGGGCCTCGACCGACGCCGACGGTTCGGTGACGGCCTACAACTTGGACTTCGGCGACGGTTCGCCGACGACCTCGGACGTGGACCCGACCCACACCTACACGTCGGCCGGCACCTACACCGCCACGCTGACGGTGACCGACGACGACGGAGCCACCGGTTCCACCACCAAGGTGATCACGGTGGCGGACAACGTGGCCCCGACGGCGTCGGGCCAGGTGACGCCCACCAGTGCGAAGGCGATCTTCGACACCTTCACCTTCAACGGGTCGGCATCCTCCGACCCCGACGGGACGGTCGTGAGCCACCACTGGGACTTCGGCGACGGCGGGACCGCCACCGTGGCCAACCCGACGCACGTGTACGTGGCCGCAGGCAACTACACGGCGACGCTGACGGTGACCGACGACAACGGGGCGACGGGGACGGTCTCGGTGGCCGTGACGGTGGTGGACAACGTGGCGCCCACGGCGGCCGCCGCGGTGACCCCGGCGACCGCCAAGGCAGTCTTCGACACCGTCACGTTCAGCTCGGCCGGTTCGGCGGACCCCGACGGGACGATCACCGGGTACCTGTGGGACTTCCACGACGGGACGACGTCGACGAACCCCAACCCCACCAAGGTGTACGCGACCTCCGGCGTCCGGACGGTGTCGTTGACGGTGACCGACAACAACGGCGCCACGGGGACGGCCTCGACGACCGTCACGGTCGTCGACAACGTGGCCCCGTCGGCCGCACCGTCGGTCAACCTCACCAGCGGTGGCACCACCACGAACTTCAACTTCGCCGCCAATGCGGCGGACACGGACGGCACGGTGTCGACGTACTTCTGGAACTTCGGGAACGGCACGTTCGCCACGACGGCGAACGTCAACAACAAGAAGTTCCCGACGGCAGGTACGTACAACGTCACGGTCACGGTGACCGACAACAACGGGTCGGCCACCACGTCGGCCCCGATCACGATCACGATCAGTTGAGTGAGAGACCAGGGGGAACGGCGATGGAGCATCGACCGACACACCGAGCGGGCAACCCGAGGGGGGCAGTGGTGACACGACAGGGCGTCACGAACAGAACACGATCCGCAGGTCGATCGCCTCGACTGCACCGTAGGGTGCAGGCCTCGGTGCTCGCCATGGCGCTGCTCGCCACCACAGTGGCGACGGTCCAGGTGGCCGGCGCGCAGCCGGTGGGAAACCCCGGGACCATCAACTTCACGATCATCGACGGTGCTGTCCGCATTGGCGGCCAGAACGTGCCGCTGGAACCGGCGGAGTTCCCGCAGTGCTCCGACGGTGAGAACAACGACGGCGATCCACTGAATCCGGCGGCCGCCCAGGACCTGCTCGTGGACTTCCCCGCCGACCCGCAGTGCTCGAGCGCACTCGACAACTCCGAGGTGGCGTCCGGGTTCCAGGCCAAGCAGGACACCGTCTTCACCGGAACGGTCGGTGCCAACGGGTCGATCTCGATCCCGCAGTCCGGCGTCGTGTTCCCGCCCCAGTACGTCTTCGCCGAGGGTGGCGTGATCGCCGCCCTGGTCCAGCCGACCGGCAACGCCACCGGCAACATCAACCCGCTGACGGGCGCGGCGACGCTCCAGGTCCCGCTCCGGCTGAAGATCGAGGGTTCGGCCCAGGGCATCGACCTGGGCGGCAGTTGCATCGTCGGCCCGTTCACCCTGAACCTGCGGACCGGGACGACCACACCGCCTCCGGGGTTCGATCCGCTCGTCGGTGTCCCCTACGACCCGGCCACCGGTGAGGCCACGCTGGTGGACAACAACTTCGCCGTCCCGGCGGCGACCGGCTGCGGTCCGCTCGGTGCAGCCAGCGGGCCGCTCAGCGCGGCCTTCGGGCTCCCCTCGCCGGCGGGCGTGAACCAGGCGACCCTGGTCACCCGGGCCACCCCCAAGGTCACCAAGGGCGTGAGCGCCTCGAACGTCCCCTCGGTGAGCACCGGCATCGCCCCGCTGACCGTCAACTTCAACGGCACGGGATCGACCGCCGTCAAGCCGATCGCCGCCTACCAGTGGGACTTCGAGAACGACGGCACGGTGGACGCCACCGGGCCGACGGCGTTCACGACCTACGCCACGCCCGGCACGTACCAGGCGCGGCTCCGGGTGGTCGACACCGACGGCGACGCGGACACCTCGATCGTGACCGTCACGGTCAACGAGCCGCCCAACTCGCCCCCGGTCGCTGCGATCGGCAGCTCGGGCACCGGCGGACAGGCGCCGTACACCGTCAACTTCGACGGCACCGGCTCGAGCGACCCGGACGGAACCATCGCCTACTACGCCTGGGACTTCGGGAACGGCCGGACCGCCACGACGGCGACCGGGTCTGCGACCTACACCCAGCCCGGCACCTACACCGTCAGCCTGACGGTGACGGACAACCGTGGTGCGACCGCCACGGCGACACGGGAGATCGTCGTGACCGGTGCCCCGAACGTGGCGCCCAATGCCGTCATCCGGACCGTGTCGGTCGCCGGCACGATCCCGCTCACGGTGAACCTGTCGGGCGGCAACTCGAACGACCCCGACGGCTCGATCGTGGGCTACTCCTGGGATCTGGGCAACGGCCAGACGGGCACGAGTGCAGCGATCCAGGCCGTGTACACCGAGGCCGGTTCCTACACCGTCACGCTCACCGTGACCGATGACCGGGGTGCAACGGGCACCCAGACGCTCGTCGTCGACGTGTCCGAGGACTCCAACATCGCCCCCGGCGCCGACTTCGAGGCCGACCAGGTCTCGGGAACGGCCCCGCTGACGGTGAACTTCAACGGTTCGGCATCGGCCGACGTCGACGGCACCAT
Organism: Actinomycetota bacterium; assembly: GCA_016870275.1. GTDB lineage: Bacteria > Actinomycetota > Acidimicrobiia > Acidimicrobiales > Microtrichaceae > SXMI01. The sequence continues at coordinate 11,799 of VGBZ01000049.1, forward strand.
CGCCAGCTACGCCTATAACTACGGCAACGGCCAGAACGGCACGGGCGTCGTCCCGGCTGCGGCCACCTACACCTTCCCCGGCACCTACACCGTCACGCTGACGGTGACGGACAACAAAGGTGCGACCGGCACGGCGACCAAGACCATCACGGTCACGCCGCCTCCCAACCAGTCGCCCTCCGGCAGCGTCGCGGCCTCGACGGCCGTCGGCAACGCACCGCTGCTGGTGCAGCTGTCGAGCGCCGGCTCGGTCGATCCGGACGGTGCGATCACCGGGTACTCCTGGAGCCTCGGCAACGGCTCCACGTCCACGAGCCCGAACCCGAGCGCCATCTACAACGCGGCCGGCGTCTACACGGTCCAGTTGACGGTGACCGACAACCAGGGCGCCACGTCGGTGCGCAGCCAGACGATCACGGTCAACCCCGCCAACGTGGCGCCGACGGCGGTCATCGCCGCCAACCGCGTCACGGGCCCGTCGCCGCTGGCGGTGAGCTTCAACGGCGCCGGGTCGAGCGATCCGGACGGGTCGATCGTCAGCTACTCCTGGAACTTCGGGAACGGCCAGACGGCCACGGGCCCGCTCGCCTCGGCGACCTTCGCCCAGGGCAGCTACACGGTGCGTCTGACGGTCGTCGACAACCGTGGGTCGAGCAGGTTCACAACCGTGACGGTCGTGGCCGGCACCACCAACGTGCTGCCGAACGCCAGGGTGACGGCGCTGCCGACAGCCGGACCGGCTCCGCTGCTGGTGACCTTCAGCGGCATCGGATCCTCGGACCCGGACGGTTCGATCATCAGCTACGCCTGGAACTTCGGTGACGGAACCTCGGCGACTGGCCAGGTGGTCCAGAAGACCTACACGATCTTCGGCACGTACGTCGCCACCTTGACGGTGACCGACAACCGTGGTGCGACCAGCACGGCGAGCGAGACGATCGTCGTGGATCCGCCGTCTCCGGCTCGTGACCGGATCCGCCTGGGCTACACGGGTGGGGTGAACTACAACTTCGACGGCCCCACGAACGGCGTCGGTCTCCGTGTGCAGCGTGACGTCTTCGGACTCCTCTCGGTGACGGGCTCGGCTCCGTTCACCGGCCCAGGCGGGTCCAACGCCACCGTGACGGTGAGCCTGAACCGGTTCCTCATCTTCAACGCCCACAGCGGGACCATCACCGTCAACGACCCGCAGAACGGTCTCGTCAACGTGACTTCGTCACTCTTCCTGTCGTCGCTGTCGAGTCCATCGGGGAACTCCGCACGCGGACTGATTGGCGGAACGTTGAGCAACCCCACGCGGACCTACACGCTGGCGTTCACGATCGATGACCGTGCAGCCTGAGCGACCCGTCCATGTCCGTCGTGGCCATCGGTTGGTGTTGGCTGCGGTAGCAGTAGGGATCGGCGTGGTCCTTGCGGCTGCATGCGTGCCGCCGCCACCACCACCGCCTCCGCCGGGCGGGGGAGGGACCACCACCACGACCACCGTTCCCGGAGCAACAACGACGACGTTGGCCCCCGGCGTGACCACGACGACGCTGGTTCCTGGAGGCAACACGGCACCGACGCTCACGGCGGGCCGAGCTCACGTCTGCTCGCTCCGTTTCGATGGAACCGTGCGCTGCTGGGGAGACAACAGCTTTGGGCAACTGGGTAACGGCACCAACGTGTCGTCCCCGATTCCTGTGAAGGTGGTCGGCCTCGACGGGGTCACCGGCGTGTCTGCCGGTGGCAATCACACGTGCGCGGTTCGGGTGAACAGCGAGGTGCGTTGTTGGGGGAACAACGCGTCTGGTCAGCTCGGCGATGGGAGCACGACCCAGTCGAACGTCCCGGTGAGCCCGTTCAACCTGTCGGGCATCACGGCCATCACAGCCGGCGGGGCGCACACCTGCGGCCTCCGGTCGACCAGAACCGTCACGTGCTGGGGTGACAACTTCAACGGTCAGCTCGGAACCGGTTCGAACTCGCCAGGACCGACCCCGCGGAGCGTTGCTCTGGTGATCGACGCCACTGCGCTCGCCGCCGGCGACTCGCACACGTGTGCGTTGATTCTCGGCGGAACGTTGTCGTGCTGGGGCGACAACTTCTCCGGCCAGTTGGGGAACGGCACCTTCGTCGACGCCAACGTCGCCGGGACGGTCGTGGGGCTCTCCGGAGTGACGTCGATTGTGACCGGGTCTGCGTTCACATGCGCAAACCGATCCACCGGGATCGCGGCGTGTTGGGGTGAGAACCTGTTCGGACAAGTGGGGAACGGTGTGGTGTTCCCGCCACCCCCGAATCCGGGAGATCCACCTCCGCCTGATCTACGCGTGAACGTCCCGGCCAATGTGGTGTCGTTGGCGTCCGTCTCGGCGATCGGCCGGGGAATTGACCACATGTGCGCAATTGCGTCCGGTTCCCTGCTCTCGTGCTGGGGTCGAAACGATTTCGGTCAGGTCGGTGACGGAACAACCGAAGCGACGTCGACACCTCGAACCACGCCGGTGTTTGGTGCCGTGGCGGTGACCGGGGGCAGCGACTTCTCCTGTGCCCTCAAGTCCAACGGTTCAGCGCAGTGCTGGGGAGCCAATTCGTCGGGACAGTTGGGCAACAACACGACGATTGATTCGCTCACGCCTGTGAACGTCGTTGCGCTCTGAAGCAAGCCGATGACGCAGCGTTGATCACGTGGGTCGGCGGCGCCGCCGGTCGACGGCGAGACAGCCCCAGCCGATCGGGACGACCAGCCAGTGGGAACCGATTCGGAACACGACTGCGGCTGCAAGCGCCGTGGCGGTGTCCATCCCGGCGCCGGTGAGCGCCACGACGAGAGTGGCCTCCACCTGACCGGCCCCTCCGGGAACGAGCGGGATGGCACCGGCGAGTTGGCTGGTTCCGTACGCCGCCAGAATGGCCAACCACGGGACCTCGCCGCCGACGGCGACGATCGACGCCACGAGTGTGACGAACTCACCGGCCCAGCTCAGCACCTGCAGGACCCACACCGAGGCCCACCGAGTACCGCCGGCCCGGATCTCGCCGAATCGTTCGACGAACTCCTCGGCCACTGATTCGGCGTCACTGCGGTCCCGCCGACGGAGCTTCCGCCACGCCTGCACCACCGCATGGGTCGGAGCGAGGAGCACCTGAGGTCTGCGGGTCACCCAGAAGAACCCACCGAGTAGGAAGAGCGCCATCAGGGCCGGAACGATCACCGTCAGTGTGCCCTGCCCGAGGATGGCGAAGCCGATGAGAGTTGCGGCAACCAGGACGGCCGGGGCCACCACGCCGGAGGCCACCGTGACCCAGGTGGCGCCTGCGGCGTCGGTGCCGGCGTCTCGGTACCGCTGGATCATGTACGCCGTGGCGAGAGCGCCGCCGCCGGGAACGGTCGCAGCGATGGCTCCGCTGGCGAACGACGCTGTGGTGGCCTCACCCAAGCGGAGTCGGCCTCCAGCTGCGTCGAGCAGGACGACCCGCACCGCGGCGAAGAGAGCGATCGAGAGGATGCTCGTGATGAGCCCGAGCGTGAGCCACGTCAGGTCGATGTCTCGTACCTGTCGGAGCGCTTCGACGACCGACTGGCGCTCGAGCAGTACGAACGCCACCAGCCCGACAACGGCGAGTGCGCCAACTGCGATGTGCCAGCGGTTCGGGCGACTCGTGGTGCTCCGGTGCGGCTCCACAGAACCTTCCTAGCCGAGACGGTCCGGGCAGTGGTGCCGTGGGGCTGTTGGGTCCTCGACGGGGAGTTGAACTGCCGTCCCGGCTAATCTCTCGGCCCATGACGACCACCGATCGACCCCGAACCACCCCCGGCTCCCCGGGTGCAGGGGGACCAGCGTCCCGGGGCTTCATCATCGTGGGTGTGGCGGTTGTGCTCGGTGCGATCCTGCTGCTCCGTGCCGGCGGAGTCGGCTTCCAGTCGTCGGACGCAGGCATCGAGATCTCCACCGATGACAGCACCACCACGACCGCCGCCCCGACCACGACGGTTCCGACGACGGATCGGGCGCCATCACAGGTCAAGGTCGTCGTGGCCAACGGTTCTGAGGTCTCCGGGCTCGCCGGTAAGGCCGGGCAGTTCCTCGCTCAACAGGGCTACACGAACTCCCTCGCCGTCGATGCCATTGCGCAGGTCTCCGTGACCACGGTCTACTACTCGCCTGGATTCGAGTCGGCGGCTCAGGCCGTCGCCCGACTCCTCGGATTGAGCTCAGCGCAGGTCCAACCGCTGCCGGAGGGCTCCGAGTTGACCGAGAACCAACCGACCGACGCCGGCGTGATTGTCGTGGCCGGCCCCGAGATCGCCTCGATCGTCGGGGCGAAGGCGACGTCGACCACCGGAGGTTCGGGGTCGAGTGGTTCGGGGTCGAGTGGTTCGGGGTCGAGTGGTTCGGGGTCGAGTGGTTCGGGGTCGAGTGGCAACTAATTCACCCAGCGACCCGCCTCAACGCTCACTGCGGTAATGCCGGGCGAGGAGCGTCCAGACGATCCAGTCGGGGTCTTCATCGCTGCGGTGCGGGCGAATCGTCCTGCTTCGGTACTCGCACTCGACTTCGATGGAACGCTGGCGGAGATCGTCGAGGATCCTGCGGTTGCAGTCCCATTGCCCGGTGCTGTGGCCGCTGTGGAGCGGGCCGCCTCCCGGTGGGGTGAGGTGGCTGTGGTGTCGGGTCGGCCGTTGAGTTTCCTCGAGAGGTATCTCCCGGCTCCCGAGGTGACGCTCGTGGGACTCTACGGGCTCGAGATCCGACGTGCGGGGAGCGTCAGCGAGCACCAGGACGCAGCGGCGTGGCGTGCCGCCGTCGGGCGGGCTGTTGAGCTCGCTCGGGAATCGACCCTGGAGCGGGTCGGCATCGAGTCAAAGGGGGCGTCGCTGACGTTGCACTACCGAACGGCTCGTGATCAGGCACTTGCGGTAGAGGACGTAGCACGGCAGATTGCTGCGGCCACGGGTCTGCTGGTTCGGCCCGCCAAGCTGAGCATCGAGCTCCACCCGCCGACGTCGGTGGACAAGGGGACCGCAATGGCCGACCTGGCGTCTCGCCACCCCGGACCGGTGGGTTTCGTCGGCGACGATCTTGGCGACCTCCCGGCTTTCGGAGTGTTGTCCGGGCTCCGATCGACCGGCCGCATCACGCTCGCAGCCGCAGTCATCGGGGCGGAAACTCCAGCGGGAGTCACTGCGGCGGCCGATACGGTGCTCGACGGTCCGGCGGGGGTGCTCGACCTGCTCGACCGACTCGATCAGTGAACTCACTCTGCGGCGTGGAGCTGATCGGCGAGCCAGTCCTGTGGGGTGCGGGACTCGACGTCACGTCGTAGTTGCTCGCTTCGTGCCCGGCGTTCGGAAGGTGAACGGTCGATGATGGCGCTGAGCGCTTCACTCGTTGCGACCACGTCGAACGGATGCACCTCGTCGGCGGCTCCGGCGAGTTCCACGCTGGCACCGGCCTCGCTCGAGAGCACGACCTGACCGTGTCGCTCATTGACCGCCGGCCCCTCCTTGGCGACCAGGTTGAGACCG
>VGBZ01000050.1 GCA_016870275.1 Actinomycetota bacterium
CGCTGTGCGTCGGTCAGGCCGAGCAGTTCCGCACCGACGGGTACACGGTGGTCCGGGGGGTGTTCTCGTCCGACGAACTCGCCGAGCTGGTCGAGGCCTGCGACGAGGGTGTGGCGCTGGTCGCCGATCTCCTTGCGCAACTCGGTGGTCGACTCGGCGTCGCCGGGCTCGACAGTCAGGTGATTGCGCCGCACCTCGTGGTCCGATCCGATGTGGCGCGCCGGGCGTGCACCCACCCGGTGCTGGTCGGAGCGTGCCGGGACCTGATGGGCGACGACGTCCGCCTCTACTGGGAGCAGGCGGTGCACAAGGTGCCGCATGGTGCGGAGCCGGTGCTGTGGCACCAGGACAACGGCTACACGTTCGTCGAACCGCAGGACTACCTGACGTGCTGGATCTCGCTGACCGAGGCGACGTCCGACAACGGATGCGTGTGGGTGGTTCCCGGTGCCCAGCAGGACGGGACCCTGGTGCACGACGACACGCCCATCGGCTTCGAGTGCTGGGGTGACTTCGACGCTGCGGTCGAGGTGCCGACCGCGCCGGGCGACGTCGTCGTGTTCAGCTCCCTCAGCCCGCACGCCACCCGGATCAACACCACCGACGACGTGCGCAAGGCCTACATCGTCCAGTACTGCCACGCCGACGCCGCGGCCCGGTTCCCTGGTCCTGCGGGTGAACCCGGGGAGCCGGTGCCCCAGGATGATCCCAACCGTCAGTTCGTCGTGCTGAGCGACGGTCTGCCGGTGCCGATTCCGCCGCTGCGTTGACCGCCGCTCGTGGACGACTCCCGTGGTCCGAGTCAGTAGGGTGCAGTAGGACTGACTGAGGAGCATCGTGCGGCTCTGGCTCAACACCTTCCCCCGAATCGGCGAGACGGCGGACATCGCGCGGGTGGCCGAGGACGCAGGGTTCTTCGGCGTGCTGTTGACCGACAGTCAGTGCCTGGCACCCGACCCCTTCGTCGAGCTCGGGGCGGTGGCTCGGGTGACGGACCGGCTCCACCTCGGTACCTGCACGACGAACGTGCTCACGCGTCACGTCAGCGTCGTGGCGAACCTCGCAGCGACGCTGCAGGCTGACTCCTCCGGGCGAATGCACCTGGGGGTGGCGCGTGGTGACTCCGCCGTCCGCAAGGTCGGTCTCGACCCGGCGACGCCGGAGCAGTTCGGCCAGGCCCTGTCGGAGCTTCGGGGCCTGCTCGCCGGAGCCACCCCTTCGGTGTCCGCAACCGACTCGTCCCTGCAGTGGCTCGACCCGTCGACATCGGCGACGCCCGTGCTCGGCGTCGCCAGCGGTCCCCGCTCCATCACAGCTGCAGCGCGTCACGCCGACGGGCTCATCCTCCAGGTCGGCACCGATCCGGAGGTGATCCGGCACTTCGTCGAGCTGATTCGCACCACCACGCCGCGACCGGACTTCCGGATCCTGCTGTACGTGATCGTCGGTCTCTCCGACGACCGGGGCCCGGACTCCACCGTCCTCGGCGTGACACCGCTGCTGGCGCGGATGGCAGCCGAGCCGCTCCGGGACCTGGGCGCACAGCAGGCGCCCGTCGCCGAGGCCGCTGCCCAGAGCTACTCCCTGGCCACCCACGGACTCTCTGCTGCTCAGGGTGCGGTCGACGGGGCCCTCGAGTACGCGATCACCGGCACGGTCGACGAGTGCGCCGACCAGCTCGTCGCCCTCTCGGGGACCGGCTGCGACGAACTCGTGGTCATCCTCGGCTCGATGGACACTCCGACCAGTCAGTTGCTGGACCTGATCCGTACCGTCGGCACCAGCATCGGTCCGCGGCTGATCTGACTGGATCCACCCCGTCCGGGATCGGCGGCCCCGCGACATCGGGCCCGGCACTCGTCCTCGTTCAGCGGCAGGGCTGGATCGGCGGCCCTGCGCCGTTCGCTCACGTCGGCGGGACGAAGATCCGGTTGAAGAACTCGACGAGGACTCGTTCTGCGAGTTCCGGCGGGCAGACGTTGAGGATGGCGTTGATCCCGGCGGTCCGCTCCGGGACCTCCGGTCCGGCCCCGTCACCACCGATCCCGGCGCCGGCGAGCAGCAGGTCGAACTCGTCCGGGCCGAGGGCGGCAGGGTCCAGCGAGTGCAGAAGGGCGACGATCTCGTCGTCGGCCGGCGGGGACGGTCGGGCCCGTGCGGCGTCGCAGGCGGCGCGCAGGTCATCCAGGAGTTCCGGTACCAGGGCCAAGCTGGCCCCACCGACCGACAGGTGGATGTTCTCCCGGCTGCCGGCGAAACCGAGCTGCGGTTGCACGTACCAGCGGTGGGTGCGCATCTCGTCGACCACGTCGAAGACGTTCACCGAGTCGCTGCTCAGGGCGATCAGGTTGGACTCCGGCGACCCCATGACCTCCAGGTCGGGCACGGACTCGATGCCCACGCGGATCGCGTCGACGGCGTCGAGCGTCCGCCGGGCGATCTCCAGGTACCCCTCATCGCCGACGTAATTCAGGACGGCCCAGGTCGCAGCGAGCGCGCCACCGGACTTCGTGCTCTGGATCGTGGTGTTGATCACCGTGTACCCGGTCCAGGCCGCCTTGGCGTACAGCTGGTGTCGCCGCAGCGAGGCGTCTCGGTACAACACGACCGATGCACCCTTGGGGCAGTAGGCGTACTTGTGGAAGTCCATGGAGATCGAGGTCACGCCGGGCACGGAGAAGTCGAAGTCGGTCACCTCCCGGCCCAGTCGCCGGAAGTGCGGCAGCACGAAGCCCCCGATGCACCCGTCGACGTGCAGCAGTACGTCACGCTCCAGCGCCAACCGGCCGAGCTCAGGAATCGGGTCGACGACGCCGTGCGCGTAGGACACGGCGGAGCCGACGAGCAGGATCGTCCGGTCGTCGACGGCATCGGCCATGGCGTCGACGTCGGCCTTCCAGGTCGCCGTGTCGACCGGGACCGACACGGCCTCGACGTCGAAGTAGTGCGCCGCCTTGTGGAAGGCGGCATGGGCGGTGACGGGCAGGACCATCGTCGGTCGGCTCACCTCCGGTCGCAGCTCCCGAGCGCGGTCCCGGGCCGCCTTCACGGCGAGCATGATCGACTCGGTCCCGCCGGTCGTGAAGCTGCCGACGACCGAGTCGTCGCCCCGGAGGTGGTCACGGGCGAGACCCACCACCTCGTTCTCCAGGCGCAGCAGCGACGGAAAGACCGTGGGATCGAGCGCATTCGTGTCGTGGAACTCGACGAGCGCCCGCTTCGCGATGCGGTCGATGTCCACCCGCCCCGGGTCGTAGACGTACGCCCAGGTCCGTCCGCCCTTGGTGTCCAGGTCGTCCGCCCGGAACCCGTCCAGTCGCTCGAACAGCTCGTTCTCGGTCAGTGCCACGTCGCCCCCTCGGTCAGAGCCGCACCGTAACGTCCGCCCGGGAGTGCGCGCCGCGCCTGGTGCCGGGCTCAGCGCTGGATGACGACCATCCGCTCCTCGGTCATCTCCCGAACCGCCCAGGCCGGGCCCTCCTTGGTGTTGCCGGAGTCCTTGATCCCGCCGTAGGGCATCTGATCGGCTCGGAAGGTCGGCACCTCGTTGACGCACACACCGCCAAAGTCGAGCCGGTGCGCCGCCTCGAGGCCGACCGACAGGTCTGCGGTGAAGATGCCGGCCTGCAGTCCGTAACGGGAGTCGTTGGCCGAGGCGAACGCAGCCTCCACGTCGGTGTAGCGCTGCACGCCGACCACAGGGCCGAAGACCTCGCTCCGGCACACCGCCATGTCGTCGGTCACTCCGTCGAGCACCGTTGCCCGGAGGACACCGTGCTCGGCGCGGTCGCCACCGACCACTGCGCTGGCGCCAGCGGCCACGGCTGAGTCGACCAGTTCGGCCACGCGGTCGGTCTCCGATGCGGAGATGAGGGCGCTCACTCTGGTGGCCGGATCGGCCGGATCGCCCGTCACGAGCGCACCGACGGCGGCTGCGAACCGGTCCAGGAACTCATCGGCGACGTCGTCGTGGACATACACGCGTTGCACTGCGATGCAGGTCTGGCCGGAGTACGAGTAACCGCCGACGGTGATCTTGGCCACCGCTCGGTCCAGATCTGCGTCGTGGTGGACGATCACCGGGGCGTTGTTGCCGAGTTCCAGACCGACCCGGATGCGAGGGGCCCGGGCGCGGATGCTCCAGCCGACCTCAGGTGACCCGGTGAAGCTGATGGCCCCCACGTCGGGGTGCGTGACCAAGTGGTCGGCGACCCGACCCGGAACCGTCACCACGTTGAGCCACCCCGGTGGCAGACCGGCTTCGTTCTCGAGCAGGCGGGCGAGGAGCAGGGCGGTGAGCGGGGTGGTGGATGCCGGCTTGAGCACCGTCGGGCATCCAGCGGCGATGGCCGGAGCCACCTTGTGGGCCACCAGGTTGAGCGGGAAGTTGAACGGGCTGATCGCTGCGAGCACACCGATCGGTACCCGCAGGGTGAAGCCGAGTTTCCCGGTGCCCGGGCCCGAAGCCTCCATGGGAATCATCTCGCCGGTGAGCGTGCGTGCTGCCACAGCGGCGAACCGGAACGTGTCGAGCGTGCGGGCCGCTTCGATACGAGCCGTGGAGATGGGCTTGGCCGCCTCGGCGGAGATCGACTGCGCCAGCTCCTCCTGATTGGCGGCGAGCGCCACGACCGCCCGATCCAGGATCTCGGCCCGCTCGTGGGCGGGGAGCGCGCCGCTGCGGTGCCGTTCGACGGCCACGGCCACGGCTCTGTCGATGTCGGCGGCGGTGCCGGTCGGCACCCGCCCCACCTCGTGGCCGTCGTAGGGGGAGCGGACGACCGTCTCCTCTGCGGCGGTCACCGCCTGCCCGTCGATTCGCATGGGCGTCAACTCGGTGCTCACAGATGCTCCAGTCGGGGTCGGCCCGGGTCCGGCTCGTCCGGGCGTGTTTCGATCAGTTGTGGGTCGGGAACCCCAGGTCGGGGCCCCGGGTCGACGGATCGGCCCATCGCTCGGTCACGACCTTGCCACGGGTGTAGAAGTGCACGCCCTCGGGGCCGTGGACGTGGGTGTCGCCGAAGAGCGAGTCACCCCACCCGCCGAAGGAGTAGTACGCCATGGGTACAGGGATCGGGACGTTCACGCCCACCATCCCGGCCTCGACATCGAACGTGAACCGCCGTGCAGCACCGCCGTCGCGGGTGAAGATCGCCACCCCGTTGCCGTAGGCGTTGTCCCGGACCAGTCCCACGGCCTCGTCGTAGGAGGCAGCGCGGACGACGCAGAGCACCGGGCCGAAGATCTCGTCGGTGTAGACCGACTGGCCGACCTGCACACCGTCGAGCAGCGTGGGTCCGATCCAGAATCCGTCGGGATGGCCGTCCACCTGCACCTCTCGGCCGTCGACCACGACGCGCACGCCATCGGCCTCGCCCGCATCGACGTAGCCGCGCACCCGGTCACGGTGGGCGCCGGTGACCACCGGCCCCATCTCCGAGACCGGGTCGTCCCCGGGCCCGACCCGGATCGCCCGGGTCCGCTCTGCGATCGCATCGACGAGGTCGTCACCGACCGGGTCCACGGCCACGACCACCGAGATGGCCATGCAGCGTTCACCCGCAGACCCGAAACCGGCACTGACTGCCGCATCGGCGGCGGCCTCGAGGTCGGCGTCGGGCAACACGATCATGTGGTTCTTGGCACCTCCGAGTGCCTGGACCCGTTTCCCGGCGGCGGTACCCGTGGCGTACACGTGCTGTGCGATCGGGGTGGAGCCCACGAAGCTCACGGCGTCCACGCCGGGGTGCGTGAGCAGTCCGTTCACCGCCTCGGCGTCGCCGTGCAGCACGTTGAACACGCCGTCGGGCAGCCCGGCATCCGCCCAGGCCTGAGCCAGCAGCAGAGCTGCGCCCGGATCGCGTTCGGAAGGCTTCAGGATGAACGAGTTGCCGCACGCAATCGCCACGGGGCACATCCACAGGGGCACCATGGCGGGAAAGTTGAACGGGGTGATGCCGACCGTCACGCCGACCGGCTGACGGATCGAGTAGACGTCGACCTCGGTCGACGCCTGCTCGGTGTAGCCACCCTTGAGCAGTTGTGGGATGCCACACGCGAACTCCACGACCTCGAGTCCGCGCTGAACCTCGCCGGCGGCGTCTGAGCGGACCTTGCCGTGCTGGGATGAGATCACCCGGGCGAACTCATCGCGGCGCTCCGAGAGGATCCGTCGCAATTCGAACATGACCGAGGTGCGCTTCGACAGCGACGAGGACCGCCATTCGTCGAATGCGGCGCGTGAGGAGGCCACAGCAGCGTCGACGTCAGCGGAATCGGCCAACCGCACCTCGGCGGTGACGGCGCCGGTGGCCGGGTCGTACACCGAACTCCGTCGAGGCCCGTTACCGGGCCAGGCCTTGCCGTCGAGCCAGTGGTCGATGGTGTCGTTCACGAGGTGGGTCTCCTGTCGTGCGGCACGGAAGGCCGATCGGGCCCTCGGTGATGTCGTGGGCCCGGAGCGAAGTCTCGCACGCAGGCCGGGGGCGGGATCGGGGCGGTAACGTGCCGCCGATGCCGGCTCTGTTGAGTGATGACTATGAGGAGCGTTGCCTGTGGCAGTCCCAGGTGACCCCGCCGATGGCGACTCACGACTCGTTGCCCGCTGAGGCCGACGTGGTCGTGGTGGGCGCCGGTCTGTGCGGACTCGCCGCTGCCGACACATTCGCCCGTGCCGGTCGATCGGTCGTGGTGCTCGAGCGCGAGCCGCTGTGTTGGGGAGCGTCGAGCCGCAACGGCGGCATGGTGATTCCTGAGCTCAAGGCCGGTCCGCTCACGCTCGAGCGTCGCTATGGCCCGGTTGGCCGGCGCATGCACCACGAGATCCTCGAGGCGTACGAGTACGTGCGGGGACTGGCCACCGGAGCCGATGGAACGGACCCGGTGGCCTGCTCCTGGGACGAGCCCGGGATGTTGCTCGTGGCCCACTCGACTCGTCACGTCGACCGGGTGCGGGGACTCGTGGAGGAACTGACATCCATCGGAGAGTCGGCGCACGTGGTCGAACGCAACGATCTGCACAACGAGATCGGGAGCGACGCCTTCGTTGCGGGAGCGGTGGTCGACAAGACGGGCTCCGTGCAGCCTGCGGCGCTCCACGCCGGACTGGCGGTCCGCGCCATGGCGGCCGGTTCCTCGGTCCACGACCGGACAGCGTTGCGTTCGCTCGAGCGACGCACCGGCGGTCACGACGTGGTGACCACCCGGGGAGTGGTGAGGGCCGCCAAGGTGGTGCTCGCCACGAACGCTGCTGTTGATCGGACCGTGCCCCAACTCGAGCGGCGTGTTCTGCCGGTCGGGTCCTACATCATCGCCACGGAGGTGCTCCCGGAAGCCCTGGCGGCTTCGATCCTGCCGACGGGCCGCATGGTGTTCGACACCCGTAACTTCCTGGCCTACTGGCGACTCACCCCCGACGGTCGGCTCGCCTACGGCGGACGACGCAACATGGACCCGACCGACGTGGCCGACGCCCGAGACTTCCTCTACGACCAGATGGTCGCCGTGCACCCGCAGCTCGCCGGCGTGCAGGTGACTCACGCCTGGGGCGGCAACGTGGCCATGACGCTCGACCGCCTGCCGCACATCGGACAGATCGAGGGAGCGTGGTACGCCACGGGTTGCAACGGCAGCGGCGTGGCGTTGAACACATGGCTCGGTCACCGGCTCGCTGCGGCACTGTGCGGCGATGTCCCGTTCCCGGCGTGTGCGGAACTCAGGCATCGATCGCTCCCGTTCCACTCGGCTCGCTCGGCGTATCTACCGCTGGTCGGCCGGTACCTCTCGTTGGAGGATGCTCGCTGAGCGGGTGGCCCCCGGCATCTTCGAGCAGTGCGCCGTAGGTGTCGGGCCTGCGGGTCGACAGGAACGGGAACAGCTCCAGCCAGTCGCGCCGGGCATCGAGGTCGATGTCGGTCACGAGCACGCAGTCCCGATCACGGGGCGCCTCGACGAGGACCCGGCCGTAGCAGTCGCTGATGAACGACGATCCGTAGAACGTGACCGTCACGTTGCCGGCGCGTTCGGTGCCGTGGCGGTTGGCCACGATCATCGACAGACCGTTGGCGATGCCGTTGCCGAGCACCACCGAACGCAGCAGCGGTGCGGTGTCGAAAGCGGGATGGTCGGGTTCGGAGCCGATTGCCGTGGGGTAGACGAGCAGGTCGGCGCCGGCGAGGGAGTAGATCCGCACCGGTTCGCTGAACCACTCGTCCCAGCACGTCGGGAACCCGACGTTCGCCGCTCCGACCACGGCGACCGGGTAGCCGGTGTCGCCCGGGGTGAAGTAGCGGTCCTCGTGGTAGCCGGTGGTGACCGGGATGTGGACCTTGCGGGTACGGGCGAGCAGAGCGCCGGTCGGGTCGACGGCGATGGCGGTGTTGAACCCCGGTGACTCGTAGAGCGAGGCGTGGACGACCACGCCGTGCTCGGCTGCGAGCTCGCTGGCAAAGGTGTGGGTGGGGCCGCCGGGGAGTGGTTCGGGTCGGATGTGGAGGAACGCTGCTCCGTCGGGGAGCAGAGCGAAGTAGGGCGACAGGGTCAGTTCCTGGTGGCAGATCAGTTGGGCGCCGGCGGCCGCTGCGAGAGCGGTGCCCTCGGCGAGGACGGCGCAGTGCTCGACGGGGTCGGAGTGCCATCGGGTCTGCACCACTCCGACCCGGAACGTCCCTCGCTCAGGCGGACGGGTGCGCGCCGGTGAGTCGAGCGGCTCGTCCCGGACCAGGACGTCGAACCCGCTCATGCCGGTTCCTCGCCGGCGATCATGCCGGGACCTGCTGGGTGGCGCAGTGCGGTCCGCCGCCACCGAAGGCGAACGTCGCCCCGTCGATGCCGATGACGTCCCGCCCGGGGTAGCAGTCGGCGATGGTGTCGAGGGCGTCTTCATCGAAGGGGTGTCCGGTGACCGGCACGACGACCACCCCGTTGGCGGCGTAGAGGTTGACGTAGGGAACCTCGACGACACGAGCGAAGCGTTCCGTGCGTGGCAGGACCGGGAGCTCGATGACGTCCAGGCCGGCGGCGGTGAGGCGAACGCGGTTGTCGGCTGCCGTATCGGCGTCGGGGTCCGCCGGATCGTCGCATCCCTGGAGCAGCGCCACACCCGGCCGGGGGATGGCGACGACATTGTCGACGTGGCCATCGGTGTCGGTGTCGTCGGCGAGTCCGTCGCTGAGCCACACGACGTGCTCGGCACCGAGCCACTCCGCAAGGAGGGCGTCGAGCGCCTGCGTCGTTCGAGGGGCGCCGCCGGGTAGCAGTCCACGATTGGGGTGCAACAGGCACCGTTCGGTCGTCACCACGAGACCTCGACCGTCCACCACAACGGCGCCGCCCTCCAACACGAACGGCGCAGTTCGGATCGTCAGTCCGATGATGGTTGCAAGCTGCGTGGCGAGTTGGGCGTCGCGGTCCCACGGTTCGACGAGCCCTCCCCAGGCGTTGAACCCGAACTGCACGGCCTTGCGGCCGGAGTGGCGGTCACCGACCACGATCGGACCGGTGTCGCGGATCCAGCAGTCGTCGAGCGGCACCTCCACCAGATCCACGGCCGTCTCGCCGCCGAGGCGCACCGTAGCGCTGTCGAGTTCGCCGACGTCGACTGCCACCGTGACCGGCTCGTAGCCGGCGAGGATCCGGACGAGTTCGGCCCACGCATCACGTGCCGCCTCGACCTGCCCCTCCCAGAAGGCGCGCCGCCGCTCGGTCGGCCACGCCACGAGGGTGCGCTCGTGCGGATCCGTCTCGGCCGGCATCCGTGTGCCGGACACGGTCAGTCCTCGGCGAGGGCGTGGCAGAAGTCGGTGAAGACCTCGACGTAGCGGTCCACGTCGGCTTCTGTGTGCTGCACCGAGAGCGTCCACTGCTCCTCGTCGCCCGGGGTCATGAACAGCCCACGGTTGAGCGCCCAGGGGTAGGCGGCGCCGAACAACTGCGGCTTGGACTCGAGGAAGTCGCGGTAGTTGCGGGACCGTTCTGCCCGGAACGACACGCACCCCTTGGCGGCGAGGCTGACCGTGTGCGCCGGGATGCCCGTGGCGTCGATCGCCGCCTGACACCCTGCGGCGAGCCGGTCGCCGAGCACGGCGAGGTGGTCGTACGCCTCGGGGACGAGGACCTCGGTCAGGCAGGCCAGTCCGGCGGCGGCCACGAGTGGGTTGCCGTTGAAGGTGCCCATCTGCGCAGCGCCGTTGGCGATGATGTCCATGACGGCAGCCTCGCCACCAAATGCCGCTCCCGGGGTGCCACCGAAGAGTGCCTTGGCGTAGCACGCCAGGTGCGGCCGGACGCCGTAGCGCTCCTGGGCGCCTCCCGGTGCGACCGTCGCTCCGGCCTTCACCTCGTCGAAGATCAACACGGTGCCGTTGGCGTCGCAGATGTCACGCAGCGCCTGCAGGTAGCCGGGGTCGGGCTCGATGATCCCGACGTTCATCATGACGGGCTCCAGGATCAAACAGGCGATCTCGTCGCCGCGCTCGGCGATCAGGTCGGCGAAGGCCTGGGCGTCGTTGAACGGCACGACCACGGTGAGGTCGGTCACGCTCGAGGGGATCCCGAGGGACATCGGGGTGGTCGACGGGAGCTCCCGGCCGCCCACGGCGTCGGAGTTGGGCAGCACCGAGAACATCACGGTGTCGTGGTGGCCGTGGTACGAACCCTCGATCTTGGCCACGACCTCTCGTCCGGTGGCTGCCCGGGCCACACGGATGGCATCCATGGTCGCCTCGGTGCCGGAGTTGGCGAAGCGCACCTGGTCCAGGTTGAAACGACGGCAGATTTCCTCGGCCAGTTCGACGGTCACCGGTGTGGGGGCGGCGAAGTGGGTGCCGCTGCGCACGGCCCGGTTGACCGCCTCGACGATCGCCGGGTGGGCGTGGCCGCAGATGCCCACGCCGAACCCGCCGTGGAAGTCCAGGTAGTCATTGCCGTCGACGTCGGTGACGACGACGCGTTCACCCCGTTCGATGTAGATGGGATACGGATCACCGGCCTGGAAGCTCGAA
Source organism: Actinomycetota bacterium (assembly GCA_016870275.1). Lineage (GTDB taxonomy): Bacteria > Actinomycetota > Acidimicrobiia > Acidimicrobiales > Microtrichaceae > SXMI01. The sequence continues at coordinate 11,001 of VGBZ01000050.1, forward strand.
GGGACCCCGAGTGGCAGCGTGCGCAGCGCTCGTTCGTACCACTTCTTGGATTCGGGCGTCTTTGCTACGAGCTGGGCCGTCTCGGTGTCGGCCAGCTCGGCAGCCCTGGTCGAGAGCCGCGTGTCGGTGCTGTTGTCGGTTGTGTTGCTCATCAGATCTTCACCATCACGTGTTTGAGCTCGGTGTAGTGCTCGAGCGCGTACAGGGACATGTCCTTGCCGTAGCCGGACTGCTTGAAGCCGCCGTGGGGCAGCTCCGACACGATCGGAATGTGGTCGTTCACCCAGACCGTGCCGAACATGAGGCGGCTCGCCATGCGCATGGCGCGGCCCACATCCTGGGTCCACACCGAGGCCGCCAGGCCGTAGTCGACGCCGTTGGCCCAGGCGAGCGCCTGATCCTCGTCGGAGAACCGTTGCACCGACACGACCGGGCCGAACACCTCGCGCTGGACGATCTCGGCGTCCTGGGCGGGGTTGGCCACAACCGTCGGAGCGTAGAAGAACCCGGGCCGGTCCAGCGTGGTGCCGCCCACCACCGCCTCGGCACCGGCGGAGACAGCCCGGGCCACCATGCTCGCCACTCGCTCCTGCTGGGCAGCGGAGATGACCGGACCCACGGCGGTGGCCTCGTCGAGGGGGTTGCCGGCGACGATGTCGCCCACGGCGCTCGCTAGGTCGCTGACCACCCGGTCGTAGATGCCGGGTCCGGCGATCACCCGGCACGGGGCAGTGCAGTCCTGGCCGGAGTTGTAGTAGGCGGCCTCGGCCAAGGTGGCCACGAGCGTCTCCACGTCGGCATCGTCGAAGACCACGACAGGTGCCTTGCCGCCGAGTTCGAGGTGCACGCGCTTTAGCGTGTCGGCGGCGTTGCGGGCGATCAGCTTGCCGGTGTGTACGTCACCGGTGATCGACACCATCGCCACACCGGGGTGCCGGACGAGGGCGTCGCCGACGGTCTCGCCCTGGCCGGTGACGACGTTGAACACGCCGGGCGGGAAGATGTCGGCAGCGATCTCGGCCAGCTTGAGTGCAGTGAGCGGCGTGAGCTCGCTCGGCTTGAGGATGAACGTGTTGCCGGTGGCGAGTGCCGGTCCGAGCTTCCACGTGGCCATATTGAGGGGGTAGTTCCACGGCGCGATCCCGACGCACACCCCAAGCGGATCCCGACGCAGCATCGATGTGTGGTCCTCGAGGTACTCGCCGGCCGCCTGGGCCTGCATGGTTCGGGCCGCACCGGCGAAGAACCGGAGGTTGTCGACGGTGAGGTCGAACTCGAAGTCGATGATCGACACCGGTTTGCCCACGTTGACCATCTCGAGTCGCTTGAGTTCGTCGAGGTTGGCCTCGACGGCGTCGGCGAGGGCGAGCAGCTTCTCCGATCGCTCCCGGGGGGTGGTTCGGGACCACGTTTCGAACGCCGCGGTGGCTGCTGCGACGGCGGCGTCGGCGTCGGCGGCGTCGCTCGCCGCGGCCTGGTCGATCACCTGACCCGTCGCCGGGTCGAGGACGTCGTCGAGTGCTCCGCTGGCCGCTGGTTGCCAGCCTCCGTTGATGAAGTTCTCTGCGACCACGTTGCTCCCTGCTGATCACTGCGTCATTGACAGGACAGCATCCTGCCATGGATTCCGTGGTGCAGGCACCTTCTGGCAAGCGAAATCGTTTCCGGAGTGTGAATAGACGAGCGAATCGCTTGCAGATTGGCCAGAACCAGTGTGAAGATCAGATGGCTGATAGGACAACTGCTCACACGGGGAACAGCGGAGGTGATCGTCGGGGTGGATCATTCGGGTGCCACCGAGGTGACGATCGCCTTGAGCGGGGTGACGAAGCACTTCGGTGACTACGTCGCGGTGGAGCGGGCCGATTTCTCCATCGCCCGCGGCGAGTTCTTCTCCATGCTCGGTCCTTCGGGCTGCGGCAAAACCACCACGCTGCGGATGATCGCCGGCTTCGAGACTCCGACGTCTGGTCAGATCCTGCTCGAGGGCGTCGACGTATCGAACACGCCGCCCTACAAGCGGGACGTCAACACGGTCTTCCAGAACTACGCCCTTTTCCCGCACATGAGCATCTTCGACAACGTGGCGTTCGGCCTGAGGACGGCCAAGGTGCCGGTCGAGCAGGTCCGGAGCAGGGTGATGGAGATGCTCGACGTGGTTCGTCTGCCCGACATGGCCAACCGTCGACCCAACCAGCTCTCCGGCGGCCAGCAGCAGCGCATTGCGCTGGCCCGGGCGCTGGTCAACCACCCGGCGGCCCTGCTCCTCGACGAGCCGCTCGGCGCGCTGGACCTGAAGCTGCGCCAGGTGATGCAGCTCGAGCTCAAGCGCATCCAGCGTGACGTCGGCATCACCTTCGTCTTCGTGACCCACGACCAGGAGGAGGCCCTCACCATGTCGGACCGCATTGCGGTGATGACGCAGGGCCAGGTGGACCAGATCGGGACGCCGACCGAGATCTACCACACGCCCGCCACGCCGTTCGTCGCCGGGTTCATCGGGACGGCCAACCTGCTGCCGGTCACGGTGGTCTCGCAGTCCGGTGACGACGTCACCGTCGAGACACGGCTCGGCGGCCAGTGCACCGTCTCTGCGGCCGGGACCAGTTACGCCCCCGGCAGCGAGGTGACCCTCATGGTGCGGCCGGAGCGCCTCGTGCCCGCCGGTGCGCCGCTCCACGGTGCCGGGTCCGGTGCCAGCATCCGGGCGGCCGTGACCTCCATGGTGTTCCAGGGCCCCGTCGTCCGCTGCCAGGTGCGGACCGCCGCCGGAGCGGACCTGGTGGCGCACCTGGGGCCCGAGGACGACCCGGCAGCGTTCCCGGTCGGTGCCGATATGGAAATGACCTGGTCCCGTGACGGTGCGTACCTCGTCCCCCAAGCAATCGCCGCCGACGAAGCCGGCGTGACGTCCATGGAGGACGACCAGACCGCAGCGTGAGCTGACCCGACCCGAATCAACCCGACTCGAAACCAACTCGACCCCAATCAAGGAGTGCATCATGACCAACCGAGTGACCCGCCGGCGCTTCCTCGTCTCGACCGCCGCCCTCGGCGGGTTGGCGGCCGGCTCGACAGCGCTCGCCGCCTGCGGCGGGAGCGAGGAGTCGGGGAGTTCCACCACCGCTGCAGGCGGCGGTGGCGCCGCCGCCAACACGCTCACCTTCGACAACTGGACGCTCTACATCGACAAGCCGAATGATGACCTGTTCGGTGAGGGCGGCACGCTGGCGGAGTTCCAGAAGGCGACCGGCATCGAGGTCGAGTACACCGAGGGCATCAACGACAACAATGAGCTGTTCGCCAAGATCCAGCCGCTGTTGTCCAAGGGTGATCCGATCGGCTCGACGATCATCGCTCCGACCTTCTGGATGGCCGGTCGGCTGCTGCAGCTGGGTTGGCTCGACAAGTTGCCACTGGCGGAGATCCCCAACGCCGCCAACCTGATCCCGAGTCTCCAGGACCCACCGAGTGACCCGACAGGTGAGTACTCGCTCCCGTGGCAGTCCGGGATGGCGGGTATCGCCTACAACAAGGCCATCACGGGACGTGAGCTGACGACGATGGACGACATGTGGGACCCGGCGTTCAATGGCAAGATCGGCATGCTCACCGAGATGCGCGACACCATCGGCCTCATCGCTCTGTCGCTCGGCATCGACCTCGCTGACCCGGATTCCCAGGACTACCAACCCGCCTTCGCCAAACTCGAGGAGGAGGTTGCGAACGGTCAGATTCGCCAGTTCACCGGAAACGACTACGTCGACGACCTCGAGCAAGGGAACTTCGCTGCGTGCATCGGCTGGTCGGGTGACGTGGCCCAGCTGTCGGTGTCCAACCCGGACATCAAGTTCGTCGTGCCCGAGTCTGGCGGGACCCTCTGGTTCGACACGATGGTCATCCCCAAGGGCTCAACCGCCGAGCAGATCGAAGCCGCTGGTAAGTTCATGAACTTCGTCTACGACCCGGTCAACGCCGCCCGCATCACCGAGTTCGTCCAGTACATCTCGCCGGTGCAGGGCGTGCAGGAGGAACTCCGCAAGATGGGCGGGGAGGCAGCGACGCTGGCCGACAACCAGCTCCTGTTCCCCAACGCCTCGACGCTCGCAAGGCTCCAGACCTGGGGCACGCTCAGCGTGGAGAAGGAACAGCAGATGGACGAGGAGTTCGCCCGGATCTCGGGCGCCTGATCCGACGGCGAATCGGGACCGAGAGACGCTCCGTGGCGGCCGCCACCACTGACGACACCGGGCTCCGGAAGGGACGGTTTGCGCCCTACGGGCTGTTGAGCCCCGGCATCCTCTGGCTACTGCTGTTCTTCCTGGTCCCGGTCGTCATGTTGGTCAAGGCCTCGCTGTCGACCAAGCCGAGCCGGTTCGCCGAGCCGGAGTTCGCCTGGGACTTCTCCAACTACACCGCGGCGCTGAGTGAGTACTCGCCGGAGTTCATCCGGTCGTTCCTCTACGCCGGCATCGCCACGGTGTTGGCGATCCTGATCGGCTACCCACTCGCATACTGGATTGCGACCTGCGGCGGTCGGTGGAAGAACTTCCTGATCGGGCTGGTCGTCGTCCCGTTCTTCACGTCGTACCTGATCCGGACGATCGCCTGGACGTCGATCCTCCAGGACGACGGCGTGGTGACGGGTCTGTACCAGCTCCTGCCGTGGGTCGGCAGCGACGGCAGGATTCTGGCCACACCCATGGCCGTCGTGGGCGGGCTCACGTACAACTTCATCTCGTTCATGATCCTGCCCATCTACGTGAGCCTGGAGAAGATCGACTTCCGGCTCACCGAGGCCGCCGCCGACCTGGGCTGCGCCCCGTGGCGGGCGTTCCGCAAGGTGGTGCTGCCGCTGTCGCTCCCCGGGATCTTTGCCGGGAGCCTGCTGGTGTTCATCCCGGCCGCCGGCGACTACCTGAACGCCCGGTACCTCGGGTCGCCCCAGACGTCCATGATCGGCACCGTGGTGCAGAACAAGTTTCTCGTGCAGTTCGACTACCCGCAGGCCGCAGCGCTCTCGCTCGTGCTCATGGTGATCATCACCGTCATGGTGCTCGTCTACTCGAGGTTCCTCGGCACCGAGGGGTTGGCGGTCTGATGGGTCCGCCGTCGAGTCAAGGGTGCCGTTCGTGGTGATGGCCGAGGGCGCGGCGCCGCCCGTCGTCGCCGAGGTGCGTCCGGCCACCGGTTCCACCCGAGCGTCCCGCGCCGGGTCGGGTTGGGGGAGGCGCATCCTCACGCTGGTCGCGATCGCCGCCTATGTGTGGCTGTTCCTGCCGATCCTCAACATCGTGGTGTTCAGCTTCAACGACCCGGCGGGCAAGTACAACCTGTCCTGGGACGGGTTCACGCTGGCCAACTGGGCCGACCCTTTCAAGGATGCGCAGCTCACCGAGGCGTTCTGGC
>VGBZ01000051.1 GCA_016870275.1 Actinomycetota bacterium
AGCCGGGAACGGTACAAGGTCAATTGTTGTACGCCTCGTTCGTCTGAACCGAACGAGGCGTACAAGTTCGGGGATGGGGGTGGACGGGCGGGTGGACGGGCGGGTGGACGGGGGTGGACGGGCGGGGGGACGGGGGTGGACGGGCGGGAGCGGGAGGGGTGGGTCGTTGGGTTCGGGTCAGGCGTCGTCACCGCGGTTGCGGAGGAACTCCTGGAGTTCGGCGGCGAGTTCGTCGCCGGTGGGCATGTCGCCGTCGCCGAGCAGGGTGTCGCTGTCGGGGCTGGCGACCTCTTCCTCGGAGTCGGCCACTTCCTCGAGCTGCGCCACCATCGACTGGTGCTGGGGGTTCTCGGCGACGAGTTCATCGAGACGGACCCGCGTGTCGGCGGCCTCCTTCGCAAGGTCTCCGTAGTCCGGTGCGATCCCGCTCGTTCGGGTGAGCCCGTCGAGCAGCGCAACGCTCGCCGCTGGGTACGGCATCGATGCGACGTAGTGGGGAACCTGAGCCCAGAGTCCGAGGGTCGGGATGCCGCTGCCGTTCAACGCCTGATCCAACACGGCGTGGATTCCGGCTGGAACATCGAGGGTTCCCCGGACGAACCCGCGGAGACTGTCGGCCAGTTCGACCGAGGAGGTCGTGAGGGCGAGCTTGGTCGGTCGGGTGTGGGGGACCGGAGCAGGGTAGGCGCCGAGTGTGACCGCCATCCGGCAGTCGTACTCGAGCGCCAGTTCGACCACTGCTTCGGTGAAGGTGAGCCACTCGAAGTCGGGCTCGGCTCCGACGAGCAGGAGCACGTCGTCACCGACCTGGTCGAGGCCGGCGCGAAGTTCCGTGGCCGGCCAGGTGAGACCGTTGATGACGCCCTCGGCGAGGTGCATGATCGGCCGCCGAGCCCGGTGATCCAGGAGCCGGTCGGCGTCGAAGCTCGCCACGGTCTCGGCGTCGGCACCGGTGAGCAGTGCCGACATGGCGTTGGCCGCTCCGAGGCCGGCATCGATCCAACCTTCCAGACCGACGACGAGCGCCGGCCGGTCCAGGTCAGGGGAGAAGATTCGTTCGTAGACCTCGCTCACAACGCTCCCTGCTCACTGCTCGGCGACACCGAGTCGAGTGTCGCCTGTGCCAACTGGTCGACCATTGTCTTGAACCCCTCCACCTGCTCTGGCGGGACGTCACCCATGGCGCCGCCGGCGTATCGGGCGTACACGCCGGCGATGATGCAGGTGAGCTTCCAGAAGCCGAACGTCACGTAGTACTGGAGCTGGGACAGGTCGAGGTCGCTCTGCGCCCCGTAACGCGCCACGAGGTCGGCTGATCGGTGGAACCCCTCGAGCGCCGTTGGTGAGGCCTGTGGCAGGACCGCAACGCCATCTGGGTCGGTCCAGTAGACGCACAGCAGGCCCAGGTCGGCGAGCGGATCGCCGAGCGTGCAGATCTCCCAGTCCAACACCGCAGCCACGTCGCCGCTGTCCGAGAGCATGCAGTTGTCGAGCCGATAGTCGCCGTGGACGATGGCAACGCCCTGTTGTTCCGGAACGTTCGCGGCGAGGTGGGAGTGGACGTCGCTGATGCCGGGGAGGTCGATCAACGAAGGTGCCTGCTCGACGGACTTCTCGAACTGGCCGTACCATCGCCGCAGCTGCCGGTCGATGTAGCCGTCGTGCCGCCCGAGGTCCGACAGGCCCACACGCTCGATGTCCACCTGGTGGATTGCTGCGAGCACGTCGATCAAGGAGTGCCCGATCCGCTCCCGTTCCTTGGTGTCGAATGCGGCAGCGTCGGCAGTGGAGCGCACGATGTGACCCTCGACGAATCCCATCACGTAGAAGGGAGCGGTGTTGACCGTGTCGTCGTCGCAGAGGCCAACGACGGGAGCGACCGGGACATCGGTCGGCTGCAACGCCGAGATGATGCGGTGCTCTCTGGCCATGTCGTGCGCTGTAGCGAGCCGCTGCCCGAGCGGCGGCCGTCGCAGGACCCACGAGGTGTCCTCGCTGTCGGTCACGGCGTAGGTCAGGTTGGAGTGCCCGCCGGCGATCAACGAGAAGCTCAGCGGAGGGACGACTCTGTCAACGTGGTCGGCGAACCACTGCGTGACCGGTACGGGATCGATCCCCTCTGGTGCGGCGGGCGCAGGTGCGGTGCTCAGCGAATGCTCCTGTTCTGGTTCGGGCGCTCAACGGTTGATGACTCACGCTACCGCCCGGGGGAGATCCGAGGTCCAGCTAGCCTGAGCCGGGCCACCATAGGTTCCTTGCGACAGCGATGGGCCGTGGACAGTACCGACTGGAGCCGCTGTGACCGACGTGACCGATGCGACCTTCCCGACTGCGGTGATCGAACGCTCCAAGGAGGTCCCGGTGATCGTGGACCTCTGGGCCGAGTGGTGTGGGCCATGCCGACAGCTCGGTCCGATCCTCGAACGGGTCGTCGCTGAAACCGATGGCGCAGTAGAGCTCGCCAAGGTTGATGTCGACGCCAATCCACGGGTGTCGGAGCAGTTCAAGGTCCAGTCGATCCCCGCTGTCTACGCAGTGCGGGATGGCGCAGTCGTGGACGGGTTCCTCGGCGCTCTCCCCGAACAGCAAGTACGCGACTTCGTTGCCAAGCTGGTGCCAACAGTCGAACAGAGCGAGGTGGAGCGTCTCCTCACCGTTGGCGATGAGGACTCGCTGCGATCGGCGTTGGAGCTCGAGCCCGGCGACGAGCGGGTCGTTCTGGCCCTCGCCGAACTCCTCGCCGGGTCCGACGGAACCGACGAGGCCGAGGCACTGCTCGAACGACTCCCCGACTCACCCGAGCGACGGCGCGTCGCTGCGCTGATCCGGGTCGGTCACACACCCGGCGGGTCGGAGGTGGCCGAGCGACTCGAGGCGTTGCTCGAGCAGGTGTCCGCCGATGGCGACGCTCGGGTCGAGTTCGTCGAGTTGATCGAATTGCTCGGCGAGGACGAACGGGCCGACTGGCGACGACGACTGTCGGCCCGCCTGTTTTGAACCGTCCTGGTGCCTCGACTCTGGATGTGCCGTAGCCGGGATCCGGGATCGGTCCGAGGGCCCTCCATCGGGTCCATGGACCCGCACCGCCGACGCAGTTGCCGAGCTGGGGACACCTAGGTTCACCCTCGACGACTCGTCGTTTGAGCTTCCCCGGTCCCCAACCTCGTCCCAACTGTGGGGAGGAGCTCCCATGCGTCCGAACGACCTCGGCGATGACACCGCTGCGATCGACCGCACCCCGTCGATTCCCGACCTCCACGAGGCTCGTCGTCGGTCGCTCGATCTGCTCACCCGCCGGGTCAGCTCCTCGACGGGCGGCCGAACCCCTGATGGGCCGTCGACCGGTGGTGTCGGAGGTGCGGCCGTGGGTTCGGGGTCCGCCGGGAGCGATTCCCACCCAACGACTGATTCGAGACGGCTGCTCTCTGCGGCACGAGCGGTGCTCGCCAGGGCGGCGGTCCGCCGGGCGCTGTGGGTGGGACTCGTCGTGGCCGTGGTGCTGAGTGCACCGCTGTGGTGGCAGCTCCGTCGACCGCGACCCGCCGAGGAGACGCTGCCCCGGGCCGACGTGACCAACCCGACCACGGCACCCGCGGCTCCCGTGGAGTCCGATTCCGCAGGGACCGGCACCGGGGCGTCCCCCGGGGTTCCGGCCGCCCCGAACGGCGAACTCGTCGTCCATGTCGTCGGGGCCGTCATCCGGCCCGGCGTGCTGCGCCTGCCGACGGGGGCCCGGGTCGTCGATGCCGTCGATGCCGCTGGTGGCCTCGCTCCCTACGCCGACACAGTCCGAGTGAACCTGGCAGCGCCGATCGGGGACGGGCAACGGATCGTCGTCCCGGTGTTCGGCGAGGAGCCGCCGACGGAGGTCGCGTCCCCGCCACCACCCCCGGCCACCGGCGGGAACACTCCGTCTGCCCGAGGGACGCCGGTCGATCTCAACACCGCCACGGAGGCCCAGCTCGACGAACTCCCCGGTGTCGGTCCGTCCACCGCAGCGGCGATCGTCGCCCATCGCAGCACTGTCGGCCGATTCGGTTCGGTCGAGGAACTGCTCGATGTGCGTGGGATCGGTCCCGCCAAGCTCGAGGGCCTCCGTGATCTGGTCCGGGCGGGTTGAGGACCGTCGCTTGCGGTGGAGATCGGTCGGCTCGTCGCTCTGGCAGCGCTGGTCGCAGTGGCGGCCCGTTTCGGTGTGCCGGATCCACGTGACGTCGCCCGGGCCACCCCGGTCGCGGTCGTGCTCATCGCTGGCACCGTCCTCATCGTGGGCCTTGGTGCCAAGGTGGGCGTGCTGCGGGGCGGCAGTCCGATCGGGCTGTCCACCCGGTGGCACCGAGCGCCGACCTCTGACCTGGTCAACGGTCCGCCCGCCGGCGACCCGACGTCCGGGAGAACAGCCCGCAAGGTGCTCGGAGTCGCTGCGGCCCTCGCCGTGGCGGTCGTCGTTGCGGTTCGTTCCGATGCGGACCGAGCGGCGCTCGAGCAACCCGATGCGCTCGGGTCGGTCGAGGGAGTCGCCTGGGTCGTGAGCGACCCGGTGCGCGGGGACTTCGGTGTACGGACCGTGCTTCGGATCGACGGTCGCCGATACTGGACCCAGGTGCCACCGCAGTGGACAGCTTCGGTCCGTGATCTCCTCGTCGGCGACCGGGTCGTTGTGAGCGGTCGGACCTCGGCCTTCGATGACGCACGCACCTCGTGGCGCTGGAGCCGGCACCTCGCCGGAGTACTCCGTGTGGACACCGTTCAACCCGGACCGCCTCCACCGGTGTGGATTGCACTCCCCAATGCGATCCGTTCGACCCTCGTGGCGGGGGCGTCCGGCTTCGACGAGCAGCGCCGGGCGCTCTACCTCGGTCTGGTCGTCGGCGATGATCGCGATCAGAGTGACTTGGATCGCTTTCGGTTCCGGGCCTCGGGGCTGGGGCATCTCCTCGCCGTGTCCGGTCAGAACGTGTCGCTCGTCCTGGCGTCGGCGGCTCCGCTGCTCTGGCGGCTGCCCCGCCGAGCGCGACCCTGGGCCGGCGCCGCAGTGGTGCTGGTCTTCGTGATCGTGACCCGTGCGGAGCCATCGGTGCTGCGGGCATCGGTCATGGCGGTGGTGGTGCTGCTCGCCACGTCGGTGGGGCGTGTCGCCGGTGGCGTGCGAGCGGTGGCCTGGGCGGTGGTGATCCTGCTGTTCGTCGATCCGCTCCTGATCCATTCGGTCGGGTTCGTCCTGTCGGTAGCGGCGACGCTCGGCCTGGCCGTCGGGAGCGAACCGATCTCACGTCGCCTGAGGGGTCCCCGGTGGTGGCGCGAGCTGGTAGGAGCTTCGTTGGCGGCGCAGTTGGCGACGCTGCCGGTCCAGTTGTCGGTGTTCGGACTCGTGCCGGTGGTGTCGTTGATGGCCAACGTCCTGGCCGTTCCAGCTGCGGGTGTGGTGGTGGTGTTCGGGGCGACAGTCGGACTCGCTGCCGGTCTGGCTCATCCGAGTGTGGCCGACGTCGTGATGTATCCCGTCGGGCTCGTCGTTGGTTGGATCGATCTCGTGGCGACGTGGTGCAGCCGGTTGCCGCTCACGCCCCTCGACCCGAGCCGGACGCTCGCCGTCCTGGGCGTCGGAACGATGACGTGGTGGGCGTGGCGTCATCGACGGGCCCGCCTCGCTGCGACGTCGATCGCCGGTGTGATCGTGATCGCCGTCGTGCTTCCGGTCGCACCTGGCGTCGGTCGTCACGATCTGGGCCGGGCTGCGGTGCTCGACGTCCACCTGGACGGACGGCGGGTCGTGGCCACAGCGCCCGGAGCCTCGGCGCTCGATGTGCTCGAGAGCCTCTGGCGCCTCGGGGTGGTCTCCGCCGATCAGGTCGTCGGCCCACCGGCGTCGCCGGCAGCGACCGCAGTGGCTGAGCACTTCCGATGTCCGCTCGATCTGGCCGGACCCGACGCTGCGGCCGATTCCGCTCCCGGCCCGGCCGCAGTGGGCTCCACACGCACAGTCGGTGCCGACGGGTAGCGTCGATGAGCGTGGTCAGCGCAGCTCATGAGCCTCCGATCGACTCCGGTCCAGCCGGTCGCCGTTGGCCCCTCGTGGCGGTCGATCGCAACAGCCTCGACCGGCTCGACCCGGACGCCGTCGCCGCTGTCGACGTGATCCTCGACCCGGTCGCAACTCCAGCGACCGCAACGATTGGGTCATCCCGCCGGGCGACCACGATCGTCGACGGTCGATCGGTGATGCTCATCGATGTCCGAAGCACCGGGGCGCTCGACGACGACCTCCGGCTTGCTGACCTTGCGGCGACAGTCCTCGGCCTACCCGATCCCCCGGAGGTGGTGCTCCTCTCGGATGATCCACTCAATGCTCGGGCAGCGGTCGATCTGCTCGAGGCACTCCGCTGCCACCGAACCACCCCCGACCACCTGCCGCCGGCCGAACGCAGAGCACCGCAGTGAGCGGGCGTCTGGCGCTCTTTCGAGGGCAGGATGCAGTGCTCCTCGCAGACGCCGTCTCTGCGGCGGTCAACGATGCCGTCGGTGATGCCGAACGCAGCGAGGTACTCGACGACTTCCGCGGCGAGGACTACGAGCCCGGGGAGGTGGCACTGGCGTGTGGCACCGTCTCGATGTTCGGCGGGCGGGTCGTCGTCGCACGGGATCTGCAGCGTTTCGACGCTGAGCAACTCGCCCCCGTCCTCGCAGCGATCGTGGACCTCCCCGACGACGTGGACGTCGTGCTCGTCTGGGAGGGGAAGCCCGCCAGCCGCCGGAAGACCGAACCGCTCACGGTGCTCGTCGCCGCTGTCGAGTCGGCCGGGGGCGTGGTAACGCTCTGTGATGCACCATCCGGAAAGGCCGCTGGCGCCTGGCTCGCCGAACAGGTGGGAGCGTCGTCGGTCCAGTTGAGCGGCAGGGCCCGCGAGTTCGTCACCGCCCGTCTCGGTGAGGACGTCGCCCGGATCCGGGACGTGCTCTCTGCGCTCGAGGCGACCTACGGACCCGGAGCCGGACCGCTCGATGTCGAGGAGGTGGAGCCGTTCGTCGGCGAGTCAGGCGGTGTCCCTCCGTGGGAGCTGACCGATGCGATCGACCGGGGTGACGTGGCCGTTGCGGTCACCCGCGCCCGGCGCATGGTCATCGGTGGTGGTCGCCACCCCCTCCAGGTGCTCGCCACCCTCCACAATCACTTCGAGCGCGTGGCCCGTCTCGAGGGCAGCGGTGCCCGGGACGAGCGCGCCGCTGCGACGGTGCTCGGACTCAAGGGGTCGACCTTCCCGGCCAAGAAGGCTCTATCGGTCGCCCAACGTCTCGGTCCCGATGGGGTGCGGAGGGCGTTCGGCCTGATCGCCCGAGCGGATGTGGACCTGCGGGGGCGTTCCGGTCTCGACGCCGGTGCTGTGCTCGAGGTCCTCGTGGCCCGCCTCGCCGTCGCCCGGTCCGGTAGCGCCCGAGTCAATGCGACACCGCCGGGGTGAACCCGGCGTGGCGCTGCTCAGATCTCGGTGAGTCGCTTGGCGAGTCGTGAGGTCTGGCGGGCCGCAGTGTTGCGGTGGAGCACACCCTTGGACGCAGCCTGATCGATCCGGCGGATGGCGAGACGGATCAGGTCGGCGGCGTCATCGCCCGTGGCCTCCTCGGCTCGCTTGATGCGGGTCTTCAACTCGGAGCGAACCGCCTTGTTGCGCTGGCGGGCTGCTTCATTCTGTCGGTTCCGCTTGATCTGGCTCTTGATGTTCGCCACGTTCGTGCTCGCTCGCTCCATCCGACAGTCGTTGGTGTCGGATTCGGTTGGGGGTCTCGCTGGTGTGCTGGCCGCAGTCCCACTGCGCCACAGAGGTGAGATGGTAGCTGTTGGTGAGGGCTGCGTCAGGTTCGGAGCCGGTGAACGTCCGATGTGGTCGAGGCCAGCCCGACCCGGGTCTGCTGCGGCCGGTCGGGACGTTGCGCCGGGCCCGGTTCGGCCTGATGACGTCGGGCGGGCAGACTGTCGGTGGCCCCGAGCCGGACTTCTCGATGTGAGCAACCTCTCCCGTATCCGAAACCTGTCGATCATTGCCCACATCGATCACGGCAAGTCGACGCTGGCCGACCGGATCCTCGAGATCTGTGGGGCGGTCGATCCCCGAGAGATGCGGGCGCAGTACCTCGACACCATGGATCTCGAGCGGGAGCGAGGCATCACGATCAAGCTCCAGTCGGTGCACCTCGAGTACCGGGGTCACGTCATCAACCTGATCGACACACCCGGCCACGTGGACTTCGGCTACGAGGTGTCTCGTTCGCTCGCTGCGTGTGAGGGTGTGATCCTGGTCGTCGACGCCTCGCAGGGCATCGAGGCCCAGACGCTCGCCAACTGCTACCTCGCGATCGAACACGACCTCGAGATCGTTCCGGTGTTGAACAAGATCGACCTCCCTGCCGCCGATCCCGACACCTATGCCGCAGAGATCGAGCAGGTCCTCGGCATCCCCGCCGAGGACGTCCTGCAGATCTCGGCCAAGACCGGCGAGGGTGTGAGCGAGCTGCTCGACGCGGTCGTCGAGCGGATTCCGGCTCCGGTCGGCGACCCCGATGCACCGTTGCAGGCGCTGATCTTCGACTCGCACTTCGATCAGTACCGGGGTGTGGTGAGTTCGGTGAGAGTGGTCAACGGTCACATGCGTGCCGGTTCCGACCTCAGGTTCATGCAGGCCGGTGCCACGCACGAGGCGCTCGAGGTCGGGGTCCGCACGCCGACGGTCACACCGCTCGGCGTGCTCGAGACGGGTCAGGTCGGCTATCTCATCGCCGGGATCAAGGACGTTGGCGAGGCGCGATCTGGTGAGACCGTCACCGAGGCGAGGGGCGGGGCGACTGAACCGCTCGAGGGGTACCGCGAGCCGAAACCCATGGTCTTCTGCGGGCTCTATCCGGTCGAGGGGGACGACTTCGACGCCCTGCGTGAGGCGCTCGAGAAGCTGCGTCTCAACGACTCCAGCTTCAGCTACGAACCCGAGACGTCGGGTGCGCTGGGCTTCGGCTTCCGCTGCGGGTTCCTCGGTCTGCTGCACATGGAGATCATCCGGGAGCGTCTCGAAAGGGAGTTCGACCTGGCGCTGATCGCCACCGCACCGTCGGTGGAGTACCAGGTGTGCACGACCAGCGGCGAGGAGATCGTCATCGACAATCCGTCGGAGCTGCCGCCGGCTGCGTCGATCGCCGAGATCCGTGAGCCGTACCTCCGTTGCTCGATCATCTCGCCCACGGAGTTCGTCGGGACGCTCATGGATCTCTGTCAGTCGCGTCGCGGTGAGATGGAGGGCATGGACTACATCTCCCCTGAACGCGTCGACCTTCGCTACCGGATCCCTCTGGCTGAGGTCGTGATCGACTTCTTCGATCAGCTCAAGTCCCGCACGCAGGGGTACGCCAGCTTGGACTACGAGCCGGTCGGTTACGCCGTGGGGGAACTCTCACGCGTCGACATCCTCTTGAACGGCGAGACAGTCGATGCGTTCTGTTCGATCGTGCACCGAGACCGGGCGTACGACTACGGCAAACGAATGACCGAGAAACTCCGTGAGATCATCCCGAGGCAGCAGTTCGACATTCCCATCCAGGCGGCCATCGGAAGTCGGATCATCTCCCGGGAGACGATCAAGGCGTTCCGCAAGGACGTCACCGCCAAGCTCTACGGCGGTGACATCTCCCGGAAACGCAAGCTCCTCGAGAAGCAGAAGGCCGGCAAGAAGCGGATGAAGCACCTCGGTCGGGTCGAGGTCCCCGCTGATGCGTTCATCCGAGCGCTGCGCCTCGACGACTGAGCCGCTGCCCAGAGCTGTGCTTGGCACTCGCGTACACTGACTGCCAATGCTCGACGATCGAAAATCCGCCATCCTCTGCGCGGTCGTGGAGCACTACATCTCAACGGCCCAGCCGGTTGGTTCTGCAGCGGTTGCGAGTCGCGCCGATGTCACGGTCTCGCCCGCAACGGTGCGCAACGAGATGACGCTCCTCGAGCGAGAGGGATACCTCATCCAGCCGCACACGAGCGCCGGCCGGGTTCCCACCGAGAAGGGCTACCGGTTCTTCGTGGACGGCCTCGCCACGCAGGGCGAGATCGATCTCTCCGAGGCGAGTGCCCGGCAGGTGCGGGACTTCTTCACGGCGGCCCACGGTGAGCTTGAACAGGTCCTGCACGACACCTCACGATTGTTGACCAGCCTCACTCGTTCCGCAGCAGTCGTGGTCGGGGAGCAGGTGGCGGCAGCTGTGGTCAGGTCGGTGCAGCTCGTGGACCTGAGTCCACGCCTGGTCCTGTTGGTGCTCGTGTTCAACAACGGTGACGTGGTGAAGCGCAGCGTCGAACTCGACGTGGATGCCAGCGGAGACGACATCGCAGCGGCACAGCACATCCTGAACGAGCAACTCCTCGGACGCTCCTGGGCGGAGGTCTCCCGCTGGTCACCGGCAGACCACCCGGTTCCCGGTTCGATCGTGGTGTCGTCGGTGGCCAGATCCCTCGAACACGGTGAGCGAAACGACGGATCACGGGTCTTCGTGGAGGGAACATCGTTCCTCGCCGGTTCGCTTGAGGCTCGCGAGACGGTCGAACAGGTACTCGGAATCCTCGAGCAGCAACTCGTCGTCGTCACGCTGCTCAAGGAGCTAGCGGAGCGGGGGGTGATGGTCGCCATCGGGTCCGAGACCGGACTGAATCCTCTCGCTGACTGCTCTGTGGTCCTCTCGCCGTACCGGGTCGACGGCGAGGTCGCCGGAACCGTGGCGGTCCTCGGACCCACTCGAATGGACTACCAGGAGTCGGTGGCGGCCGTCGCTGTGGTGTCCCAGCGCCTCACGCGGGCGCTGACCGAGGGCTGATTCGACCGTGGGTGACCTCTACGAAGTCCTCGGGATCCGTCGGGATGCCAGCGCCGATGACATCAAGCGGGCCTATCGGCGGTTGGCTCGGGAGTTCCATCCCGACGCCAACCCCGGCGATCAGCACGCTGCGGCCCGCTTCCGTGAGGTCGCTGGGGCCTACGAGGTCCTCGCCGATCCACGGCGCCGGGACCGTTACGACCGCTACGGCACCACCGACGACTTCGACATCGCCAATCCGTTCGGTTCCGGCCCGGGTGGTCTTGGCGATCTGTTCGACGCCTTCTTCGGTGGATCGAGTCCGTTCGGGTCGAGTCGGCCCGATCCGAGGGCACCGCAGCGAGGTCCGGATCTCCGGGCCTCCATCACACTCGACCTCAGCGAGGTGGTCACTGGCATCCAGCATGACCTCACGTACCGCACGGCGGTCACGTGCGAGGACTGCGGGGGGTCCGGCAGCCAACCGGGAACGACTGTCCACGAGTGCCCCGACTGCGGTGGCACCGGAGAGATCCGTTCGTTGCGTCAGACCGTGCTCGGCCAGATCGTCACCACGTCCCCGTGCCGCCGGTGTGAGGGGCGCGGCGAGATCATGCAGGCTCCGTGTGGCACGTGCGGAGCCGAGGGCCGGTTGGTTCGTGACGTGACGATCACCACCGATGTTCCGCCCGGGGTGGACAACGGAACCGTGCTGCGCCACACCGGGAGGGGAGCGGTGGGCGTGCGTGGTGGGCCTCCCGGGGATCTCTACGTCGAGATCGCTGTCCGTGCACACCCGACCTTCGAGCGGGACGGCATCGACCTGATCGAGCACCGGAGCATCTCGCCGTCACAGGCCGCTCTCGGCGCCAGGTTGCTCGTCGAGACGATCGACGTCCCGGAGGACCTGTTGATCCCACCGGGCACGCAGAGCGGAACGGTGCTCGCCATCAAGGGGCGCGGGGTGCCCCGTCTCAACGGCCGTGGCCGTGGGCGGCACCTCGTGGTCCTCGACGTCCGAATCCCTGAGGACCTGACCGACGAGGAAGAGGAGCTGTATCGCAGGCTGGCCGGCATCCGTCAAGAGGAGGTCGGAATGGACCAGAAGTTCCGGGAATGGATCCGCGACACGCTCAGTCGTTGAGCGGGCGGTCGTCGGGTGCGGCGAAGCGGATGTCGGTTCGTTGATCGGGCGGGCAGACGGCGAGCCGCCCTGGCGCAGCGCCAGTGCACTGGTCTTCGTCGATGACCTCGATGATCCGGTGCCCTCTCCCGATGATGCTCACCACCTGCGTCGGGTGCTGCGGCTGCGCCGTGGTTCACCCGTGTGTCTCAGCGACGGCCGGGATGCGGTGCGACTCGGGGTGATCGGTGACGCCGGCGAGATCGTCGAGGTGGGACCGACCGTGGCCATCCCACCCGTGCTCGATCCGGTGACCGTCGGCGTCGTCCCGCCCAAGGGTGAGCGGCTCGAGTGGCTCGCCGGTCGTCTCTGTGAGCTCGGTGTCGACCGGATTCTGCTCCTCGAGTCCGACCGGTCGGTGGTGCGCTGGGACGACGTGCGCTGGTCCAGGGCGGCTGATCGTCTCGCTCGGACCATCCGGGCGAACGCTGGGCAGTGCCGCCGACCTCGCTGGCCGCTGGTCGATCGCGGCTCGCTCGGTGATCTCCTCCACCGTGGAGTTCCGATCGCTGACCTCCACGGCCGCCTCCCGACCGTGTCGGACGCTGCGCTCCTCGTCGGCCCCGAGGGAGGTTGGAGCGACGCTGAGCGTGCAGCTGCGGAGCGCTCCGGGGGTGCGGTCTGTCTTGCGGCCGATGTCCTCCGAGTGGAGACCGCCGCCGTGGCCGCTGCCTCGGCGCTGGCCGTGGCCAGGTTGGCCCGGTCTCGGGCCTGAACGATCTCCGGAGCGCCCGTCGGCACGAGGGCCACTCGGCCGACCACGGAGAGGATTCGCAGGATCTCACTCTGAGTGGCACACTGGTCCGGTTGCGGCGAATAGTTGCCACGTCGGCGGCGATGTCACTGGAACCAAAACGAAGTGGACTCAGAACGAGGCGAACGAGCGGGGAATGGGCATGGATACGAACGAGGACGAAGGTCAGACGACGCGTTATGCAACGGTCGTCGGGGGACGACTCCGGCAGATCCGCAAGCAGAAGAAGATGTCGCTCCAGGAGGTCGAATCGGTTTCCGACCACGAGTTCAAGGCGAGCGTGCTCGGCGCCTATGAACGGGGGGAGCGGTCGATCTCCGTCCCGCGACTCCACCGATTGGCCCTGTTCTATCGGGTCCCGGTGGATCAGCTCCTCCCCGGTGAGAACGGGGCGGTGTCGGCCGTGCCTGAGCGAGAGGGCGCCGCAGCCAAGACGAGGATCGACATCGAGGTGCTCGATGGGCTCAACGGACCCGACGCCGAGATGCTGCGACGCTACGTCCGGATGATCCAGGTCCAGCGGCAGGACTTCAACGGACGGGTCCTCACGATCCGCCGCGACGACATCCGCGGGATCGCGTGCATGCTCGGTGTCAGCGAGGATCAGGCAGGCTCCCGACTCGGCGAGATGGGCCTCGGCTGATCAGCAGCCGGCCTGTACGTCGTAGAGGTTCCAGTCGGCCGCACCCGGGCGCCGGCTGAGTCGAAGGCCCTCGACGCATCCGGCAGTGGTGAACTCCTCGAGGAGTTGGCTCTCATTGGAGCGACGGTACCGCTGGGAGTAGCTGTCGAACTCCACGACGTGGTCGACCTGACGGGATCGAAGGAACCGCGCGTAGTCGCCCAGATCGATGAAGGGGCCTCGGTGGAGTCCCTCGGGGAAGAACTCCGCATCGAGGACCCCCCCGGCTCGGGCCACGGCGTACAGGCCGTACTTGCCGTCGAAGCCGCTCAGGACACGGTACGTGTCGCCGTCCTGAACGCCGTCGGACGCAGCGAAGGCGTCGATCGTGCCGACAGGCTCCCGGCGGAGGGCGCCCCATCCGAAGTCCATCCCGAAGGGTGTGTACATCGGCCACTGCAGGACGACGAAGACCACGCTCAGCACCGCTGGAGTCCAGCGGGGCACTCGGAAGAGGTGTTGGTGCTGCAGTGCCACGAGCAGCATCGGCACGAGGATCACCAGCAGACGCATGCCGGCGGTCTGGAACAGGGCGGCGATCTGGGTGGTGAGCGACGACTGCTCGACCACGGGCGACTGGAACACCGCCCACACCGCCGGGAGGCTCAAGCCGACGCTCAACAGCCACCATCCCACCAGCGGCGCCCGGCGTTCACGTTCCTCGAACGGGAGCCACAGGACGATGACAGCGGCGATGATCGGGATGGTGACCGCCGGGTGGGTGACCTGTGCAGCCACGGCGGCTGCCACCGCCCAGCCCGTTCGCCGTCGACTCCATGAACCCATGGCGAGGAGCGTGAACGTGGTCGACCAGAGGAACGGGACCTGGCCGAGCAGCGGTGAGATGACGAGCGACGGATTGGTCAGCGTGGCGGCGGCCCACCAACCCCGTCGCAGCGTCGGAAAGGTCCAGAAGGTGGCGGCGACGGTGCCTGCGAACCCGATCACCAGCCACAGGCTCACCGCCCGGTCGCCGAGGATCGGCCAGGCGAGCGCAGAGGTCAACCACGGAATGGATGCATAGGGGAACGTCAACGCCTCGCCGTTGGCGAGCACGTCGATGTTCAGTGGAACCCCGTTGCCACTCCAGAGTTGATCGGCGATCCACCAGACATGGACGTTGTTGCTGAGCGAGTCGTGGGTGATGAAGACCGGCCGGAGGAGGACGAGCACGCAGATGATCGCCCAACCGAGAGCGACGATCAGCAGGGCGACCCGTCCGGAGCGATCGAACGCCGAAACTCCGGTGGGGTCGCTCGTTAGGGTGGGCGCCTGTGCGCTCTGTTCGGTCTCGCTCATCTGTTCGTTCGCAGCACCGACCGGCGGTCGAGATGTCACTGGCACATTCTGACCGACGTCCGGCGACTGCGCCCGTGACCCTCGCACCCTGGTCGGAACTCCAGTGACGAGCACCACGGTCCTCTCTTCCGCCGAGCCGGCGGCCGGGCGGTTCGGCTGGCGTTCCGGAGCAGCGCTCGGAGCGCTCGCAGCACCGGTCCTGTCACTCGGTGCGGCACCATCGCTGCGTGAGGTCGTCACGACCGCTTTGGCGGTGGCCGTGACGACGGCAGCGGCGGTCGCCATCGACCGGGTCGCTGGCGACACCAGGACGACCGTGAGCCGGCTCGCCGGGTGGGCGACGGTGGCGGGGTCATCGGTGGCGGCGATCGTGACGCCCTCTGGACTCTCGACGGTGATCATCGGGGCGTTGCTCGGTGCCGGGGTCGCTCTCGCCGCCGGTGGCCGCTCCTCGGCACTGCGTTGCGGCGGTGCTCACGCCGTGGGGGCCATGACGGCCGCCGTGCTCCTCACCGTGGTGATCCGACTGGTGTTCGGTGACGATCCGCTCATCCGTTGGTGGCCGACGGCGCTGATCGCCATTGCCGTGCCCGGAGGTGTCGACGCTCCGCTCGGGACCGAGGGTCGGACCCGGCGCCGGTGGACCGTGGCGGGTGTGGTCGGTGCGGCGGTGGCGTTGCTGGCCTGGACCGGGGCCAACGATCCGCAGCTGTCGTGGTTCGGGCCGGTCGTGGCCAACGGGCCCCGGGATGTTCCCGAAGTGGCCCTGACCTTCGACGACGGCCCGAACGATCCGTTCAGTCTCGAGATCGCCGAGGTCCTCGAGGAGCGGGGAGCACGCGGGACCTTCTACCTGGTCGGCTCGGCCATCGACCGGAATCCAGAGATCGTTCGTGACCTCGTCGAGCGTGGCCATCAGGTCGGCAACCACTCCTATCACCACGACTACTGGCGCTGGCTCGATCCCCGTTACCCCGAACTCGGTCGGACCGACGAGGCCTTCGAGCGGGCGATCGGCCGGTGCCCCACGACGTACCGGCCACCCCACGGCCAGCGCACCCCGTTCATCTCAGCGCTCGCGGCTGCACGGGGGATGGAGGTGGTGACGTG
>VGBZ01000052.1 GCA_016870275.1 Actinomycetota bacterium
GCTCGACCTCCTCCGGAGCCATGCGCTCCCGGTGACGCTCTACTTCCTCATGCCGCTCGCGATCCTGGCGTTCGTGGAGGGTGGCTTCGACCTCTTGCTGCAGATCCAGGACCCCGCCGCGGACTACAGCGGGGCCGACCTCGCGGCGTCGGGCCAGGCCACGATGTTCGGGTTCATGAGCCTGGCCACGATCGGCTTCGTCTTCCTCGGTGACCACGGGTGGGGCACCTGGAACCGGGTCCGATCGCTCGGGGTCCGGCCGTGGCAGGTCATGACCGGCAAGCTCGGGACGGCCTACCTCAACCAGCTCGCCATCTTCGTGTTCGTGATGGTGATGGCCACCGTCCTGTTCGACCTGCGGGTGCGGGGCCCGGTCCTCGCGCTCCTCGCCGTCGAGCTGCTGATGGCGGCCGTCGCGGTCGGGTACTGCTTCATCGCCTGTGCGGTCTGCACGAACCAGGCACAGTTCAACGCGTTCGCCTACCTCGGGGCCCTCGTGCTCGCCGGACTGGGCGGCGCGCTCACACCGTTCGAGACGCTCCCCGGCTGGGCGCAGGCGATCGCCCCCGCCGTGCCGACGTACTGGTCGGTACGGGCGTTCGGGGCGGTGATCCTGGACGGTGCCGGGATCTCCGACGTCGCCACGGAGCTGGTGGTGATGGCGCTGTTCGCCGCCGGCTTCTTCCTCCTGGGCGCCTGGCTGTTCGACGGCAACAAGAAGAGGTCTACGTGGGCGTGACCGACCGGCTGACACTCGACTTCCTCGGCGACCGGCGGACGCTCGGGCCGGGGGACGGTCTGACCTTCGGCCGCCGTGCCGACCTGGTGATCGACGACAACCCCTTCATGCACCGGGTCGTCGGTCGGGTCGTGCACCGGGAGGGTGTCTGGTGGCTGCAAAACCACGGGAGCTCGACCCGGGTCCGGCTGGTCGATCCGGCGGTGGGGGTGGACCTCGAGCTCGCGCCCGGCCAGCAGCTGCCGGTCACCGCCTCGGCGTTCCTCGTCCGCTTCCGGTGTGGCACCACCTCCTACGAGATCGACGGCGAGCGCGACGGCCCCGAGCTGGCCGTCGACGGCGCCGGCGAGGTGCTCGGCACCGCGACGGTCGACTTCGGCGCGGTGCCGCTGTCGCCCGAACAGCACCTGCTGGTGGTCGCCCTCTACGACTCGGCCCGGCGCAACGGCGGCGTGCCCGAGGGGAACTCGGTGATCGCCCGGCGGCTGGGCTGGACCCCCAAGAAGTTCCACCGGAAGCTCGACGCCGTCTGCGACAAGCTGCACCGCCAGGGCGTCCGGGCCCTAAAGGGCACGACCGACGAGCTGGCCGAGACCCGCCGCAGCGTCCTGGTCGACCACGCCGTCAACACCGGGCTCGTCGGCCCGGGCGACCTCGGCCTGCTGCGCTCCGCGGGGTCCGGGCCCTCGGAGCTGGACCCCACCGGCTGACCCCCGGAGGCAGGGGGTGCGGATCCCGTCGCGGCCACTCAGGGCGCCGGGTTCTCCACCGACTCCCAGTTGCGCCCCTCCAGGTACGGGGTGAACGACTCCGCGATGTGGGCGAGGTCGAGGGGCGACTTCGGTCGCTTGATCTCGTACAGGTGCGGGAACCGCTCCCATGCCCGCACCGCGTCCCAGAGCGCCGCTGCGTCGTCGCCGGTGGGGGCCGGGGTCACCACCGGTCCGTAGAGGGCGCGGCCGCTCGGGAACACCAACGTCGGTACCCCGAAGCCGCCGAGGGCGAGGACGTCCTCGTGGTCCGCCCGCACGTCGTCTGTGGTGGTCGGATCCGCAAGTGCCTCGTCCACCAACGAGGGGGCGAGGTCGAGCTCGTCCAGCACCGCCCGCGCCGCGTCGGGAGTGTGGGGCTTGCGGCCGTGCCCGTGCAGCCAACTGCCGGCGGTGGCGTAGTAGCGATCCACGAGGTCGTTGCCGGTGCGGGGGTCGCCGTCGACACCGCGCCGCAACCGTGCGGCCACCCGCAGCATCCCCCAGCCGTAGGACCAGTCCCGCTCCCACGGGTGCTTCCTGCCCTCCCGGCGGTTGACCTCCTCGAGGGAGAAGAAGCGCCACTCCACCTCGATCAGGCCGCGGTCGCGCACCTCGCGGGCCCACTTCGAGGTCTGGTACGCCCACGGGCACATCACGTCGAAGTGGAAACGGAGGGCGACGGCACTCATGGGGGGAGCGTAGGTCAGACTGCGAAGGCATCATGATGTCGTACCAGTGATGTCACGTGCATCATGTGCGCACGACCGTGACCCTCGACCCGGACGTCGACGCCGGGATCCGCCGGGTGATGGCGGATCAGGGCCGTTCGTTCAAGGAGGCGCTCAACGAGGTGGCGCGGCGCGGGCTGCAGGCCCGGGCCGGCCACGTCGAGCCCTACACCGGACCCACCTTCCGCTCCCGCGTTCGGCCCGGGCTCGACCTCGACCGGGCCCTCGCCCTCGTCGGTGACCTCGAGGACGGCGAGGTGGTGCGTCGCGCCGAGCAGGGCAAGTAGCGCGCCGCCGGCGCTGCCCGTGACCGCCATGCGGATCTGCGACCTGAACCTCCTGCTCTACGCCACCAACGAGGCGAGCGCGCAGCACGAACGGGCCCGCGACGTGCTCCACGCGCTCATGGTCGGGAACCGTCCGGTCGGTCTCCCCTGGATGGTCACCCTCGGCTACGTGCGGCTCACCACCAACCCCCGGGTGATGGTCGACCCGCTCGCGCCCGCCGATGCAGTGGCCATCGTGCGCGGGTGGTTGGGGCGCCACAACGTGGTGGCTCCCGAGCCGATTGCGCGTCACCTCGACCTGATGGCCGAACTGCTCGCCGCCGCGGGACCGGTGCCAACCTGGTGAACGACGCCCACCTCGGCGCGTTGGCGCTCGAGCACGGGGCGGAACTGTGGTCCTTCGACCACGACTTCTCCCGCTTCCCCGGGGTGCTCTGGCGGTCGCCGGCGGATCATGACCCGGACTGAACCACAGCCGACGGGTGGCACACCGGGGGCCCATGGAGCGCCACGCCCCTCGGTGCGCTGGTCCGAGATGCAGCTTCCGGGAATGAGCGGGGTGGGTTCCACCGACCCCAATTGGTTCAAGCGGTCCATCTTCCACACGCAGCTCGTCCGCAGTGTCTTCGACGCCAGCGCCGACAGCGAATTGCAGGCCCGGCTTGGCGGGTTTGTCGGGGAACGTGAGCGGGATGTTCGTGAACGTGGCGGTGGCCGTGTCGATCTGGCCGAGGCCACCGGTGCCCAGGTGCCGAAGCCCACGAGCACCGAGGTGCCCGACGGGTCGAGCGCGATCGGGTTCACGTCCCGCCCGACGTCCGCCAGCACTGTCGTCGTGTGAGCATCGCCCCGCTCCCTCGCACGGCTCCTGCTCCGTGCCCCGCCTGGGGCAGGATGGCCGAATGAATGATCGCACCGTTGCCCGCTCGATCGCACTTGGCCGCATCCTCTTCGGCCTGATCATGCTGCTGATCCCCCACAGCGTGCTGGCCCGCACGAGCGAGGTGCGCCCCGGGCCGCTGGTGTGGATGGCCCGGGCGTTCGGCATCCGCGACGTGGTGCTCGGGGTCGGTGCGGTGATCGAGTTGACCGAGGAGGAGCCGTCGGGTCAGTGGGTGACCCTGGGCGCCCTGGCCGACACGTCCGACGCCGTCGCCGCGGTGGTGTGGCGCGATGAGCTCGGCACGGCCGGCATGGCCTCGACGCTCGCGCTGGCGGTGCCCGCCGCGGCCGGCGGTTGGTGGTCAGCGATCAGCCTCCGGACGCGCCGCACCGGCGGCTGACCACCGACGCCGGGGCCGGTGCCCGTTGCGATCGGTGACACGCTCGTCGGAGCGTTCGCAGCGGGCAGCGCCGATCACCTCGGCGGCTTCGACCTCGATCAACTCCTGGAGCTCCAGGTGGACCGACTCACGGACCAGATCGACACCATCACCAGCGCAAAACGCGTCGAGCAGTTCGGACAGGGCAGTTCGGACAGGGCAGTTCGGACAGGGCAGTTCGGACAGGGCAGTTCGGACAGGGCAGTTCGGACAGGGCAGTTCGGACAGGGCAGTTCGGACAGGGCAGTTCGGACAGGGCAGACTCAGGCCAGCCCATCGTTTGCTTCTCCTCATGGTGTGCACTTGGTGGTACACACCGAGAATCACGCCGATGGCCCCACGGCGTGGTGGACCCCCGTGCTGCCCCCAGAACCCACCACCTCACGGGACGATCCTCTACTGCGCCTCGCTATCCTCGCCCCGTGAGAATCGGTGTCCTGACCTCCGGAGGCGATTGTCCCGGTTTGAACGCCGTGATCCGGGCACTGGTGCGTGTCGTCGAGCGGGTCCACGGGGGGACGGTCATCGGATTCCGTAACGGATTCCGTGGGGTTCTCAACGACGAGTCCGAGGTGCTCGATGTCGCTCGCTGTCGCGGAATCCTGCCCCGCGGCGGCACGATCATCGGGACGTCACGGGAGCAGCCCTACACCCAACCCGATGGAGTCGAACGGGTTCGCTCAGCGATCGATCGTCACGCCCTCGACGGCCTCGTCGTCGTTGGTGGTGAGGGTTCGCTGAGCTGCGCCGCTGACCTCGTCGGCGACGGTGTGCCGTGCGTCGGGATTCCCAAGACCATCGACAACGACGTGGTCGGCACCGAGTTGACGTTCGGGTTCGATACGGCGGTGAGCATCTGCTCGGCTGCGATCGATCGGCTCCACACGACCGCAGAGGCCCACGATCGGGTGATGATCGTCGAGGTCATGGGTCGGCACGTCGGTCACATCGCTCTCCGAGCGGGGATCGCTGGTGGCGCCACGATGGTGCTGGTCCCAGAGGTCCCCTTCGACATCGCAGAGATCGCCTCGTCGTTGCGCCGCCGCCACGCCGGGTCCAGTTTCGCCTCGATCGTCGTCGTGGCCGAGGGGGCGGTCCCCGCTGCCGGCGGGTTGGTGGTGCCCGACTACGAGGTCGACGAGTTCAACCATCAGCGCCTCGGTGGCATCTCCAGTGTGCTGGCTGAGGCCATCGAGGAGCGGATTGGTATCGAGACGCGAGTCACGATGCTCGGGCACGTACAGCGGGGCGGCACCCCCACAGCGTTCGACCGGGTGCTCGCCACGCGTTTCGGTGCGGCCGCAGCCGACGCTGCCGCTGCCGGATCGTGGGGCTCGATGGTGGGCCTCCAGAGCGACCGGATCGTGGAGGTCCCGTTGTCGGAGGTGGCCCGACGCCGCAAGACCATCGATCTCGACGTCTACGAACGAGTGGCACGACCGTTCTTCGCCTCCTGAAGCCGACCGACTCGGTTCACTCGCAGCTCATCGCTCGGTGGAGCCCCGGCAGGAGCTTCACCGATTGCCCGGCGGTGTCGTGACGATGGTCCGATTGCGGTCAACCGCACTGGGCGCCGACCCGGGCGAGACGCTCGGTCAACTGCTCGACGGTGGCAGCGGCGAACTGCGTCTCGGTTGATTCGTCTGCGCTCGGCAGGAGTGAGGCAAAGTCGCACACGGTGGTCTCGTCGACATCGCCCCGCTCCGGCGTGCTCGCCCGGACCGGCTTGCCGTCGACGAGGAATCGCACCTGTCGGGCTTCACGGTCCTGGGTCGCAGTGAAGACGAGTTGACCGAGAGCGAGCTGGCGGGCCGTGCCGGCGAGTTCGTCGAAGCGGCCCGACAGGTCGATCGAGATGCTCCCGCGGTCCTCCTCGACACCGAGCAACTCGGTGCCGAGCGGAACGGCGTTCGACAGTTCACCTTCCAGCTTGGCGCTCGGGTCGACGAGCGCCGCTAGGACAGTCGAGAGCCGACGATCCTCGACCGCACGGGTCGCCGGGATCAGCTTCTGGTTCTCCACGTACCACAGGACGGCATCGACGGGCCCGCTCGGAACGGCGGCGGTGCTCGGTGTCGTGGACGTGGGCGTGATCGGAAGCGCTCGCGGCTGATCGTCGGTACCGATCCCACAGGAAGCCGTGACGGTCACGCTCAGCGCCACGCTCAGGGCCACACCGGAAGCAACGACGCCGATGCTCCTCACGCAGTGCCTCCGGGGGAAGCCTCGTGAGGAGTGATGATTGCGTGTTCCCCCGTGAGCGTGAGCATGCCGGTGGCCTCCGGAGTGGCGGCGGCGAGATCGTCGGAGATCAACACGTCTTCGAGGTCGACAAAGGGCAGCTCCACCACGAAGCACGCCCCCTCACCGCCGTCGGTGCGGTCCTCGACCCACACCCGGCCTCCTTGGAGCGAAGCGTGTTCAGCAGCGAGGGCCAAACCCAGTCCGACCCCGATGTCAGCACCTCGACTTCCGCCCTGATCGCCGCGGTTGAAACGGTCGAAGATGCGCTCCCGCTCGTCGAGCGGCACCCCGGGGCCGGAGTCCTCGACCCCGATGCGTACGGTGAGTTCGTCGAAGGGGTTGAACGGGTCGGGATCGTGGCGCTCGATCCAGACGCGGGTCGGACCGTCGGCGTACCGGTCTGCGTTGTGGAGGAAGTTCGCCAGGATCCGAACCAGTCGACGCTTGTCACAGGAGATGACGAGCTGATCGAGTTCCGTGTCGGATTCGACCTCGACGTGGGGGTAGCCGAGATTGGCGACCGTGGCGTGCACGAGCGGAACGATCGCCAGCTCCTCCGGTTCGAAGCGAACCGCTCCGGCGTCGAACCGGGAGATCTCCAGCAGGTCCTCGACGAGCTGGGTGAAGCGATCGACGTCAGCATCGAGCAGATCAAGGGCATGCTGGGCTCGCTCGGGCATCTCGTCGCGATTGTTCACGAGGACGTGAATGCTCGCATTGAGGGTGGTGAGCGGAGACCGGAGTTCGTGGCTCACATCGCTGGCGAAACGCGTGTCCCGGTCGATCCGTTCCTGGAGCGCATCGACCATGGCGTTGAAGTTCATCGCCAACGGGGCCAGATCGCGATCGCTGGCGTAGTCGCGCTCGTCGATTCGGGTGTCGAGCTGTCCGACCGCAACTGCCTCGGCCGCCTCGCTGATCCTCGCCAACGGGCGCAGCGTCAGGCCGCTGGCCCAGTAGCCGAGGACTCCTGCGGCCACCGTCGTCAGGAACGTGGCGACGGCGAGCGACACGATCAGGCTCCGCAAACCGGTGGTGATGTCATCGAGCCGGTAGATCTCGAAGTATCCCGACGCTGCCGTCCCGAGTGGCACCCCAACGGCCACCAGTGTCTGCCCGTCGAGTTCGAAGCGCATGATCGCCGGGTTGCGGACATCGACGACCTGGTCCTTCAGCTGTCTGGGGAGAACGTCGACGCCGAACCGCTGGTCGACCGAGACCGAGACCGGGCGTCCGTCCTGTCCGACGCTCACGACCGATGCCTTCCCGGCATCCGACAACGACGACAGCACCGCCTGGGTGTCGGTCGACGAGCCGAGCGCGGCGTCGACGATCGCTGCATTGCCCACGGCTCGACCCGAGATCGACTCCTCCCGCTGGTTGACGAGAGTCTGCTGGGTGATCGTCACCGTCAGCAGACCGAGAGCCACCGACAACACGAGCGTCACCAGGACGACGGCCAAGGTGATTCGGGTCCGAAGACCTGAGGCCAGACCGAGGCTCGGTCCTCTGGGCCTGTGCCCGATGGCGGAGTCGTCGGAGCTCAACTGCTCACGGCTGCAGCTTGTAGCCGAGCCCTCTGACCGTGACGACGTGCTGTGGGTTGGCTGGGTCGGATTCGACCTTGGTCCTGAGGCGCCGGACGTGGACGTCGACGAGTCGGCTGTCGCCGTCCACGCCGTGGCTCCACACCTTGTCGAGGAGTTCCTCCCTGGAGAACACGGTCCCCGGGTGGTTGGCGAGCTCGACGAGAAGTCGGAACTCGGTCTTGGTGAGGTGCACCGGTTGACCGTTCATGGTGACCACGCCCTCCTGCGGGATCACCTCGAGACTGCCGAAGATCAGTTTGGGGTTGCCGGAGACCACGGGGCGGGCCCGCCTGAGCAGCGCCCGGATGCGAGCCGAGAGCTCCTTCGGTGCGAACGGCTTGGTGAGGTAGTCATCGGCGCCGGCCTCCAGACCGGCGACCACGTCGTGGGTGTCGGCCCGGGCCGTGACCATCACGATGGGCACGTCGCTCTGTCGCCGGATAGAGCGACACACCTCGAATCCATCCATCCCGGGAAGCATGATGTCGATCAGCACGACATCTGCAGCCTCCTCGGCGAAGGCGGTGATGGCCTCCTCGCCGGTCCCGGCCTCGGTCACCCGCCAGCCCTCGTCCTCGAGTGCGAGCTTCACCGATGTCCGGATTCGTTCGTCGTCTTCCACGGTCAGGATGCGTGTGGCCACGGGGCCATTCTCGCCCATCGGCGACGTCGGCGCCTGCCATGTGTCTGCACGGCGGGTGGCTCGCCGCCGGGCGAGGACCGGCCTCAGGCCTCGGCGAGCAGGTCCACGAGTTGCGCCGCGAGCGCCGGGTGGGCACAGAGCACCGATCCGGGCCGGACCGCTCCGCCTTCGAGGCTGCACACGACGGCGCCGGCCTCGACGGCGACGAGTGAGCCGGCGGCGTAGTCCCACTGCGACAGACCCGCCTCGAAGTAGGCATCGACCCGTCCGGCGGCGACCGAGCACAGATCGAGGGCGGCGGCGCCCATTCGCCGGACGTCGCGTATCTGGTCGATGATTCGGGCGAGCACCTTGGCCTGGGCCCGCCGTCTCTCCGGTATGTACGCGAACCCGGTGGCGACGAGGGCGTCGGCGAGGTCCGGTGGTTCGGCCAAGGAGAGTCTGGTCTCGTCGCACCACGCACCACCCCCGGCTCGAGCGTGGTAGGTCCGACCGTGGGTCGGATCCGCGACGACCCCGGCCACGGTGACCCCGTCGACCTCGGCGGCGATCGACACGGCGTATCCGGGGTGGTCGTAGACGTAGTTGGTCGTCCCGTCGATCGGATCGACCCACCAGGTCACGGGAGCGGTCGCTGACTCCCCGGACGCTGCCACCCCTTCCTCGCCGCGGATCAGATCCTGCGGCCTGGCGGCGAGGATGACATCGGAGATCAGTTGCTCTGCTCGTCGGTCCATCTCGGTGACCAGATCGGTCGGTGACGATTTCGTCGACGTCGCCAGATGGTTCGGTCGCTGTTGGGTGATCAACGCAACGGCGACGTCCGCGGCCTGCAGGGCGATCTCGAGGAGATCCGCCGGTTCGGCGCAGTCGGTCACGATGAACGGTTCCGGATGGTCTCCCACTCGCCCAGCGCCCGGAGTGTGAGGACGGAGACGACGGCGACTCCCCCCGCCCCCAGCACGGCGCCCAGGAGGAGCAGGATGCCTGCCACCGTGGTGGAGGCCCCGCTGAGGTCGGCGAATGCGTAGCCGATTGTTCCTCCGGCGAACCCGCCGACGAGGACTGCGGCGAACGCCAGGATCCGTGCGCCGACCGATGGCAGCGCCGATTCGGGACCTGCGGGTCGGCTCCGTTCCATCTCCCGAAGTTACGTCCTGATGCGAGGACCACCCAGCATCGAGACGCCACCGACGGCGTTGGGTCCGCTACGGTGGGGATGTCGCCGGTTCGACTCACCCCGGTCGCATCGGCGGGCGAGAAGAAGGGTCAGGTACCGATGGACAACGTTGTTCCACCACGTCGGCTCGGCGAGCTCCTCGCTGCGGCCCGCACCACCCGGGGAACCTCGATCGAGGTCCTCACCGAGCAACTCGGTGCCGAGGATGTCCACGTCGACCTTCGTCAGGTCGAGGCCGGCGAGGTCACCCTCGACGATTCCCAACTCGCTCACGTCGCCCGGGCCTACGGCGTGGAGACCAGCTCGCTGATTCCCAGCCGCAGTCGCCTCGTCGTCGATCTGAGCGAGGGCGTGATTCAGGACGAGCGGACCCAGGCAGCGTTTCAGGTCGCCCCTGACCGTGACGAGACCCTTCGTCGTTATCTGGCGCTCGTCTACGAGATGCGTCGACAGCCGCCCGGCTCGGACCTGTCGCTGCGCGACGAGGACATGGACGTGCTCGCTGAGGTCTTCGACACCCGGGCGGTGGAGATCGAAGGCGATCTCCGTCGCCTGATCGCCGGAGACACTCCGGCGATCGAGGCCGAACGCTCGAGGCTCTCGCGTCGGGTGCTCGTCCCGGCGATCGGCGTGCTGGTGGCGCTCACCGCCGCCGGAGCGGTCGTGTTCGTGCAGTCGTCTGCGGAGACTCCGGCTCCGGCGCCGGCCACTCAGAAAGCCGACGCGGTGCCGCTCGACCAACTCCCGCCCGCTCCGGCGGCGGACGTGGGGCCGCCGGGAATCAGTCAGGAGCGCCTGCCCGACGGCTCTCCTGCCCCGGAGGTCACCAACGACTGATCTGTGGGTTCCAGTCCACCCGTTCGATGTGCATCGTCGAGAGGTCGGTGCCCCGCACCTCGTAGCCGAACCGCTCGGGCGACTCCCAACGTTGTTCCAACCAGGCCGTGAGCGGCTCCCGGACCCATGGCGGAGCGGTGCTCAGCCGCTCGATGCTCCGATCGGAGTCGGTCCACTCGGCCTCCACCACGATGCCGTCGGGGTCGTCACCGACACAGAGACTCCCGCTGAAGTCCGTCGAACGATGCACCTCGACGTTCAGTACCCAGGCCAGATCGACGGCGTGGACCTGGACCTCGTAGCACAGGCCGGCCCACCGATGAACCAGCAGACCGGTCTCCTCCGCCACCTCCCGTCCGAGTCCGATGAGCGTGTCCTCGCCGGACTCGATGACGCCGCCGGGGGTGGTCCAGTCGAAGCGTCCGTCGCGACGGACGTTGCGGACCAGCACCAGTCGCCCCTCCGACTCGACGATCGCACCACCGACCGACCAACGACGAAAATCGTCTGCCACGCCGGAACGCTAGCGCCGTGGCTACGAGCCGAACATCGTTCGACGGTGGTGTCGTGACCATCCGGCGGATCCTGCACGTGGACATGGATGCGTTCTTCGCTTCGGTCGAGTTGCTCCGCCATCCCGAGTTGGCCGGCTTGCCGGTCGTCGTCGGTGGCGCCGGAGATCGCGGGGTGGTGGCTGCAGCGTCGTACGCAGCCCGGGTGTACGGGGTGCGCTCAGCGATGGCCACGATTCGTGCCCGCCGCCTCTGTCCGGAGTTGGTCGTCGTGGCGCCGGACCACGCCCACTACTCGGCGGTGTCGTCGAGGATCATGGACTGCTGTCGGGAGTTCGCCCCGGTGGTCGAACCGCTGTCGCTCGACGAGGCGTTCCTCGACATCACCGGCGCCCAACGACTGCTCGGGCCGGACGAGTCGATCGCCACGGCGTTGCGCCAGCGTCTCTGGGACCGGGAGGGGCTCTGGTCCTCTGTTGGCGTGGCGTCGACGAAACTCGTGGCCAAGCTGGCATCGGAGGCGGCCAAGCCCGCTCCGGGTCTCTCCGGGGGGTCCTCCGGTGTCTGCATCGTGGATCCGGCCGACGAGCTCGAGTTCCTCTGGGATCGCCCGGTGTCGGACCTCTGGGGTGTCGGCCCCGTCACGGGCGACCGGCTCCGGGCCCTCGGCGTGTCGACTGTCGCTGATCTCGCACGATTCCCCCGAGCGGCTCTCGAATCGCACCTCGGGGCGGGCCTCGGCCGGCAGCTCCACGATCTCGCCAACGGCCGGGACGATCGCCCGGTCGTCGCTGATGCCGAGGTCCGCTCGATCTCACACGAGGAGACGTTCGGCTCCGACCTCACGGTGATCGGTGATCTGCGGGCGGAACTGGTGGTGATGGCCGAGAAGGTCGGCCGACGGGCGCGCCGACGTGGACTCGTCGGCCGCACCGTCCATCTGAAGGTGCGCTGGTCCGACCTCGTCATCACGACCCGTTCCCGGACGCTGGCAGTCGGCACCGACGACGGGCTGGTGGTGGCACGGGTGGCCACCGAGTTGCTGGGCTCGTTGCCGGTGGAGCGGGGTGTCCGTCTGGTTGGTGTCGGCCTCAGCTCACTCGGCCCGGCCGGTGGATCCTCGCAACTCGAGTTGAGCCTCTCCGATGTCGGAACCCCTGCGGGTGAGCTCCCGAACGGGCGCGGCGCTGCCCTCCGAGCAGCCGACGAGGTCAGGGAACGGTTCGGAGAGGAAGCGATCGCGCCGTTGCGGCGCCGGACCGGCGACCCGTCACAGGGAGGGACCTGAACCCCCGGGGTGACGTCGCGCGTCGTGGCGACGGCCGGTAAGGTGTGGGAGTATTTCACCGCCGGAACCGTTCAGCGTCGAACTGCTCCAGCGACCCGGGTCGTCGACCCGGTTCGAGCAATTAGAACGCCGACACTGAACGAGCGGGATCTGAGGGGTTGGATCACATGCCGTTGTCAGAGGACGAACAGCGAATCCTCAGCGAGATCGAGTCGCAACTTCGCGAAACGGACCCGGTGCTCGCCGAACACGTCGGGTCCACGACCGTCTACAAGGATGCGAGTCGGAGACTCCGCTGGGGTGTCCTGGCGTTCATTGCCAGCCTGATCCTGACGATCGTCCTGCTCACGCAGCACTTCGCACTCGGTTTCATCGGCTTCGTCGGCATGGTCGCTGCCGCCGTCGTGATCGAGTCGAACGCCCGCCGGATGGGCCGGGCCGGCATCAACGAGGCCAACCAAGCCTTCAGGGCCTCCGGCATTCGTTCCTACTTCAACGAAGCCAGTGACCGGGCTCGGGAACGCTTCCGTCGCGACGACGACGTCTGACGCTGCGACAACATCTGACGCTGCGACCGGATCGGTGCGATTGTCCGGTAGCTGGTTGATCAGCGCACTCGTTCGAGAAGTCGAGATCGTCTGTCGAGTTGTTCGTGAGCGGCAGCGCCGATGTGCCGGGCGAGTTGTCCGGCGAGTTCGAGGTCGTCATCGGACACCGGGCGACTGCAGTACCGCCGGGTGGTTTCGATCCGTGCCAGTGCGGTGAGGTCCCGGGCGAGGTCGCTCAACTCGCTCGCACCCGGTTCGGTGCGCATCCGACCGGCGAATTCCATTGGAGTCTCATCCGGGCGGGCGACGAATCCAATGGTCCGCAGCGCATCGGTTGCGGTGTTCCACGCCACTGCGACAGGGCCGAGTCCGGGGTCCCGGAGAATCCGCTGACGTCGGCGCCGTCGGCGCCACCGACGGGCGATGATCGCCGCTGCGGCGACGACCACCAATGCGATGACCGGCACCATCCATGCGGGTGGCCCGACGTCGGTTCCGACCCGTTCGGGGACCTCGGGAACACTCCCGGCGCTGGCGTCGAACGAGGGCTCGGTCGTCACCGGGGCACTCTCGGCGACGGTGGTCGGGGCCGTGGACGTCGGCGCAGCCTCCTCCTCGGGCGGCGCTGCCTGCCCGGGGGCCACCCCGGTGTAGGCGACGGCGCTCGGATCGCCCCGTCCGGGAGTCGGCTCGAACGCCACCCATCCGACACCCGGGATGTCGACCTCGGGCCAGGCGTGAGCGTGTCGTCCCCGAACGGCGAACCGACCCGGCGACTCGGCGACGGGGTCGCCGGGGGTGAAACCAACTCCGACCCGGCTCGCCAGGCCAACGGCCCGGGCCATGAGCGCGAAGGTGGAGGCGAACTGCTGACAGAAGCCACGTCGCGTCGCGAGGAATGCTGCGACCGGATCGGGTTCGCTCCGGTAGTCCACGGCGGTGTCGTAGACCGCTCCCGGTCCGCGCAGGTAGTCCTGCAGTCGGATCGCCCGCTCGAACGGGTCCGCGATACCCCCGGCCACCTCTCGGGCCACGTCCGACACCGCGGGACTGACCTCTGCGGACCCGGGGACCGGCTCGGGCCGTGTGCTGTCGTCACTCGATGGCTGGGGGCCGATCGAGGTGCGCAGCGACGAGCGGACGCGGTAGGAGGTGCCGGACACGTTGGCGTCGTCCCGGGCGATGAGCGACGAGGACGCCTCGTCGAATCCGACGGGGATACCGGAATCCACGGCCTCCGCTTCGAAGGCTGCCGGGAGCCAGAGGCCACCGAGGCCGGCGAGTTCCACCTCCTGTTCGAGGCTCGTCGCTCCGTCGACCGTCTCACCGAGCGCCCCGTCGGTCGACCGGTACGTTCCACGCGAGGTCCAGATGCCCCGTTCGGTGTCGTACTGCTCGAGTGCCGTCAGCCGCCAGTACGCAGGGGTGTCGGCGCGCACGGTGAACATGAGTTCGTCGCTGCGCTCACCGAGCAGGGACGTCACCCCGACGTACGGACTGACGACCGTGCGCGGCCCGGCCCCACGGCCCAGCGAGCGGATGTCGACCACGGCCTGTTCGTCGCCGGGGAGCAATGGCGCCACGATCACGCTGAGGAGCAGCGCAACTGCGGCGATTCCGACAGCAGTTGCAGTTGTCGCCCGCACACCCGCTCGGGCGTCCCCCGGTCGCCAGCCGGAGCGGCTGGCGTGCCAGATCCGTTGGGTGACCACGTAGACGGCGAGCCCACCGGTGAATGCGAGGGCGGCCTCGAGCCGGCCGGTGGCCCGGGCCAGCACGCCGCTCGCCACCACGAGGGCGACGTAGGGGAGTACCGCCTGCACCGTGGCATGGAACCGGATGGCACTGGCGTCGGCGAACGTCACGAACAACCACAACAGCGCAGCAACGGTGATGAGGAATCCGTCGCTCGCCGGCACGGGGGCCACCTGATCGGCGAAGCCGCCGAAGGAGACGGCGAGCAGCTCACCGATGGCATCGACGCTCTGTCTGGTCGGGAGCCCGTAGAAGGTGGTGGTGGGGACGAAGTACCACACGAGAGCCAACGCCCCGAGAGCCAGTGACGCCAGCGTGCTCACTCCGGCAGCGACGCCGAGGCGCCGAAGGGAGAGGGCAGTCAACCAAGCAGCGATGACCGCCGGTGCGATGGTCCAGAAGAACGTGGTTCCCTCGAACAGCCGGGTGAAGGTCATCAACGAACCTGTCGCCAGGGCGAGTAGGCCCAACTCGGCGGCGACGAGCGGCCAGCGGGACTCAGGGTGCCCGGTCACGCCTTCACCGTCCTCGGGGACGCTCTGGGCACGGTCCATGCCCGATCGAGATCACCGTCGAACCACTCGATGAGCACCGGGGGATTCGGTCGATCCGAGGGGATGCAGCGTCCGGTCACCACGACGTGGCGCTGGGTCCAGCCGCGGGTCGCCTCGGTGACGAGGCTGTGGCCGGGGGCATCGAGGGCGCCGGTACAGATCACCAGGCGGCCATCGGGGTTGGGGCGGAGCCGGTCGAGTGCCTCGGTGAGCGATCCGGCGACGACCCAGTTGATCGCAGCGAGCTGGTCGAGCAGCGCTGCGGCGTCGTCGCTGGAGATGACCCCGGAGTCGGTTCCGCTGGTCGTGACGAGCCTGATGAGGTCG
>VGBZ01000053.1 GCA_016870275.1 Actinomycetota bacterium
AGGCAACCAGTCCGAGCACCGCCACGAGACCCGGGCAGACCGCCGAACAGGCGCTGCGAACCACCCCCGTGCCGAGGATCTCGAGGACGCTGCCACGCTGCTCCGGGCCCTCGGTAACCGCCTGCGACTGGCTGTCATCACCATCCTCGAGGACGGACCGCAGTGCGTCCACGAACTCGTCGAGGCGCTCGACGTCGAGCAACCACTCGTCTCCCAGCACCTGCGGATCCTCCGGTCGGTGGACCTGGTGCGCACCGAGCGCCGCGGCAAGGAAGTCGTGTACTCCCTCGCCGACCACCATGTCGCCCACATCGTGCGCGACGCCATCACCCACACCCAAGAAACTCAGGAGAAGAAGTGAGCACCCACACCATCCACGACCACCACGACCACGTCCACGACGAAGGCTGCGGCCACGTTGCTGTCGTACACGGCGACCACGTCGACTACCTCCACGACGGTCACGCCCACCATGAACATGAAGGACACTGGGATGAGTGCGATGTGAGCGATCTGCACATCACTGCCGAGGATCACATCGACCACACCCACGGACCCGACTGCGGCCACGAGGCGGTGCCGCACGGCGACCACGTCGACTACCTCCACGACGGCCACCGGCACGCAGCCCACGGCGACCACTACGACGAGCACTGAACCGGATTCTCTGGTTCAGGACGAAGCCGAACTGAACCCTCAGATTCACTCAGCAGGCGACTCCGCGCTGCGGTGACGCTCCCGGGTCGCGACCATCGCCACCATCCAGATCACCGTCGAGACGGTGACGACGAAGAAGCTCGGCGGCAGGTTGAACATCACCGAGACCACCAGTCCGAGCACGACCGATACCAGACCGAACGCAGTGCCGAGCGTGCAGACCACGACCGGTCGCGCGCTGAAGCGGAGAGCGGCGGCGGGGGGTGTCACCAGCAGGGCGAACAAGAGGAGCGTCCCGACGACCTGAACGGCAACGGTGGTGGCGAGCGCCATGAGGACCAGGAAGCAGATGCCGAGTGCCCGGACCGGGAGCCCCTTGGCCGCTGCAACCTCTGGGGACACCGAGGCGAGCGTGAGCGGTCGGCCGACCACCACGAGCACTGCGGCGATGACTCCCGCCACGATGACGAACACGACGATCTGATCCGAGGACACCGCCAAGAGGTTCCCGAACAGGACGTTGGTCACCGTGGATGTGTTCCGGGTGGCGAGCGACGCAAAGAGGATGCCGAGCCCCGTGGCGAACGCCAGCACGGTGCCGGTCGCCACGGCTTGCTCCCGCGCCCGGTGGCCGAGCGCGCCGATCACCAGTGCGCCGGCAACGCAGAACACACCGAGCCCGAGGGTCGGCGACAGGCCGAGCAGGACCGCACCGGTGGCTCCGGGGAAACCGATGTGGCCCAGGGCGTGCGCTGCGAACTCACCGCCACGGACGACCACGAAGTACCCGATCATCCCGCCGGCGAGCGCCACCAGGATTCCGCCGAGGAAGGCGTTTCGCATGAACGGTGCCCCCAGCACCTCGATCCAGTTGTCCTGGTAGCCGATGTCGGCGAGGAGTGCCGTCATGTGCGTGCCCTGGTGTAGAGGTCTCCAGTGGCCGTGCGAATCACCTGGATCGACGTGCCGTAGAGGTGCGTGAGCAACTCGGCGTCGACGACGTCAGAGACCTCGCCGTAGTGCGGATGGCCGTCGAGCAGGTAGACGATGCCACTCACGTAGGCGAGGAAGGGATTGAGGTCGTGGACCACCACGAGCATCGTCACCTGCCGTTCACCACGCAGCGTCACCAGCAGGTCGACCACGTCTCGTTGATTCCTCAGGTCCAGGTTGGCGAGCGGTTCGTCGAGCACGAGTAGGTCGGGTGATCCGACGAGCGCTTGGGCGACAGCGATTCGCTGCTGCTGGCCGCCCGAGAGTGTCGCCAGTCGCTTCGCAGCGAAGCCCTGGGCCTCGACAGCAGCGAGAGCAGCGTCGACTTCCTCCTCGACCCCGGAATCCTTCCGGAGACCCCACCGACTGCCGGTGTGGCCGAGACGAACCAGGTCCCGTCCGGTGATCGCCTCGCCGACAGCATCACCGAAACGCTGTGGCACGTAGCCGATCCGGGGGTTGCCCCGGCGGGCCGGCGCCCCGAGCACCTCGACGGTCCCGGTGGCCGGCGGAATCATTCCGAGCAGGAGGCGAACGAGTGTGGTCTTGCCGGACCCATTCGGCCCGATGATGCACACCAGTCCACCTGCTGGGATGTCGAAGTTGCCCTCGGACCAGACGGTACGACCGGAGAAGGCGACCGATGCGTGACGCAGACTGACCGCCGGAACCGCAGCCTCGGGACCGGATTCGGCGATTGATTGCGGCAACTCAGCCGGGTCGGACGGAACGGACGGGTCGCCCGTTGCGTCCGGGGCCAAACTCAGCCCCGCCCGCTGAGCGCCTGGTACAGCGACTGGAGTTGGGCGACCTGCCACTCGGCGAAGGAGGTGGCCCCCTCGGCGACCGTCTCGGTGACGTCGACCACGGGGACGTTCGCGCCCTCAGCGGTGCTGCGGACCTGCTCGGGGATCGAGCCCTCGGTCTGGATGTTGTAGACGAGCACGCTCGCACCGCCGCTGGTCAGGAGTTCGTTGAACGCCTGGACATCGCCCGGCGACGGGTCAGTCTCGTTGGCCGCCGCTCGGGCGAAACCCTCGGGCGTGGTGTTCTTCAACGTCAGGGCATCTCCCATGTAGTCGAACACCGACTCCGTCACGGCGTAGGTGCGCCCGGAGAACTCACCCTTGATCTTGGCGATCTCGTCCCGGTACCCCTGCATGCTCGCATTCCAGGAGGCAGCCCGGTCAGGGAAATAGCTCCCGACCGATGGCAACTTGCCCTCGAGCTGTTCGGTGACTGCACCGGCAACGGCGAACACGAAGTCCGGGCCGTACCAGATGTGTGGGTTGTCTCCGTCGGTCTTGCCGACAACCTCGCAGGCGTTCACGATCACCGGCTTCGGATTCAGACCCTCGGCGGTCTCATCGGCCCAGGCGTCGTAGTCGCAACCGTTGACCACGACGATCTCGGCGTCGGTGAACGATGCGATGTCTGCGGGCGACGGTTCGTAGTCGTGCGGATCGATCGCCGAGGACGTGATGACGGTGGTGACCTTGGCGCACTCACCGGCGAGTTGTTCGACGATGTCGCCCCACTGATCGACGCTGACCACCACTTGGATGGGCTCGGCCGGACACGGCGGTGCCGCAGCGGGCGTGGCCGGAGCAGCGGTGGTCGACGTCTCGGCCGCTGTGGTCGTGGTCGAGGCGGAATCGTCGGACCCGCAGCCGGTCAGGGCGAGTACGGCGAGGACGACGACCGAGAGGCCGCCGATGAATGCGGGGGAGGATGACTTGGACATGTCTTGATGATAACGGTTCCCACATCTATTCACCAAAGACTGTGGTGCGTCCTAGGGTGATTGGGTGCTCGTCTGGATGGACCTCGAGATGACCGGGCTGAACCCGACCGTCGACGTCATCGTGGAGATCGCCACGCTCGTTACCGACGACGACCTCAACGTCGTGGCCGAGGGACCGGACCTGGTGGTGACTGCGCCCGAGGCCGCGCTCGTCGCCATGGAACCCGTCGTGTTGGACATGCACACCTCGAGCGGCCTGCTCGAGCAGATCCGCTCCTCCACCCTGACCCTCGAGGAGGCCGGTGCAGCAACGCTGGAGTTCATCAAGCAACACGTGAGCGAGCCCCGCACAGTCCCGCTCTGCGGCAACTCGATCGGTATGGACCGCAGGTTCCTCGCCGCACACCTCCCGGAGATCGAGGAGTACCTCCACTACCGGTCGATCGACGTCTCCACCATCAAGGAACTGGCCCGCCGCTGGTACCCCGCCGCCCTCGCCGCCCAGCCCCGGAAGTCCACGGCGCACCGGGCCATGGACGACATCGTGGAGTCGCTCGAGGAACTCCGCTACTGGCGCAGCACCGTGTTCCTGCATGATCCAGCCGACGATCCGTCACCTCCGAGCGCGTGAATCGGCCCGGACCCGTTTAATCACTTGACGGCTGCGGCGACGGCGTGATTCGCTCAATGGCGAGCTACGTGAGTCACACAAAGTGTTCGAACGGGAGCGCAAAGACCATCTGATCGTTGCCCGCCCCATCAATGGACTGCAAATAGCCACCACGACGAGACCATGACCTCCACCTCCTGCCCGACACCATCTGATACGGCTGAGCCGATCGTCGGGGTGGCGCGCACCGGTTCGTGGCGTTCCACCCCACAGCCGCTCAACTGGCCGGCGATCTCATCGAGCCCCACGACCATGGGACTGAAGCGTCACCATCACCAGTCGACGTATCGATTCCGCCACCAGCGGAACCCCGACGGGAAGCCCAACCGCATGTGATCCGATACTGATCACCAGCACTGCGGAAGCGGGCTGAAGGAGCCGTCGGGAGAGATCTCCCGGCGGCTCTCGTGCTTTTCGCACCCACCACGACCACGCAGCAGACACCGGAACTGGAACGAGTACGACATGGACACAGTGGACCAAGCATCACTCAGGGACGACCTTCAGAGAGAACCGGCGGCCGAGAACGCCGAGTGGCAGGACCGAGCGGCGTGCCACGATCTCACGCCGGTCGGCTTCTACTCCGACGATCTCAATGACATCACTGCAGCCAAGCGCCTCTGCCTCTCCTGCCCGGTTCGGCAGGAGTGTCTCGACGCCGCCGTTGCCAACCGCGAGCCCGCCGGGGTCTGGGGAGGTCACCTCTTCGTCGATGGCAAGATCGTCCTGCACAAGCGGCGTCGTGGTCGTCCGCCACGCCGACCGCGACCCGAGGACGCCTTTCCCGTCGTCGACCTCCCCGAGGACTACCGAACTCTCGTCGCTCGATCCTGCGACGTGGCGACTGTGTGAGCAGTCGGACCGGACTGCCGATGCCAGCGAGTTGGGCCGGTGCCGTAGCCTCAAGGGCGGCACCGGCCCGGACCTCCTCCACTGGCCCGGTCCGCATCCACCTCGATGTCCCCTTCGCCGACCTCCGAACCATCCGACATCACCACCGCTGATGCACCCCCCAGTTCCAACGCATCAGCAAAGCCCCGGCGATCTCGGCGGATCACGGGCCGAGTCGTGCTCCTGTCCATGCTCGTGGCTCTCTGTGTGGCGCTGACCTTCTCGTTTGTGGCGCTACGTCTCGTCGATCCGAGCGTCGGGGTCGACCCGGCAGATGCGCTCGGGAACTTGGCGGCACGACCGGCGGTCCCGCCCGGGACTCCAGTCGCAACCGAGGGATCGCCGGCGCCGCCCGTGGACCTCGAGTACCTCGACGGCGGCCGTCAGTCCATCGCCGAACTCCAGGGGAAGCCACTGCTGTTGAACTTCTGGTCCTCGACGTGCCCTCCGTGCATTACCGAGATGCCGGTGTTCCAACGGATCGCCGAGCGCGCCGGTCCGATGCTGCAAGTGGTCGGAATCGACGTCGTCGACACCCCCGACGCGGCCCAGCGCCAAATCGCCCGAACGGGCGTCGAGTACCGCAACGCCGCTGATCCCTCAGGATCTGTGTTCAGCGTGTTCGGCGGCACGGCGCTCCCTCGCACGGTCCTGATCGGCGCCGACGGCAAGGTCCTCGAGGGGACCGATGGTGCGCTCGACGATGCGACGCTCCTCGAGCTACTCAGACGCAACGGGGTCGAGGTTCCGTGAACACGAGCCGACTGGCTCTGGCATTCACTGCGGGAATGCTCACCACGGTCAACCCGTGTGGTTTCGCGCTTCTCCCGGCGTACTTGACCTACTTCCTCGGCATCGACAATGCCGAGGGCGACAGCGGGTCCGACGTCCACAGCAGCCGAACTGATCCGATTCTCCGAGCCCTGTGGGTGTCTGCAGCCGTGACGCTCGGGTTCGTGGCCGTGTTCGGCGTGGTCGGTCTGATCTGGTCGTCGATCTCCAGCCTGGTCGCCAGTCGCCTGCCGTACGTCACGATGATCGTTGGTGCGGCACTGGTGATCCTCGGCGTGGCGATCGTGCGGGGATTTGAGCCCACGGTTCGCCTCCCCAAGGTGCAACTCAACCGGGACGGGCGTGAACTGCTGTCGATGTTCCTCTACGGCGTCACCTACGCCGTGGCCTCGCTCAGTTGCTCGATCGGAGTCTTCATCTCGATCGTCTCCACGACACTGGACGACTCGAGCACATCCTCATCCCTCGCAACATTCGTGGCGTACGCACTCGGGATGGGCGCTCTGCTCGCAGTCCTGACGGTGGCAGTGGCCCTGGCCCGGACCGGCATCGTCACGGCGTTCCGGAACACGCTTCCCTACATTCAACGTATCTCCGGAGTACTCGTGATCCTGGCCGGGCTGTTCGTCACCTACTACGCATGGGTGGAGATCGGCGAGCTCGACGGTCGGGGCTCGACGGCCCCGGTCGCCTCGGCGCGGAACATCCAAACCTCGATCAGCAGGTGGATCGAGGACTTCGGTGCGACGAACCTCGCCGGACTCTCCATTGCCTTGATCGCTGCTGCATTGGCGCTCGGATCTTGGCGTCGACGCCGACGGGGATCCAGCCATCGCTAATTCATCAACGATTTCACTTTCATGATTTCTCGGACGCTTGTAGGGTATGGCCGTGGTTGAACTCCGGGGTCACCTCCGATGGGCGCCGTAGCCGAACTTCTGTCCCGCTCCGAGCCGATCGGCAGCACCTTCGCTCAACTCCTCCGTCTCACGGAACAGCGGGGCGTCCGACGGGCCGACACGTTTCCGGCGGTCTCGTGCTGCCGGGACGAACTCGTCGCCGATCTGCACTCGGTCGTGGAAGCGACGTGGGGTCGTCCCTTCCTGCTCGGTGGCCTCGGTGGAGTTCCAGCGGTCGGCCCGGTCGGCTTCTCAACCGCTCTCTCTCATGTCCCGGTGAATCAGGGTCGCGGAGCATTCCTGGTCATCGGCGCCAGCCACCTCGGAGTTCTCGGTAACGACGTGATTGGTGCAAGCCTCCGAAAGGGTCAACGCGAGCCCACGAGCACCTGCGGCGCCCTGATCGCCGTGACTGATTCACTCCACGCTGGAGACGAGGCTCCGCCGTTCGGCGAACACGAACTCGATTCACTCTGGAGACTCGTTCGTTCGCTCTACCCAGTCGAGGTCCCCGATGTCGCATCAGCCACTGAGGCGCTGACGAAGCAGATCGACACCGACCTGCACCGGTTTCTTGCGGCCATCAACGCCCACCAACGGCATGACCTCATCGTCGTCAGCGGAACCATCCTCCACCACCACGAAACCCGATTCATTCTGTACCGCTCCACCTTCATCGGTGAATCAGGACAACCGGAGACCCTCTGAATCTTCTTTGATCGTCTTCTTCGGTCACGGAGACAGACGCTCGACAACCCACCGAGCACCCTCCCGACGGTACTGGACCCGGTCGTGGAGCCGACTCGGTCGGCCCTGCCAGAACTCGACTTCGCAAGGGGTCACTGCGTACCCACCCCAGTGCGGCGGTCGAGGCACTACAACTCCGTCGTAACGGGCAGAGACCGCCTCGAGTCGGTCCAGCAACTCCGCTCGGTCCACCAGGACGCTGGACTGTGCGCTGGCCCACGCTTGAAGTTGGCTCTCGCGCGGCCGTGA
Source organism: Actinomycetota bacterium (assembly GCA_016870275.1). Taxonomy (GTDB): domain Bacteria; phylum Actinomycetota; class Acidimicrobiia; order Acidimicrobiales; family Microtrichaceae; genus SXMI01. Next base: position 7,643 of record VGBZ01000053.1, read on the forward strand.
AGAGAAGTACTTGTCACTCGCCTCGTCGCTCAACTCGACCGCGTCGCCTTGGACTCGCACCTGCCGTTGGATCCCCAGCCAGCTGAACAACAGCGCTACACGTGGATCAGCGGCCATGTCCGACCCTTTGACGCTGTTGCGATTCGTGAAGAACTGCAACCGGCCGTCATCGATCCCCCGCAGCAGTACGTTGCGGCTTCGCGGCCGACCTCTGCCGTCCACCGTGCACAACGCCATGGCATTGGCCTCGGGCACGTCGTGGGCCTCCGCCTCGGCGAGCCACAGCCCCAACTGATCGAGCGGGTCAGCGACCACCTCGGAGACGTCGAGGGTCCCCCAGTCGTAATCGGTGCGCTGCTGCAGGTCCATGCCGTCAGGCTACGCACGTCTTCCTCGGAACGTAGGGTCATCCGGTGCCCGGACGAAAGCTGGCAGCCGTCGCTCTGGGAGCGGCCATTGGTGGTGGACTCCGGTGGCTGGCGTTGACCACCATCCACCTCGACCCGTACGTGGCCCTGCTCGTCGTCAACACTGCGGCAAGCGGCCTGTTGGGTTGGGTTCACATCAGCGTGCGCTCCGGACGGCTTCAGCGACCGGAGTTGGGGGCCTTGCTCGGCGCCGGACTGTGCGGGACGCTCAGCACGTGGTCGGCGCTCGCAGTCGAACTCGGGGGCGATCTCCGCAAAGGTGAGGTGCTCCGCGCCGCAATCTGGTGCGTAGCGAGCGTCGCCGCCGGAATCGGCGCCGCACTCATCGGCAGTCGACTGACCACGCCGGAAGCACAGCCATGACCGCAATCGCCTTCATCGGGGTGTGCGTCCTCGGTGCGTGGGCCCGCTCCGGCTTGATCGCTGGACTCAACCGACCCTCGTTCCCTGTCGGCACGCTCGTCGTCAACTGCATCGGCAGCGCCGTTGCGGGGGCGCTCCACGCACGGTTCAACGGTCCCTTCGCCACGGTTGCGGTGACGGGTGCATTGGGCGCGTTCACCACCTTCTCTACGTTCAGCGTCGAGGTCGCTGACGATCTCAACGACGGCCGCCGGGTTCGAGCGGCCGCCTACACGGTGGCGACGGTCGTCGGCTCAGTCGCCGCCGCAGCGCTGGGCGCAGCGGTCGCAGCGTGAGCCCGGCCGTCGCTCAGCGAAACGGGCCGTCGTTGCGCAGGTAGGGCTCGAGGTACGGGCGGAGTGGCCCGGGAATCACCACGGTGCCCTCAGGCGTGCGATGGGTCTCGACCAGCGCAGCCCAGACGCGAGGGACTGCGAGCGCCGAGCCGTTGAGCGTGTGGAGCACATCTGTTCCCTTGCCGGACGCCGGGCGGTAGCGGAGGTTGGCCCGTCGGGCTTGGTAGTCGCTGAACCACGACACCGACGACACCTCGAGCCATTGATCAACCCCGGGTGCGTACACCTCGATGTCGAACGTGCGCGCGGCGCTGTTGCCGATGTCGCCAGCACACAGGTCGAGTACTCGATGAGCCAGACCCAGGTCGGCGATGAGACCCTCGGCGCGCTCGAGAATCTCCACATGAAGATCGGCCGCCTGCGCCGGGGTGCCCAGCGCCAGGATCTCGACCTTGTCGAATTCATGCACCCGCAGCAGCCCGCGTGTGTCCTTCCCGGCCGAGCCGGCCTCACGCCGGAAACAACTCGTATGGGCGACGAACCGACGGGGTAGGTCGGCCTCGAGGAGCACCTCGTCACGATGCAGTGACGTGAGCGGCACCTCTGCGGTGGGGATGGCCCACAGATCGTCGCGTTCGAGGTGGTAGGCCTCGTCGACGAACTTGGGGAGATGCCCGGTGGACACGAGCGTGTCGGTGCGCACCAGAGTGGGTGGGCGCACCTCCTCGTAGCGGTCGACGTTGCGATCGATGGCGAGCTGGCACAGGGCTCGCACGAGCGCAGCCCCGGCGCCCCGGTACATGACGAACATCGACCCGGAGAGCTTCACGGCACGCTCGACGTCGAGGAGGCCGAGTTCGTCACCAACGTCCCAGTGCGGCACCCGCTGATGCGGGCCGTAGGCGTCCGGGTCGAACTGCTCGATCCGGACGACGACGTTGTCCTGCTCGGAGGCGCCGTCCGGACAATCGGCCGCAGGGAGGTTGGGCAGGCGGAGGAGGAGATCGCGAACCTCGTTGGCGACGACCTCGCACCGGGCGTCGAGCTCACGCTCCTGCTCACCGAGCACCCGTGACTCCTCCTGGAGCGCAGCGGCCTCGTCCGCGCGCTGCTCGCGGTGCAGCGCGCCCACTTGATTCGACAGGCTCCGGATCTCCGCCCGCAGCGCGTCACGCTCGGCGGTCAGGGCGCGCTGCTCGGCATCGAGCGAAACGAGCTGATCGAGCGGAGCGAGATCCTCGCCGCGTCGCTCCAGACCAGCGCGGACCGATCCGAGGTCGTTGCGGATCAGCCGGACGTCGAGCATGGAGGCACGGTAGCGGTCGCCGTGGTCGATCCCGAACCCAAATCCGACACCCGTGGGAGAGTGGACGGATGATCGTGCTCCTCGACCTCGACGGGACCGTGTGGGACTCCGAGGACGGCATCGTGCGCTGCGTCGACCACGCCCTCGCGACGCTCGGTCGGACCGTCCCACCACGGGCACACCTGGTTCGGGCCATCGGTCCGCCACTCCGATCGATGCTCGAGCACCTGGGGGTGCCCGAGGAGCAGCTCGATGACGGCGTGGCCGCCTACCGCGACCGCTACCTGACGGTGGGCGTGTACGAGAGCGCGCTGTACCCCGGGGTGACCGACATGCTCGACCGGCTCGCCGCCGACGGCCACACGCTCGCCACGGCCACGTCCAAGGGTGAGGTCCCGACGCGCACGATGCTCGACCACTTCGGCATCACCGACCGCTTCGCCGCCGTTGGAGCCGCCACCATGAACGGGGTCGCGACGACCAAGACCGAGGTGCTGGCCCGGGTGCTCCGACTCCTCGGCGACCCACCCGGCAGCACGTGTCGGATGGTCGGCGACCGGCACTACGACGTCCTCGGTGCTGCGGACCACGGGATCGACTGCATCGGTGCCACCTGGGGGTACGGCGGTGCGGAGGAACTCCGGCAGGCCGGCGCCGTGGCACTCGCGCACCACCCCACCGACGTGCCGGTGCTCGTGGCGCAGGGGTAGCGTCCCGACGTGTCGCCGTCCACGCCCTCGAGCATGACCTCGGGCACGCCCTCGAGCGGCGACGTCGTGATCGAGGTCACCGACCTCATGATCCGATACGGCGACATCGTGGCCGTCGACACCGCATCGTTCGTCGCCCACGCCGGAGAGGTGACCGTCCTGCTCGGCCCGAACGGTGCCGGGAAGACCTCCCTGGTCGAGCACCTCGAGGGGTATCGCCCCGCCAGCGGGGGGCAGGCCCGAGTGCTCGGTCTGGATCCGGTGCGGGACCACGGAACGCTCGTCCAACGGGTCGGGATCATGCTGCAGGACGGCGGGATCCAGCCCGCCATTCGGCCGCAGGAGGTCCTGCGTCAGTACGCCGGGTTCTTCCCGAACCCGCTCGACGTCGACGACCTGCTCGGAGGTCTCGGTCTTGCTCACTGCGCCACCACCACCGTCCGTCGCCTGTCGGGCGGAGAACGCCAGCGGCTGTCGCTGGCGCTCGCTCTGATCGGTCGACCAGAGGTACTGCTGCTCGACGAGCCGACCGCCGGGGTCGACCTCGAAGGTCGGGAACAGGTGCGCTCCACGCTCGAGTCACTCCGGTGCGACGGTGTGGGAGTGCTGCTCACCACACATGATCTCGACGAGGCCGAGCGTGTGGCCGATCGCGTCGTCGTGATCGATCGTGGCCGGATCGCCGCTGAGGGCAGCTTGGCCGAGATCACCAGCCACAGCGACAACTCGCTGCAGTTCCGCTGCCACGGCTCCCTCGACGTGACCGCCCTCGCTGCTGCATTGGGGGCGGTCGTCAGAGCATCCGGCCAGCACTCCTACACCATCGATGCTCCAGCCGACCCCGACCGTATCGCCCGACTGACGTCATGGCTCGCCGAAGAAGGCCTCACCGCCACAGAGATCCGGGCGAGCGGGACTCGTCTCGAGGACGTGTACCGCACACTGATCGTCACCCACGACCACGACGGCACTGACCGATCCACCGGTGGTGCATCGTGAGTCCCTATGCGTCGCAGGTTCGCACCGAACTCGCGCTGGCGACCCGACAGAGCGAGCAGCTGCTCGTCAGCCTCGGCATCCCGTTGCTCGTGCTCGTGTTCTTCTCGTTGGTCGACGTCGTGCCGGTGCCCACAGCCGACGCCGTGGACTACGTCGCTCCCGCAACGTTGGCGCTGGCGGTCATGTCCACCGCAATGGTGTCCCTCGGCATCGGTACCGGCTTCGAACGGCAGTACGGCGTGCTCAAGCGGCTGGGCGCTTCACCTCTCGGCACCACGCGATGGGTAGCTGCGAAGACGACGCTGGTCGTGCTCACCGAAGTCGTCCAAGTCGCTGTGCTCGTCGCAGTGGCGTTCGGACTCGGTTGGCGACCTCCGGTCACCGGGTGGCCCGAAGCCATCGGCGGTCTGGCACTCGGCACACTGGCGTTCGCCGGGCTCGGCCTGCTGCTCGCAGGCACGCTGCCGGGACTGGCCACGCTGGCCATCACGAACGGGCTCTACCTGGTGCTCCTGCTCACCGGCGGAATGATCGTGCCGATCGACGACCTCCCGTCGTGGCTCGCAAACATCGCTCGGCTGCTTCCGGCAGCGGCGCTGGTCGAGGTGACGACAGGGTCTCTCGTCGCCGGAGGTGAGGTCGGCGGTTGGGCTTGGATCACCCTCGCCGTCTGGGCAACCGCTGGGCCTCTCGCCGCCGCCCGCTGGTTCCGCTGGAGTTGAACATCCGCTCGTTCGAGTGCGCGAACCCCGAGAACTCAGTCCCCCATGCCTCCCGGCCCGGTCTCTCCGGTCACCACGGCGCTCGGCGTCACCGCCGGCGGTGGATCGTTGAACCAAGGATTGCCGTTGTCGGTGAAGATGTTCATCACCGAAAGTGCGACCAGGTACACGATGCAAGCGGTAGCGAGACCGAAGTAGAAGATCCGAGTGAGCAGCTTCGAGTCGAAACGCAGGTGCATGAAGACCGATGCGATGAGCACGAACTTCACCACCATCAACAACAGCAGCAGCGGGACGGCGAGTGACCACGACGACTCGCCGAACCAAACGTCCCAGAAATACGTGGACACCTCGAGCGCCGTGATGGCCACGAGGATCCAGAACACCTTCCAGTAGGTGCGGTCGCTCGGGCCGTGGTCGTGGTGTTCGCCGGGGTGGACCGGCGAATCATCATCGACGTCGATGGTGGTGCTCACGAACAGCTCCTCACGGGATCAGGTAGACGATCGCAAAGATCACGACCCAGACGATGTCGACGAAGTGCCAGTAGAGGCCGAGCGTCTCGACCGCTTCGGCGTTGAGCTGCCGGCGGACCGAGTACACGCTCGCCGACAACAGCATCAGCACTCCCACGGCGACGTGGGCCCCGTGGAGGCCCGTCAACGTGAAGAACGCCGACGCCGAGACGTTGGACGTGAACCCGAGCCCCTCCCGGACGAACTCGGTGAACTCGTAGATCTGACCGCCGAGGAACATGGCGCCGAGGACGGACGTGGCGATCAACCAGAGTCGTACACGTTCGGCGTCCTTGCGGATCGCCGAGTTCACTGCGAGCACCATCGTGAGCGAGCTCATCAGCAGAATGAAACTGGTCATGGAGGTGAACGGGATGTTGAACAACTCCGAGGCCCGAAGGTTCGAACCCGAGAGACCGGGGATGTTGCCGGGACGATTCCGGTAGAGGAGGTAGGTGGAGATCAGCCCGCCGAACAGAAGGCAGTCCGACGCCAAGTACGTCCACATGGCCAGCTTCGGGTTGGAGATCCCGGTGGAGGTCGCATGGACATCATCGGGAAACTCCAGATCGTCCATCGGCTCGAGCGCCACGTCGGTCACGATGATGCCCCGTCCTCGACGACGCCACTCACTGCGGCGTCATCGCTGTCTGCAGCAGCGCTGGCCATGGCTGGTTCGAGCTCACGGTCGCCCTCCCGAGGACCTGAGTCCTCGGCTGAGGTGTCCTCGGGATCATCGGCGCCGGGTTCGTCCAGCGACGCGGCGTCGCTGTCGTCGTCATCGTGGTGATGATCGTCACCGTGGCCGTGTCCGGCGGATGGATCGGTCGACGGCTCGAGCACCCATCCGTAGATCCCCGCAATCAGGAGGATCACACCGGGGAGCGCCCACCAGAGGTTGAAGATGAGGCCGTAACCGATGAGTGGGAACCCCGCAGCGAGCACGAGCGGCCAGTACGAGGGCGACGGGAGGTGGACATCGGTGGCGTCACCCTTCTGGACGACATCCTCAGTCGCCGCAATCCGGACAGGTCGGCCGTTCTCGTCGTGTCCGTACTTGCGATGCCAGAACTCATCGAAGTCCTCCACAATCGGCACCTCGTCGAAGTTGTGCTCCGGAGTGGGTGACGGGATCATCCACTCGAGCGAACGGGCGTCCCAAGGGTCGGGGCCGGGGTTCACCGGGTTCTTCCGATGGGTCCGGTAGCTCCGGAAGGCATTCCACATGAACACGAGAATCGAGACGGCCAGCGTGTAGGCGCCCAAGGTGGCGACCAGGTTCCAACCGTTGAAGCCCTGGCCTTCGGTGTAGGTGAAGGTCCGGCGCATCATCCCTTGGAGACCGAGGATGTGCATCGGTCCGAAGGTCAGGTTGAACCCGATGATCATCAACCAGAAGTGAACCTTGCCCAGCTTCTCATTGAGGAAGTAGCCGAAGATCTTGGGCCACCAGAAGTAGATGCCGGAGAAGAGGCCGAAGAGTGCCCCGCCGAACAGCACGTAATGGAAGTGGGCGACGATGTAGTAGGTGTCGGTCTGTTGGGTGTCCATGGGAGCGAACGCGTGCGTCACCCCGGACAGCCCGCCGATTGTGAACATCGCGACGAGCCCGACGGAGAACAACATCGCCGAGGTGAACCGGATCCGACCCCCGTACATCGTCGCCATCCAGTTGAGGATCTTCACCCCTGTCGGAACGGCGATGAACATGGTTGCCAGCGAGAACGCCAGCACCGAGATGGGGCCCATGCCCGATGCGAACATGTGGTGGGCCCAGACGCCCCAACCCATGAACCCGATCGCAATACCGGAGCCGACCATGAAGGGGTAGCCGAAGATCGGCTTCCGGGAGAACGCCGGGATGACCTCCGAGGCGATCCCGAAGCTCGGGAGGACCATGATGTACACCTCGGGGTGACCGAAGATCCAGAAGAGGTGCTCCCAGAGGAAGGGATCTCCTCCTGCCGATGCGTCGAAGAACGTTGCGCCGAACATCCGGTCGAGCGTGAGCAGCAACAGCGCCACGGTGATGACCGGGAGGGCAAAGACCAGCAGCACCTGCACGATGAACGTCATCCAGGTGAACACCGGCATCCGCATGAGCGTCATCCCCGGCGCCCGCATGTTGAGCACGGTCACCGTCAGGTTCACCGCCGAGACCGTCGACCCGAT
>VGBZ01000054.1 GCA_016870275.1 Actinomycetota bacterium
GGTGGCTCGTTGCCCGGTGGCTCGTTGCCCGGTGGCTCGTTGCCCGGTGGCTCGTTGCCCGGTGGCTCGTTCCCTGGTGGCTCGTTGCTCACGGCCCGTATCGTAGGAGGCGGGACGCCGTCCGGGGCGACCGCTACCGTGGACCTGTGGCCGAGCCCAGTTCCCAGCGTCGCATGCGGTTCGCTCCCGCACCGACCGGGTACCTGCACCTCGGCAGCGCCCGGACCGCCCTGTTCAACTACCTCGCGGCCCGTTCCGTCGGCGGGGTGTTCCTGCTTCGGGTGGAGGACACCGATCTGGAACGCTCACGCCCTGAACTCGTTGATGTGGTCTACGCCGCCCTCGAGTGGCTCGGACTGGACTGGGACGAGACTCCGGTGCGGCAGTCGGCCCGACTCGACGCCCACCAGGAGGCGGTCGAGGATCTGCTCGCGCGAGGGCTGGCGTACTGGTCGGACCCCGTACCGGAGGGTGATCGGGAACGGACGGGTGGCCGGGCGTACGACCCCGCGGACCGGGACCGCAACCTCGGGCCCGGGCCCGGACGAGCCGTTCGATTCCGGGTCGACCCGTTGGCCTTCGGTGCCGAATCCGTCGGATGGGATGATGCCATTCGTGGTGAGATCAGTTTCGAACTCGCCAACATCGAGGACTTCGTCGTCCGCCGGGCCGACGGATCACCCACGTTCTTCATCGCCAATGCACTCGACGACGCCCACATGCGAGTGACCGACGTGATCCGAGGCGAGGATCTCATCAACGTCACGCCCAAGTACCTGCTGCTGCGGAGCGCTCTCGGGGTGGCGTCTGAGGATCTGCGCTTCGCCCACCTCCCGCTCATCGTCAACGAGCAGCGCAAGAAGCTGTCCAAGCGACGCGACGACGTCTCGCTGCTCGACTACCGGGACCGTGGGTTCCTGAGTGAGGCGATGGTCAACTATCTGGCACTCCTCGGTTGGGGCCCACCCGATGGCGAGGAGGTGCGGTTCGATCCGCTCGGGGAGTTCGCCTCGATGTTCCGGATCGAAGATGTCGGTGAGTCGCCGGCCGGATTCGATGTGCGCAAGTTGCGCCATGTCAACGCCGAGCACATTCGTCATCTGGGAGTGGCGCACTTCGCTGAGCGTTCCCGGCCGTTCTTCGCTGCGGTCCCGTGGGCCGGTCGCTACCGGGACGAGACCTTCGCCCTCGTCGCCGGCGACGTCCAGACCCGGGTCGAGACGCTGGCCGAGGTGCCGGAGTACGTCGATTTCTTGTTCCTCGAGGATCCGGAGATCGATCAGGCCTCGTGGGACGCAGCCTTCGCCGGTGACGCCCCGGCGTGGCTCGCTGCCACGCTCGACGAGCTCGAGGGAGCCGACTGGAACTCAGCTGAGTTGTACTCGCGGACAATGGCGCTGGCCGAGGCCACCGGCGTGAGCCGCAAGAAGTTCCAGGCACCGTTGCGCGTCGCAGTGACGGGCCGTCGGGTCGGTCCACCGCTGTTCGAGTCGATGGTGGTGCTCGGCCGGGAGGAGTCGTTCCGGCGGATTGCCGGTGCACTCGATCGTGTCAGGCATGCGGAGGCCGCCGAACGGTGATCCGGTGGGGGCTGCGTCTGGGACTGGGAGTGATCGTATGTGTCCTGGCGTACCTCGCAGTCACCTTCGTGCAGGTGCATCAGGCGTCCTCGAACGACGACCGCAGCCCGAGCGATGCGATCGTCGTGCTCGGCGCTGCGCAATACGACGGACGACCGTCGCCGGCGCTGCGTGGTCGGCTCGATCACGCAAACGAGCTGTACCGCTCCGGGGTGGCGCCGCGGATCGTGCTGACTGGTTCCAATCAGCCCGGTGACCGGTTCACCGAGGCGTTCGCCGGGTTCACGTACCTGCGGGAGCAGGGTGTGTCCGAGTCCGATCTGGTCATCGTCGATGACGGCGACAGCACATGGGAATCACTGGCTGCTGCCGAGCGGATCCTGGCGCAGCGGGGCTGGGAGCGCGTGACGCTCGTCTCCGACGGGTACCACAACGCCCGACTCGAGGCGATGAGTGGCGATCTGGGCCGGGACGGGTTCGTGTCGCCGAGCACCACGGGAGGCTCCCTGGGGGAGATGGCACGGGAGACGGGTCTGGTGGCGGTCGGCCGTGTGATCGGCTTCGACCGTCTGCTCCGTTACCGGCCCTGACACCGGTGTGGGAGCGTTCGCTGTGGTTGCGGCCCTTCGGCTGCGCTCGGCTAGTGTCGATGGGCGTCCAAGCGGGATGTCACTGCCTTTCGGGGGTGGTGTAATCGGCAACACAACTGGTTCTGGTCCAGTTATTGGGGGTTCGAGTCCTCCCCCCCGAGCCACACAACATCGCATCCACCCGATCGGGGTTGCGTACATCAGGCCCCCATCGTCTAGCGGCCTAGGACACCACCCTCTCAAGGTGGCGGCACGGGTTCGAATCCCGTTGGGGGTACCAAATCGCCCATATTGGAAACAGTGAATCGCCCTGGGTAGACCAACCGCCCAAGCGGTGATGGCTCCCCTGTGTGGCCATGGCCCCACCTCCACCCAGCGACGGCTGCACGGTCCGGTGTGACTGATTGATGAATCAGTTGTCTATCCATATGATTTATGAGGTGAGCAAAGCAGCGCTGATCCAGGTGTTGGGTGCGGTGGCGGACGGCGAGTTGAAGGCGTTCGAGGGCGCCAGAGCCGATGCCGCAGCTGCCACCGATGACGAGGAGCGACGCCGCGCCGGACGCGCCACTCGGCAGATGTTGGCGAACATGCTGCTGAGCGGACGGGGCTCGGCGACACCGATGTTGGCGTTCCTGCGGGTGGGCAAACCCACAAAGCTGATCTTCGAGTTGGCCGTCGGCCACGTTCGCCGCATGCGCGAGATCGGGCTCGGCCCGATGGGACTTCCGGTTCCCTTACTCGGTTGAGTGTCGAGGTGTCGCAGGAAGCGTTGACTGAAGAGCAACAGGAGCGGCGCCGGATGGCCGTCCCGGAGGTCATGTTGCAGACGCCGTTCATCGGGTCGCTGGGGATTGTGTTCGACCGGTACGACCACGACGACGTGCTGCTCCGTGTGCCGTTCCGCAAGGATCTGACCAACGACGGGCTCGTCTATCACGGAGGCGTGGTCGCCGCGGCGATCGACACCGCTGGTGCGGCCGTGGCCTGGTCGAACCACGACTTCGACAAGGGGACGCGGGCGTCGACCGTTTCGATGTCGGTGCAATACGTGGGCACAGCGCGCGAGTCCGACCTGGTCTGCCAGGCGACCACGGTCAAGCGCGGGAAGGAGCTGATCTTCACGGAGATCACCGCCACCGACAGCTCGGGCCGGGTGGTCGCCCACGCGGTGCAGACCTACCGGATCGTCTAAGAGGCACGGTGGTCTGCCCGGAGCCCGGATCGCTCGGCGTCGAAGGGTCAGCGCGCGCCCTGGTGCTCGAGGCGCCGCGGCGACTCGTGGCCAGGGAGATCCCAACGCCCGGTCTCGGCCTCGATGATGCGCTGTTGCGGGTCGAGGCCTGCGGCCTGTGCGGCACGGACCATGAGCAGTGGAGCGGGACGCTTCACGCCGGGCGCCCGTTCGTGCCCGGGCACGAGTCGGTCGGCGTGATCGAACGGATCGGGCCGGAGGCGCGACGACGATGGGGCGTGGACGTGGGTGCGAGGGTGGCGGTCGAAGTGTTCCAGCGGTGCGGCCGTTGCCAGGAGTGCCTCTCGGGGGAGTATCGGCGTTGCGAGCGGCACGGTTTGAAGGACGCGTATGGGTTCGTTCCCGTGGATCGCGAACCGGGGCTGTGGGGTGGGTACGCGTCTCACCAGTACCTTGCGCCCGACTCGCTCCTGCTCCCTCTCCCAGACTCACTCGATCCGGTGCTCGCCACGCTGTTCAACCCGCTGGGAGCGGGCATCCGCTGGGGCGTCACCCTGCCCGGGACGACGGCGGGCGACGTCGTCGCCGTCCTCGGACCCGGCATTCGCGGTCTGTCGGCGTGCGTTGCGGCGCGTGAGGCGGGCGCGGGGTACATCATGCTCACGGGCCGGGGAGACCGTGACGCGGAGCGGCTGTCCTTGGCGCGGCGTTTCGGCGCAGATCTCGGAGTCGACATCGCTACGACAGATCCGGTCGCCGCCCTCAGGTCTTCGACTGGCGGACGACTCGCGGACGTGGTCGTCGACGTCACCGCCGACGCGCCGCTTGCGTTCACACAAGCGGTTGCGCTGGCTCGGGTCGGGGGCACTGTGGTGGTGGCCGGTACGCGAGGTTTCGTCGAAGCGCCCGGCTTCCATCCCGACCTCGTCGTCTACAAGGAGCTGCGGATCCTCGGAGCGATGGGAGTCGACGCTACGGCTTACCGGGCGGCGCTCGCGCTCCTCGCTGCCGGACGCTATCCATTCGATGCGTTGCCGCGACGGGTGGCGTCGTTTGGCGACCTCGACGACCTCCTCGCGACGATGTCCGGCGAATCGGGACACCCGCCGGTGCACGGGGTGTTCGTCCCGTGAACACGAGTCCCACCGAAGGCGCAGGGGAGGATGCGCGGATCGTCATGCTCGATCTCGACGAGGCGCGTCGCCGGGCGGCCGAGGTCGGCGTGTCCGATGCCGCCGCACAGCTCAGCATCTTCCGGCTGCTGCTCCATCAGCCGCAGCTCGCCAAATGGGTGCACGACCTCATCATGGGGCTCCTGTGGAAGAGCTCGTTCGACCCGCGGCTCCGCGAGCTCGTGATCATGCGGCTCGGATGGGCGACCGGCTCTGTCTACGAGTGGACCCAGCACTGGTCGATCGCCGTCGACTGGCTCGGGGTCGACCCCGATGATCTCCTTGCGGTGCGCAACTGGTCCGCCAGCACCCGCTTCGGTCCGGCCGAGCGCGCCGTCCTCGCTGCGGTGGACGAGGTCGTGGCCGACGGCTTCGTGTCGAGTGGGACCTGGGCGGCGTGCCGGGCACACGTGACCGCCGATCCGGTCGAGCTCATCGAGATGGTCTCCTCGATCGGGACCTGGCGGATGGTGTCGTCGCTCCTCCGATCCCTCGACGTGCCGCTGGAACCCGGTCGTGACCCGTGGCCACCCGACGGGAACGCCCCGTGACGGCGCAGGACGGTCGCCGGCGGTCGCCGGGCCCGCCGGTAGCGTCTCGAACATGACTGCAGAGAAGACCCGGCGTCGAGCGGCGAACGACGAGGAGAAGGCGTGGCGGCGCAACGAGATCCTCGCCGCAGCGAAGACGGTCTTCGCGACGAAGGGCTTCCACGCCACGACGATGGCCGACGTGGCGCGGGAGACCAGGTCGTCCTACGGCACCGTGTATTGGTACTTCCCCTCCAAGGACTCACTTTTCGACGAACTCATGGATGCCGAGGGCGAGGCGTTGCGACATAGCATTCTCGACGCAGTCACCGCCGCCGCGCCTGACGACGTCAGCGCGGCTCTTGAGGTCGCCATCCGCGCGACCTTCGAGTTCTTCGAAGCCGATCGGGCTTCGGTCAAGCTCCTGTTCCGGGACTCGCTCGCGACGGGCGACCGGTTCGAACGGCATCTCGGCGTCATCTACGAAGGGTTCATCGCCGACCTCCGTCAACTCGTCGTGACCGCGCAGGAGCAGGGCGACCTCGTGGACGCCCCACCCGAGATCGTGGCTTTCAGCGTTGCGGCGCTTATCGGCCAACTTGCGCTCCGCCGTCTCGCCACCGACGACGGACTGAGCGCAGCGGTGCTCGCCCAGTTCGTCGTCAACCTGTTGCTGGACGGGCTCCGCCCGCGGATCTGATCCGAAGTCGTGCACGGCAGCCCCCGGGGTTACTAAACTGACGCATCAGTCAGTAACTCGGATCGGACGGGACCCCTTTGGACGATGACCCGTGGCGCACACCGGTGATCGTGGCGTCCGCTCAGCACTCCGAACGAAACGAGATCGTGACACCGATCGGTCTCACCGAGTTCGTCGCTGTTGAGGCGCTGGGCAACGCGCCCGGCATCTCGGATCACATCGACCGTGTCAACGTGGTCGGGATCCTGTTCGGCGGGGGAGAAGCGCCGGCGTCCCTACTCGCTGCACGGCTGCACCTCGACGTGAGCGACTGCGCCACGACGACGATCGGCGAGAACACTCCGCAATGGTTGGTCGGTCGCGCCGCGGACGACATTGCGGCGGGTCGTGCGGACGCGGTGCTGATCGCCGGGACCGAGACCGTCCGGAGCCAGGGGCTGGGCGCGATGACACCGCCGGACCCCGGCCGTGACCCCGACCCGGTCGACGGCGACGCCCGTCCAGGCGTGTCGTTGGAGGAGATCGCAGTCGGTCTTGAGCTGCCGGCGCAGGTGTATCCGCTCTTCGAGAGCGTGCTCGCTGCTCGCGCCGGCCATACCAACGACGAGCAACGGAGGGTGCTCGGCGAGATCATGACGCGGTTCTCCGCCGTCGGCGCGGCGCACCCCCATGCCTGGTTCGCCGAACGCCTCGATGCCGCCGCGATCGCGGCCCCGGCCCCGGACAACCGAATCGTCGCCGAGCCCTACACCAAGCGGATGAACGCATTCCTCGGTGTCGACCAGGGCGCAGCCGTCGTCGTGACGTCGCTGGGGCGGGCGCTCGAGTTGGGTCTCGGTGACCAAGTCGTGTTCGTCTGGTCCGCCGCTGATGCCAACGAGGTGTGGTTTCCCTCCCAGCGGCCGGACCTCGGACGTTCCGAGGGCATCAAAGAAGCTCGGACCGCCGTGCTGGACGCGTCTGGAGTCGACCTCGACGATATCTCGTCGTTCGATCTGTATTCGTGCTTCCCCTCGGCGGTCCAGTTGGCCGCCGCGGCACTGGGTCTCGACCCGCTTGATGGCCGGGGCCTCACCGTCACGGGGGGCCTTCCGTATTACGGGGGCCCGGGCAACAACTACACCACCCACGCCATCGCCACGATGGCGGACGAGCTGCGCGAGGGTGCCACCGACCGCCTCGGCCTGGTGAGCGGGCTCGGATGGTTCATCACCAAGCATTCGATCGGCCTGTACGGCGCATCACCGCCGCCGCGGGGGTACCGGCGCGGCAACACGTCCGCCGCACAGTCACGGATCGACGCGTCCGCGATCCCGACGCTCGATTCGGCCACTGGTGAGTGCGCGGTCGTCGAGGCATCCACCGTCATCTACGACCGCGGCGGGCCAGTGACCGCGGCCCCGGTCATCGCCCGTGTGCACGACGGTCGGCGAATCGCAGCGAGGGCCGCTTCTGCGGAACTGCCGACGCCGTCGGGCTGCAGCCTCGTCGGTGCGACGGTCCGTGTGGACGGACGCCGCCCGTCCCATCACGTCGTCGAACTCGCTTTGGGGAACGTGTCGTCGTGACGGGTCGACCGCTGCGAACGGTCATCATCGGCGCCGGCATGGCCGGCGTCGCCGCCGCGATCAAGCTCCGCGAGGCAGGTCACGACGATCTCGTCGTCTACGAGAAGGGCGACTCGGTCGGCGGGACCTGGCGGGAGAACACCTATCCGGGGATCGCGTGTGACTTGCCTGCGCACCTGTACACGTATTCGTTCGCGCCGAACCCCGAGTGGAGCCACACGTTCGCCCCGGGCGCAGAGATCCGCGCCTATTTCGAGCGGGTCGCGCGCGATCGCAGAGTGGAACGCAACATTGTCTTCGGCGCCGAGGTCTCGACGCTCGAATGGGCCGACGGGCGGTGGCACGTCGAACTTCTCGACGGGCGCTGCGACAAGGCCGACGTGGTCATCGCTGCGACGGGTGTGCTCCACCACCCCGCCTACCCGGACATCGATGGGCTCGGCGATTTCGAGGGGCCCGTGTTCCACTCCGCGCGATGGGACCATACGGTCGCCATCGACGGCGCTCGCGTCGGTGTCGTCGGGACGGGGTCGAGCGCGGTGCAGATCGTCAGCGCGATCGTCGGACGGGTCGGCGAGCTCCACCTCTTCCAGCGAACACCACAGTGGATTATGCCGCTCCAGAACTCGGTGACGAGCGACGATGACAAGGCGCGCTACCGGACCGACCCTGAGCTCCTCCCAAAGTTGCGCGAGGAACTCTCGGCGTCGTTCGTCGAGAACTTCGCCAACGCGGTGGTGGACGCCGACTCGCCCACCGCCAAGCTGATGGAGGACCTTTGCCGGGCCCATCTCGAGACGGACGTGACCGACCCCGAGCTGCGGAAGCGGCTGCGTCCGACCTACCGCGCCGCGTGCAAGCGACTCGTGGTCTCACCTGACTTCTACGTCGCCATCCAGCGACCGAACGCCCATCTGGTAACCGAGCCGATCGAGCGCGTCGAGGCCGGTGGCGTGCGCACCGCGGACGGATCACTCCACGGACTCGACCTCATCGTCCTGGCGACCGGCTTCCGGGTGGACCGGTTCCTCCGTCCCATCGAGGTGATCGGGCGGGCCGGGACGCGAGTCGACGACGTGTGGGGCAGGAGGCCGTCCGCCTACCTGTCGGTGTCGATCCCCGAGTTCCCGAATCTTTTCCTGGTCAACGGGCCGAACGGGCCGGTCGGGAACTTTTCACTGATCGACGTCGCCGAGCTGCAGATCGACTACATCCTCCAGCTCATGAGCCTGCTGCGCGGCGGCGGGTGCGCCGAGATCAGCGCGGCAGCCTCCGCTGCGGAGCGGGTCGAGGCCGAGCGGGTCGAGGCCGCCAAGCGGACGATCTGGGTCACGGGATGCCGCAGCTGGTATCTCGACGACCGCGGCGTCCCGGCCGCGTGGCCGTGGACCATGGAACGCTTCCGAGAGGTGATGGCTGCTCCGGTGCTCGCAGACTTCGATCTCGTCGAGCTGGGAGGCGGCCCGCTGATTTGATTGACGTATCGGTCAGTAGTGGCAATACTGGATCTTGGGAGGGACGATGCGGTTCAGCCGGCGACAGTTCGTGGTGGCGATGGCGGCAGCGGGCGCTGTGCCGATGCTGGGGTTGGAGGCCACGGCCTGTGCCCCGGCGGCGACACTCGACGCCGCGATGCCCACGCTGATGGGGCTGTGGGACGCGGTCGTCCCGGGGACGTGGAACGGTGTGGTGGAGGACCGGCTTGCGTCGGGACTGGCGGCGCCGGGGGCCACCGAGGCGGGTGTGCACGAGTGGATCCTTTCCCAGGTGGGTTCGTTCCCGGGGCCGCTGAACTACCTGACCGACTGGTTCCTCCGTGCCTGGGCTGCTGATCTGGACCTGTGGGCCGGCGCCTTCCACCTGCTCGCTCCGACGCGTCCGACCTTCGACAAGTTGCCGCTTGGACCGTCGCTGGCCGAATCGGGTCGTCAGTACAAGATCATGCTGATGCAGGGCCTGTTCCGCGGGTCGGTCGAACTGCTCGACCTCAAGTACCAGGCCGCGATAATCCTCGCCAAGGTCGCGTTCTACGCGGACTTCCGTGCCGAGACCGCAGGCACCCCCCGCGTCGGCGGTCCGTACATCGGGTTCCCAGGTCCGACGGGCACGGGTCCGACGGCCGACTTCGGCTACAACGGCGTCTTCGGCCGGCCCGATCTTCGCATGACCACGACGACGACCGGCCTGCTCGCGGTGCCATGACCGGTCGTTCGTAACTCCCGGGAGCGACCAGATGAACTCGTCGTTCGACGTGTGCGTGATCGGCTCGGGCTTCGGCGGGGGCGTCGCAGCGCTCCGGTCGACCGAAACAGGGGCGTCGGTCGTGGTGTTGGAACAGGGGACGCGATGGGACGGGCGAGCCGGCTCGTCGACCTTCCAGCAGACCCAGGGCGACCTCGGGTATCTGACCGACATCCTCTCACTGACCGCCGGGTACGACCTCGACCGGAGTCAGGCCTCGATCGTGGTGGGCGGGCGCGGGCTCGGCGGCGGTTCGCTGGTGTACTCGATGGTGTCGCTGCGGGCTCCGAGCTTCGTCTTCGACGACCCGGCCTGGCCGACCGAAGTGACACGCGCCGAGCTCGACCCGTTCTACGGGCGTGCCGAGGAACAACTCGGGGTGACCCAGATCCAGTGGACGGGAAGCCATCCGGAGGACGACTTCCGGATGGCCTCCAAGCGCGACGCCGCTTTCGCGTTGGCCTGCGAGAACGCCGGAGTCTCCTGCGACCCGGTGCCGGTCGCCATCAACGACCAGTGCGGCAACCTCGGTTGGTGTACGACCGGCTGCATCCGGCATGGCAAGAACTCCGTCGACCTGCGCTATCTCCAGCCCGCTGAGGATCTGGGCGCCGAGCTCCGCACCGGAATCCGGGTCGTCGCCGTCGAGGCCGGAACATCTGTGGCAACCGGCGGACGCCGATGGCGCGTCCTGCACAAGCCCGCCGCCGACCAGTTCGCCGATCTCGTACCGACGACTAACCTCTCGGTAATCGAAGCCGACACCGTCGTGCTCGCGGCCGGTGCCGTGGGGTCGCCCAACATCCTGCTCAGCTCTGCCCCCAATCTCCGTGGGGGCATCTCGGGTCAGGTGGGCCGGAACCTGTCCCGCAGTGGCGACATGCTGATCCCGGTGGTGCTCCCCGATTCCTTCGATCTCGACGGTCTCGAGATGATGCCCGGCAAGATCATCGGCTCCTGTTCGTTCCAGTACCTGTTCGAGCCGCCACCCGGCTTCGGGCCGAACTGGCAGCGCTTCATCATCCAACCGATGATGGTCCTCCCGGCGCTCTCCGCCATGCTCGTCGCTGACCCCGACGGCGTCACCCCCGAAGGCGGCGACATGCGCCAGTTCGGGGTCGGCCAGAAGCACCTGATGGAGAAGTGGGGGAGCCGCCTCCTCCACCTCGGCATCATGGGCGTCGACGGCATGGACGGGATCGTCTACTCCACCGCCGGAGTCCCCACCGTCTCCTTCAACAACAGCCCGGCCACCAACGCCCTTTTCGAGGGAGCCCGCGCCGCGGCCCGCCACATCATCGAAACCGGCAACGGCGGAAAGGTCCTGCCCACCTGGGACCAGCTGCACGGCGACAACTTCACCATCCACCCACTCGGGTCGTGCCGGATGGCGTCCGGACACGAGCAGGGCGGGATCGACCCGCAATGCCGCGTCTACCGGGCCGACGGCACGGTGCACGACGGCCTCTACGTGATGGACGCGTCGGCGATCTCGTCGCCCATCGCCGTGAACACCTCGCTGACCACCGCTGCAATCGCCGAACGTGCGATGGCCCTCATGCCGGCGATGGCGGGCTGAGCCGTGTCGGCTAGCGCGGTCCCGGCCCTGACCGACGAGCAGCGCGCCGAGTACGACAGGGACGGGTTCACGCTCGTCGACGACGTGTTCTCCGGCGACGAGTGCGACGAGATCATCGAGCACCACGAACGCGCAGCCTTCGAGCTCGACCTCGGCCGCGTCGAGGACGGCCAGATGAAGTATCGGCCGATGATGCACCTCGCCGACGACTTCCTCGCCGGGGTTGCCTGTGACCCACGTTGGGCCGGCATCGTGTTGCCGATCGTCGGACCAGACGCCCGCCTGTACTGGGAGCAGGCGGTGAGCAAGCCCCCCGGCACCGGCACCGAGCTGCCGTGGCACCAGGACAACGGCTACACCCCGCTGGTCCCCGAGATGTACCTGACGTGCTGGCTCTCGCTCGACGACAGCGACGAGTCGAACGGCGGGATGCAGGTCATCCCCGGCAGTCACCTCGCCGGCACGCTTCCTCACCACGACGACACGGATCGGAACCCCTATTTCCGTGTCGGCAACGACGCTGGACCCGAGGCCGGCATCTCCGTGAGTGTCACGAAGGGCTCGGTGCTCGTGTTCTCGTCGCTGATCATGCACCGCAGCGGGCCCAATACGACGACCGACCGCAACAGGCGCTCCTGGATCCTCCAGTACTGCCCGGCCGACGCGCGATCAGCACTTTCGGGGCGGCTGGTCGACGACCGGCTACGGGTCGCCGCCGACGGCGCATGGCTCTCCGAGCCCTACCGGGATCGCGACATCGATCTGCTGTCGATGTTGGCCAACTATCAGACGGACAACAGTTGAGCTGACCGCTGACCGAATCCACTGACCCATGGAGAACAGTTGATGCAGACCCGACTCACCGACCTACTGGGGATCGAACACCCCGTGATGCTCGCAGGAATGGGCGGTGTGAGCTATCACGCGCTCACCGCAGCGGTGTCCGAGGCCGGCGGCATCGGCACACTCGGCGCCGGGAGCATGAGTTACGACGACATGGTGTCCGAGATCGCCGCCACGCGGGCGCTCACCGACAAGCCGTTCGGGGTCGACCTGCTCACCGCCATGCCGATCGACCTGGAGGTGTACGTCAGCGCCATCATCGACGGCGGCGCGTCGATGTTCGTGGCAGCGCTCGGCGTGCCGCACGAGGTGGTCGAGATGTGCCACGACGCAGGGCTCGTGGTGGTGAACATGTGCGGCAAGGTGAGCCATGCCGTGAAGGCGGTCGAGGCGGGATGCGACATCGTCGTCGCGCAGGGAACCGAGGCGGGTGGACACACCGGCCTCGTCGCAACCATGCCGTTGGTCCCCCAGGTCGTCGACGCCGTCGGCGACCGCGTCCCCGTCGTCGCCGCCGGAGGGATCGTCGACGGTCGCGGGCTCGCCGCCGCGCTCGCGCTCGGCGCCGACGGGGTCTGGGTCGGCACGCGGTTCATCGCCACGCCCGAGGCCCGCATCGTCAGCGGATACCAGGAAGGGCTCATCGCGAGCGCCGAGGACGGGACGGTGATCAGCCGCGCGTACAGCGGAAAGCCCATGCGTGTGCTCCGGAACGACTACACCACCCACTTCGAGCAGCACCCCGAGGAGCTGCAGAAGTTCCCGATGCAGATGGCGAAGTCGTTCGGAGACGGTGCGCTGCACCTGCCGACCGGACCGAACGGCGACGCCATCGATCCGGCCAAGGAGTGCTACCCAGCCGGTCAGGGGACCGGAGCGATCACCGACATCGTTCCCGCTGCCGAACTCGTCGAACGGTTCGTCAGCGAGGCGGAAGAGGCGCTCGCTCGAATCGACACACTCCGAACCGCCAGGGTCTGAAGCCCCGCAGATCCGTGGCGGACGGCCGGGCGCTCGAATCAGCCGGCCTCGGCCTCTGCGCGCAAGAACCACTGCACGCGTTCGCAATCTGAACTCCTGCCTCCACCTGCCCGTCCAAGACTGTGTGTCCAACCGCCGGTCGGACTGGCCGCTCGCATTCGCGGGCCCGACGGCCGGATCGGCACTCCGCTACTTCGCAGGTGTCGCCCGACCGTTCGAGGATCAACCCCAAGCGTGGCGGCGATCTCGTCGGGAGTCTCGCCTCGGCGATATCGGTCGGCCACTTATGAGACCTGGGTCGGAGACCATTCACCCAGCCGAGGAACCTCCCTGCGGCGCAGATGCGCCATCACTGTCGTGCGATGCACCTCGAACCACTCCGCGAGTTGTGTCACTGTCGCCCCATCCCGGAACTCCGCGATCAGGACATCCACCTTCTCCTCGCTCATGCGACGCGCCCGATGCGTCGAGCGACGCAGCTCACCGGCATCGGCAATGGCGGCCTGGGCCTGTACAGGCCGGCTGCCGAGCTTCCGGACCGATTCATGGTTCCAAAACAGTCCCGCCAAGGGTGATCCATTCGTCCGGAGTGAGCCGCTTCACCGACAGTCGATCCCCGAGGGTCTCGTTTCCCGGTGGTCAGTCCTGCGACGGGTACCCCGGTGCGAATCGGGGCCACGGGTGGGTCTGCTCCCAGATGCGAGCGATCCGGAGGCACAGGTCTTCCCGGTGCCGGGGGGCGGTCACCATCAGGCCGACCGGCAGGCCGTCGGCCGTGGTGCCCGCCGGCAGCGAGATCGACGGCAGGTTGGCGAGGTTGGCCAACATGGTCAGCAGGGCGGCGTGGCCGGCGTGGCACTCACGACCCCCGATCACCTCAGGCATGGGGCCCTCGGCTGCGAACGGTGGGCACCCGTTGGTCGGCGTGAGCAGGAGGTCGGTGCCCTCGAACAACTTGGCCACCTGCTGCTCGACGACCCGCCGGTCGCGTTCGACCCAGGCGAAGGTGGGCAGGGCGGTCGCTGCGCTGTGCTCCCAACTGCGCACCGCGAGCGGGTCGAGTTCGTCGAGCCGGTCGGCCCAGTCCTCGGGCACGTCGACGAACTGGTCGGCACCCTCCATGAACACGTAGGTGAGGATGTAGTCGTCGAAGGTCGGACCGAACTGCCGGCGTTCCAAGTCCGCGGCGGCGACGAGCTGCTCGGCCGCAGCGGCGGTGATGCGCTCCACCTCCGGGTCGACCACGACGAACCCTAGGTCTGCGGTCCACGTGGCCCGCAGGCCGGCGACGTCGAGTTGCTCGGCGGCGTTTGTATAGCGGACGCCGGGTGCGGGGTGCGACGTGCGGTCGAGCGGGTGGGGACCGGCGGCCACGTCGAGCAGGAGAGCGGTGTCGCGCACGGCGGCGGCGAGCGCGAAGTTCACGGCGTTCTGCGCCAGGCGGGTCGTGGCGCGGCTCGGCACCCGTCCGTAGGTGGGCTTCAGTCCGGGCAGGCCGCAGGAGGCCGCCGGACCGCGGATCGAACCGCCGCCGTCGCTCGCCGTGCCGAACGGCACGAACCCGGCCGACACCGCAGCCGCCGTCCCGCCGCTCGACCCGCCTGGGGTCCGGTCGGTGCGCCACGGGTTGCGGGTCACGCCGAGCAACGGGCTCGCTGTGTAGCCCCACGCACCGAACTCGGGCGTGGCGGTCTTGCCCACCGGGATGGCACCGGCGGCGCAGAACCGCTCGACGTGCAGGTCGTCGCGGGTCGCTGGCGGTGCGTCGGCGTACCAGCGCGAGCCCCGGGTGGTCGGCATGCCGGCGCAGTCCTCGAGGTCCTTCACCCCGAACGGCACCCCGGCGAGCGGACCGAGGTCCTCGCCCCGCCGGCGGGCGTCGTCGATGCGGTCGGCCGCGGCGAGCGCTCCCTCGGGGTCGAGGTGGACGAACGCACGGAGCGCGCCGTCGCCCCGGTCGATCCGTTCGAGGCTGACCTCGACGAGTTCCCGGGCCGACACCTCGCCGGTGCGGACGGCCTCGGCGGCGGCGGTGACGTCATTCGGCTCCACGGCGGCGGACCCTACCGGGCCGTCGTGC
>VGBZ01000055.1 GCA_016870275.1 Actinomycetota bacterium
CGATGCCTGGTCGACGTGCGTCGTCCACGCCGCGCCCGGGCCGATGCCCATGGCCCAGCCGACCGCCGCCTTGATCGGCGACACGTGCGTGACCAACACGACCGTGCCCTCGACCCGGGCGACGGCGGCCCAGTGCTCGCACGCCTCCTCCACCCGAACCTGCAGGGCGGCGATGGACTCTCCCCCGCCCGGAGGGCAGAAGTCCGGATCGGCCCGCCAGTCGCGCCATACCTCGGGCGACACGTCGGCGAGCGGGGTGCCGTCGAGCTCGCCGTAGTCCAGCTCGACCAGCCGGCCGTCCACCTCGACGGGGAGGCCGAACGCCTCGGCGGTCGCCCGGGTCCGCTCGAGCGGACTGGCGACGACCGCGGCGATGGGGACCCGACTGACCGCGGCCTGGGCCAGCACGGCCTCGGCGAGCCGTGCCGCCTGAACGCGTCCGAGTTCGTCGAGCGGTACGTCCAGGCGTCCGAGCAGCAGACCGCCGGCGTTGGCGGCGGTCCGACCGTGGCGAACGACGATGAGCTCGCCCATCCTCAGCTGCCCCCCACGAAGGTCCGGTCGAGTTGACCGCTCCGGAGGAAACGGGATCGACGACCCGGATCATCGAGACCAAACCGCCGCCACGCCCAGACCCCGACGGCAACGCCGACGACGTCGAGTGCCAGCGACCACCACCCGCGGGAGAACTCCGGCGCTGCGCCGGGGGTGAACGATCGATCCAGCACCGGCCACCAGAAGGTCTCGGTTCGTAGCCACGCTCCGTCGAGCACCAGATGGAGGTACATGCCGATGGGCAGACCCAACCAGCGGCGTCGGACCAGCCTCCGACCCGTCGTTGCGAGCATGACCACGACCAGAACCACCGTCGGAGCCAGCAGCGAGTGGAGAATCCCTGCTCCCCAGGGCGACTCGATCACAGGCAGCACCGCACCGAACGCCACGAGTCGATAGTCGAGCGCTGGACTCTGGAACACCGCCCAGGTCACGACGATACTGAGAACGGCGAACCAGACGATCACCGAACGAGGATCCGCCCGCACTGAGGGCAGAACACGGTCGTGCCCTCCGGCGAGCGCTTGATGGCGTCGAGTTCGGCCGGCGGGATCTGGAGATGACAACCCTCGCAACGGGCGCCGTTCAATCGCGCCGCACCTGTCCCACCATGTCGCAGACGCAGCGACTCGTAGTCCCGCAGCGTTCCCTCGTCCACAGTGCTCGCAGCGACTTTGCGCCCGGCATCCTCGACGGCGATCTGGGCATCGATCTCGCTCCACGCAACGGCGATCACCGCCTCGACATCAGCGAGCCGGGCCTGGTGTTCGGCCCGCTCGGTATCGAGACGGGCGACCTCCGCAGCGAGCGGTTCGGCGACCTCCATCAACTCGATCGCCTGCTCCTCGAGTTGGTCCTGACGGGCCCGCAGGAGCCGGTGATCCTCCTGTAGATCCTCGAGCTCACGGTGGGCCACGACGGAACCGTCGTACAACCGGCGCTCCGCATCGGCAGCCTTCGCCTGCACCGTGGCGGCCTCGTCCTCGAGTCGCTGCTCCCGACGGCGAACGTCGTCGAGTTCGACAGTCACAGCCGACCGCTCGGCATCAACCCTCTCGATGGACTCGCGCAGGTCAGCGGCGATCGAGAGTTCGGGCACATTGCTGCGCTGGTGGCGCAACTGATCGACACGAGTGTCGTGGTCCTGCACAGCCAGCAGATCCTCGAGATGGCCCACAGCCAGAACCTACAGGCGACGAAGGTGATCCGTCGGACCAGTCAGGGCGTTGCTTCGCCGCCGGTGCCAGCGCCTGATCCGCCGCCGGTGCCAGCGCCTGATCCGGTGCCCGACCCAGTGCCCGATCCGGTACCGGTGCCGGTGCCCGATCCGGTGCCGGTGCCCGATCCGGTGTCGGTGCCCGATCCGGTGTCGGTGTCGGTGCCGGTGCCGGTACCCGACCCGGTACCCGACCCTGTTGCCGGCGAGGGCTTGGTCACGTACCGACCCCAGGGATCAGGTACCGGTTGGGCCGGAACGTTGCGCGGCGACACAAAGCGTCGAACGGGCCGACCATCGAGGTAGGGGAAGATGAAGCTCCGCCACACCTTCGCCGACGTGACGCCGCCCTGAACACGTCCACCCTCCATGTTGGTGTTCGCCTGAGGATTGCCGATCCACACCGCCACGGAGATCTCCGGGGTGAACCCGGCGAACCAGACGTCAGTGTTCTTGCCGCCCTCCAACTCCGTCGTCCCGGTCTTACCGGCGGCCGGGCGACCCTGCGGGAGTGATCCGCCGGCGTAGGTGCCGCCGGTCACCACCTGCTCCATGGCCACTGTCGCCTGCCGGGCAACGTTCTCGGAGATGACCTGTTCATCTGGTGGAACGAACTCGAAGAGCACCTCGCCCGAACGATCCTCGACCCGAGAGACGAAGTGCACCGGGTTCCGGCGGCCGTCGTTGGCAATGGTGGCGTAGGCCGCAGCCATGTCCATGGTGCCGAACAATGCATCGCATCCGATCGTGAAGCACGCTGCCCGGACCTCATCGGGATCGAGGCCGGCGGGTCGTGCTCCGAGCTTGATGGCGGTCTCTCTCGTGTCGTCGAATCCAACGACTCCCTGCATGCGCATGAAGGCACAGTTGTTCGACTCAGCGAGCGCCTTGGCGAGCGTGACCGGACCCTTGGTGGGGCAGTCGAGCGGATACGGACCGGGCGTGGTCACACCCCACCGCTTCTTCATGGGCTCTGGTGCCGAGTCGCCACTGATCGCACTGTTGATCCCGTATCCATCCTCCAGCATCGCCACCAGCGTGAAGGGCTTGTAGCTCGAGCCGGACGACCGACCGGTCGAGGGTTCAGCGGTCTCGATGACGCCGTCATCGCCGTCGGGACTCTCGCCCACAATGGCTCGAACCGCCCCGGTGGCGGGCTCGATGGCGGTCAGTGAGACCGCCGTCTCCGGATTGGAGCTCGCCAGCGGATTGTTCGCCGCCGATGCTTCAGCGAGTTGCTGGGCACGGGGGTCGATCGTCGTGGTGATCCTGAGTCCACCGTTGAAGATCAGATAGCGCCGAAGATCCTCCGTCGGTGCCAGCCACGTGGCATCGAGCAACTCGTCGCGGATCTGCCGTTCAAGGTACGTCAGCACCTGTGCCCGCTGCTGACGCTCCTCACCGAAGGTCTCATCCGGGAGGGGAACGGCGTTGATGAACCGCCGCTCGTCGGCGTTGATGTGGCCCTCCTCCTCGAGGCGGTCGAGGACGGAGGCTCGGTTTCGGAGCGCCTCCTCGGGGAACCGGATCGGATCGGCACCGTTGGGCTCCCGGATCAGACCGGTCAGCACAGCGGCCTCGGCGTAGTTGATCTCCGAGGCGGGTTTGTTGAAGTAGCGCTTGGCGGCAGCCTGCATGCCGTAGGCACCGCGCCCCAGATAGATGGCATTGAGATACTGCTCGAGCAACTGGTCCTTGCAGACCCGCTTCTCGACGCCGTCGCAGAGCTGGCTCTCGAGCTGGATGGCCAGCGAGGCCTCCTTGATCTTCCTCGTGATCGATTGTTCATTGCCCACCAGATTCAACTTGACCAACTGCTGGGTGATCGTCGAGCCGCCCTGGGAGATCCCGCCCGCCTCGGTGTTCGCCCGAACCGCACGGGCGATCGACTTGGCACTCACCCCTGAGTGCTCGTAGAAGCTGGCGTCCTCAGCAGCGAGCACCGTGTTGCGGATGGCCTCGGACATCGCCGACAACGGAACGACCTCACGGTTCTCCGAGCCGACCAGTTCGCCGTACGGGGCTCCGTCCTCGGTCACGATGATCGAGCCCTGGGGCAGTTCGGGGAGCTTGAAGCTCGTGATCGGCTCGAACGAGGCGGCCTCTGAGATCCTCGCTGCTGTGGGGAGGAACGCCGCAACCGTCACCGACAACACCACGACGCCGAGGGCGACGACGGCAACAAAGCGGAGGAGGAGTTGAACGGGGCGCGACATGGATCCGGGTCGATCAGGGACTCCTCCACGGTACCGGCACCGCCCCTCCAGCACCCGGCACCCCCGGGGTAGCGTCCTCTCGCCGGATTCGAACCGAACCGGTTCCAACAGACAGGAAACATGGAATGGCCCACGATCGACGGTTCCGCTTCGGCGTCCAACTCAGTCAGCCGCTCGGCAATCGGACGTGGGCTGCGACGGCGCAACACGTCGAGGGCCTCGGCTACTCGACATTGTTCGTGCCGGATCACTTCGGTGACCAACTCGCTCCATTCACGGCGTTGGCCGTCGCCGCCCAGGCGACGACGACGCTTCGTGTCGGAGCACTCGTGTTCGACAACGACTACCGGCATCCAGTCGTCCTCGCAGCCGAGACGGCCACCCTTGACCTGCTCTCCGGTGGCCGGGTCGAGTTGGGGCTCGGGGCCGGGTGGATGCGCACGGACTACGAACAGAGCGGGATCCCGTACGATCCGCCCGGTGTCCGGGTGAGCCGCTTCGCCGAGGCACTCGATGTCATCGACGGCTGCTTCGCTGACGCTCCCTTCAGCCATCAGGGGGAGCACTACACGATCACCGGCCACGATGGCCGGCCCAAGCCGACGACTCCCGGGGGTCCGCCGCTGATCATCGGCGGCGGCGGGAAGCGGGTCCTGTCGATTGCCGCCCGCAGAGCCGACATCGTGGGCATCAACCCCAACCTGGCGAGTGGTGCCATCGACGGTGATGTCGTCGCCGATGCACTTGCGGCACGGGTCGACGAGAAGGTGGGCTGGGTGGCCGATGCCGCGGGATCACGTTTCGCCGACATCGAGTTGAACGTCCTGACCTTCCTCTCGGCGGTGACAGACGACCCCGAGGGTTTCGCCGACAACGTCGCCGCCCTGTTCGGCGCGTCCCCCGCCGAGGTCCTCGCAACGCCATCGGTCCTCCTCGGGACGATCGATGGAATCTGCGAGACGCTGGAGGAGCGACGGGAGCGTTGGGGCTTCTCGTACTACGTGATCCAGGGTGACAACGCCGAGGCGCTCGCTCCGGTGGTCGAACGTCTCCAGGGAACCTGAAACAACGTGCGCCTCCGCCGTCGACGCAGCTTGGCAATCGCCGGCGCCGGAGGCGCTGCCGGCATCCACGCCGCTGCAGCTCCGAGCGCCGGAATGCGCGTCGTTGCGGTGGCTTCGGCGCAGGGACGCTCGGCGCGAGCCCTCGCTGGAGAGGCTGGAGGACGACGGGTCGACGTCGTTGATCTACCCGCCGACGCCGACGTCATGGTGGTCGCCACCCCGATCGACACCCACCTCTCGTTGGCCATCAGCGGTGCCCGAGGCGGTGCACTGGTCCTGGTCGAGTCCCCGTGGTGGACCGATTGCGCCGAGGCCAACGCTGCGATGGCAGTCGATCACGCCGGTCCCGGCCGGATCCGTGGTGCAGCCAACCTCCGCTCGAGCCCGCTCTGGCGACAGTTGCTCGCCGAACGCAGCGAATTCGGCTCTCCGACCCACATCTCAGGGGCAGTGACCCAACCTCTCCCCCAGTGGGGACATCTCAGCGAGGGCACACCTCACCGCAGTCCCATGCGCCAGCTCGGTGCGCCCGCAGTCACCTGCGCCCTCGACCTGATCGACCCGGACTGGCCCGCAACGTGCTCGGTGCGGGCCAGTCGAAACGGTGCCGACGTGCGGATCGAGATCATCACCGACGTCGTACGAGCCGACCTCACCCTCACGCACGGGAACGCAGCCAGCGTGTGGTTTCAGGCGGCCAACGACGAGGGCGTCCTCCGCGTCGAGTTCTCGCCTGCCGCTGCGCTCGAACGAAACGGCGTTGACGTCCTCGGGCAGGCCCCATCGGGCGATGCCAGCATCGCAGTGCTACGTGATGCCGGCTACGTCGACCAACTCGCCCGACTCGGCGCCGAGGACGATCTCACCCTGGACCCGGAGCAGATGGCATTCGTCACGTCGCTGCTCGACGCCGCTGAGACCTCAGCTGCTTCCGACGGCCGACTGGTGACACCCTGATCGCCGCGCCGGCTGCTTGTGAGCTGGAGCGGAAATCAGAAGTCCGGATCGTCGAAGGCGACCTCGCCCTCGATGCCCTTGCTGTACGCCGACACTCGCCGCTCGAAGAAGTTGGTCAACTCCTGCACGTCCTGGAGCGCCATGAAGCTGAACGGGTTCTTGGAGCCGAACACGGGAGCGAGGTTCAACATTGCGAGCCGGGAGTCGGCCACGAACTGCAGGTACTCGCGGGTGTCCGGGAGCGACATCCCCGGGATCCCCTCGGAGAGCAGATCCTCGGCGAACTGGTACTCGACGTCGACGGCTTCCCGGACCATCTGGGTGACTCGCTCGCCGAGGTCGGCATCGAAGAGGTCGGGCTCCTCGATTCGCACCTGGTTGATCACCTCGAACGCGAAGTTCATGTGTCCGCTCTCGTCGCGGAACACCCAGTTGGTCCCGGCGGCGAGGCCGTTCAGCAGGCCCTTGTCCCTCAGGAAGTACACGTAGGCGAACGCAGCGAAGAAGAACAGCCCCTCGATGCACGCTGCGAAACAGATGAGGTTGAGCAGGAACTCCTGGCGGTCCTCACGGGTTCGCAGCTCCTGGAGTGAGTTGATCGAGTCGATCCACTTGAAGCAGAACTCCGCCTTGGCCCGTATCGACGGGATGTTCTCGATGGCTGCGAACGCCTCGGCGCGCTGGGCGTGATCCGGGATGTAGGTGTCGAGCAACGTCAGGTAGAACTGGACGTGGAGAGCTTCTTCGTAGAGCTGACGACTCAGGTACATGCGCCCCTCAGGTGAGTTGACGTGCTTGTACAGGTTCAGCACCAGGTTGTTGGACACGATCGAGTCGCCTGTGGCGAAGAACGCCACGAGCCGGTTGATCATGTGGCGCTCGGCGGGCACGAGCTTGCGGTCGAGGTCGACGAGGTCGTCAGCGAAGTCGACCTCCTCGACCATCCACGTGTTCTTCAGCGCATCTCGGTACATGTCGTAGAACTGCGGGTAGCGCATCGGACGGAGGGTCAGATTGAACCCGGGGTCGAGGAGCCGACCGCCGTCTGTCCGCGTCGCGACCGAGGTGGCGTCGGAGGAGAGGTCGGCGACGTCATCGTCGAGGAGCGGGCTGATGGGGTCGGTCAGGGCCACGTCGGGTACCTCGATTCAGAGTGGTTACGGAGTGTCACTGGCAGGCCTCGCAGCTCTCGGGGTTCTCGAGCGAGCAGGCCACGGCTTCGGCATCGGTGTAGGACGGCGCCTTCTCGCCGCCGGGCGGGCCGTCAGGTGATGTCGAGGACGACGATGTCGTCGTTTTGTTGATGCGCGTCGCCGGCCGGGAACGGAGGTAGTACGTCGTCTTGAGCCCCGCCTTCCAGGCGTGGGCGTACATCGAGCTGAGCTTCCCGATGGTCGGGGACTCGATGAACAGGTTCAACGACTGCGACTGATCGATGAACGCACCGCGATCAGCGGCCATGTCGATCAGCGAACGCATCTTGATCTCCCAGGCGGTGCGGAACACCTCTCGCACCTCTGGGGGAATCTCCTCGATGTCCTGGATTGATCCTTCGTTCCGCTTGATCGCGTTGATCACGGACTCGGTCCACAACCCACGATCGCTGAGCTCACGAACGAGGTAGTTGTTCACCTGAAGGAACTCCCCCGAGAGGGTCTCCCGCTTGAAGAGGTTCGACACCTGCGGCTCGATGCACTCGTAGCACCCCGCAATCGATGCGATCGTGGCGGTCGGCGCAATGGCGATCAGGAGCGAGTTGCGCAGACCGTGAGCGGCGATCCGCTCCTTCAGCTCCGCCCACCGGGCCGGGTCGCTCGGCTCCACCCCCCATAGGTCGAACTGCAGTTCTCCCGCCGCAGCCCGCGTCTCGGAGAATCCGGGGTGGGGACCGACAACCTCTGCGAGGTCGACCGATGCGCTCAGCGCATGGAAGTAGATCTCCTCAGAGATGCGTCGGGACAGTTCCCGGGCATCGTCGCTGTCGAACGGCAGTCGCAACTTGAAGAAGACGTCCTGGAGACCCATCAGGCCGAGGCCGACCGGGCGCCACTTGTTGTTGGAGTTGCCGGACTCATCGGTCGGGTAGAAGTTGATGTCGACCACTCGATCGAGGAACGGAACCGCCACCCGAACCACCTCGGCGAGGCGATCGAAGTCGAACCGCCCGTCCACGACGAGGGCGCCGAGGTTGATCGAACCGAGATTGCACACGGCCGTCTCGGACTGGTTGGTGACCTCGAGGATCTCGGTGCACAGGTTCGACAGGTGGACCACATTCGGCGTTCCGTCCGCAGTGGCGGCACCCGTCTGGTTGCACTTCAGGTTGGACGCATCCTTGAACGTCATCCACCCGTTGCCGGTCTCGGCGAGCGAGCGCATCATCCGGCTGTAGAGCGACCGGGCAGACACCTGACGCTCGTAACGGCCCTCCGCCTCCGCTGCGAGGTACGCCGCTCGGAAATCCTCGCCGTAGAGGTCGACGAGTTCCGGGACCTCCTTGGGGTCGAACAGCGACCACTGCCAGTCCTGCTCCACGCGTTCCATGAACAGGTCGGGTACCCAGTTGGCGAGGTTCAGGTTGTGGGTGCGCCGAGCGTGATCTCCCACGTTGTCCTTCAGTTCGAGGAACTCCTCGACATCGGCGTGCCACGTCTCGAGGTACACACACGCAGCACCCTTGCGTCGGCCTCCCTGGTTGACCGCAGCAACGGACGAGTCGAGCGTCTTGAGCCACGGAACGATCCCATTGGACAGGCCGTTGGTCCCCCGGATCAACGAACCGCGGGACCGGATCCGGCTGTAGGACAGACCGATGCCTCCAGCGTGCTTGGAGAGCCGCGCCACATCGCGGTAGCGGTCGTAGATGGCATCGAGGTTGTCCTCGGGCGAGTCGAGCAGGTAGCAGCTCGACATCTGCGGGTGCGTGGTACCGGAGTTGAACAGCGTCGGCGAGCTCGGGAGGTACGCCAGACTCGAGATGAGTTCGTAGAACTCGATGGCCTCCTCCGGCGTCGTTGACAGGCCGCAGGCCACCCGGAGGAGGAAGTACTGCGGGGTCTCGATGACGTCACGGGTCTCGGGGTGGCGGAGCAGGTACCGGTCGTAGACGGTCCGAAGCCCGAAGAACTCATACAGCCAGTTGCGTTCGACGAGCACGGCGTCGTTGAGCTTGCGGGCGTTGGTCTCCACCATCTCAGCAGTGGCGTCGTTGATGACGCCCTGCTCCCGGCCCACCGCGACGGACTGGCTGAACGAGTAGATGTTCTGGTTCTGGACCTCCTTGTCGATGACGGTCGACAGGAGACGGGCAGCGAGCCGTGAGTAGTTCGGCTCCTCGGCGATGAACGCAGCTGCGGTGCGGATGGACAGCTCATCGAGCTCCTCGGTGGTCGCCCCGTCCACGAGTGCCGAGATCGTCCTCGTTGCGACCCGCATCGGGTCGACGTGGTCGAGGCCGAACGCACACCGCGCCACGGCCCGGACGATCTTGTTCACATCGACCGGTTCGAAACTCCCGTCCCGCTTGCGAACTCGCATCGACGAACCGGTCTCGGCGAGGTCCGGACCATCGTCGACGAGGTGGACGGATCGTGTGTCCTCCGAGAGTGCCACGTGCTCGTTCCCCTCTCTTCGCCGGTCGCTGTCCGACGGCGTTTCGGTGTGCATTCCGTGCAGACGGTGCCGCTGATCTGCGGCCACTTCGGTGTCCCGCCGCCACTAGATGTTGTGGTTGGCGGCAGGCCAACCCCTACATCTGGTGGGACAGGGCCGTAATTACAATCCTGAAACTACCCCGCTGTCAACGGTTTCCGATGAGATTTGCGCGATTCGGGCCGTTACGGTGCCGCAGTGCACCCAACGCCCCCGGAAACGGCCGAACCGGAGTGGGACCCCGCCGCCATCCCCGCCGCCACCGTCGTGGTGCTGCGCAGTCGGCCGGCGCTCGAGGTGCTCCTGTTGCAGCGCTCCGAGGACGTCTCGTTCGCTCGAGGCGCCTGGGTCTTTCCTGGCGGCCGGATCGACCCGAGCGACGCCGCCGGCGGCACCGGTGTCGAGGCGTCCGCCCGGAACGCAGCCGTTCGAGAGACCCACGAGGAGACCGGGTTGACGATTGCCACCGACGATCTCACTCGGTGGTCACATTGGACACCACCGGAGCGAGCGGGTCGCCGGTACACCACGGCGTTCTTCTGCGTCGACATCACGAAAACGAGCGCTGCGGACGAGTCGGCCGAGGTGACCGTCGACGGAACCGAGATCGTGGCGCACGAGTGGTTCACACCTGCAGCGGCGATGGCAGCTCGGGACGCCGGTCGGATCACGCTGACACCACCGACCTTCATCACGCTGTCGCAGTTGAGTCGGTTCACCAGAACCGCCCAGGCCATCGAGCACGCCCGCTGCCGGCCGGTCGAGCACTTCGCCACGCGAATCGGCGTCGACGGCGACACGTGGATTGCGCTCTACCACGGCGACGTCGCCTACGAACACGCCGAACTCGGACCACCGGCGACCGAGTTCCTCCACGCCAAGGGTGGTCGCCACCGGCTCCTGATGGGCCCGACGTGGGCCTACCAGCGCTCTGCGGCCACGGAGTGAGTGGGGCCTCCTCACCGCTACGCTGCTCCGGCCATGCCTGAGCCCCGCTACCCCGAGGTGCCGAATCGAATCGACCTACCGGCGGTCGAGCGACGCCTGCTCAACCGTTGGAACGACGAGCGAACCTTCGAACGCTCCGTCGACCAGCGCAGTGACGCAGAATTCGTCTTCTACGACGGGCCACCGTTCGCCAACGGGCTCCCCCACTACGGCCACCTGCTGACCGGCTACGTCAAGGACGTCGTGCCCCGCTACCAGACCATGCGGGGCCGACGGGTGGAACGTCGCTTCGGCTGGGATTGTCACGGCCTACCCGCTGAGATGGTCGCCGAACAGGAGCTCGGGGTCTCCGGTCACGCCCGCATCGCCGAGTTCGGAATCGACCGGTTCAACGACCACTGCCGCACCTCGGTGCTCCGCTACACCGACGAGTGGGAACGCTACGTGTCCCGGCAGGCCCGCTGGGTCGACTTCGACGACGACTACAAGACCATGGACCTGTCCTACATGGAGTCGGTCATCTGGGCCTTCGAACAGCTCTGGAACCGAGGTCTGATCTACGAGGCGTATCGGGTGATGCCCTACTCCTGGGGGGCCGAGACACCGCTGTCGAACTTCGAGATCCGACTCGACGATGCCACCCGTCCTCGCCAGGATCCGGCGATCACCGTGGCGTTCACGCTCGAAGATGACCGGCCGGCAGCCCTGTCGTCAGTCCTCGGCGACGGGCCGGCGGTCATCTGGGCGTGGACCACCACACCGTGGACGCTTCCGTCCAACCTCGCCCTCGCTGTGGGAGACGACATCGATTACGACGTGGTGGAGGCGACCGAGGGTCCGTGGTCGGGATACCGGGTGATCGTCGGCGCCCGGGCCAGGGAGCGTTACGAACGGGAACTCCCGGGGGACGCACGCGTGCTCGGCACCCTCACCGGCCGGCAGCTCGTCGGGACCGCCTACCGACCGGTGTTCCCGTACTTCGCAGATCACCCGGGCTCCTTCTCCGTCCTCGCCGACCCCTTCGTCACCGATGACGACGGCACCGGGGTGGTGCACCTTGCGCCCGGGTTCGGTGAGGACGATCAGCGGGTCTGCGAGGCCGCTGGCATCGCCCTGGTGTGTCCGGTCGACGACCGGGGAGCGTTCAGTGCCGAGGTCATCGACTACGCCGGAACCAACGTCTTCGATGCCAACCCACAGATCATCGCCGACCTGAAGGACCGTGGGATCGTGGTTCGACACGACACCTACGACCACAACTACCCCCACTGCTGGCGAACCGACACCCCGATCATCTACAAGGCGGTCAACTCGTGGTACGTCGAGGTCACCGCCATTCGCGACCGTCTGGTCGAGTTGAACCAGGAGGTCAACTGGATCCCGGAGCACGTCCGCGATGGGCAGTTCGGGAAGTGGCTCGAGGGCGCCCGTGACTGGTCGATCTCCCGAAACCGCTTCTGGGGCGCGCCGATCCCGGTGTGGAGATCGGACGACCCGGCACACCCACGTACCGACGTCTACGGATCGCTCGCTGCGATCGAGGCCGACTTCGGCGTGGCTCTCGAGGATCTGCACCGGCCGGCCATCGATGCGCTGACCCGACCCAACCCCGACGACCCCTCCGGACAGTCGACGATGCGGCGCGTTCCCGAGGTCCTCGACTGCTGGTTCGAGTCGGGCTCGATGCCGTTCGCCCAGGTCCACTACCCGTTCGAGCAGCGGGACTGGTTCGACTCGCACGCCCCTGCGGACTTCATCGTGGAGTACATCGCCCAGACACGCGGCTGGTTCTACACGATGCACGTGCTCTCCGGCGCCCTGTTCGACCGACCTGCGTTCCGCAACGTGATCTGTCACGGCGTCGTCCTCGACCACGAGGGACGCAAGCTCTCCAAGAAACTGCGCAACTACCCCGACCCACTCGAGGTCATGGAGACGATCGGATCGGATCCGCTGCGCTGGTACCTCATGGCATCGCCGATCCTGAGGGGTGGCGACCTGCGGATCTCGACCGACGGCGCAGAGATCAGCGACGTCGTCCGGTTGGTCGTCAACCCCATCTGGAACGCCTACTCGTTCTTCACCACCTATGCGAACGCAGAGAACGTCGTTGCGGTGGAACGGACCGATGCCCCCGGTGTCCTCGACCGCTACATCCTCGCCAAGACACGGGAACTCGTCGAGGACGTGACAGCACAGATGGACGCCTACGACATCGCCGGTGCGTGTGGCTCGATCCAGACCTACCTCGATGCGCTCACGAACTGGTACATCCGACGTTCGCGAGAGCGGTTCTGGGCGCCGGGCGACGAAGCCACTCCCCAGGCCAGTCGCGATGCCTTCGACACGCTCTACACGGTGCTCCGTGTCCTGGTGCGGGTCGCCGCACCCCTTCTGCCATTCGTCGCTGAGGAGATCTTCACCGGGCTGCAACAACCTTCCGTCTCGAACACGACGGAATCGGTCCACCTCCAGGACTGGCCCGACCCCGAGTCGCTGCCGGCCGACAGTCAGCTGGTCGCCGCCATGGACCGCCTCCGGGACGCCTGCTCGGTCGCTCTCGGCCTCCGCGAGGATCATCGGCTCCGCGCCCGTCTCCCCCTGCGCCGTCTCACCTTTGCCGGACGTAACCCGGAGGAACTCTCCGGACTGGTGGACCTGCTGCGAGACGAGGTGAACGTCAAGGAGGTCGTGCTGTCAGACGATCCAGCATCGATCGGTGAGATGGTGCTGCGACCGGACGCCCGGGCGCTCGGACCCCGGCTCGGATCAGCGGTCCAGCACGTGCTCGCAGCAGCCCGAAACGGCGACTGGGTGGCCCTCGCCGACGGGCGGATCCAGGTCGCCGGCGAGGAGTTGTCGAGCGAGGACTACGACCTGGCGTTCCGCCCCGTCGACGGAAGCGTCGCTGCGGCGCTGAGATCCCACGACGGCGTGGTCCAACTCGACGTCCAACTTGATGACGAACTGATCTCCGAGGGGCGCGCCCGCGACGTGGTGCGACTCGTCCAACAGGCCCGCAAGGACGCTGGACTCGCCGTCACCGATCGGATCACCGCAGTGATCAGCAGTGAGACCGAGGTGATCGACGCCATCGACGGGCACCGTCAGTGGATCGCTGCGCAGGTCCTCGCAGTTGACCTCGAACTCGAATCCGCACCGCCGTCAGGGGTGATCGAGGCGGTCGGCACCACCGACGGCATCCCGGTCGGGGTGCAGATCACCCTTGCGCCAGTCGCTCCGCCTGCTGCCGGTCGGTGACTCCGACGATCTCGAGACGCTGCGTGCCCTCGACGACCACGACGGTGGCCGGGAGGGCACGAGGTCCGAGCACCCGGACTGTCGTCCGGCTGGGATGGAGACTCTGGACGATGGGCCCAACCGGTCGGATGGCGACGAGGACCAGGCGGCGATCGGTCCGGGCGAGGGCGCACTCGAGTCCCGAGGTCTGACCGACCACCACCGAGCGGATCTGTTCCCCCGGTGCCATCGCATCGGCAAGGGCATCGAGGACCGACAGCGGTGGCGGTCCGGTTGGCGGCCCCGGCGGCGGCCCGGTTGGCGGACCCGGCGGCGGCCCGGCTGGCGGACCCGGCGGCGGCCCGGCTGGCGTCCCCGCACCGAAGACAGCAGCGGCGGGAGCGACCGGGGCGACCGGGGCGACCGGTGCAGCTGATTCGATGATCGACTCAGCTGCG
>VGBZ01000056.1 GCA_016870275.1 Actinomycetota bacterium
GCGCTCCATGGGTAGGACGCCATTGTCGGATGCGAGTCCGAACAAGACCGTCGAGGGGTTGATCGGCGGATTCATCACATCGGTGGTCGTCGTCGTGATCGTCGTCGGGTTCTTCGGCATCGCCCCGATCGGCGGGAGTTTCCCCCGGGTGTTCGTCTTCGCACTCCTGTGCGCACTCGCAGCGCCGCTCGGTGATCTCGTCGAATCGCTCATCAAGCGGGATGTCGGCGTCAAGGACATGGGGGGCGTGCTGCCCGGCCACGGCGGCGTGCTCGACCGGTTCGACGGTCTCCTGTTCGTCCTCCCGGTCGCCTACTTCGTCACGCTGTTGTTCGACGTGTGGTCGCTCAGCTGAGTGACCCTGAGCGATCGCTCCGCCAGCGCGGCCCGGACGACCGAGGACCTCGGTAGATTTCCACCGTGACCTCCGTCGCCGTGTTCGGCTCCACCGGTTCTATCGGGACCCAGACCCTCGAGGTCGTCGCCGCAGAGCCTGACCGCTTCACCGTCACTGCGATCGGCGCCCACTCCTCCGTCGACGATCTCGTGGCTCAGGCGCACGCTGTCGGTCCTCAGGTCGTGGCGATCGCCGACGGCGCCCGAGCGGCCGAACTGCGTGAGCGGCTCCCGGACAACATCGCCGTCGAAGCGGGACCCGGAGCGTTCGCAGCACTCGCAGGCTCTGCTGATGTCGTGGTCAACGGCGTGGTCGGCTTCGCCGGCCTCCCGGTCACGCTCGGAGCCCTCAACGCCGGGCGCCGTCTCGCTCTGGCCAACAAGGAGTCGCTCATTGCGGCTGGTCCCGTTGTCGAGCGAGCCCGTCGGACTCCCGGAGCCGAACTCGTCCCTGTCGACAGCGAGCACTGTGCGGTGCACCAGTGCCTTCGGGCGGGCGAGGGGACCAAGCGGCTCGAGGAGATCGTGCTCACCGCATCAGGAGGTCCGTTCCGTGGGCGGAGCGATGCTGACCTCCGCAACGTGACCGTCGATGAAGCGCTCGCCCACCCGACGTGGAGCATGGGCCCCAAGATCACCGTCGACTCCTCGACGCTGGTCAACAAGGGTCTCGAGGTCATTGAGGCACACGAGTTGTTCGGTGTCGACTACGACCACATCGACGTCGTCGTCCATCCGCAGTCGATCGTCCACTCCATGGCGACGTTCTCCGATGGGGCCACGATCGCCCAGCTCTCGTTGCCCGACATGCGCCTGCCGATCGGATATGCACTTGGGTTTCCGGACCGTGTGTCGACGCCGTTCGGTCGCCTCGACTTCTCCCACTCCTTCACGCTCGAGTTCGAGCCACCGGACCGGTCGACGTTCCGGGCTCTCGACCTGGCCTACGCCGCCGGTCGCAGCGGCGGGACGGCGCCGGCGTGGTTCTCGGCGGCCAACGAGGTGGCGGTTGACGCGTTCCTCAGTGGCGCCATCACGTGGAGCGACATCGCCGCAGTGCTGGCCTCGTCGCTCGACGAGTGGGACGGGACGCTCGCCGGTTCCCTCGACGACGTGCTGGCCGCCGATGCTGCGGCCCGGGTCGCCACTGCCGGTCTGTTGGCGGTCGGAGCCACGTCGTGAGTGTCGACGAGCGCTCTGCAGAGGAATCCGACGTCGACGGGATCGTCGGATCACCCTGGACCCGGGCGCTGCGCCTCGGCGTTCTCGGGGCCCTGCTCGTCCTGCTCGGAGTCACCCGTGGGCTTCCCATCCTGATCGTGATCCTGGCGATCGTGGTCATGGTGATCCTCCACGAGGTCGGCCACTACGTCGCTGCACGCCGCGCCGGAATGAAGGTCACCGAGTTCTTCGTGGGGTTTGGTCCGCGCATCTTCTCGTTCCAGCGGGGCGAGACGGAGTTCGGACTCAAGGCCATTCCGGCGGGCGCATACGTCCGCATCATCGGGATGAACAATCTCGAGGAGGTGGACCCGGCCGACGAGTCGCGCACCTATCGACAGGCGCCGTTTCGTTCCCGCGCCGGGGTCGCCGTTGCTGGCTCAGCCATGCACTTCGCTCTGGCGCTCGTACTCCTCGTCGTGCAGTTCGCTCTGATCGGGCGAGCAGATCCAGAACGGTGGACCGTCGGTGCCGTCACGCCGGGCAGCGCCGCAGCGGCGGCCGGACTGCAACCGGGTGACTCGATCGAGCGGATCAACGGCCAACCCGTGGGTTCGTTCCTCGACTTCCGTGAGGTGGTCGCCGGATCAGAGTCGGGTCGACTCGAGGTGGACATCCTTCGTGACGGTCAGCCCCAGGTTGTGCCCGTCGAGTTGTCGAGGCGCGTCAAGGTGATCGGAACCGTCGGCGAGGACCTCGACCTGCTCGAGACACCGACCGGTGTGGTCGTCGGCGCCACCCGCTCCGGTGGTCTGGTCGAGAATTCCGGGGCCGTCGAGGGCGACCCCGTCCGAACGATCAACGGTCAGCAGGTGAACTCGCTCGAGGACGTCGCCGGAGCCGCAGCGAGCGGACTCGGTGGCGTCGTGGTCATCGGAACCGATGGTGGTGAGAGACGGGTGGACCTCGGTTCCGCTGTGTCGGTCACCCCACCCGGTGCGTTCTTCGGAGTCGGTCAGGAGGCGGTGCTGATCACCGAAGCTCCGCACGTCGCTGTCGGAACGGCGGTGTCGGAGTTCGGCCGGACAGTCGGGGCGAGCGTGGTGGGCGTGGGGCAGTTCCTCTGGCCGGCCAACCTGATCGACTTCCTCGCCACCCCGGCGCAGTCCTCTGATCGAGCTGACGCACCGACGAGCGCCGAGCAGACCGCTCCGGACACGCGCCCCATCTCGATCGTCGGAGCGGTCCTCTACGGCTCGGACCTCACGTCGGAGAACCTCTCCAATCTGGTCGGATTCCTGATCGTGTTGAACATCTTCATTGGAGTGTTCAATCTCCTGCCGTTGCTCCCGTTCGACGGCGGCCACCTCGCCATTGCGTGCTACGAGAAGGCCCAGGAGCTGCGGCATCGGCGGGAGCAGCGGTACATCGCCGACGTGTCCCGTCTGCTTCCGCTGACCTACGGGGTGGTGATGGTGTTCGTGGTGATCGGCTTCGTGGCGATCTACCTCGACCTCACCCGGGGCGTGTCTGCCTGACGGGTCAGCGCCTGAAGGACAGGTAGCCTGCTCCCGTGGACACAGGAGTTGTCTTCCCTCGACGCACGACCCGTCAGATCACGGTCGGCGACGTGCCTGTGGGCGGTGGCGCATCCATCTCGGTCCAGTCCATGACGACGACCAAGACCGCCGACGTCGAGGGCACCCTCCAGCAGATCTACGCCCTCGCCGCTGCCGGTTGTGACATCGTTCGCTGCACCTGCAACGAGGTCGAGGCCGCCGAAGGGCTCGCGCAGATCGTTCCCCGTAGCCCGATTCCGATCGTCGCCGACATCCACCACCAGTACCGCATGGCGCTCGCTGCTCTCGATGCCGGTGTTCACGGGCTTCGGCTGAACCCGGGCAACATCCGCAAGCCGGAGCACATCCAGGCGGTCGCCGTGGAGGCACGTGACCGGGGTGTTCCCATCCGAATTGGGGTCAACGGCGGATCCCTGGATCCGGAGCTCTACCAGCGGCACGGCGGCCGGGTGACACCCGAGGCCATGGTCGAATCCGCCATGGCTGAGCTGGCGCTGTTCGAGGAGGTCGGTTTCGATGCGGTGAAGATCTCGGTCAAGGCGTCGAACGTCCCGCTGATGGTGGAGGCATATCGGCAGCTCGCCGATGCCACCGATCATCCGTTGCACCTTGGCGTGACGGAGGCCGGTCCGCTCCCGGAGGGTCTGATCAAGGCCACCGCCGGGATCGGGGCGCTGCTCACCGAGGGTATTGGCGACACCATCCGGTTCTCCCTGACCGCCGACCCCGTGGAGGAGGCCAAGGCCGGTCGAACCCTCCTCGAAGCCCTCGGTCTGCGGGAGCGCAAGAACGTCGACCTGATTGCGTGTCCGAGTTGCGGGCGGGCCGAGATCGACGTGATCGCCGTGGCGAGCGAGGCCCGAGATGCTCTCGCCGACCGCGAGCTCCCATTGCAGGTCGCGGTGATGGGGTGCGTCGTGAACGGCCCGGGCGAGGCCCGGGACGCCGATCTGGGGATCGCCGCCGGCCGGCACCGCGGGCACCTGTTCGTCAAGGGGACCAACGTCGCTGTGGTTCCCGAGGACGAAATGGTCTCGACGCTGGTGGAGTGGGCCGAGTTCATCGCTGAACACGGGACCGAGGCGGCGCTCGGGAGGGTGGACACCGAGAAGGCCCGGCGTGAGGCCGACAAGGACCGGGCCGAGTTGCTCGAGATCCAAGGTGACGACGCCAATGCGGACGGTCAGCGGGTGGAGTTGATCGGCAAGCGTTTCGACTGACCTGACGGCCCGGCGTTCACGTTCCGACTGAGGTGATCAGCGTGGCGAGGCGGGTCGGGGCCTCCTGCATGACCTGGTGTCCGACCCCGTCGAGCACGTGCAGTTGAGCGCCGGGAATCGCCGCCGCCACACCCTTGGCATGTGCCGGGGGAGTGAGGAGATCGGCGCTGCCCACCACCACGAGTGCGGGAACGTCCACGTGGCCCAGGTCATCGCGGACGTCGTGGAGCGCAATGGCGCGACCGGCTGAGGCGGTGGTCCGGGGATCGACCTCGGCGAGCATCGCCCGAACCTGCTCGATTGCGGCACCGGAGGCGTGGCGTCCGAATGACAGCCGCACGAGCAGGGCTGATGTGGCGTTGTCCGACCACTGGTAGCTCCACCGGGGGGATTCCATGCCCGCAGTGACCGCCCGGTTGACGAGCTCGATCAGCCCGGCTCCGCCACCGGTGACCGTCGAGAGCGCCACCGGGGCTGCGCTGGTGGCCAGGAACACGAGTCCCAGGCAGCGATGGTGGAGCATGCGATGGTGGTCGGTGCAGAAGCGGGCGAGTGCCATCCCACCCATGGAGTGGCCGACGATCACGGCGTCGTGGATGTCGAGCCGCCCGAGGATCAGCGCCAGATCGTCGGCCACCGCTCCGAGCGTCAGATCCCGGGATCCGTGGGTGGATGCACCGTGGCCCCGCATGTCCCACGCAACCACCCGATGCTGGGGCGCGAGCAGGTGGAACAGCGGATTCCAGATCGACCACTGCAGGGTCACGCCATGGAGGAGCACGACCGGTGGCCCTGCTCCGGCCTCGGCGACGTGGATCGTGGCGCCGTCATCGGTGGTGAGGTGGTGATGGCTGACGCCCGTGGCCGGTGCGAGCAGCGGATCGAGTTCGGAGTCGCTCGCATTCTGCACCCGGCGCCCGAGGCCCCGCAGTCCCAGCCCGAGTGCTGCACCCGCTCCGGCGGTCAGGGCGGCACCGACGACGAGTCTCTGGACGGCAGGACGTCGGGCCACGTCGCGGACGCTAGTTCTTGAGCGAGGGGGTCCAGCACCGAGCGTGCCGACCGCACTGGTAGCGTCGCCGCCCATGGCAGGCAAGGCCCCGGTGCTCACTCCGCAGTCCGAGGATTTCCCCCGTTGGTACCAGGACGTCCTGAACAAGGCTGAACTGGCCGACAACGGACCGGTTCGCGGGACCATGGTGATCCGGCCGTATGCGTATGCGCTCTGGGAGCGGATGGTCGCCGAGGTCGATGCGCGCATCAAGGGCGCCGGAGCCGAGAACGCCTACTTCCCGCTATTCATCCCCGAGTCCTACCTGCAGCGTGAGGCTGAGCACGTCGAGGGGTTCAGTCCGGAACTCGCGATCGTCACTGTCGGTGGTGGCAAGGAACTCGAGGAGCCGGTCGTGGTCCGGCCGACGTCGGAGACCGTGATCGGCGAGTTCATGGCCAAGTGGGTTCAGTCCTACCGGGACCTGCCGTTGCTGTTGAACCAGTGGGCGAACGTCGTGCGCTGGGAGCTGCGGCCCCGTGTGTTCCTGCGCACGTCGGAG
Organism: Actinomycetota bacterium; assembly: GCA_016870275.1. Taxonomy (GTDB): domain Bacteria; phylum Actinomycetota; class Acidimicrobiia; order Acidimicrobiales; family Microtrichaceae; genus SXMI01. Next base: position 5,911 of record VGBZ01000056.1, read on the forward strand.
TTCCTGTGGCAGGAGGGACACACAGCACACGCCTCTGAGTCCGATGCCCGGTCCTATGCCGAGTCGATCCTGCGGAACGTCTACCGGGAGTTCATGGTCGACGTGTTGGCCATTCCGGTGTTGATCGGGGCGAAGATCGCCGAGGAACGGTTTGCCGGAGCGACCAACACACTCACGTGTGAGGCCATGATGGGCGACGGCAAGGCGCTGCAGATGGGGACGAGCCATGAACTCGGGCAGAACTTCGCTACGGCATTCGACATGACGTTCTCCGACGAACACGGGGAGCAGCAGGTGTGCTGGACCACCTCCTGGGGCGTGTCGACCCGCATGATGGGGGGTCTGATCATGGCGCACGGCGACGACGCCGGCCTTCGTCTGCCGCCTCGTCTCGCAGCAACGCAGGTGGTCGTGATCGTGGTGCGCGACGATGACGGAGCCGTTACGCCGGCTGCTGCCGGGTTGGTCGCCGACCTCGCCGCAGCAGGGGTACGGGCGCGTCTCGACGATCGCGTCTCGACGGGATTCGGACGTCGGGCCACCGAGTGGGAGCTCAAGGGTGTGCCGCTGCGCGTTGAGGTCGGCCCTCGGGATCTCGCCGACGGCATCGTCGTCGTCGCCCGCCGCGATGACGGCACCAAGGAGCCTCGGTCGATCACCGACGTGGTCCCGTCCGTGCCCGCCCTCCTTGCGGAGGTGCAGGACGCCATGTTGGCAGCGGCCACGGACGCTCGCGATCGGCGAACGTTCGATGTCGGGTCGGTCGACGCCGCTCTCGAGGCGGCCGGGGAGGGGTTCGCCCGATTGCCGTGGCGGCTCGTCGACGCCGCCGCCATCGCTCGGCTCGGCGCATCTGCTGTCACGGTCCGGTGCCTGCAGAGTCCCGACGGCGATCTCCCGGGGTCGACGCCGGAGGACGAACTCGTGGCGATCTGCGCCCGCGCCTACTGACCCCACACCGTCCGAGGCCCGAACCCGATGGTGGGGTGATGTGGTCTCGGTTAGGGTTCGGTGTTGTTCGTTGAAACAGTCCGTCCGGGGAGGGTGTGATCGTGGTTGGTCGTTCTGGTCGGTGGGTGTTGGGTCTGGTGGCGGTGGGTGCGGTGGTGTTGGTTGCTTCGGCACGGGATGTCGGTGCTGTTGAGGCCGGGGTTGGTGTTGAGGTTGGGGTTGCAGCGGAGGTCGGTGTTGCAGCGTCGGGGGGTGCTGGTGGGGGGCTGGGTCCTGCGGCGGTGAACTTCGTCGGGTGCCACCCAGATCACCGCCGGCGCTAACCATACGTGTGTGTTGGTGGCTGGCGGGCAGGCCCGCTGCTGGGGGGCGAACTTCTCCGGGCAGCTCGGCAACGGAACGTTCACCGATTCGTCGACGCCGGTGGCGGTGTCGGGTGTGTCGGGTGCCACCCAGATCGCCGCCGGCGGTTTCCATACGTGTGTGTTGGTGGCTGGCGGGCAGGCCCGCTGCTGGGGGGACAACGGCGACGGGCAGCTCGGCAACGGAACGACCACCGATTCGTCGACGCCGGTGGCGGTGTCGGGTTTGTCGGGTGCCACCCAGATCACCGCCGGCGCTAACCATACGTGTGTGTTGGTGGCTGGCGGGCAGGCCCGCTGCTGGGGGAACAACAGCTCCGGGCAGTTGGGGCGTCCGGTGAACTTCCCGACGCCGGTGGCGGTGGTGACATCCCCGTAGCGCACGGGGTTCGGTATCGGTGTTTCGGGGTTGACCCGGGGTTGGGTGACCTGGCGGAATCAGTGGTGATCGGGTGCTCAAGCGGGTGCTCATCGGTGTTGGTGCCGGTTGGTGTGACCGGCTCCGTCACCTCTTTGCTGACCGGTTGATCGTGTGTTGCGGGTGGTGTGGTGTTCCCGGCCGGCGCAGCCGGGAACGGTACGAGTTCCGGTGGGGGACGGGCGGGAGCGGGGGGTGGGTGGTAGGGTTCGAACTCCGGTTTCCGGAAGGGCGTGGGCTCGGCCCCACGCCTTTTCTGTGGACCGACGTGCATCAGACAGGTCGAACGAGAGGCAGGTGAGCAACGTGACCACGATCGAACAGATCGCCGCGTCAGTTGCCGCAGACAGCGACCTCACCCTCTACGACATCGAACAGCGTGGTGGCGTCCTTGCGGTGCTGCTCGACCGTCCGGGCGGCGTCGACATCGACACGCTGGCCAACGCCTCGAGGGCACTCTCGCGCCGACTCGACGCCGACGGTCTCCTCCCGGATTCCGTCACGCTCGAGGTCTCCAGTCCGGGCCTCGAACGGAAGCTCCGCACTGAGGAGCACTTCCTCGGTGCGGTCGGCCAACGGGTCACCCTCACGACATCTGCCGACGGCGGAGCCCGACTCGTCGGCACGCTCACCTCAGTTGCCGATCGGCGGGCTCAACTCACCGACGACGAAGGCGTCACCCACGATCTGTCCATCGATTCGATCGACCGGGCCCGAACCGTGTTCGAGTGGGGAGGTTCGCCCCCTCCGAGGTCCCAGTCGAAGTCATCCAAGTCGCGCTCCGGGGCGCGCACCAACAGTGAGGCAAGCAAATGAATCCAGACATGATGGAAGCCCTACACGCTGTCGCCGTCGAGCGTGGCATCTCCGTCGACACACTGTTCGGTGCGCTCGCCGAGGCGCTGACCGCTGCGTACCAGCGGACGCCCGATTCCTACGAGTTCGCCTGGGTCAACATCGACACCGAGACTGGCGAGATCCGGGTGTACGCCCAGGAGCTCGACGAGGATGCCGAACCGGTCGGCGAGGAGTTCGACGTCACCCCGGATGACTTCGGTCGAATCGCTGCCGCAACGGTCCGTCAGGTGATGAGTCAGCGGATCCGTGAGGCCGAGCGTGAGCTGAAGTACGAGGAGTACGCCGGCCGTGAGGGTGACATCGTCACGGGGATCATCCAGCAGTCCGACGCCCGCTACACGCTTCTCGACCTGGGCCGGGTCGAGGCCCTGCTGCCCCAGTCCGAGCAGGTGAACTACGAGCGGCCGGAGCCGGGCGAGCGCGTCCGGGTGTACATCGTCGAGGTCCGCAAGACCGTGAAGGGTCCGCAGATCGTCGTGTCGCGCACCCACCCCGGTCTGATCAAGGGACTGTTCGAGCTCGAGGTGCCTGAGATCGCCGACGGCGTGGTGGAGATCCTGGCCTGCGCCCGCGAGCCGGGGCAGCGGACGAAGATCGCGGTGGCGTCCAACGACAGCAACGTCGACCCCGTGGGAGCGTGCGTCGGGGCGCGCGGTGCCCGGGTTCGCCAGATCGTCAACGAACTGCGGGGAGAGAAGATCGACATCATCCCGTTCTCCGACGACCGATACGACTTCGTGACCCGGTCCCTCGCACCCGCAAAGGTCAAGGAGGTCCGCATCGACGAGGAACTGCAGACCGCCGAGGTGATCGTCCCCGACTTCCAGCTCTCCCTCGCTATTGGCAAGGAGGGCCAGAACGCCCGACTCGCAACTCGCCTGACCGGTCTTCGTGTGGACATTCGTTCAGAGACGGAGATGGCGAACCTCGCTTCCGGGGTCGAATACGCCGAGGGTGAATGGGTGCTCGACGAGGCGACCGGCACGTACCTGTGGCATCCGGCCGATGGGAGCGATCCCATGACCGAGGAGCAGATCCAGGCGGGCGCAGCCACTGCGGATCCGATCCCGGAGGATGTTGAGGCAGCAGCTGAGGTGGAGCAGGCGGTGGATGAAGCCGAGGAGGCAATCGCCGCCGAGGAGGTGGACGAGGAGTCAGCGGAACTCGACGAACTCGCCGAGGAAGCCCCACCCCATGACGGTGACGCCGACGGTGACTCCGACCCGTCTGAGACCTCTGAGGCGGACAGCACTCCCACCTGATCACGGGGATCGGTTCGTTCGGATCCACGTATCCGTGACAGGATGGAGGGTCGCCGACCCGGTGGGCCACAACCCGTGTGGCCCCGGTGGTGACCCATCGAACACTGAGTAGACAGGAATCTCTTGGCCAAACTTCGCGTGCACCAACTCGCCAAGGAGTTGGGGTTGACCAACGCCGAGTGCATCGATCTCTGCAACACCCTCGGCTACGGCATTGCCAGCCACTCGGTGTCGCTCGATGAGGCCTACGCCGACAACGTCCGGCGCAAGGCGGCCATGGACGGCTTGATCCGGGAGGTTCAGCCCGAGGAGGAGAAGCCGGCCAAGAAGGCACCGGCCAAGAAGGCACCGGCCAAGAAGGCACCGGCCAAGAAGGCACCGGCCAAGAAGGCACCGGCGGCGAAGGCACCGGCGGCGAAGGCACCGGCGGCGAAGGCACCGGCGGCGAAGGCACCGGCGGCGAAGGCACCGGCGGCGAAGGCACCGGGCGAGGAGTCGTCCGACCAGCCGAACCCAGAGGGCCTTGATGCCGGGGCAGCCGTTGAGGTTGCCACGGAAGCATCCTCGCCCTCGGACGGAGCCGCCGCGATTGCGGACGCTCCACCAGCGGCGATTCCGGACACTCGAGGTGCTGCGGTCCCGGCCGAGTCTGCGAACACCCAACCCACCGGGGTGGCATCGGCCGACAGAGGGCCGGTGACGGACACCGAACCCCCGGCGGTCCCAACTCCACCTCGGAAGGTCGTGTCATCCAAGCCGGCCGGTGGGCGACCGGTGCGACCGGTCGAGGAGCCTGCGGTGAACCCGGCACCGCCGTCCCCACCCGCTCCCGCTCGAGCGCCGAGTGGCGTGGAACCGCCGGCAGCCCCGGCCGCTTCGGTTTCCCCCAGCCCGCCCGCTCCGCCGATGTCGCCCTCGGGCAAGCCCATCCCGCCACCGCCCGGACCCCCACGTTCCCAGTCGGGCAAGCCGATCCCGCCGCCGCCGGGCATGGGTGGCCGCCGCGCTGCTCCTGCTCGGGGTGGCCCGGGCCGTCCGGGTTCCGGTCCGCCCGGCTTCCGTCCGGGTGGACCCAGGCCGGGTGGCCCTGGTCGCGGCCCCTTCACGCCCGGTGGTCCCGGTGGTCCCGGTGGTCCCGGTGGTCCCGGTGGTCCCGGTGGTCCCGGTGGAGCTCCGGGGCGGGGTCGTGGCCCCGGTGGATCGCAGCAGCGTGGGCCCCGACGCAAGGGCCGCCGTCGCCGCAACCGCGAGGAACTCCAGCCGATGGACGTTCCGACCTACACGCCGGCCGAGGCCCCCGTACCCGAAGGCGTCATCGTCGTCGAGCGAGGGTCTTCGCCGCAGACGCTCGGGTCGCGGTTCAACCGGACCGCAGCAGACGTCGTGCGCTTCCTGCTCCAACAGGGTGAGATGGTCACCGCAACGCAGTCGCTCAGCGACGACATGATCGAACTCTTCGCTCTCGACGTCGGTGCGGAGATCTCACTCGTCGATCCCGGTCAGGAACAGGAAGTCGAGTTGCAGCGAGTCCTCGACATCGACGACGACGAGGACATCGACTCCTTGAGTCTGCCGCTCCGTGCACCGGTGATCACCGTGATGGGACACGTCGATCACGGCAAGACCAAGCTGCTCGACCAGATCCGGAACGCAAACGTCGTCGCTGGCGAGGCCGGCGGGATCACCCAGCACATCGGTGCCTATCAGGTGCACCTCGATGGGCACGATCTCACGTTCATCGACACACCCGGCCACGAGGCGTTCACCGCAATGCGTGCCCGAGGTGCAGAGTCGACCGACATCGTCGTGCTCGTCGTCGCCGCCGACGACGGCGTGATGCCCCAGACGATCGAGGCCATCCAGCACGCCAAGGCCGCCGAGGTCCCGATCGTGGTGGCGCTCAACAAGATCGATCGTGACAATGCCGATCCGAACCGGGTCCTGCAGCAACTCTCCGAGCATGACCTCGTTCCGGAGTCCTGGGGTGGCGACACCATCGTCTGTGAGGTCTCGGCCCTCCAGAACATCGGCATCGACGACCTCCTGGCCAGCCTCCTGGTGGTGGCCGAGGTCGAGGACCTCCGGTCGACGCCCGAGGGGCGCGCCCGGGGGGCGGTCCTCGAGGCCCACCTCGACATGGGTCGGGGACCCGTGGCGACGGTCCTGGTGCAGCGCGGAACGCTCAGGGTCGGTGACCCGCTGGTGGCCGGCCCGGCGTGGGGACGCATCAGGGCACTCATCAACGACAGAGGTGAGCAGGTTCGTGAAGCCGGCCCGTCGACTCCGGTGGAGGTGCTCGGTCTGTCCGACGTCGCTCAGGCCGGCGACGAGTTCGTCGTGGCTCCGGACGAGCGGAAGGCCAAAGCGGTTGCGGAGACACGGGAGCGCTGGCACCGGGAGGCCACTCGCGCCCGGGATGCCTCGGTCATGTCCCATGGCGCACGACTCGAGGACATCTTCGCCCAGATTCAAGCTGGCAAGACCGCCACGCTGAACCTGATCGTCAAGGCCGACGTGCAGGGGTCGCTCGAAGCAGTGACCGAGAGTCTGAAGAAGCTCGAACGCCCCGAGGTCAGGATCGGGTTCGTCCTGCGAGGCGTGGGCGGCATCACCGAGTCCGACATCCAACTCGCTGCCACGTCTAGCGCCACGATCATCGGCTTCAACGTTCGTCCGGGTCGCCAGGCCCGTGACCTCGCCGAGGCAGAGGACGTCGAGATCAGGACCTACGAGATCATCTACAAGCTCCTCGAGGACATCGAGTCCGCAATGGTCGGGATGCTCGCTCCCGAGTTCGAGGAGGTCGTCACCGGTGAGGCCGAGGTCCGAGAGGTGTTCCGCGTGCCACGCATCGGCAGCGTCGCCGGCTGCTTCGTGCAGTCGGGCACGATCTCACGGGGTTCTCTGGTCCGCTTCCTGAGAGAGGGAACGATCATCTGGAAGGGCGAGATCAGCTCGCTCCGCCGCTTCAAGGATGATGTGAAGGACGTGGCGTCCGGCTTCGAGTGCGGTGTCGGCCTCTCGGACTTCCAGGACCTCAAGCAGGGCGACGTCATCGAGACCTACGAACTGCGGGAAGTGCCCCGGGTCTGAAAACCAGACGGTCCCCCGGGTCGTTGACCCGGGGGACCGTCGAAGTGATGTGGTGGTTGAATCAGCGCACCCGTCGCAGTCGCTCAGGGTGATGAATCGCCCGTTTGGACTCTGATCAGAGAACCTGGACTGTGGCGGAGCCGACGCCCGAGCATCCCACGGCGTTGGCAGTGACCTTCCAACTGCCCGGCGTGAGCGTTGGGATGGTGATTGCCGTGGCCCAGGTGCCGTTTGGTTGGACGAGGGTGGTGGCGAGAACTCCAGTTGCTGCGCCTGGGCCGATCGGGGTCATCTTGATCTCGACCGGGATGACCGTGCTGTACTGGCCGAATCCGGACACGGTGATGGAGTCGCCGGCCGAGACGAGGTTGTCGCTGACGCCGATGCCGGACGGCGTGTAGCCAACGCACCCTGGCGCAATCGTCGTGCTCGTTGACGATGTGGTGGTCGTCGTTGTGGTGGTCGGCGCCGGAGGCGGCGGGCAAGCCGTCAGAACGGTCACGAACGCCGCCACCAGACCGATCGTGAGCAACGTCCGGTGCCGATTGCCATTCCCAATATTGATCATTTCTGCCCCCCAATGTCTGTTGACTCGCCCGCAAGTTCTCGCTACATGCTTCGCTCAAGTTCGGCAGCGACTCACGCCGCAACCAGCACCCTCACGAACGCCTCTTGAGTGTGTCCAACTTCGCCCAAATTGTCCAATGGAAATCTGGACCCGAACGCACATCACTCAGCGCACCCGTCGCAGTCGCTCAGGGTGATGAATCGCCCGTTTGGACTCTGATCAGAGAACCTGGACTGTGGCGGAGCCGACGCCCGAGCATCCCACGGCGTTGGCAGTGACCTTCCAACTGCCC
>VGBZ01000057.1 GCA_016870275.1 Actinomycetota bacterium
CGGGTTCGCCGGGTGCGGACCGGACCACGTGTCGGTCCCAGACCTTCTGGGCCAGGGTCCGGGGTGCTGGGTCAGCCATGGGTGTCGCTCGCTCTCGTGAATCCATTGATCTCAAATAATGAGATATACTTCCCGATGTATGAAACATACTGTAAGCGCCGTCGGAGTCATCGACAAGTCGTTCCTGGTGCTGGCCGCCGTGGAACAGAACCCGGTCGCCCTCGGCGAGTTGGTGGAACGCACCGGATTGAGTCGCGCCACGGCCCATCGCCTGGCCGTCGCCCTGGAGGCGCACGGCATGCTCCGGCGGACCGCTGACGGTCGCTTTGCGCTCGGACTGCACCTGGTGGCGCTCGCCCGCCGGGCCACCGAGCAGTTCCCGCTCGCCGAGGCCGCAGCACCGGCCATGACCGAACTGCGTGACCGAACCGGCGAGTCGGTGCAGCTCTACGTGCCCGACGGCGACCTTCGGGTGTGCGTAGCCGCTCTCGAATCTCCGCACGGCCTCCGGACGATCGTCCCCGTGGGGGCGTCGCTGCCCATGGACCGCGGATCGGCGGGACGTGTGCTCTCGGGCGAGCTCGGCCGGGCCGGTTGGGTGGCGACCGTGGCCGAACGGGAGCCCGGGGTGGCGTCGGTCTCGGCGCCGGTCGTCGATGCCGACGGATCGGTGGTGGCCGCCGTGAGCGTGTCGGGGCCGGCCGAACGCCTCGGCCGAGCGCCGGGACGGCGGCACGGGGCGCCGGTGGTCGACGCCGCAGATCGGATCAGCGCAGTCATCGACACTGCCGTCACGACCTGAGCGTCCCGGGGTTGGTCCTGGGGTTGGTCCCGGAGTCCGGGCTGCGGCTGCGGCCGTGGGTCTGGGCGATCAGGCGGGTGCCGGTGGGTGTGGTGATGGTGAATCCGTGGTGGGGGTGGGGTTGGAGTTGCCAGTGGGGTTGGTGGATGAGTCCGTGGTGGTGGCGGCAGAGGGGCGCGAGGTGGGGGAGGTCGGTGGTGCCGCCGTGGTCCCAGGCGGGGGTGTGGTGGAGTTCGACCCAGTTGGGTGGGGTGTCGCAGCCGGGGAAGCAGCAGCCGCCGTAGCGGCGGAGGGCGGCTCGGCGTTGGGCGGGGGTGGCGAGTCGTTGGGTTCGGCCGAGGGCGAGGGTCTCGCCGGTGAAGGTCTCGACGAGGATCCGGTAGCTGGCGTCGCAGGTGAGGAGTGCGGCGGTGCAGGGGTGGAGGGGGTTGCCGTCGAGGGTGTGGGCGTCGAGGCAGGCGGCGGTGATGCGTTGCAGCCACTCGGGGTCGGGGTGCTCGGGGTGCTCGGGGTGCTCGGGGTGCAGCAGGTCGGGGTCGGGGAGCGTGGGTGGGGTGGTGAGGACGATGGTGACGTCGCTGAGGGGAGCGGTGGCCGTGTGGCGGGAGGCTCGTCCGCGACGGATGAGGTCGACGAGGGCGAGGGCGAGGAGCTGGGCCCGTGGTGGGCGAGGTGTGGCGTCGTTGGTGGTGTGGGCGTCTCGTTGGGTGGTGCGGAAGAGGTGGTCGGCCTCGGCGGCGAGTGCGGCGCGGAGTTCGGTGGCCCATTCTCCGACGAGTTCGCCACGGAGGTGGATGGTGCCGTTGGAGTCGGTGGTGAGGTGGAGTCGGTTGTCGTCGATGGTGGGGCGGTGGCCGCCGTCGGGGTCGGCGTGGGTGAGCAGGGCGCGGACGTCGCGGGTCCAGGTCTCGTAGCGGACTCCGTGGGCGAGGTCGACGAGGTGGTCGACGACGGCGTCGAAGGTGTGGGCGATGCGGGGGGTGCGGCAGCGGTCGAGGAACGCGACGTGGGCATGGGTGATGGTGCCGGTGGTGAGGGCGGCGGCGACGTCGGGGTGGGTGCGGAGGAACTGTCCGGTACGCACGAGGGTGGTGGCGTCGTGGCGGGGGAGGCCGTGGTGCCAGGCGAGCCAGTTGTGGGTGCGGAGACCGTCGTCGGTGAGGGTGGCGCCGGTGGCATCGAGGTGCGCGGCGATCCGGGAGCGAGTGGCGTCGATCGCGCGGCGGGCGGCTTCGAGCGCGGCGAACGCGTCGGTGAGCTCCTCGGCTTCGCAGCTGGTCACGTCGAACTCGGCGGCGGCGACCGCTGTGTCACGGAGCGTCTTGAACAGCCCGGCCTCGGACAGCGCGACGTCGGACAAGCCGGGTTCGCACGACTCCGGTTCGCACGACTCCGGTTCGCACGACTCCGGTTCGGACGGCCTCTGATCGAACATGTGTTCTATCCAACCACCACCCTGTGACAGCGACATCCGGACCGACCGGTCCCGGGGCGGCCGTCGCTCGCTCCATCCCCCGGCGGTACGTTGCTCCGATGCAGCAACATCGGCCCGGTCGACGTTCCCACTCCAACTCGATCCGACCTGCTGGCCTGATCTGTGAACGTCCCCCACGTCGACCACCGGTGTTGCGGGCCGGTGCGGCGCAGAGACGCTCAGCACGCAGGCGCCGGCACGTTGTGGACCGGATCGCACTCGTCGTCGGGGTCCTGGTGCTGCTGGTCGCTGCCGGCTGCACCTCTGATGCCGAGCCGGCCGGGTCAGGCGCCACGCCGCCCCTCACTCTGTCCGCCCTATCGAGTCGAGCCGAGTTCGTCAGTGGTGGCGACGTGCTCGTGGAGGTGCGGTTGCCGGACGGCGTCGAGTCGGACCGGAACAGCCTGCCGGTTCTCTCAGTCGACGGGACCGAACGTCCGGGCGTACTCGTCGCTGAGGAGGACGATGACCCACGGGCCTGGAGCGGCATCGTTGCAGACCTCCCGGACGGACCGTCGACGATCACCGTCGACTGGGGCGGGCTGTCCGGTTCGCTCGAGGTCACGAGTCACCCGATCACCGGGCCGATGTTCTCCGGACCGGCACAGGAGCCGTTCGAGTGCACGACCGAGGAACTCGGGCTGGGTGCGCCCGTGGACGGTGACTGCAGCATCGTCCCTCGCCGTGTGTGGCACTACCTCGACACCGCAGGTCAGTGGCGGCCCTACCAACCCGGACAGCCGGCGCCGACCGACGTGAGCACGATCGACACTGCGATCGGTCCGGTACCGGCCGTGGCTCGGACCGAGATCCTGACGATCGACCGGGGCGTGTCGTGGATCAGCGTGCCCGACCCGGGCGCGCTCGCCGGCGCTGCCGCAGCGCTCGGGCCGTGGGACGCTGCGTCCTCGGGGTGGAACAGCGACCTCGTGTACCGCTTCGGCGGCGGCTGCGGTACGAGCTACACCCAGGGCTCACCGCTGCTCCAGAGCGAACCCGGCGTACCGCCGACGCTCGATGAGTCGCTCCTCTCACGGGGCTACGCCGTGGCCACCAACACGCTCAACACGTTTCAGGTGCACTGCAACGACGTGGTCTCCGCCGAGGCCGCATCCATGACCAAGGAGCACTTCGTCGAGGCGTACGGCGTCCCCCGACACACGATCGGCGAGGGCGGTTCCGGCGGGGCGATCCAGCAGTTCCTCATCTCCCAGAACTACCCGGGGATCCTCGATGCGTCGGTGATCGGCGCACCGTTCCCCGACGCCATGTCGATGGCGCCCGGCGTCACCGACTGCGGGCTCCTCCTCGACTACTACCGCAGCCCTGCCGGCTCGGCCCTGAACGCGTCCCAGCGCACGGCCATCAACGGGCACGCCACCGACGAGACGTGCGAATCCTGGGCTTCGACGTTCCTGCAGGTGGTCGATCCGACCGTCGGCTGCGACCTCCCCGAGGACCTCGTGTACGACCCCGCCCTCCGGCCGGACGGGGCTCGCTGCACGCTCCAGGACTCGGCGGTCAACCTGTTCGGCGTGGATCCGGCCACCGGATTCGCCCGTCGGCCGCTCGACAACACCGGAGTCGTCTACGGGCTCGAGGCGATCCGGGCCGGGGTGATCGACGGCGAGCAGCTCACTGCGCTCAACGAGGGTGTCGGAAGCTACGACATCGACGGTCGCATCCAACCCGGCCGGAGCCTGGGCGATGCTGGTGACCTCGAGCTCCTCGCCCGGACCGGTCGGGTGCTGCAGGGCGCCGGCGATGCCACGAGGGTCCCGGTCGTGGCGGTCAACACCTACGGCGACCCGACCGGCGACATCCATGATCGCTGGCGGATCTTCTCGGTGCGGGACCGCTACGAGCGATTCCTCGGCGGCGAGGCGAGCGGGTTGGCGGTGTGGACCACGCCCGGGGGCAACCTGGTGGGCTCCGCTCTCGGCGGTGACTCCAGCGAGCGCAACCGAGCTCTCGACGCCGTGGCCGAGTGGCTTGCAGCGCTCGACGGCGCCGGCTCCTCCACCTCCGACGAGGACCGGCTCGAGGCCCTGGCCCGAACCCGGCCGACAACAGCAGCGGATCGCTGCGTGCTCCCCGACGGAATGGAACTGACCGGACCGGATGTCTACGACGACGGCACGCCGTGCAGCACGGCCTACCCGCTGGCCGGGGATCCCCGCCGCGCCGCCGGCCAGCCGCTCGACGCACTCGCAGCCCGCTGCGAGCTCCAGCCGCTCGAGCAGCTCGACATCGCCGACCGGCTGAGCGCAACTCAGGTGGACCGGCTCCGGGCCGTGTTCCCCGACGGCGTCTGCGACTACTCCAAACCCGGCGTCGGTACGGCGCCCGTCGAGCAGGCCTGGCGTTCCTACAACTGATCGCCGGTCTCCCCGGGATCCTGAGGGATCCCGCGTCGAGCCGCTCGACGTCGGGCTCGCTGGTTCTCCTCTCGCCCGACGGCCCGGTCTCGGACCTCGAGGTCGGCTTCGAGGTCGTCGATCTCGTCGGCGAGCTGGCGCCACAGGTCGAGCCGCTCCGTCGGAACCGCTCCGCTGTCGACCGCAGCGATCAGCGCACAACCGGGTTCGTGTCGGTGGGTGCAGTCGTCGAACCTGCAGTCCTGGGCAAATGGCACCAGGTCGACGAACGCGGATTCGAGTCCATCGTCGCTTGCCCACAGCCCGACACCCCGGATCCCCGGCGTGTCGATCAGCCACGTCGAGGCGTCGAGTTCGATCATCTGCCCGGCGGTCGTGGTGTGGCGACCCCGGCGGTCGTGGTCACGGACCTCGGCGGTGAGGGCCACCGCTCGGCCGGCCAGTGAGTTGGCCAGGGTGGACTTGCCCGCCCCGGATGCCCCGAGCAGCGCCAGGACTCGTGGCGTCGTGTCGTCCTCCCCTCCGACGGTCCGGCGCAGCGACTCGAGCCCTGTTCCCGCTCGGGTCGAGATCGTCACGACGGGAACGCCGGGGGCGTGCAGTTCCGCTCGGGCCCGCTGCTCGGCGACGATCGCCGGGTCCGCAAGGTCGGCCTTGGTCAACACCACGATCGGCGTCGCTCCGCTCTGCCACGCCAGGACGAGTTCCCGGCACAGACGGGCCGGATTGACGCCGCCGTCGAGTGGTTGCAGCACCAGGACATGATCCATGTTGGCAGCGAGTGCTCGGGCGTCGAGTCGCAGTTCGTCCCGTTGGACCCCGGGGGAGCGGCGCTCGAAGACCGTCCGTCGGTCGAGAATCGTCTCGATTCGCCCGGCGTCGACGTCGACTCCGACGACATCGCCGACGACGACACGGCGCACGGCCTTGGCGGCCACGACGTGGTGATCGTCACCCGGTTCGTGTGCCACCTGGATGCCGCCCTTGTCGATGCGCACCACACGCGCCGGCTGGAGTCGGTCGTTGGACCGCTCTGCTGACCACACCCGGGTCCACTCGTCGTCCCAGGCTGGTGGATGCGTGATCATCTCCATCGGTGACACGATGCTGCCACGCACTCGGAGCGATCCGCTGCCTGTCACAACTCGATTCGGGAGCGGGCTTACACTCCACGACGTGACCGCCGTGCATGGACTGGCCGCTGCATTCGAGCGACTCGAGTCCACAGAACGCACCGCTCCGATGTCGGAGCCCGACACGATCGCCGCAATCGACATCGGGACCAACTCCATTCATATGGTCGTGGCCCGTATCGCTGCGAATGACCGGTTCGAGGTCATCACCCGGGAGAAGGAGATGGTTCGTCTCGGCTCCGGTCTGCCCGAGATGAAGCACCTCGACGATGCGGCCATCGATCGTGGGGTCGAGGCTCTCCGCCGCTGCCGGACGCTGGCCGACGCTTGGGGCGCGCCGACGTTCGCCGTCGCCACCTCGGCGGTGCGCGAGGCGCGCAATGCCGCCGAGTTCATCGAACGGGCCCGAGATGAGGCCGGTGTCGAGGTGTCGGTGATCTCAGGCCGGGAAGAGGCTCGTCTGATCCAACTCGGTGTGCTCCAGGCCTTGCCCGTCTACGACACCGACCTCCTCCTCGTCGACGTGGGCGGCGGCTCGACCGAGGTCCTCTTCGGCCGTGGCAGCGAGGTCCGTTACGCCCGCTCCGTCAAGCTCGGCTCACTCCGGCTGACCCGGGAGTTCTTCCCCGGGGGCGTCGTGGAGGAGGGCTCGATCCGCCGCTGTCGGGATCAGGTCCGGGCGAGGCTCGCCACGCTTGCCCGGGAGACCGAGGGCCTGCCGTTCGACGTTGCCGTCGCCTCGTCGGGCACTGCAGAGTCCCTGGCGGCCATGGTGGCGATCCGACACGGGATGTCACCTCAGTCGCTCAACGGCTTCCGGTTGCCCGCTGCCGACCTCGGCTGGCTCGTCGACCAACTTGCATCAGCTCCGTCGCCGGAAGAGCGCCGCGAGCTTCCCGGCATCGACGCTGCCCGCGCCGACATCCTCGTCGGCGGGGCGGTCCTGCTCGAGCAGATCGCCGACCTCCTCGGTGTGAAGGAGTTCCAGATCTCGGAGTATGCGCTCCGGGAGGGGGTGCTGCTCGATGGACTGCACCGGATGCGTGGCGGTTCGACCCACCATCTCTCCGAGCTGCGGCGTGCCTCGGTGTTCCACCTCGTCGAGCTCTGCGACGACGATCCGGACCACGCCCTGCAGGTGGCACGGCTGGCGCTTATCCTCCACGACGGTCTCGCCGGACGGCTCGGGATCGGCGATGCCGAGCGTGAACTCCTCGAGGCTGCTGCACTCCTCGCCAACGTCGGGTTGTTCATCTCGCATTCGAGACACCACAAGCACAGCTACTACGTGATCCGGAACTCCGAACACATGATGGGGTTCACCGATCGAGAGATCGAGTTGATCGCTCAGGTGGCGCGCTACCACCGGCGCAGCGTCCCCTCGGTCGAGAAGCACCCGGAGTTCGCTGCCCTCACCGTTGATGACCAGCGGGTCGTCAGCGTGCTCGCTTCGTTGTTGCGGATCGCCATCGGTCTCGACCGCAACCACGACGCCAGCGTGTCCGACATCGCTGTCGTCGACGACGGCGAGGTGGTTCGGATCATGGTCGTTCCCGAACCCGGCGCTCAGATCGAAGTGGAGTTGGCCACGGGAGCGGAGCGGTCCGGATACCTCGCCGATCTGATCGGCGCTGCTGTCGAGGTGACTGTCGTCAGCGCGTCCGCCGCTGCCGGCGGAGTGTCCTGATCGCCGGTCGCCCGCCTGCGGCGGTCAGTCGATCGCCACGACCTCGACCTGGAGCTCACCCCGAGGTGCTGCGTAGGTAACGGTGTCGCCGACGGCGGCGCCGATCAGCGCCTCCCCGAGCGGTGCAGTGGGGGAGACGACGTTGACGTCGCCGTGTCGTTCCTCGATGGAACCGATCAGGTACTGCTCGACCTCGTCGGGATCGTCGCCAACGTAACGGATCGTGACGGTGCTGCCGGTCACGACCGTGTCGCTGGAGCTGGCGTCATCCGGGAGGATCACCGCACGCTCGAGCAGCGTGGCGAGGCGGACGATGCGCTGCTCCATCTTCGCCTTGTCGTCCTTGGCTGCGTGGTACTCCGCATTTTCCTTCAGGTCACCGTGCTCACGAGCGCGCTCGATGCGGTCGGCGAGGTCGATGCGGCCACGTGTGCGCAGGTCGAGAAGCTCGGCGCTCAACCGGTCGTACGTGGCCTGCGTGATGTGTTCCTCTGCGGGCATGGCGGGAAATCGTAGGCGCTCCGGTCGCAGTCGACCCGTCAGATGTCGCTGGATAAGACCCAGACGGTAGGGTTGGCTCATGGTGAACGTCACCGAAGCCCAGCTGATCGGCGAGCCCCGCTCGCAGTCCAGGTCGGCTCGCCCGGTGAGCATTCCCTAGCGCACGCCCTCCCCGGCGTGCGCCACCAACACCCACCTCGTGGGCGGTGTTGTCGTGTCGGGGGCCGGAGCACTTGGTGGTTCCGCCGGCGCCCCACCCGAACGAGCAGAACAGGTTTGGAGATGACCCACAGGATCGGCGTGATCGGTGGCGATGGCATCGGCCCCGAGGTGCTCGCCGAGGCACTCAAGGTGGTCGACGCCGCCGGCGTCACCTACGAACGGATCGACTACGACCTCGGCGCCCACCGCTACCTCGCTGACGGCACGGTGCTGCCGGACGAGGTGCTCGAGGAGTGGCGTGGGCTCGATGCGCTCCTGCTCGGAGCCGTTGGTGACCCGGCGCCCGGTGTGGCCGCACCTCCCGGGCTCGTCGAGCGGGGAATCCTGCTGCGCATGCGATTCGATCTGGACCAGTACATCAACTTCCGCCCGTTCCGGCTTCCGCCCCGATGCGACTTCGAGGTCATTCGGGAGAACACCGAGGGCACCTACGCCGGCGAGGGTGGATTTCTTCGTCGGGGTACGCCCAACGAGATCGCCACCCAGGGGTCGGTCAACACCCGTCTCGGAGTCGAACGCTGCATCCGCTATGCGTTCGACCGGGCGATGCGTTCCGAGCGTCGGCAGTTGCATCTGATCCACAAGAAGAACGTGCTCACCTTCGCCGGAGACCTCTGGCAGCGCACCTTCGACGAGGTCGCCGAGGAGTACCCGGATGTGGCGACTGGTTACGACCACATCGATGCGGCGTGCATCCACTTCGTCGAACGTCCCGAGCGCTACGACGTCATCGTCACCGACAACCTCTTCGGTGACATCCTCACCGACCTCGGCGGTGCGGTGGCCGGGGGAGTGGGCTTCGCCGCCTCGGCCAACCTCAATCCCGCTCGTACCGGGCCGTCCATGTTCGAACCGGTGCACGGAACCGCCCCCGACATCGTCGGCACCGGACAGGCCAACCCGATCGCAGCAATCGTCTCGGCCGGGCTGATGTGTGAATTCCTCGGTGAGGTCGATGCGGCCGCTGCGATCGTGACGGCGTGCGCCCAGCCGGAACGCCACAGCGGAACCACGACCGAGATCGGCGACTCCGTGGCGTCTCTGGTCGCTGCGAACTGAGAAACGACCGACCCGAACACCACGAGGACGACGATGCCCATCCAACCGACGCAGAACATCTGGATGAACGGGACGCTCGTGCCCTGGGACCAGGCCAATGTCCACATCCTCACCCACACGCTCCACTACGGCATGGGCGTGTTCGAGGGTATCCGCGCCTACGAGACAACCGAGGGGCCGGGCGTGTTCCGGCTGACCGAGCACATCGCCCGCCTGCACAACTCGGCGAAGATCATGGGGATGGAGCTGCCGTACTCGGTGGCCGAACTCGTCGATGCGACCAAGGCCGTCGTGCGCGACTCCGGCCTGCCGAGTTGCTACATCCGACCGATCGCGTACTTCGGCTACGGCGAGATGGGTCTCAACACCCTCCCCTGCGAGGTGGACGTGGCCATTGCGTGTTGGCCCTGGGGCGCCTATCTCGGCGACGACGCAGTGACCAAGGGTGTCCGCATGAAGATCAGCACCTGGTTGCGCCACGACCACAACGCCATGCCGCCGGCGTCCAAGACCACCGGCAACTACGTGAACTCCTCACTGGCCAAGGTGGAGGCGTTGCGCGCCGGGTACGACGAGGCCGTCATGTTGAATCCTGCGGGCATGGTCTCGGAGTGCACCGGGGAGAACATCTTCGTACTGCGGAAGGGTCGTGTGGTCACGCCGCCGCAATCGGCGGGGGCACTCGAGGGCATCACGCAGGACACCGTCGCCGCAATCCTGGGCGACATGGACGTCCCGTGTGTCGAGGCCGACGTGACGCGGTCGGATCTCTACACCTGCGACGAGATGTTCGTGTGTGGCACCGCAGCAGAGGTCTCGGCGGTCAATTCCGTCGACGATCGCTCCATCCCGTGTCCGGGGCCGGTGACGTCGGAGGTGGCGGCGGAGTACGCCCGGATCGTGCGCGGTCAGGTGGCGAAGTACGAGCACTGGGTGGAGCTGGTCCGGTGACCACCTTCGCCGCTGCTGACCGCCCGGCGTCGCTGCCGGGATCGGTCGAGATCTTCGACACCACGCTGCGTGACGGAGCCCAGTTCGAGGGCATCTCCCTGACGGTCGAGGACAAGCTCCGGGTGGCCGAGCAACTCGACCGCCTCGGTGTTGCGTGGATCGAGGGCGGTTACCCGCAGGCCAACCCGCGGGATGCGGAGTTCTTCAGGCGGGCGACGTCCGGCGAGTTGCACCTCGACACGGCGCAACTCGTGGCGTTCGGCTCGACCCGCCGTCCCGCTGGAAAGGTCGATGACGACCCGACGCTCCGGGCGCTCGTCGAGTCGGGCACCTCCACGGTCTGCATCGTTGGCAAGGCGTGGGACTTCCACGTGAACGAGGCGCTCGGCACCACCCTCGATGAGGGCGTTGCGATGGTGGCCGACTCGGTGCGGTTCCTCGCCGATGCGGGTCTGCGGGTGTTCTTCGACGCCGAGCACTGCTTCGACGGGCTTCGGACCAACCCCGAGTTCGCCTACCGGGTGTTGGAGGCCGCAGCGACTGCCGGCGCAGCCTGTCTCGTCCTGTGTGACACCAACGGGGGCTCGCTCCCGCACCAGGTCGAGCAGCTCACCGCCGACGTCGTCGGCCACTTCGGTGACGTGGCCGTGGGTATCCACACCCAGAACGACTCGGGTTGTGCCGTGGCCAACTCCATCGCTGCTGTGCTCGCCGGGGCGACGCAGGTCCAGGGCACCGTCAACGGTTACGGAGAGCGCACCGGCAACGCCAACCTGATGACGGTCATCCCCGACCTGACCCTCAAGCTGGGTGTCGCCACCCTGCCGGAAGGACGGCTCGAACTGCTCACCTCGGTGTCCCGGCACGTCGCTGAGCTCGTGAACCTGCCACCGCACCCTGCGGATCCGTACGTCGGCTCCTCGGCGTTCGCCCACAAGGGGGGCCTGCACACCTCGGCGCTCGGCAAAGCGGGGAATGCGAGCTACGAACACGTTGACCCGTCGGCGGTCGGTAACCGGACCCGGGTGCTGGTCTCTGATCTCGGTGGACGGTCGGGCACTGCGATGAAGGCTGCCGAGTTCGGCCTCGATCTCGACGATCGGGCCGCTGCGGTTCTCACTGAGCAACTCAAGCAGCTCGAGGCCGATGGGTACGTGTTCGAGGCAGCCGACGCCTCGCTCGAACTGCTGGTGCGGGGTGCGCTCGGCTGGACGCAGGACTTCTTCCGGATCGATTCCTACCGGGTGGCATCCGAACACCGTGAGATCGATGACCGGTCCGAGGGTTCGACCCGAGCCTCGGTGGCCCTCCACGTCGACGGAGAACCCGTCGTGGCCGACGGCGAGGGAAACGGCCCCGTGAACGCCCTCGACGAGGCCCTGCGCTCGGCGCTCGGCGATCGGTTCCCGACGCTGGAGCACATCCACCTGACCGACTACCGGGTCCGGGTCCTCGACGGCCCGACCGGCACCGGCCGGGCGGCCACTGGCGCCGTCGTCCGCGTACTCGTCGACTTCTCCGACGGCGAGCGAGCCTGGACGACGATCGGGGTCTCACCGAACATCATCGAGGCCTCGTGGCGGGCGCTCGTCGACGGTCTGGTGTTCGGTCTGCTCCACGCCGGCGACGAACCGACGCTCGGGTAGTCTGCGTTTCCCATGTCCGCTCCCCGTTACGTTCCGACGAGTCCGACGCTGCCGGTCCGCAGCTACACCTCACCTCCGCGCCGCCCGTCGTCGTGGCTCGCAGACCGACCCGGTGAACTGCCGGGACTCCAGCCCGAGGGCGAACGTCTCGGGACTCCCGGACCGGATCAGGGGTACGCACTCCGATTGGCACGGCACTTCGAAGGCGCCCTCACCCTGCTCGACGGCGAGCACGAGGAGGACGCACTCGCCGGTGCCACGGCGATCGCCACCAAGCGTTCGGGTCTGCTCGGCCGGGCACCGATCATCCACGACGTTCGGGTCGGTCTGGTGATCTGGGGGTTCCTCGACGACGAGGTGTCTGCGGATCTCGCAGCGATTCGCCCGTCATGGTTCGACGAGGTCCACCTCCCCCACAACTACTCCGACCTGCGGCGCATCGCTGATGCCGCACCAGAGGACGTCCTCGTCGTTCCCCACGACGAGATCCACCAGCGGCATCGAGCCGACTGGCGGACCTGCCTCGATCTGGACGTCTGAGCGGATCGGACTCCGGGAGGCGACGCCCGCTCAGCCGGACGACGTCTCAGGCGGTGATGTCGACTCGGGCGCCGATCCGCAGGCGGTCACCGATCAGAGTCACGACGTCGTTGGGCATGCGGACGCAGCCGTTCGACGCCTGGGAGCCGATCAACTCCGGTTGGTTGGTCCCATGGAACGCAATGACCGGGGCGCCGCCGTCGAACTCGTCCATCTGCTCGCTGTAGGCGCTGGTGGCGAGAGCAAGCGGGCCGAAGCTCCCGCTCGGGTTGTCCTGCGGGACCTGATCGGTGACGTAGAAGCGGCCGGTCGGCGTCCTGGTGGCGTCCTTACCGATCACCACCTCGGTGTCGGCGACGACGACGTCGGCGTCGTAGAACCGCAGACGCCGTTCGGACAGGCTGAGCTCGAGTCGTTGCGAAATCGTCGTGAGGTCGACCTCATCGGCTCGCACGTATCCGACGGTGCCGTTTGGCCGGACGGGAACCTGCACCTGCAGGTGGTCGCCCCGCCGTTCGGTGACCATCATCACGAATGGGTTGTCCAGTGAGGTGGGGTTGGCGAAGATCCACCCGACCGGCGTGGTGCGACGGCCGTCGATCGGGTAGTCGTCGTTGGGGAGGGGGACCGGTGCGTCGCCGGCGGCAGCAATGGCCTCTGCGCTCGACGGAGGCGGCGGTGGGCCGTAGCGGATTGCACTGGGCTCGGAGGCCCAGCTGACTGGCGGGGTCGACGTGACCTGGATGGTCGGCTGGCGGGCGGCAGCGACGACCACGTCCTGGGAGATCGTGGTCTCAGTGGTGGTCGTCGCCTCGGTGGTGGTCGTGGTGGTCGTCGGTGGCGGCGGATCAGGTCGGGTCACGGCGAAGAGCCCGATGGCTGCGAGCACCACGACCGCGCCGACGGCGACGGTGGCCACCAGACGATGCCGGGAACCACCCGCTGGTTCGGTGTCGCCTGTGGCGGGCGCACCCGATGGACCTTGCGTGTGGAACCCGAGGGGAGTCCCGCCGTCCCCATCGCCGAGCGGTCCGTTGCCCGGTGGCTCGTTGCCCGGTGGCTCGTTGCCCGGTGGCCCGTTGCCCGGT
>VGBZ01000058.1 GCA_016870275.1 Actinomycetota bacterium
ACGGCCTGCCCGGAACCAACGGCGCAGCGGGTGCCAACGGCACCCCGGGCACCGGCGGGGCGCCGGGTGCGGCCGGCGGCGCCGGCAACCTGGGCTCCAACGGTCTGCCCGGTGGAGGTGGCGGCGGTGGCGGCGCCAACGACTGCAACGTCGACGATGCCGGTGCCGGTGGCGGCGGCGGTGGTGCCGGAGGCGCCCGGGCCGTCTCGGGCGGTGGCGGCGGGGCGGCCGGGGCCAACTCGGTGGCGCTGCGCCTGCAGAACTCCTCGCCGGTGCTCGTCGCCATGTCGATCGCCATCGGCCGGGGCGGTGCGGGCGGCAACGGTGGCCTCGGTGCGCCGGGTCAGCCGGGCGGAGCCGGTGGACCGGGCGGTGCAGCATTCGAGCGCGGCGGTGCGGGCGGCAACGGTGGTGCCGGTGGTTCCGGTGGTGCCTCGGGCGGCGGCGGCGGCGGTGGTGGTGGTGCTGCGATCGGACTGCTGCGGGACGCGGCGAGCGCGCCGACCGGCTCGCCCTCGTTCTTCTCGGGCTTCGGCGGCTTCGGCGGTTCGGGCGGTTCGGGCGGCAACTCGGGCTCGACCGGTCTGGTGCTGAACACGCTGGTCGGCTGAACCGCCAGCGGCTCCGGGCGGAGCCGCGAGCACGCGTGTGGACCGGGGGCCTGCGGGCCCCCGGTCCGCGTCCGGGCGGTGCCTCGGTGCCGCGTCCGGGCGGTGCCTCGGTGCCGCGTCCGGGCGGCATCCCGGCCACGGGTAGCGTGCGCGGCATGAGCGAGCAGCGAGACCTCCCCCTGGCCGGAACGAGTGCCGTCGTCACCGGTGGCGGCAGCGGCATCGGACTGGAGTGCGCCCGGCGACTGGTGCGCGACGGCGCCTCGGTCGTCCTGACCGGCCGGACGGCCGAGCGGCTCGATGCCGGCGCCGCCGACCTGGCGGGTGATCTGGCGGGTGGTGCCAGGGTCGTGACCGCCGTCGGCGACACGACCGACGAGGACGCCGTCGCTGCGGCCGTCGCCGCAACCGAGGATCTGGCGCCGTTGGCCTCCGCCGTGGCCTCCGCGGGTCGTGGCGGTCTCGGGCCGATCGTGACGACGCCGCTCGAGGAGTGGACCGACGTCCTGGCCACCAATGCGACCGGCACGTTCCTGTTGTTCAAGCACGCCGGGGCGGCCATGGCCCGCAACGGTGGCGGCTCGATGGTCGCCATCTCGTCGATCGCCGCGGCGGTCACCCACCCCTACATGGGCCCGTACTGCGTGTCGAAGGCGGCGATCGACGCCCTGGTCCGCCAGACCGCCGACGAGCTGGGCCGGGCCGGCGTCCGGGTCAACTCGGTCCGTCCGGGGATCGTCGACACCGATCTGGTGTCCATGATCATGGACGACGAACAGGTGATGGACTCGTACCTGACCAACATGCCGGTGTCCCGGACGGGCCACGTGGACGACGTCGCCGCCGCGGTCCGGTTCCTGCTCGGCCCCGAGTCCGGGTGGGTGACGGGGACGTCGCTCAGCGTCGACGGCGGGCACCACCTGCGCCGGGGTCCGGACTTCGAGCCGGCGGCCCGGGCGTTCTTCGGGGACGACGCCGTGGCGGGCCTGGTCCCGCCGCACGGATCGGACTGACGGCGTGGCGACCGGACGCCCCGAGGTCGACCTGCTCGACGGGGACTTCCATGCTGGCGACCCGCACCCGACCTGGGCCTGGATGCGGGCGAACGAGCCGGTCTACTGGGATGCGACCAACGAGCTGTGGGCGGTGACCCGCTACGACGACGTGGTCGAGGTGGAGCGGCGCAAGGACCTCTTCACCAGTGCCGACCAGGAGAAGGGCGGGTACCGCCCGAACATCCCGGCGGACCCGGCCATGATCGGCCTGGACGACCCGCACCACCAGGCCCGACGGAACCTGGTGGCCCGTCGGTTCACGCCCCGGGCCGTGGCGACCTGGGAGGACCACGTGCGGGCCACCGTGCGGGGTCTGCTCGATGCGGCACTCGCCCACGGCGGGCCGGTCGAGGTCGTGGGCGAGCTCGCCGCCCCGCTGCCGGCCGAGATGATCGGTCTGCTGCTGGGCTTCCCCGAGGAGATGTTCCCGCAGCTCCAGGAGTGGTCGGAGCGCACGATCATGCTGGGCGGCGGTCCCCGGTACTTCACCGAGGACGGGATCGGCGCCGCCATGGAGTTCGCCGCCGCATCGGCCGACCTCTTCGAGTCCAAGCGGGCCTGTCCGGCGGACGACGTGGTGTCGGTGTGGACCACGGCGACGGTGCCCGGCCACGACTTCGGGGTCGACCAGGTGATCTCCGACTGCCTGCTCCTCCTGGACGGCGGCGCCGAGACGACCCGTACGGTGATCGCACGTTCCATGATCGAGTTCGCCCGCCGACCCGACCAGTGGGCGCTGCTCCGGTCGGGCGCCGACCTGTCGGTCGCAGTCGAGGAGTGCATCCGCTGGGTGACCCCGATCCACAACATGTGCCGGGTCGCCGTCGAGGACGTCGAACTAAGCGGGGTGACCGTCCGGCGGGGCGAGCAGGTCGTGCTCTGCTACACCTCGGCCAACCGCGACGAGGCGTACTTCGAGGACGGTGACGACCTGAACGTCACCCGGTCACCGAACCACCACCTGAGCTTCGGGTTCGGCACCCACTTCTGCCTGGGCTCCTCGCTCGCCCGGTTGGAGATCCGGGTGTTCCTCGAGGAGCTGCTCGACCGGGTGGAGCGCCTCGACCTGCACCCGGACTCGATCGTGGAGATGCCCAACGCGTTCGTCTACGGACTCGCAGCGGCGACCCTGGATCTGCACCCCGCCTGAAGGTCGGTCAGAACTCGAGCGTCGGCTCGGTCCCGTCGGGCAGGCAGATCGACTTGGACTCGAGGAACTCCTCGAGTCCTTCGCGTCCGAGCTCACGGCCCACACCGGAGCTCTTGAAGCCCCCGAACGGCGCGCTGAACTCCATGGAGAACCCGTTGACCGTGTAAGTGCCGGTCCGTACCCCGCGGGCCACGACGAGGGCGCGGTCGATGTCGCTGGACCACACCGACCCGGACAGTCCGTAGTCGGAGTCGTTGGCGACCCGGACGGCGTCGGCGTCGTCCTCGTAGGGGATCACGCAGAGCACCGGTCCGAAGATCTCCTCCTGGGCGATGCGCATGGAGTTCTCGACGTCGGCGAACACGGTCGGCTCGACGAACCAGCCCGTGTCGAACCCATCGGGCCGTCCACCGCCCGTGGTGATCCGGGCGCCCTCGTCCAGACCGGTGCGGATGTAGCCCTCGACCCGATCACGCTGGCGCTCGGCAACGAGCGGACCGACGGCGGTGCCCATGTCCATCGGGTCGCCGACCGGCATGGCGGCGGTCCCGGCGGTGACGGCGTCGACCACCTCGTCGTAGCGGCTCCGGGGAGCGAGGATCCTCGTTTGGGCCACGCACGCCTGCCCGTTGTTCATGAGCGAGCCGAGGGGCAGCAGCGCCTCGACCGCTGCGACCACGTCGACGTCGTCGAGGAACACCGCTGCGGACTTGCCGCCGAGCTCGAGCGTGCACCGCTTGAGCTGTTCACCGCAGATCCCGCCGATGCGCCGACCGGCGGCGGTCGATCCGGTGAAGCTCACCTTGTCCACGCCGGGGTGCCGGACCAGGTACTCGCCGACCCCACGATCGGCGGGCACCACGTTGAACACGCCGGCCGGGATGCCAGCCGCCTCGACGCACTCGGCGAGCAGCAGGGCGTCGAGCGGTGTCTCGGGAGCCGGCTTGACGACCATGGTCGACCCCGACGCCAGCGTGGGGGCGAACTTCAGCATCGTGATGAACAGCGGCACGTTCCACGGGATGATCCCGGCGACGACGCCCACCGGCTCGTGGCGCACGATGGTCGGCGAGAGCATGCCCCGGCGCAGCTCCTCGAAGGGGTAGGTCCGGGTGAGGTCGGTGAAGAACTGCAGCACCATGGAGGCTGCGCCCACCTGACCGAGCTGGCTGAACAGCGTCGGGCACCCGTTCTCGGCGGTGATGAGGTCGGCGAACTCGGTGAAACGCAGGTTGAGCTGGTCCCCGAGGGCCGCCATCAGGTCGGCGCGCTCGGCGGCGGTCGTCGATCCCCATGGGCCCGCCAGCGCCTCCCGGGCGGCGGCCACTGCTCGGTCCACGTCGGCCTCGGCGGCCTCGGGTGCGCTGCCGACGGCGCTCAGGTCGAACGGGTTGACCACGTCGAAGGTGCGATCGGTGGCGGGGGCGACCCACTGGCCGTCGATGAAGAGTTGGTCGTAGCTGGGCATGAGCGGAACGCTACCGGCCGGTGCGACCTACGTTGGTCCCGTGGCAGCAGCACGGGCCGGGATCGGGGTGGTCGGGCTCGAGCACCTCCACGTCTTCGAGCTCGTCCACGAACTCCGTACCGCCGGTGCCCGGGTCGTGGCCCACACCGACGGCGGCACGTTCGCCGCCGAGTTCGCCGGTTGGCTCCCCGAGTCTCGGCCCACCGACCGTAATGGCGTGTTGTCGGACCCGGACGTCGAGCTGGTGGTGCTCGCCGGTGTGCCCGCAGACCGGGCCGGTGATGCTGTCGCTGCGCTCCGGTCCGGCCGCTCGGTCCTGGTTGACAAGCCGGGGGTCACGACTGCGGATCAGCTCGACGAGGTGCAGGCCGCCGTCGCCGCGTCCGGCCGCAGGTGGTGGGTGCTGTTCTCCGAGCGCTTCGGGGTCCCTGCGGTCCGCACCGCCACCGCGATGGCGCGTTCCGGCGCCGTCGGCCGGGTCGTCGCCGTCAGCGGGAGCGCCCCGCACCGTGCGGCGTTCGCCTCCCGGCCAGCGTGGTTTGCGGATCCGGCTCGGGCTGGAAGCCTGTTGGTCGACCTCGCGACGCACCAGGTCGACCAGTTCGTTGCCGTCACCGGCGCCGACGACGTGCGCGTGGTCCATGCAGCCTCGGGCAACGTCGCAGCACCGGAGCTGCCCGCCGTGCACGACGTCGCGGAGCTGGTCCTCGAGGGCGGTGGTGCGCGCGGGTTCCACCGGGTGGATTTCCTCGAGGCCGACGGGTTCCCGGCGTGGGGAGACGTCCGACTCGTGGTCACCGGGACCGAGGGCAGGCTCGAGGTGCGGACGCCGATCCTCGACGGTGTGGCCGGAAGCCCCGAGCTGTGGATCACCGACGCGGCGTCGCACCGTCGAGTCGAGCCCCTCGACCAGAGGAACTGGGCTGATGAGCTGCTCGCCGATCTCGCCGACGACGGAGAACGACTGATGCCCCGCCACCATCCGGTCGTCGTCAGCCGCGTCGTGCTCGACGCTCAGGACCGTGCCGTAGCGTGGTCCCCGTGAGTGGCCGGGCGACAGAGCCGTACGATCTGCTGCGGCCGGAACGCACGATCACGGGGATGTCGGCGGTGCTGCTGCCGCACGCCGACCCGTTCACTCCGGACCTCGACGGCTTCGCCGCCCACCTGGCCCGGACGCTCGAGGCCGGACTCGTCCCGGCGGTCAACATGGACACGGGCTTCGGTCCGACCCTCGACGACAGCGCACGCCAGGAGATCCTGCGGGTCACCCGTGAGATCTGCGGAGATGCCGAGTTCGTGGCGGGAGCGCACGTCGACGACGCACCGGGGGCGAGACTCGACCTGGACCGCTACTTCCAGCAGGTGGCGACGATCGCCAGCCACGGAGGCACGCCGATCCTGTTCCCTTCGCACGGACTCGGTGGCGTGAGCGAAGGGGAACAGCTCGCAGCCATGGCGGCGGTGGGGGAGCGGTGCGACCGGTTCCTGGGCTTCGAGCTGTCCCGGGCGTTCCACCCCGCAGGGTTCGTGCTCTCCCTCGAGGGGTACCGGGACCTGCTCGGAATCCGCTCGTGTGCGGGTGCCAAGCACTCGTCGCTCGAGCGGGCACCGGAGTGGGACCGCCTGCGTCTGCGTGACCGGGTGCGGCCCGACTTCATGGTGCTGACCGGCAACGACCTGGCGATCGACATGGTCTGCTACGGCAGCGACTACCTGCTCGGCATCTCGACATTCGCGCCGGACCTCTTCGCCGAGCGGGACCGGTGCTGGGCGAGCGGCGATCCGGCGTTCCACCAGCGCAACGACGACCTGCAGTACCTGGGCCGGTTCGCCTTCCGGACCCCGGTGCCGGCCTACAAGCACTCGGCGTCGCAGTTCCTCCGCCTGCGGGGGTGGATCACCTCCGACGCCACACCGGCCGGCGCCCCGGAGCGCCCCGACTCGGACCGGGCGGTCCTCGCCGAACTCGGCGTTCGGCTGGGTGTCGTCGAACAGGGCGTGGTCGAGCCGGGTACCGGGAGCCGAACGTGACCCGTCGACTGCCCTATCCGCAGGTGAAGTCGCTCGCTGACCCGTCGGCGCTCCGTGACCGCCTCGCCGAACTCGGCGTGGACCTGACCGTCGCCGACGAGGTCGACGCCGCTGGGGTCCTGGCCACAGCGTTCGAGGTTGCGGACCCGGCTCGGCTGTTGCTGATCCCGAACCGGTTCTGCGTCCTGCCGATGGAGGGCTGGGACGGCACCGACGAGGGTCGACCCAGCGACCTGGTCCGACGCCGATGGGAACGCTTCGGCGCCTCGGGCGCCGGGTTGGTCTGGGGCGGCGAGGCTGTGGCGGTTCGTCGCGACGGTCGGGCCAACCCGCACCAGTTGACCATCAACAACAACTCCGTCGAGGACCTGAGCGGGTTGCTCGCCGGGCTCCGCTCGGCCGCCGATGGCGTCGGGGTGACGCCGGTGGTCGGGCTCCAGTTGACGCACTCGGGTCGGTGGTCGCGGCCCGACGGCCCACCAGCGCCCCGGACGGCCCGCACGGACCCGTTGCTCGACGCCCGGGTCGGGGCCACACCGTCGTCGTTGTTCAGCGACGACGAACTCGACGAGCTCGTGGAGTGTTTCGTGGAGGCAGCCGAGGTCGCTCGTGCAGCGGGGTTCGACTTCGTCGACCTCAAGGCCTGCCACGGCTACCTCGGGCACGAACTGTTGGCTGCGCACGAACGTCCAGGGCGCTACGGCGGTGACCTCGAGGGGCGCTCACGGTTCCTGCGGTCCTGCGTCGACGGGGTGCGGGAGCGGGTTCCGGACCTCGCCGTCGGGGTGCGGTTGTCGGTGTTCGACCCCGGTCCGTACCGGGCCGGCGAGGACGGCGTGGGTGCGCCGGACCCAGCGGCCCTCGATGTCTTCTCTCCCGTGGGGCTGGACGGCCCGGACCTGTCCGAGACCATCGAGGTGGTCCGCATGCTCTCCGATCGGGGGGTCCGCCTGGTGTGCACGACTGTCGGCAGTCCGTACTGGTCGCCGCACGCCCAGCGTCCGGCATGGTTCCCGCCGTCCGACGGCTACACGCCACCGAGGGATCCGATCGTCGATGCCGTCGCGATGTTGCAGGCCACCCGGGATCTTCGGGTCGCCGTTCCCGGCGGCACGGTCGTGGTGGGAACCGGATACACGTACTTCCAGCAGTTCATCGGCCACGTCGCCCAGGCGACATTGGACGCCGGGTGGGTCGACAGCGTGGGGCTGGGTCGCTCGGCGCTGTCCTATCCGGATCTTCCGGCTGACGTCCTGGCGGGTCGGCCGGTGCGGCCCCGGTCGCTGTGTCGGACGTTCTCGGACTGCACGACCGCACCCCGGCACGGGCTGGTCTCGGGCTGCTACCCGCTCGATGAGTTCTACAAGGCCCGTCCCGAGCGGGTGGAGTTGGCTCGGATCAAGCGGGATCTCGACTGATCCGATCGACGAGGTCGAGCGTTCGGTCGACCTCGTCGTCGGTGGTCGTGACGTGGACCGAGGCGCGCACCATGGAACTGATGCCCCGGGCGTCGAGGTCGATCCGGGCGTAGGCAGCGTTCGCTGTCCACACGTGCACCTGTTCCCGGGCGAGTTGTCGCTGCACGTCGGCCGGGTCGTGCCCGTCGATGGTGAACGTGACGATCCCGCAGCGCTGCTCGCCCCGATCGTGGACCTGCACGCCGGGGATGGCGGCGAGACCGGTCCGCAGTGCTGCACCGAGTGCGACCACCCGGTCCGCGATCGCATCGATGCCGATACCGAGGGCGTACTCGACAGAGCGACCGAGTCCGAGGAGTCCGGCGATGTTGCGCTCGAACGACTCGAGTCGCTGGGCCCCTGCGGCGAGTTCGTAGGTGTCGTCGG
The DNA here is from genome assembly GCA_016870275.1 of Actinomycetota bacterium. Taxonomy (GTDB): domain Bacteria; phylum Actinomycetota; class Acidimicrobiia; order Acidimicrobiales; family Microtrichaceae; genus SXMI01. The sequence continues at coordinate 8,163 of VGBZ01000058.1, forward strand.
TGACCCAGCTCGCCGACTGGGAGTCGAGCAACAGGGGGTCGAGCCGATCGAGGAGGCTGCGGCGCACGTAAAGGAATCCGGTCCCGCGTGGACCCCGCAGGAACTTGCGGCCGGTCGCAGTGAGCACGTCGCAGCCGAGTTCGTCGACCAGCGTCGGCAGCTGTCCGACCGACTGGCAGGCGTCGAGCAGCAACGGGACACCCGCCGATCGGCACGCAGCACCGACGGCGGCTGCGGGATTGACGAGACCCCCTTGTGTCGGGACGTGCACCATGCTGACGAGGGCGACCCCACCGGCGTCGAGGCGTTCGACGAGGGCGGCGACGTCGACCTGACCGTGTTCGTCGTCGGGCAGCACCTCGACGGTGATGCCAACGGTCCGTCGGGCCCGGAGCAGGGCGAGCGCATTGGTGACGTACTCGCTCCGGCAGGTGAGCACGACGTCCCCGGACCGGAGCGGGAACGACCAGAAGGCGCGGAGCCAGGCCGAACTGGCACTGTCGCAGAGGGCGATCTCGTCCGCACCGGCACCGAGCAGCTTCGCCAGTGAGCTGTGGACTGCGTGCAGCTCCTCGGCGCATGCCTCGGCCGCCTCGTAGCCGCCGATCTGCGCCTCGAGCCGGAGGTGCTCCACGACCCGATCGAGCACGGGTACGGGGGAGGGTGAGGCGCCTGCGTGATTGAGGTAGGTCCGCTCGAGCAGGCTCGGTGTATCCCGTCGCAGAGCGGCGACGTCGATGGTCACGGCCGGACGGTAGCGTGCGGCCATGGCGGGCGGGACCGATGGCGCTCGAGTCGGTGAGGCGGATGTCGGGGCGGATCTGGTGGTACGTGCCGAGTGGGTCGTCATCGGTGACCCGGGTGAGGGCCGGGTGCTCGACGACGGCGCCGTGGCGGTTGCGGACGGTCGGATCGTGCAGGTCGGTCCGGCGCACGAGATCCTCGATGTCTGCGCCGGCGTCCCCACAACCCGTCTCGAGCGACACGTGCTCGTGCCGGGCCTGATCAACACGCACGCGCACCTGGCCATGAACATGCTGCGCGGGAGCGCGTCGGACCGGAACCTGGCCGACTTCCTGGCGGTCGTCATGCCGCTGGAGGCGGTGAGTCTGACTCCGGATCGAGTCGAGCGGGCCACGCAGGCGGCGGCGGTGGAACTCGTGCGCAGCGGCGTGACCACCTCGATCGACATGTACTTCATGGTCGACGCCGGACTGCGAGGTGCTGAGTCCGTCGGACTCCGGCTCCTGACCGGACCGACGTTGATCGACGGCGGGCCGACCACGTCGACGTGGGACCAGGTGCTCACCGCTGCGGGGGAGTGGCTCGACGAGCGACCGGCGAGCGGGATCTGGCGTCCGGTGCTCGGACCGCACGGGACCTACACGGTCGGTCCCGATCAACTCGCCGAACTCGCCGCGCTGATCAATGGTCGGGACTGCATCCTGCAGATCCACCTGTCTGAGACCGAGGCCGAGAACGATGTGGTGCTCGCTCGCCACGGCGGGCGACCGCTCGATGTGCTCGAGGACGCAGGCCTGCTGTCGCAGGACACCCTCCTCGCACACTGCGTGCACCTCGAAGCGTCGGAGGTCGACCGGATCGCTCGGGCGGGTGCGGCCGTCGCCCACTGCCCGGTGTCCAACCTGAAGCTGGCCTCGGGCGTGGCGCCGGTCCGTGATCTGCTCGAAGCGGGGGCCACGGTGGCCTTCGGTACCGATGGTCAGGCGAGCAGCGACGACCTCGATCTGCTCCACGTCATGCGTGTTGCGGCGCTGGTGCACAAGGGGACGGCGTCGGGTGCGCACCCGCCTGACGCCACGGCGCTCCCGGCACGTCAGGCGCTGCGGATGGCCACGCTCGGTGGGGCCGAGGCGCTCGGCATCGAGGCGCACTCGGGTTCGATCGAGGCGGGCAAGGTCGCTGACCTGACCGCGGTGGACCTGTCGAGCCCCTGGATCGAGCCGGTGCGCGATCCGGTGGGTTCGTTGGCCTACTCGGCCTCCCGTCAGGACGTCGCTGCGGTGTGGGTGGCCGGTCGGCCGGTCGTGACCTCGGGGAAGTGCGTCAACGTCGACGAGCGCGCCGTGGTGCAGTCGCTGCGGCGCCTGGGCGAGGAGATCCAGTAGCGCTCGCCTCGTCGGCCCGACCGGCGGCGGATGTGGCGGCGCCGGTCCGTCCGGCGTTGCCGAGCCCGGCCCCGGCGAGTCCTTCCCACAGCAGGGTGGCGATGAACTCTACGAAGTCGGCCCGACTCAGGGTGCGTCGTTCGAGCCACCACTCGGTGCTGACGTGGACCATCCCGAGGATCCCGAACGCCCACGGCTCCGCCGGTCCGGAGTCTGCTCCTGACGCCCGGAGGGCTTGACCGAGCGCTTGGGAGACCGTCCGTCCCAACTCGTCGACGAGACGCCGTTCATCGAGTCGTCGGCCGGCACCGAAGGTTCCCTCGGAGAGGAAGCTGTAGATGTTCGGCTCCTCCTCGATGAAGCTCACCCAGACGTCGATCGACCGCACCACGCGCTCCCGGGAGTCGTCGGTCTGGACCCAGATCGTCGCGAACCGGGCCTGTAGCTCAGTCGAGAACCGAGCGGCGATGGCGTCGGCCAGGCCGGCCTTGTCACCGAAGTTGGCGTAGATGATCGGCTTGGTGATGCCGGCCTCGTGAGCGATCTCCTCCATGGAGACCCCGGCCCCGTCCCGGCGGATCGCTGTGACGGCCGCATCGATCAGGTCCTCACGTCGGTCCTCGGTCGCCTTGCGGTTCCTGCGTCGTCGCTCGCCCACTCCGCAGACTGTACTGCCCCACCGCCCTTGACGAGCGCTGTTACTGTCGGTAAGTTACTGCCGGTAACAAAGCGGAGGAGCTCACGTTGTCCGACGGATCAACCCACCTGCAGAACGGCCCGACGCCGACGAACCTCGACCCCGGTCGGTCGTCGGCCCGTCGGCTGTCCCAACTCCTGCGGGTGTCGGAGAAACGGGCGAAGGACCCGTTGTCGGCCCCCGAGTTGTCCGGCCAACTCGGGGCTGGACAGTTGATCCCGACAGAGTTGATGAGTACGGCCGGTCTCGGCCTCTGTCTGAGCGACGAGCAGTGGGCCACCCTCTCGCGAGAGGAGGTCGCCTCGATCCTGGTGGCGGGAATCCGCTTCGAGGCCGTGTTGACGGCGGGATTCGGCATCGAGATCGCCAACCGGCTCGACCCTGCGGGTGCGCACGCCGACTACGCGTTGGTCGAGATCGGTGAGGAGTCGCGACACTCGCGACTGTTCGCAGACCTGATCCGACAGATCGGTCCCAGAGCACCGCAGCGCCTCGACCGCGGGGTGTTCAAGCTGATCGACCGGTTCGGCACGGCACTGATCATCCAGTTGCCGGCGACGTTCCACGCGCTGGTGCTCGGTGGTGAGGAGATCCCGGACCTCCTGCAGCACCTGGCCTCGGAACACCCCGGCACCGATCCCCATCTCGCAGCGGTCAACCGCTACCACCGGATGGAAGAAGCTCGCCATCTCTCCTACGCCCGCCTGCGGCTGAGGGAGACATGGGCCACCACGTCGAGGATCGATCGCTGGGCACTTCGTCATCTCGTGCCCGTGGTGATCGGCGGCATGTGGGACACGCTGGTTCAGCCCGGGGTGTACGAGACCGTCGGCCTCCCCGGTTGGCGAACGTGGAATCGGGTTCGCCGGTGTCCTGAGCGTGAGGCCCTGCGGCATCGAGCCTGTCAAGCCGTGTTGCGCTCGTTGATCGACGCCGAGGTCCTCGTTCAGGGCCGGATCCCCCGGGCCTGGAGGGCGTTGTGCGGCGTCGATCGCCACGGCCGTCCCGACGGCGACCACGAGTGATCCAGTGGCCCCCATTGGCTGATGTGCCCGGCGGTTCGCTCTGATCCACTGGTATGGCTTGACGAGCGGGAGCGAGTGTTCAACACTGTTCATCAGGCGGTTGGAAATCTCGTCCTGAGGGGGATGGCATGAAGCGTTTTGTTTGGACCGGTGCCGCAGTGCTCGTTGCTCTGGCGACGGTCTTCCTGTCTCTTCCCGGTGCCGAGGCGCAGAAGGTCGCCAATCCCGGTGCGATCACCATCACCCCGACAGGTGGCGTGATCAGTCTGCGCGGCCAGTCCTTCTCGCTCGCCCCGCGGGCCCTTCCGGAGTGCTCCGACGGAGTCGACAACGACGGAATCCCCGGGATCGACTACGTCGCTCCTCCGGGCATCGGCGGGGATCCGCAGTGCACGAGTCCCACCGATGATTCAGAGACCGCCGGTGGGTTCCAGGCGAAGATCGATCCGGTCCTGAACGGCACGATCGATGCGGCGGGGAACCTCACGATCCCGACGTCCGGTGTCATCCTGCCGAAGGCGTACATCCGCGTTGCCATCGGCTCCAACCCGGTCTTCATCGCCACCGTGATTCCGACTGCGCCAGCAACCGGAACCATCAACCCGCTCACCGGACAGGCCAGCCTCCGGCTGCGATTCCGAATCGGGCTCACCAACGAGGACGGCATCCTCCCCCTCGGACCGACGTGTTCGATCGGCACGACCAGCAATCCGATCGACATCAACGTGCTGACGACCGGGACGACGAGTCCGCCTCTCCCGAACACGGCGATCTCAGGGTCGCCGTACTCGACCAGCGGATCGGTGTTGTTGGTCAACAACTCCTTCTCGGTCCCGGGAGCCTCTGGGTGTCCTCCGATCCTGTTCGACCCGAACGGCATCAACACGCAGATCAACACGAACCTCGGTCTCCCGTCGCCCTCGGGCAACAACACTGCGGTGATCGCAGGTCAGACGGCGCCTGTTGTCGGCCGGGGCGTGATTGCGAAGATCACAACCACGCCGACGTTGCTCAGCGGTGAGTCGCCCTTCAGTGTCAACTTCTCCGCTGCGGAATCCACGGTGACGGCTGGTCCTGCGACCTACCTGTGGGAGTTCCCTGATGGGAGCACTGCGAGTGGAGTGAGCGCTTCCAAGACCTTCACCACCGTCGGGTCCAATCAGGTGAGGCTCACCGTGACCGACGCCGATGGTGATTCGGCCACGGTGACGAAGAACGTCAACGTGACTCCCTCGAGCAGTACGACCACGACGACGACCACGACGACGACCACGACGACGACGGAGCCGACCACGACGACCACGGTTCCGACGACCACGACGACCACGGTTCCGACGACCACGACGACCACGGTTCCGACGACCACGACGACCACGACGACGACGACCACGGTTCCGACGACGACGACGACGGTGCTTCCGGGTAGCCGGGACGCCGTGTCGGTGAGGGTTTCTGGATCGGTGAAC
>VGBZ01000059.1 GCA_016870275.1 Actinomycetota bacterium
CTGGGACACGGTCGGCTACGAGCTCAACCGGCTCGGTGTCGAGTCCGACACGGCGAACTTCGCCGCCGCGGAGGCCGTGTTCGATCGTCCGGACCGCAACCGCGACCGAGGTCGTGGTCGTGGTCGCCACGAGCGACTGGCCGAGGCCGCGGCGGAACTCACCGACCTGGGCCCGCTGCCGGGGCAGTGCGGCGTCGTCGTGGCCCACGGGTCCCGGATCGTCGCCGCCGAGATCTTCGCCACCCCCGACCTGCTCGCCGGTCAGTGGGCGGCGATGGTCCGCGCCCAGGTGCTCGACGCCCCGGAGCGGGTCGAGGGACGGCCGTCCGCCTCTCGGGCGCTCCGGTTCCTGCAGCGCCTGGCGGCCGGTGACGCCGTGGAGGCCGCGGGTGTCGGGCTCGGTGTCGAGCGGCACATCCGGACCCGCCGGCTCGTCGGTCAGGCGCTCGTCTGGGACGGCTCGCTGGTGCACGCCAGCGGCTTCGCCCTGGCGGCCTGACCGGTGTCGGGCGTGACCACACGGCGCGCCGAGACGACCACCGAACTGTGCGGCCGACGTGGTCGGGCCGGCTCGTGCCGGCCCGACCAGCCGTCGGGGTGTCACACCCCTGTGCGACACTCCGACGGAAGGAGAGGAGCCGTGATCAGCGACGTGTACACCGGAGATGATGTTCTGCACTGGCTCGGCACGCCCGAGGCCACCCGTTACGCCCGGACGCTGGTCGCACGCCCCCGATTCCCTGCGGCCGACGCAGTCGCAGACGACGTGCTGCAGACCGCTCGGCTCAATGTCTGGACCCGCATGCGGAACGGGCCGCTCGTGGTCGACAACCCGGCCGCCTACGGAACCACGGTCCTCCGCCAGACGGCGAACCGGATCGCCCAGGGCCGGTTGGCCACCGACGACCTTCCCCCTGACGACGATCTCGGCGACGACCGAAACCAGGTACCGGGCGCGTCGTCGGGTGACCCCACGGCCACCGAGGTCGTCGACGGTGATCGTCCGAGCGCGCTCGACGAGCTCGACAGCCTGCGGGTCGTGGTCGAGTGCACTCCCGTACGCCACCCCTGGGTCACATCCGCGATGCTCTCGCTCGTGATCCTGTGGGCGTACCCGGATGTCCGTCTCGACGGTGTACCAGCGCCGCGTGCCGGCGCCCGACCCGATCAGGCGCTCCTGTGGCCAGCGCTGTGGTTCGCCGGTCAGCGGCTGCACTTCCCGGAGGACCGGGACGACACCCAGACCCGCAACCGGAAGAACCAGGCCCGGTCGCGCATGCAGCGGCAGGTGTCCAGCAGCTACGAGGCGGCCGTGATGCGGTTCCGCAACGAGCGGGGGAGCGATCGTGGCTGAGGTACCCGAGGGCGGTCTCTACCCGCTCGACGTGTCCCGCGCCCGGGTCGAGCGCGACGGCGACCGGCTGGAGGTGACGGGCGGGCCCTTCGGACCGGCGGGGGTCTCGTCGGTGGATCTTCCCGATGGGAGCACGTGGTCGGTCGACCACCTCGATCCGGCGCGCTTGATCGCGCTCGACGTCGAGTCCGCCGACCCGGCCGGCTCGCCGCTGCTCGTGGCGGCCTTCGGTGGGGACGGGGCGATGCTGCTCGTCGACCGGGCCGGTTCGATCGATCGTCCCGAGGTCGCGGAGCGGCCCGAGCCCGAGGATCAGTGGGGTGCCGCCCGATCCCGCCCCGGTCCGTTCGGCTCCTGGCCCGACGCGGCCGACGCAGGTCGGCTCGTGGTGCTCGGCGACCTGGCCCAGGACACCGCACTCGACCCGCTCGTGCGGATCATCGCGGTCGTCGAGTTCGTAGCGCGCGTCCCACGCACCCCCGCGGGTGACCTGTTCGAACCGCTGCTCGTGCCGATGGTCGACCTGGCCGAGTCGCTCGTCCCGGTTGCCGATCCCACCCCGCTGGCGTACATCGACGGCTGGGGCAAGCGGCTGGCGGTGATGGGCGACTCGTTCGCCGAGCGTTTCGGCGATCGCGCGCCCGGCGTCGTGGAACTGCTCGAGCGGCGGGACCGGGACGAGTGGTTCGCTGCCAGCGTTGCACCGTCTCCCATGGCGCCGGCTTTGGTGGGGGAATCCCTGTGGGACGACGCCGCACCCGAGCCGGCCGCCGCGCTTGCGTATGTGGCACCGGAGACCCGCCTTGCGTATGAGGCACCGGAGACCCGCATCGTCGAGCGGATCGGCCCGTCGCTCCTGGTGGTGTCCACCACCCGGTCCTCCGACGATCGGTGGGTCCGCGTCCTGCGGCGGGACAGCCTGGTGCTGCTGGCCCAGGCCCCGCTGCGACTCGATGGACTCCTGGACCGTGCTGAACTGCTCATCCCGCCCGATCTCCACGAGGACGACATCGACGTGCAGATCGTCGATGCCGACCAGCTGACCAACCTGCAACGTCGACCGGCCGACATCATCCGTGCGGCGGTGCGAGCCGGACGCGCTGCGGCCAGCGCCGAGCGTCGTCGTGACGTCCGGCTGGCAATGCAGCGCTGGGTCGAGTGCGCCGAACTCTGGGCCGAGGTCGGTGACACCGAACGGGCTGATCTCGCCGCTGACCGCACCTCGACCGCCGGCGGGCGGTTCCGTCGCGAGGCGTTCCTCTGCGACGATCTCGACCCCTACGGGCACGACCCCTACGGGCACGAGATCGCCTGACCTGCTGGCGCAAGCGGCCGATTCAGGTCGCCGGGAGCGGTTCGACCACGAGTCGTTCGATCCGGCGGAGCACCGGACCGGTGGGCTCAGGCGCGTCGACCACTCGCACGCCGCCCAGCCGTTCCAACAGGACGTCGGTCGCCGCGGCGAGTTGCTGTCGGGCCAGGTGTGAGCCGGGGCAGAACTTCGAGCCGAACCCGAAGGTGAGCACCTCGGTCTCCGGTCGCTCCGGATTGAAGCGGTCCGGGTCGCTGAACACCGCCGGGTCGCGGTTCGCCGCAGCGATCCCGCACAGGACGAGCGCGCCGGGCGGCAGCTCGACGCCCGCCACCTCGCCACCGTCGACGGCGAGTCGGGGGAGCAGCGCCACCGGCGGTTCGGTCCGCAGCGACTCGTGGACCACCGCCGGGAGCAGCGACCGGTCGGCGCGCAGCCGTTCCCACAGTCCGGGCTCGGTGAGCGTCCGCCGGAGCAGTGTCCCGAGTCCGTCGGAGGTGGTGGTGGCACCGACGGCGTACAGCAACCGGACGTGCGCGGCCACCTGTTCGTCGGTGAGCCCCGCGCCGTCGACCTCGGCGGTCAGCAGCCGCGAGACGACGTCGTCGCGTGGCGTCGCCCGACGTTCGGCCAGGGTCGGGAGCAGGAACTCGGTCACTGCGTCTGCCGCACGCCGGGCGCCCTCGGGGTCGGTCGGGTGACTGAGCAGCGCGAGCGCCCAGGTCCGCTGCCGCTCCTCGGTCCCGACGGGCAAGCCGAGCTTCCGGCTGATCGACCAGAACGGGAGGACCCGCACGTAGCCCTCAACGAGGTCGTCGAGCCCGGCGGCGAGCATCTCGTCGAGCACCTCATCGGCGAGCGGCGTGAGTTCGTCGTCCACGAAGCGCCGTACGGCCCGGGACCGGAACGCAGGGGTGGCGAGCCGACGGACCCGGTGGTGGTCCTCGCCGTCGAGGTCGATGAACGTGCTGCCGACGCTCGGTCGGGTCGAGTACCGGTAGATCACGCCCCCGGGGAACTGATCGTCGTCGGAGAGGAACGTCCGCACGGCGTCGAAGGTCGTGAGCAGGTGCGCCTCGGTGCCCATGAACCGGACCGGCACGATGGGCCCGGCGTTGCGGGCCCGGTGCATGATTCGGTGGAGTTCTTCGCCGGGGTGGTCGTCCACCCCGAGGTCGACCTCGCCGAGCGGCCGGTCCACCCCGTCGCCTCCCGACCGCTCAGTCGCCGGAGTCGATGGTCCAAGTCACGGCACCCTCGGCGGCGTGACGCCCGAACATGCGACCGATCGCTCCCCACGCGACGAGCGCCGGTCCGAGCACCCAGTACCGGCGCACCACCGCCGAGCGCACCCGCCGGTACTCGGCTGGATCCTCGACCACCCGGGCGGTGCCGCTGTAGCGGGGCGCGCCGTCGGCCACCCGGCCCCTGACGTCGCAGGGCGCGACCTCGATCCGGTCCGTGTGGCGCAGGCGTGCCACCTTCCCGGAGGTCGCCCCGGTCGTGCAGGCCCAGCCCCCCTCGTGGCGGACCGTCCACACCGGCGTGGCCACGGGGTCGCCGTTGCGCCGGAAGGTGGTCAGCGAGACGTACCGGGCCCGGTCGAGCGCTGAGGTGTCCTCGTCGGTCACGGGGCGATTCTGGTCCAGTACCCCACCGACCGCCACTGGGAATCAGTTCGCTCCCGGTGCTGTTCTTCTGTCAGCGTGGACGTGGCGGCGTTCGGTCCGGGCGACGGGTTCCTGCAGGCGGGGTCCCGAGGACCGACGAGTGGTGGGAGACGAATGATTCGATGTTCGGAAACTTCCGGGCCGTTGCGACGTGCGGCGCCGACGCCCTTGTTGGTGCTGGGCGTGGTCCTGGCGTCCGTGGTGGCCGCCTGCGTCCCGCAGCTCCCGCCCGCTGCACCGACCCGGTTCGGCGCCCACGAGTGGACCGCCGTGGCCGACGGCGCACCCTGGGGTGCTCGGGCTGGTGTGGAGTCCGTGATGCTGGGTGACTCCATGTTCGTCGTGGGTGGTCGGACCCCGAAGCCGTACACGCCGTTCCCCAAGGGCCCCATCCCGGGTGACTCGACCATCTGGGGCGACACCTGGCGCAGCGACGACCTGGGTCGAACCTGGACCCGGGTCCACGAGGAGGGACAACCCGACAGCTGGCCGGCGCGCTCGTACCACGAGGTCGTCGTGCAGGGGGACCGCATGGTCCTGCTGGGCGGTCAGAACTTCATCGTGGACGTCAACCCGGCCTGCGCCGCCAACCCGTTCTGCTACCCGAGGGTGGCATCCCGTTCCGAGTTCTTCGACGACGTGTGGGCCAGCACCGACGGTGCGACGTGGACGCCGCTCACCACCGACGCGCCATGGGAGGGTCGGGCCGGGCTGAGCGCCGCGGTGCTCGACGGGGCCATCTACCTGCTGGGCGGATCGGTCAACGACGACGTGAGCATCGTCGGCGGTCCGCCGGTGCGGCAGCTGTTCAACGACGTCTGGCGCTCGGTCGACGGCGTGACCTGGGAGCGGGTCACGGCAGCAGCGCCGTGGGCACCCCGCGCCGGGGCGTCGGTGGCGGTCCGTGACGGGTGGCTCTACCTGTTCGGCGGTGAGTACGGCTTCACCGGCAGCCCGCCGCCGTACTTCAACGACGTCTGGCGGACCCGCGACGGGGCGAACTGGGAACTGGTGACCCGTTCCGCCGGCTGGTCGCCGCGTCCGGGCCACACCTGCGACGTCCTCGACGGCACCTTCGTGTGTTTCGGCGGGTACGGCCAGAGCCCGCTGCCCTGGGACGTGTTCGGGCGGTCGAGCCCGATGGATGCCTGGGTCAGCGACGACGGTGCCACCTGGACCCGCATGGCGACGGTCCCCTGGAACGCCACGACCGAGGCCGCGATCCGCTACGACTACGACACGGTGGTCGCCCCGGGCGGGCCGGGAACGACGGGCGATGCGATCTACACCTTCGGTGGTGACCGAGAGACGTTCAACTTCTTCGACCCGTCGCAGTGGCGCAACGTCGACGACGACGTGTGGCGGTTCGCCCGCCCGGGTTGAACCGACCGGGCTGAACCACCCGGCCGGTCGGGTCAGCGACCCCCGGTCACCAGACCGGTCACCACGCCGTCCAGCCGCCGTCGACCGGGACGTCCACCCCGGTCACGTAGGCGGACAGGTCACTCGCCAGGAACACGACCGCACCGACGAGGTCCTCCTCGGTGGCCATCCGGCGCAGCGGGGTGCGCTCCTCGTAGGCGGAACGGAACTCGTCGGGATGATCCCGGAACACGCCGCCGGGACTGATCGAGTTGACGCGGACCTCGGGGGCGAGCGTCGTGGCGAGCCAGCGGGTGAGCTGCAGCACCCCGCCCTTGGAAGCGGCGTACCCGGCGGCGTTGCCCATGTCGGTACCCTCGTAGATCCGCCAGTCCGGCCCGGCGAGTCCGTAGATCGACCCGAACAGCACGACCGACCCGTGCCCGGACACGGCCAGCGCCGGGGCGCAGGCCTGGGTGAGCACGAACACCGACGTCAGGTTCAGCTCCAGGGCATGGCGCCACACACCGGTGCGCTGCTCCGGGAACGGTGTGGTCCAGCCGTCCATGTGCGGGCCGCCGACCAGCGCTGCGGTGTGGACCAGCACGTCGATGCGCCCGTGGCGCTCCCGTACGCGACCGGCGAGGGCGCGGGTGGCGTCCTCGTCGCACAGGTCGACGGGTTCGGCATCGGTGGGCACGTCGCGACGCTCGGCGATCGACGAGGCGACCTGCTCGCACCGGTCCGCATCGAGGTCGGCGACGACCACAGTCGCGCCCTGCTGGGCCAGGGCGTCGGCGACGGCGGCACCGATGTGACCGGCCCCGCCGGCGACGAGTGCGACCCGACCGCCGAGTCGGGCGAGTTCCCTGATCTCACGCACGAGCGCTCCCTCCGGTCCCGGGCTGTGTCCGGACTGTGTCGACCGGCGCGCCGCCATCTTCGTGGCTCCGCCGGGCTGCGTCGACGATCTGCAGCACCTCGATCCCGTCCTCCACCGTGCACCCCGGTTCGGTGAGCCCGGCCTGCACGGCGAGCACGTGGTCGATGAGGCCGCCCTCGGCCCGGTCCCGCTCGCCCTCGGCGGCGGCGTCGACGAGAACCTCGGTGCCGCCGGGCCCCCGCCGCTCGATCCGACCGGTGAGCAGGTCGGCCCACAGCGTGGCGTCCGGGCCGTCGAAGTGCCACCGGCGTTCGTGCACCGGCGAGGTCATGTCGAGGTGCACGACGCCGCTGGTGCCGTCGGCGAGCACCACGTCGATGTCGGCGACCGTGTCGACGTTGCCGTCGGTGGGTGCGCCGTCGAAGCGCAGCCGGGCGGCCACCCGGTCGACCTCGCCGTGGGATCCGGCGAGCAACCACCGCAGCCCGTCGAGCTCGTGGCTGATCTCCAGCAGGATCCCACCGCCCAGTTCGGCCCGGCCGCTGACGGTCTGCTCGGTGCGGGCCCACGGCCGCCAGTTCGACAGGTGTTGGGCCGAGTGGAATCCGAACGACGTCACGCTCCCGACGACGCCGTCGAGCAGCAGCGACCGCACCGCAGGTGCCGTGTCGGACCAGCGCAGGTGGTAGCCGACGACCACGTCGGTGCTGCCCGCAGCCAGACCGACGAGTGGCTCTGCGAGCTCTGCGGAGGTCGCCACGGGCTTCTCGAGCAGCACGCACCGCACCCCGGCCTCCACGAACGCGGCGGTGTGCTCGACGTGGAACGGGGCGGGGGAGGCCACGACCCCCAGGTCGGCCGGACCGGCGCCGAGGGCCTCGTCGAGCGACTCGACCAGCACCGCCCCCTGTTCGGCCGGCACGTCGAGCGGAGTGGTGCTGTCCGGGCGGCGGACCATCACCAGTTCGGCGTCCGGGAACCGGCATCGCAGCGCCGTCAGGTGTCGGCGCCCGGCGCTCCCGGAGCCGACGATCACGGCCCTTCGCACGTCGTCCGGTCCGGGGGCTTTCTCGTTCACGGCCGGTCCCCCAGCGCTCGGTGCACCTCGTCGACGAGCCGCTGGCTCGAGTGGCCGTCGGTGAAGGTCAACAGGTCCTCGACCATCCGCTGTCGTCCGGCGCTGCGGGCCGACGGGTCCCGCAGGCCCTCGGTGACGGCGGCGAGGAGTTCGTCGGGCGAGTCGGCGGTGGCCAGACCCCCCGAGGCGGTGATCGGCCACCAGTGCTCGCGGTCGTAGAGCTCGCGCACCTGCTTCGCCGCGCGTGGGTCGGCGCCGGGGACGAAACGGGGCCCGACCTGGGGTCGGTCGAACACCGCCCCGTCCAGCGTCATGGAGCTGCTCACGTTGACGTGCACCGCTGCGTGGGCGAAGGAGCTCATCTGGTCGATCAGGTCGTCGGTGCTGGGCCACCCCCGGAACGGGTTGGAGCCGGCGGCCCACGGGTCGACGACGGTGCCGGCGGTCAGCGTCTCCGAGAGCTGCTGCCAGGGTTCGACCGTGTCACCGGGGTGGCGACGCACCAGCAGGAACGGGTCATCGGGCAGCCGGCCCTCGTTGATGCTGCGATCGAGCAGTCGCACCAGCTCGCGCTCTCCGGGCACCAGGAACCCGGGACCGGCGCCGTAGAGGATCACCGGCCGGTCGGCGGGCAGGCCCAGCCGGTCCCGCCATTCGGACTCGTCGACGACCAGTTCGGGTCGGTGGTGCAGATCGAATTGCGGTGCACCGATGACCCCGACCTGTTCGGCGTCCAGATCGGGGTAGCCCCGGTGGAGTTCGTCGACGTTGTGTCGGTTCCACACGACGATGCGCTCGCTGCGCACGGCGATCCGTTCCCGGGCGGTCGTGTTGTCGAAGGAGATGATCGACGTCAGCGATGGAACGCCGGCCCAGCGTGCGGCCCAGAGCGTCAGCGCGTCCTGATCGTGGTATGGGGTGAGACTGAGCACAAGCTCCACGTCGGCCGAGCCGAGCACCCGCTCGAAGTCGTCCACGTTCGTGCCGGAGCGAACCGCAGCGGGTTCGGCGCGCTCGAGTTCCGCCGCTCCTCCCGGTCGGGTCACGGCGGCCAGGTCGCGCCACCGGCGGAGCGTGGCCGTCGTTCGGGTCCGAGAGTCGTAGTCCTGCTCTCGGTACGCCCGTTCGATCCGGGTGGTCGGTGAGCGCAGCCGGTGGTGTTGGAGCACCTGGAGCCGCTTGCGGACCGCCCGGTACGACGCGTCGATGCGGGCGTCGGGGAGTCGGACGACGTCGACGCTGCTATCGGTCAGGAGGGCCTGCAGTTCGTCGTCGTCCCAGCCGAGGCCGACCACCGGGGTGCAGATTCCGCTGAGCGCATCGAGCAGTCCGGTCGGCACCGAGTACCGCACGCTGAACCCGTAGGTGATCGCCAGGAGCACCCGGGGTCGCTCGCTCACACGCTCGAGTGTACGGGTCCCGCATCAGCCGCCGTGGGTTGGGCGGTGGCCCCGCCGCTCGTGCGGATCGTGGCCATCATTCGCAGCATGGTGGTGCGAATCGCAGGCTTCGTCGTGGGTGCGGTCCTCGGGGGCGTCGTGGCCGCACTCGTGCTCAACGTCGTGCTCTCGGATCCATCTAAGACGATCACGACCGTCGTGATCGCCGTGCCGGGTCTGGGGGGCGGGACACTCGGCGAAGCGCTCGCCCGCAAGATGGAGACTCCCGGCAACTCGGCCTGATCGCCACGCTTCCCGGTGGCGTCGGGTCGCTCAGTCGGTTCCGCTCGTCAACGGCGGCTCGTACGGATCGCAATCGACGACGTCCCCGGTGAATCGCTGCACGTCAACCATCGTCAGTTGACCGGTTGATCCCTGAGCGAGTCGCGAGGTGCCGCGATCGGAGGTGAGGACGTTCGGGTTGCCCTGGAGGCACATCGACTCGACCGTCCCGGGATCAGCCGGGGTGTACCACGCCCCGGTGGCGAGGTTGACCACCCCCCTGCGTACGGCGTCGGTGACGACGGCGCCAGCGATCGCCGAGCCGCGATCGTTGTGGACGACGACGAGGTCTCCGTCGGTGATGCCTCGGGCCGCAGCGTCATCGGGGTGGATCCGAATCGGTTCGCGACCGGCGACCTTGGCCCTGCGACTGTGCGGACCGCCGTCGAGTTGGCTGTGCAGGCGGGTCGAGGGCTGATTGGCCACGAGGGCGAGGGGGAACCGTTCTGCGACCCGGCCCCCGAGCCACTCGACCGGTTCGAGCCACGCCGGATGGCCCGGGCAGTCGTCGTAACCGAATGCGTCGATGACCTCCGAGAAGAGCTCGATCCGTCCACTCGGGGTGGGCAACGGATGACCGAGGGGGTCGTGGCGGAACTCCTCGAAGAGCGTGTGATGCTCCCCGGTGTCGGGTAGGCGTATCTCGCCAGCCGACCAGAACTCCTCGAAGTCGGGAAGAGGGACGCCTCGGGACCCATGTGCCCTCCGGAAGCGTTCGTAGAGGTGTTCGAGCCAGGCGTCGACGTCGCGACCTTCGGTGAACTCCTCGGCCACGCCGAGCCGTTCGGACAGGCCGGCGAGGATGGCGAAGTCGTCCCTGGCCTCCTCGAGCGGCTCGACGGCCCGGGGCATGGCGAAGACGTATCCGTCGTTGCGTCCGGCGCCGATGTCGTCGCGCTCGAGCGTGGTCGTGACCGGCAGGACCACGTCGGCGTGGCGGGCGGTGCCGGTCCAGAACGGCTCGTGGACGACCACCGTGTCGGGGCGAGTCATCGCCCGGCGCAGCGACGAGAGGTTCTGGTGGTGGTGGAACGGGTTGCCGCCGGCCCAGTACACGAGGCGGATGTCGGGGAGGGTGAGGTGTTCCCCGTTGTACTCGATGGCCTCGCCGGGTCGCGTCAACAGATCGGTGATCCGCGCCACCGGGATGTACGCCTGCACCGGGTTGTGCCCTTGGGGCAGCGTCGGTAGTGCGCCGGGCACTTCGGGAATCCCGACGTCGGCCATGGATCCGTAACCGTGACCGAACCCACCGCCCGGGCGACCGATCTGGCCGAGCATGCAGGCCAGCGCGATGCCCATCCAGACCGGCTGCTCCCCGTGCTCGGCCCGCTGCAGGGCCCAACTCACCGTCACCAACGTCCGGCCCGAGCTCATCTGTCGTGCGAGTTTCGTGATCGTGGCGGCGTCGATACCGGTGATCGATTCGGCCCACCGTGGGTCCTTCGGCCGGCCGTCGCTCACTCCGAGCACGTAGTCCGCCAGGCGCTCCCAGCCGGTCGTGTGCGATTCGAGGAACTCGCGATCGGCGAGATCCTCGCTCAACAGGACGTGGACCAGGGCGAGCATCATCGCAGTGTCGGTTCCGGGAACGATCGGGAGCCACGTGGCGCCGACTTCGGCGGGCAGGTCGTCGCGCATCGGGCTGACCAGCGTGAAGTCGAGCCCACGCCGTCCCGCTGCGGCGAGCGCTGGGAGGAGGGTGTGGCGAGTGACGCCGCCCGGAGTCACCCAGGTGTTCTTGGGGTTCATCCCTCCGAATGCCACGACGAGGTCGGTGTGTTCGAGGATGGTCGGCCAGGTCGTGGCCCGGTGGCGAAGCGCTCGCAGCTCGCCGAGCACGTGGGGCACGATGACCTCGGTCGCTCCCGTGGAGTAGGTGTTGACCGAGGAGGTGTAGCCCCCGGTGCAGTTGAGGAACCGGTGCAACTGGCTCTGGGCATGATGGAACCGTCCGGCGCTCGACCAGCCGTACGAGCCGCCGTAGATCGCCTCGTCGCCGTGCTCGTCCCGTACTCGCCGCAACTCTGCAGCGAGAATGTCGAGGGTCTCGTCCCAGGGAAGCTCGACGTATCGGTCCGACCCTCGCCGGTCGTCGGGTCCGGGGCCGTTGCGCAACCAGCCCTCTCGGATCGCCGGTCGGCGAACTCGGCCGGTCACCAGACCGTCGCCCAGGACGTTCTGGTGCAGGGGCGAGGGCGCCGGATCGTCGGGGTGGCCGTCGACGGCCAGGACTCGCCGGCCATCGGTGGTGACCCGGAACGCCCCCCAGTGTGCGAGGTGCGGGAGGGTTCGGAACTCCGACTCCGACGACGTCACGTCCCAGACGCTAGGTCCTCGCTGCCGGGACCGTTGGCGGTGCGCCTCAGTTGAGCGGTGCGCCTCAGTTGAACCGGTAGGCGTCGGCGACGCCGTTGGTGTCGATCGGAGCTGCCTGGTCCGGAGTGAGACCGCACTGCTGCGCACCAGTGCTGGTGGTCTGGCCGGGGGCGCTCCCGCAGCGGGTGGCACCGTTCGGCAGCTCGGCGGCGGTTCCGATGGCCACCGACGTCCGGGCGACCGTGCCGGCGGCGATATTCCAACGGAACGTGTCGGCCACATCGTTCGTGTCGTTCGACACCAGGTTCGACGCCTGCGAGACGAACGTGACCGCCGTGCCGTCGGCGGCGACGCCGGTGGGGACCGAGGTGTCGTTGGGTATCGGCCCCGGCATCAGCGTGAGCGTGGCGTCGGCGATGTCGTAGGCGGCGAGCGTGCCGAACCCGGTGGCGAGCACCTGGGTGAACACGATCGTGCCGTCGTTGGCGAGGACGACGAACGACGGGAAGAAACCCACCGTCGCCGGGACGGCCGTCGTGGTGCCGAGGGTGCGGTCCCAGAGGAGACGTCCGCTCGTGCCGCCGCCGGACTGGTCGAGCCAGAAGTAGAGGACGTAGCGACCGTTCGGGCTGGCTGCCTCGTAGGCGACCTGACCGAATCCCGGACCGCCGGCGGGGCAGGTCTGTTCCACCCCGGTGGCGAGTGTTCGGACCCGGCAGTCGGTGCCGGCGATGCCGAAGGAGCTCGCAACGCCTGTGATGGCGACCGTTCCGTCGTCGGGCACGATCGGGGTGGTGGAGCCGAATCCGATCGCTGCCGGTGACCAGCTCGTGGTGGACGCAGTGGTCCGGTCGAACACGGCGAGTTGTCCGCCCGTGGCCCGGTACGACACGTAGCGACCGTTCGCCGAGATACGAGGCTCGGAGTTCACCTGCTCGGCGATGCGGGTGACGGTGCCGGTTGTGACCTGGCGGACGAACAGGTCGGTGAACCCGTTGGTGTCGTTGGGAACCAGGTTCGAAGCCCGCGACGTGAACGCCACGATGTCGCCGTTGCCGCTGATCGACGCCGCGACCGCGGCGTCGTTGCCGACGGTGCTGGCGACCCCGAGCGAGAGCGGGTTGGTGGGCGGTGGCGGTGGCGGTGGAGGCGGAGGGCACGCCGTCGCTACGGTGCCGAGCGCGGCCACGAGGGTGGCGGCGAGGACGACCCGGCTGGACCTCCGGTGAGGTCGTCCCACTGATGCTGCGTCCCCGACGTGCTCGCCCATGCCGCCCCCTCTGGTGCACCGGTCGCAGGACGTCTCCGTCGCCCGACGACGATCGATCGTCGCACTCCGGCGCCCGATTGTCCCACGATTTGCCTGTCACAGGCGTGTGGGATTCTGACCACGGAGGAAAAGGAGCTGACATGGATGCGATCCGAACCACCCGCCCCGGGGAAGCGGTCCACTTGCCATCACGGCGACTGGTCGACGAGACGGACCTGCGGGTCACGTCGGTGCACGCCGAGGTGCTCGCCAAGGAGATCCGTGACCTGCTGACCCGTCAGTTGGCGGACGGGCACTGCTTCATCATCTTCGGGGTGAACGACGG
>VGBZ01000060.1 GCA_016870275.1 Actinomycetota bacterium
CCCGCCAACCACCGCCCCGCCGACCACCGCCCCGCCGACCACCGCCCCGCCGACCACCACACCACCGGCGCCACCCACGACGCTCACGGCCCAACACACCGCACGGCGGCTCACCAACGGCTCCACACCCGCAGTGATCTCGGCCATCACCGCCGCTGGAGGACCACTGGCCTGGATCGACGCCCAACTGAACATGGCCGCATCGGCCGATGCGGCGCTCGACTCACAGATCGCCACCTCGTTCCCTCGAACAGTGAACAACGCCATCGGGAACTTCGCCCTCGGCGAGGCCTGGGAGATCCGTGTCGAGCTGCCTGCGGCCACGACGATGCGGTCGATCTTCGCCCAACGACAACTCTTCGAACAGACCGTGGCGTTTCTCTGGGATCACTTCAGTGTGGATCTGAACAACGACCGGGCCCAGGCGAGCTGTGGTGAGTACGACCAACTCCTCCGCGCCGGTGCCTTCGGACGCTTCAGCGACCTGCTCCTCGCCGTCGCCCGATCCGCAGCCATGATGAACTACCTCAATCAGGCGACGAGTCGCGCCGACGGCTCGAACGTCCCGATCGAGAACTTCGCCCGGGAGATCATGGAACTCCACACGGTCGGGGTGGACGGCGGATACAACGAGGACGATGTCAAGGCCGTCTCGTACCTGCTCAGTGGCTGGACCCGCCAGCTGATCGACTGGATGCCGATCGGACCGTTCCAGTTCAACAGCACCTTCCACCGTCTGGGTCCCTTCCAGGACCCCAACCGGACGGTACTCGGGTGGTCACGCGGGTCTCTCACCGGCGAGGCCGCCGGCCTGAGCTTCATCAACCACATCGCCAGGCACCCGACCACCGCACAACGGCTGGCCCACAAGTTGGCAATCCGCTTCATCGGGGACCACGTCCAGCGAACCGATGCCGTTGTGACAGCCGCAGCCCAGGCCTACCTGGCCAACGACACCTCCATCAGGGCGACACTTCGATCACTCCTCACGTCGAACGAGTTCGCTGCATCTGCCAACCGCCGCATCAAGCGCCCGACCGAGCTCTACGCATCCATGGTGCGAGCAGTGGCCAATACCAGTTGGAACGGAGCCTCGGTGCGTGACGCTCGGTGGAGCCTCGTCGGAGCCACGGACGGTCTCAATCAGGTACCGCACTGGTGGCCCGACCCGGACGGCTACCCCGACCGTGACACCAACTGGGTCGGAGTCGGCGCCATGATCGGCCGCTGGAACATGTCGACCTGGGTCGTGCTCAACCTGCCGAACATGTTCACGGTCAACTGGACGACGATCAGGAACTGGACCACGGGGACGACCATCGGCGAGTGGTTCACCGCAGCGTGCTCTCGGCTCGGAGTATCTGTTCCCACAGCCACGCGGGACCGGATGCTGACCGAGCTCTACCGCGATGTGAACTCGCCGCTCACCCA
The DNA here is from genome assembly GCA_016870275.1 of Actinomycetota bacterium. GTDB lineage: Bacteria > Actinomycetota > Acidimicrobiia > Acidimicrobiales > Microtrichaceae > SXMI01. The sequence goes on from VGBZ01000060.1 coordinate 1,432, forward strand.
GAACGGCAACACGTGGGCCATGCAACGACTGTTGATCCAACTTCTGCAGTCCCCGGACTTCCAGGTCCGCTGAGCGAACCGAAACTCACATCCGTCGAGCAGTACGAGGTACAAGATCATGAGAACCGAACCCCAGGGCCGGCTCCACGGAGGAGACGAGAGCGAGGCGAGAGTCGGCGTCGGACCATCACGGCGGCACTTCCTCGTCGGAGCCGCCGCCGCTGCAGGAACCACCGTCGTGCTCTCGAGGTCCAGTCTGGTCGGTGCGGCCGCTCCGACCACTGGTCGATCGCTCGTCGTGATCTTCCTGCGAGGCGGTGCCGATGGCCTGACCCTGTTCCCCCCGCTGGGTGATCCGGCCTACGTGAGTCGACGAGGAGCACTCCGGGTGCAACCGGGCACGGCTCGGTCGCTCGGCGGTCCTGCGGCCAACTCGTTCTTCGCCTGGCACCCGCGAGCCGTTCGCCTGTCGGGGCTCTACAACGACGGTCGGATCGCCATCGTTCCCGCAGCGGGTCTGCCTCACATCAATCGGAGCCACTTCGATGCACAGCTGACCATGGAGGCCGGTTCGTTCGGACTGGCTCACGGCACCGGCTGGGCAGGCCGCTGGCTCACAGCGACGAATGCCACCAGCGATCACGTACTCCGTTCCATCGGATTCGGTGGCACCACTCCGGCGTCGCTCCGGGGCTACCCGTCGATGATGGCCTACTCCCTCGGCGACCTGTCACTCCTCAGTTGGGGTCCCAACCGGACTCAGGTCAGGGCACATCAGACCGAGCGGATGGCACAGGGCGGAACACACCCCCAACTGTCCAACTGGACCGGGACCACGCTCGACACGATCGACTCCCTCGCCACGCTCGGAAGTGTGGAGCTGCCGACAGGGTGGCCCGACACTCCGCTCGGTCGGCGATTGTGGCCCGTGGCCCGCCTCGTGGAGGCCGGTTTTCCAGTCGAGTTCGCCCACGCCGAGCTCGACGGCTGGGACACCCACAGCGCACAGGGAACACCGGACGACGCCTCCGGTTCGATGTCGCAACTCGTGTCGCAACTCGATGGAGCCATTGGTGCGTTCTTCGATCGGATCGGAGCCCGAGTCAACGACACGACCGTCGTGGTGATGAGCGAGTTCGGGCGACGGGCCGAGGTGAACTCCTCCGGCGGCACCGACCACGGGACGGCGTTCCCCATGATGGTGATCGGCGGCGGGGTCCGACCCGGGGTCATGGGGCCGTGGCCGGGCCTGGCGAGCAGCCAGCTCGTCGACGACGACCTCAGGCTGATGGTGGACTATCGCAGCGTGTTGAGCGAGGTGCTCTCGCGTCGACTCGGAGCCAGCAGCGGACACCTCTCAACCGTGTTCCCCGGCTTCTCCACCTCGCCGTCGAGCTGGCTCAACGTCTGTCAGTAGGCCGCCGGGCCGATCAGCCGTCGGCAACGGCGAACAGTGCGCAGAGCTCCTCGAACTCGGCGAGTTGCTCAACTGACAATGCGGCCAGATCAGCCGCAAATCGGACGTCGGTGTCGGCCTCGGCCGCAGCCCACCGGCTCCGCACCTCCTCGTCGGGCTCGGGATACGTGTCGGTCCAGCCGAACAACGGCGCCATGAACGGCGAGGCGACCAGCACGGCGTCGAGCGGTTCGACCCCAGCAGCGGCCAGCGCCTCACGGTGACGGGCGAAGCGCAGTTCACGGAGCCCGTTGAGTCGATGGAGAGCGAGTGCTGCGGCTGACGACGGCTCGGCGAGTTCCCGCCAACCTGCGGTCAGTGCGCTCCCGCTCAGGTCTGCCTGCTCGAGGACCGTGCCCGCCAACTCCGCAAGTCGCCCATAATCCAGAGCGTCCGCAGCGAGGTTCGCCTCGGCCCACGCAGAAGCGGCGTCAGCGAAACGTTGAGCCGCCTCCGCACGCGGCTCGACCGAAGCGGACGCCTCCCACGCCGCAGCGACCATCGCTTCGGCGAAGACCCCGAACTCCTCCACCACCACCGGAGCAGCCACGTCGCCCAAGGCGCCACCGCGGCCAGCCACGTAGAAGTTCATCCCATCGTGGCCCGCAGCGCCCCCCATGGCGTAGGTCGCTGAATCCAACATGAACTTCGACGGTGAGCCCACCACCGCCGGCACCGTTGCCGTCGCCACTCGAACTGCCGGGTCACTCACGTGGTCAGTATTGCCGATCGGTCACAGCGAGGCTGCCGATTCCGCCCGGCGACGTGCGACCTCGTAGCAGCCGATCGCACCGGCGCTCGCCACGTTGAGCGACGCCAACTGCCCGTGGAGCGGGATGGATGCCACGACGTCGCACCGCTGACGCACGAGCTGCGACAGACCGGCGCCCTCGGCGCCGAGGACCAGACAGACGGCGGCATCAGCGACGCGGAGATCGTGGATTGGTGTCTCTCCGTCAGCATCGAGACCGACCACCCAGACTCCGGCCTCCCGGAGCTGTGCCACGGCGGTGGGAAGACCCGCCACGAGGGCGAACGACAGGTACTCGACGGCGCCAGCAGCTGCCTTGGTCACCGTCGGGGTCACGTGGACGGCCCGGTGTCTCGGCAACACCACTCCGCTCACCCCGGCGCACTCCGAAATCCTGAGGACCGCACCCAGGTTCCCCGGATCGGTCACACCGTCGACTGCGAGCAGGAAGGGGGTGGTGCTCCCGTCGCCCGAGGGTTTCGATCGGAGCAGGGCCGTCAACTCGACATCGGGCAGTTCCGCAGCTCGCGCCACCACCCCTTGTGGAGCCTCGGTGCGGGCCACCGACTCCAGGCGACCAGCGGACACAGCGGTCACCGGCACCCGCAGCTCGTTCGCCAGATCGACGATGTCCTCGAGCGTGCTCCCCACCTCCACATCTCCGGACACGAGCAACTCGTAGACCTTGCGCCGCCCGGCGAGCAGCAACTCACGGACCGCCTGTCGACCCTCGACCTGCGTCCCACCCACCCCACGTTCCTTGGGCGCAGTCGTGCGTCCACCGGCACGCTTGTCGGTCGGACGAGAACCCTTCGGTCGACTACTGCGGACCGAACCTGCAGGACTTGCTCGCCCGGCCCGCGATGAGCCGCCGCCGGGCCCCTTCCCACCGGGCCCCTTCCCACCGGACCGCGCACCCCCGGGCCCCTTCCCACCGGACCGCGCACCCCCGGGCCCCTTCCCACCGGACCGCGCACCCCCGGGCCCCTTCCCCCCGGACCGCGCACCCCTGGCCCCATTCCCACCGGGCCTCGAGCCGCTCACTGATCCCGCTCCACGAGCGCACTCGCCATGCACGCAATGCCCTCCGCCCGACCCAACCCGCCGATCCCCTCCGCCCGTCGACCCTTCACCGACACTGGAGCTTCGACGACCGCCGACAACCGCTCGCGCATCTGGTCCCGATACGGGGCGATCGCCGGTCGCTCGGCCACGACCGAGCAGTCGACGTTCACCACCCGCCATCCGTCGACCCGTAGTCGACGGACGACCTCCTCGAGCAGACCGATGCTGTCGGCGCCCCTCCAACGCTCGTCGGTGTCGGGGAACAGCATTCCGATGTCGCCGAGACCAACAGCGCCGAGCAACGCATCGGCAACGGCGTGGGCCACCACATCAGCGTCGGAGTGGCCCATCAACCCCGGCGATCCCGTCACGACGATTCCGCCCAGAACGAGCGGCCGATCGGGGTCGCTGCTGAAGCGATGGATGTCGAAGCCGTTGCCCACGCGCATGGTCACGAGTCTTCCCGTTCCGGACCGGCGAGCGACGATTCGTCGATCACCACTGCAGCAGTCGAGGGCGCTGCAGTCGAGTTGTCGACCGCAAGGAATGCCTCGATGATCAGACGATCCTCCTGCGTGGTCAGCTTCACGTTACGGACCTCACCGGGAATCAGGGACACTGTCCCGCCGGCCGCCTCGACGAGTGAGGCGTCGTCAGTCGCCTCGGGAGATGCGGCATGCACGCTTCGAAGAATCTCCGCCGCAAAGGCCTGGGGTGTCTGCACCGCCCGGAGTTCATTCCGATCCACCACGGCACCGTCGGAACGACGAATCGTGTCCACGACTGGAATCACCGGCACTCCCGCACTGGCACCGTCGAGTACGACACCGACGACCTGGGAGAAGAGTTCGGGTGTGGCCAACGGACGGGCGGCGTCGTGCACAACGATCACGCCGGCGGCGTCGGGCACAGCAGCGAGGCCGCAACGAACCGACTCTGATCGGGTGGCCCCACCGGCAACCACCGCTGTTGGTGCCCCGGCATCGTCGGCCAGCCCCGCTTCGGCCAGACGGCGCTCACGCTCCACAGCGTCGGGTGCTACCACCAGGACGACTCCGTCGCAATGTGCGAGGGCAGCGTCCAGACTTCGGTCGAGCACACGTCGGCCCCCGACCGACTCGAACTGCTTGGCGCCTCCGTAACGGCGACCGGAACCCGCTGCGACGAGAACGCACCAGACCGAAACGTCGCCGTCGAAGGAGTTCCTCACCACAGGCACGGTACAGTCTCACCGGTGAGCGACCTGAGCCTCCTCCGCAACGTCGATCTCTTCGGAAGCTTCAGCGACGACGAGCACCGTCGGCTCGCCGATGCCGCTGACTTACTCGACCTCATCCGCAACGATGTGCTCTTCGTGGAAGGCGAAGAGGCCGCCGCCTGCTACGTCGTCACCAGCGGGCGCATCGCCATCTCCAACCGATCCGTCGACGGCCGTGAATCGATGTTCGCGCTGATGGAACGTGGCGACCTGTTCGGGGAGATGGGACTCTTCGACGGGCTCGGACGCTCGGCTGAGGCTCGGGCACTCGAGAGCTCGCAGGCAATCCGCATCCCCTACGAGGCCCTCCGCGCCGTGTGGGACGACCGGCCCGATCTGCTCTGGTCGGTCGTTCAGCTATTGAGTCAACGAATCCGGTCCACCGACGAGGCGCTCGCCGATGCGTTCTTCCTCGACGTGACGGGCCGCACCGCCAAGCACCTCCTCGAGATCGCTGGCGATCAGGACGAATTCGAGATTCCGATCACACAAGAGGAGCTCGCCGGACTCGTCGGAGCCTCACGGGAGCGTGTCAACAAGGCGATCGCCAGCTTCCTCAAGCTCGGATGGATCGATCAACAGGACCGGCACTACCGGATCCTGAACCGCAGGGAACTCGAGATCCGCTCGACGTGAACACCAGCTCTCACCGGCGAGCACCCTCATCAGTCGGGCCAGGCGATCTGCACCGCCGCTCGATCATTCGGATCGACGAGCACATTGAACTCGTGACCGTTCACCATTCGCACGAGGTGCCGGTGCGGGACGACGAGACGAACGATCTGCTCGTAGCTCTCCCGACCGTCGAGGCGGATCTCGAGGTCGACGTCCCCGACGGGCTCGAATCCGACCATCTCGCCCGTCGCTCGGAACCCTCCTCGGAGCAACGCCGTACCGGTGAGGCCGCCGGGAATCGGGACGGTCGCAGCAGCCGTCTGAGCCTGTTGCTCAGCGGCGAACTGCGCAGCCTCACCGGCGGCGGCCAGATCGTCGGGGATGTTCTTGATGCGACCCCACGTCGTCGTCGGACGCCCGGCAAGTCCTGCGGACTCGTTGCTCGAGTCCCGCAGCTTTCGCCAGTCGTCGAAAACTCCCACGACGTGACCGTAGCGGGAACGACCCCAACCGGGTAGTGTCCCGGCCACATAGAGTGACGAACAGGGAGATCTCATGGGAATCTTCAAGAAGATCAAGGACGGAATCGACTCCGGTGTGGCTGCGGGGCAGTTCGCACAGGACAACGCCACGCAGCAGGCCGCAGGAGGTCAGATCGGCGTGTCCGGCATGCCCGTCAACCCGGCAGTGATCGGAGGTCCATCCACCCAGCCGCTGGCCTCCGACGACCCCATGCTGCAGCCGATCAACGGCATCGGGCTTCCCGAGTACGCCCACGTGGCCAAGGAGGCCCAGGCCCGCGGTGTCACCGACGAAGCCGGGACAGTGGCGCTCGCAGCCGAACTCGGTTACGACCCAGCGATCTTCGAACCGGCCATGAAGGAGTGGATCAGCCGGATGGGCAAGTCCATGGTCGTCGGCCAGGAGTTCCGCAGGGCGCTCGGGTACTGATCTCTGGGGGGACGCCGGTGCCGTTGCGCCGGGGTCAGGCTCCGGCGATGAACGACAGGGCTCGATCCCACGCATCGGCCGCATCGTCTCGACGATGCGACGGCCGACTCGGGTCATGGACGAATCCATGGTCGGCGCCCTCGTAACGAAACACCGCCACTCCGGTCGCAGCGAGTCGGTCGACGTGTTCCGTCGGCGTCCAGGCATCGAGGGTCCCGATGATCGCGGCCACGTCGACCGACCCGCGTTCGCTGAGCGCATCGAGCGGCTCCCGGTGGCCCGGTCCGCGCCATGCTTCGGGCACCTCGATCATCCCGTAGAACGACACAATCCGGTCGAACCGACCCGTGGCCGACGTCGTGAGCGCGTACATGCCACCCATGCAGAACCCGATCAGCCCGACCGGCGTCGCCTCGGTGGCGTCCGCAGCTGCTCCGGCATCACCGAGCAGGGCGGCGTCATCGATGTCCCTGAGTACCTCGAATCGCCGAGCGGCGCCGTCGGGATCGTCTGAGCCGGGTAGTCGCCGACCGGGGAACGGCTCGAACGTCGCCACCGACCACCCGGTCCTGGCTGCGAGCGTGTCGCACAGATCGGTGAAGAGCGGTCGAAGGCCCCAGATGTCGGGAATGACCACGAGACCCCGATGAGCACCCGACGTCCGCACGACGTACGCAGGCGTGCCGGATTCGAGTTCGACGTGCATCGTCTGGATCCTAGGAGGCGGACCGAGGCCCGGCCGGGCCGGAGAGCGAGACTGCCGGTCAGGCGTAGCGGTCCAGGATGCTGGACTCGGCGATCCGGTCGAGGGCGTCCTTGATTGTTCGAGCCCAGACATCACCCACCCCGTCGATCGCAGCGAGCTCATCGACCGATGACCGCATCAGCTTCTCGAGCGAACCGCAGTGGGCCACGACGGCGTTGCGGATCTCGTCAGGCACGCGGGGCACCCGGGCCAGCATCCGATACCCCTTGGGATTGACCGAGGAGTCGAGCTCATCGGTCTCGCCGGAGAGGTGGAGCAGGTGTGCGATCTCAACAGCGTCGAAGAGATGGTCGGTGTCGAGTTGGCCCAGGGTCTCGATGGCCTGCTCCAGATCCCAAGCGGCATCATCCTGGACGTAATCCTTGATCACCAGCAGCCGCTCATCCTCCACTCCGGCGAGCATCTCGTTGAGTTGCAATCGGATCAATCGGCCGTCGGTACCGAGCTCCACGAGATAACGATCGATCTCATCGGAGATGCGTGCGACCATCTCGGCCCGCTGCAGCAGTGTCACCACGTCGCGCAGCGTGACCTGATCCTCGACCTCGAGGTAACTCAGGTTGTTCGACTCCTCGGTCAGCCGCTGCTTGTACCGCTCGAGTGTCTGGAGCGCCAGGTCGCAACGACTCAGGATCGCCGGGATCGGCTCGAGCTGGTAACGGGCATTACGCGTGTAGACGGTGACGACGGCCATGTCCTCGGAGACCGAGATCACGGGGACACCGATCGAACGGGCGACGCGCTCAGCGGTCCGGTGCCGGGTGCCGGTCTCCTCGGTGGGGACGTTCGGGTTGGGCATCAGGTGGACGTTGGCCCGTGCGATGTAACTCACGTCGGGCGTCAGGACGATCGCCCCGTCGGTCTTGGCCAACTCCGACAGTCGCTGGGCGTTGTAGGCGGCATTGACCAGGAACCCGCCTGAGGAGATGTTGAGCACCTCGGGCCCGTCCCCGATCACGATCAGCGCACCCATCTTGGCCTTGAGGATCCGGTCGAGACCCTCGCGCAGCGGCTTGCCGGGAGCCACCGCCGCCAGCGCAGCGAGAAGGTCGGGATCCCGGTGTTCCACCCGGGCAGTCTAGGGGAGGAAGTCGATCCTCACGCCGAGTTCTGCGGTGTCGGCCGAGGCCCTCACGCAGCGAGGAGTTCATTGAGGGCCTCCGGGAGCGAACCGATCCGCTGGACCCGCAACGACGACCCAACGGTGGATTCGGCCTCGATCGGGGGCGTGGAGCGTGGCACCACTACCGTGAGCGCCCCGATCCGGATGGCCTCGGCAACCCGGTGCTCCACCCGACCGACGGCACGGAGTTCCCCTCCCAGTCCGACCTCACCGCAGAGCACGACGCCCTCGGGCAGCGGCACGTCGAACGCAGCTGACGCCAGTGCGGCACACACGGCGAGATCGGCTGCGGACTCAGCGATCCGAGCCCCTCCGACCGTTGCGGTGTAGACGTCATGACGGCTGAGGTCCACGGCAGCTCGCTGGTGGAGGACTGCGAGGAGCAGCGCCAACCGGCCGACCTCGATCCCTTGCCCCGAGCGGCGAGGTTGGGGGTGTGCGGTGGGGACGACCAGACCCTGCACCTCCACGAGCAACGAACGAGAACCGTCGCAGGCGGCGCACACCGCTGAACCGGATCGATCCGGATGACGATCAGCGAGGAAGAGTTCCGACGGGTCGGGGACAGCCACCAGGCCGCCTTCGAGCGAGCGGAACACCCCGACCTCATCGGTGGAACCGAACCGGTGCTTGGTCGTGCGGAGCAACCGGAGATCGTGGTGGCGGTCACCCTCGAGCGTCAGGACCGTGTCCACGACGTGAGTGAGAGTCTGTGGGCCGGCGACGTGGCCCTCCTTGGTGACGTGCCCGACGAGCACCACTGGCACCCCGAACCGCTTGGCCGCCGCCACCAGACGTTGGGCGCACTCTCGTACCTGCACGACGCTGCCCGGGGCCGAACCGACCGTTGCGTCGCTGAGCGTCTGGATGGAGTCGACCACGCACAGCGCAGGCCGGACGGCGTCGAGGTGGACGAGCACGTCGGCGAGGGAATTGCTCGCCGTGAGCAGTACCTGCGGATGCAGGGCTCCGATTCGTTCGGCCCGAAGCCGAACCTGGCCAGCGGACTCCTCACCGGTCACGTACAGGCTCGTCCGCCCGGCTCGGGCAGATGCAGCGAGGAGTTGGAGAACGAGCGTGGACTTGCCGACCCCCGGTTCGCCGGAGAGCAACGTCACGCTGCCCGGAACCAGGCCGCCACCGAGCACCCGATCGAACTCATCGATGCCACTGGCGACGGGACCACCATCGAGCAGGGGGACATCGGTCACGGGCACCAGGGGCGACGTCGGAGCTTCGGGCTGCGCTGTGGCCGGTGGCGTCTCGAGTTCCTCTGAGAGCGTGTTCCAGTCCCCGCAGGACTGACACCGGCCGGACCACTTGGCCGCGCCGGCACCACAACTCAGACAACGGAACACAACACGAGCTCGAGTCACGCCGAGAAGGTACCGGGGTGCTGTGACAACGACTCGAGCCCCGAGTTGCACACCGGAACTCCGCACCTGCCCGAGCACTCCGCACCTGCCCGAGCAACGGCGGACGTTGAACCCGGCGTCGGGACCGAGCTCAGCGCCGAGACCTGACAGCAGCGAACAGCGCACCGAGGAGGAGGGCGACGACACCGATCAGCCAGAGCAGACGGGGCCAACTCATCACCGTCGAGGTGGCAGCGAGAGGAACCGACGACGCTTCGGCGCCGGCCAGCGGCACCGAAGCCGACTCCTCCACGCCACCGGGCAGGCGAACGACCAGCGACGCCACGGCGGCACCGGGTTGATCGGCCCCGGTGGCGGCGAGCTCGTCCGCTGTCCGGCCGAGCGGCAGACCGTCGAGCAGTTCTGCGATCTCGGGATCGGACAACACCGCGAGTTCCCCGGTGGACCGGAGCACCGACTGCCATCGGTAGTCGGTGCTGAGCTGCGACGAGACGACCTCCAACGTCGCACCCTCGATCAGCACTCCGGTGCCGGCGATCTGTTCGATGATGCCGGGCACCTCCGACGGCGAGTCGAACGAACGTCGGGCGCCGACTTCCAGTCCACCGTCACCGGTGGGTGTCGGAGCGACGAACTCCCATCCGCCCGGAGCCAGGTCGGCGACGCTCAACTGGGCCGGATCGCCGAGTTGACGGACCGCTTCGGGGTCGAGCGTGACCGTGACCGTCACGAGACCGGATCCGTCCGACCGCACCTCCACGAGCGTCTCGGCGTCGACCCGGCAGGCGCCGAGCACGAACCCCCAGAACAGAATCAGCAGCGACAGGGACCAGGCCCGGCGACCCGGGCGACGAGCGCCCGTCGGCCTCCCGGGCGTGCGGGGTCTCACTCGCCAGAGGTGCTGGCGAGTTCCTCGAGCGGAGGCGGGGTGTACCCCTCCTCGGCCCGGAATGCGATGCGTTCGGAGGTCGGATCATCTGGATCCGGTTCCACCTCCACGACGATCGTCTGGCCGGCCCGGAACTCCTTCCAGAGGAGTTGCTCGGAGATGGGGTCCTCGACGAGGCGCTGAATGGCTCGGCGAAGAGGACGGGCTCCGAGAGTGGGGTCGTAGCCCCGCTGGCCGAGGAGAACCTTGGCGTCCTCGGAGATCTCGAGGCCGATGCCCTGGCTGGCGAGCTGTTCGGCGACACGGGCCATCATGAGGTCGACGATGGAGGTGACCTCGTCCTGGCTCAGTTCGTGGAAGACGATCACCTCGTCGATACGGTTTAGGAACTCGGGCCGGAAGTGCTGCTTGAGCGCCTCGTTGACCTTGTCCTTCATGCGCTCGTAGGTGACCGCCTCGTCGATCTTGGTGAATCCGACGTTGGCCCGACGCAGGTCAGCGGTGCCCAGGTTGGACGTCATGATCAACACGGTGTTGCGGAAGTCCACCGATCGACCCTGCGAGTCGGTGAGACGACCCTCTTCGAGGATCTGCAGGAGCGTGTTGAACACGTCGGGGTGGGCCTTTTCGATCTCGTCGAAGAGCACCACGGAGAACGGCTTGCGGCGCACGGCCTCGGTGAGCTGGCCGCCCTCCTCGTAGCCGACGTATCCCGGCGGCGAGCCGACGAGTCGGCTGACCGTGTGCTTCTCCATGTACTCCGACATGTCGAGGCTGATCATCGCAGTGTCGTCACCGAAGAGGAATTCGGCGAGCGTCTTGGCGAGCTCGGTCTTACCCACGCCCGACGGGCCGAGGAAGATGAAGCTGCCCGACGGCCGCTTGGGGTCCTTGAGGCCGGCCCGGGTCCGACGGATTGCCTGGGACACGGCGTGGATCGCCGCCTCCTGACCGATGACCCGCTTGTGGAGCTCGTCCTCCATCCGCAGGAGCTTGGTGGTCTCCTCCTCTGTGAGCTTGTAGACGGGGATCCCGGTCCACAGCGACAGCACCTCGGCGATGGCCTCCTCGTCGACCTCGTCGAAGAGGTCCACACCGGCAGCCTTCATCTCGGCGTCCTTCTCGGACTTGCGTGCGAGGAGTTCCTTCTCTCGGTCACGGAGCCGACCGGCCTCCTCGAAGTCCTGCGACTCCACTGCTCCCTGCTTGGAGTTGACGACGTCGGAGAGTTCGTTCTCGATCTCCTGGTAGTCCGGCGGCGTCTGCATGCGCCGTATACGCAGACGGGATCCGGCCTCGTCGATCAGATCGATGGCCTTGTCGGGAAGGAACCGATCTGAGATGTAGCGATCCGCCAGGTTGGCTGCGGCGACGAGGGCCTGATCGGTGATCGTCACCCGGTGGTGCTGCTCGTAACGCTC
>VGBZ01000061.1 GCA_016870275.1 Actinomycetota bacterium
GCCGCACTGTCGGTGTGTGCGGCGCTGGTCGACCGGGGACGTACCGGGCTCGGGTGCCGGATCGACGTGAGCATGACCGACGTGCTCGTGACGTGGGCGAATCCCGATCCGGGCGGGTCGCTCGCCAGCAGCGACGAGCCGGGTGGCAACTTCCCCGCCTACGGCACGTTCGCGTGCCGCGAAGGCTGGGTGACACTCGGTGTCGTGACCGAGGACCACTTCTGGCGGGCGCTGTGCGCAGAACTCGGCCTGGAGGACCTCGCCGACCTCGGCTACCTTCACGCCATGACCACCCCACGAATCCTCGCCGCCGCCACCGTGCTCGTCCTCGCATCGCTGCTGGCGGCGTGCGGCGGCAACGACGAGTCGTCCTCCCCCACGACGACCGCCGCTGCGGGTGAGGAGGCAGCCACCACCACGACCGCCGCTGCGGGTGAGGAGGCAGCCACCACCACGACCGCCTCGCCGTCCGACGGATCGACGCCGGGCAGTGCTCCCACAGGCGGTGGCTCCAGCGAGTTCTGCGCACTGAGCATCGAATTGGAGTCCACCGTCTTCAACGCCGAGCTGTCGCCCGACCAGCAGTTCACCGCGGAGCAGAAGGAGCTCTTCGAGCAGGTCAAGGCAGCCGCGCCGGCCGAGATCTCGGAGTCCATCAGCGTGGTGCTCGACACCTACGCCGAGCAGGGCTACGGCATGGAGGCGATGCAGGACCCTGCGTTCACCGGAGCCGGCCAGGAGGTCTCGGAGTACCTCGACGCCAACTGTCGGGAGTTCGAGGTGGGAGGTTCGGACGTCACGACCGGCTCGGACGAGGGCAACTGAGTCGGTCGGTCATCGTCACGCAACGGCGCCTCCGGACGCGTGCAGTGGTGCCTCCGGAAGCGGGCGGCTCGGTCGGAACGTGACCGCGCTCCGGGCCCTGGCGGCGGCACTGATGCCCCCCCCGGTCGTCGCTGCGTGCTCCGGCGTTGACGAGTCGGCCGGTGCGACCACAACCTCGCCGGTCGACGCCACGGATCCGACCGAGCCTCGCACCGTCACCGTGACCGATTTCTGCCAGGTGGACGAGCAGCTCGACTCGGTCGTCGGCGACATGCAACCGGGCGCGGACTACACCGACGACCAGCTCCGATTCTTCGCGCAGGTGAAGGCGGTCGCACCCCCGGAGGTCGCGGCCCAGGTCGCACAGGTCGTCGACGAGTTGTTCCTGGCGCGCAGGCTGTTCGACCCGGCGGCCCTCCAGGACCCCGCCTGCAGGCCGCCAGCCAGGCGGTCGAACGGTACGTGTCGGCCAACTGCGGAACCGACGGCGCCGACCAGGACGGCACGTCGTGAACCCGCCACCGACCGAGCGGCGCGCCGGAGCCGGTCGTGCTCGCTGAACTCGCCGCAGCCGTCCGTGACGGCCGCGTCTCGCCCAGCGAACTGGTGGAGGAGTCCATGCGACGCATCGACGCCGCCGCGGACCTGAACGCCGTCGTCCGCATCGAGGCCGATTCGGCCCTGGCGGCGGCCGGGCGTCGGTGTTCCACACCCGACGACCGGTCTGAGCGTCGACCGGTCCGGGTGCAGCGGAGCGGACCGACTGATCGGCGTTGTCGGGGGACTGGTTGTGCGAGGATGACGCATTCACCGCACCACCGCACTCGTTGCCACCCTCGTGCCCGGCCTGTCGAGTGTCCTCACCGCCTGCGGCGGGAACGAGGACTCCTCGACGCCCACCACCACCTCGAGCGAGGCGAGCGGTGATACGGGCAAGAAGTCGAGCGGTGAGTCGAGCGGCGGGAACCTCGAGGCGTTCTGCGCCCTCGACTCCCAACTGAACAGCGAGGTCTTCTCCACCTACATCCCGGGCCAAGAGCTCACCGAGGAGCAGACCGCCCTGCTCGAGGAGGCGAAGGAGACCGCTCCCGATGCGATCAGCGCTCAGGTCAGCTCGATCGTCGACGTGCTGACCGGTGCCGACCCGACCTCGGCGGAGTCCAACGAGACGCTGTCCGCGAACGAAAACGAGATCGACGCGTTCGTCACCGACAACTGCTAGTCGGCGGACCTCAGCCGTCAACCCGACCCCAGGACCGTGACCGCGACGCTCGACCTCTTGACCGGCACCACAGTGCTCGACCTGGGTATCTGGCGGCCGGTGCCGTTCGCCACGCAACTCCTGGCCGAACTCGGCGCGACCGTCACCAAGATCGAACCACCCGGCGGCGACCCCATGCAGATCTTCCCCGACCTCTACCGGACCCTCAACCACGCCAAGGGCACCATCGAACTCGACCTCACCGACGCCGCCCAGCGGGCACAAGCGCTCGATCTGGCCGCCAGCTCCGACGTGGTGCTCGAGGGGTTCCGGCCCGGCGTCGCTGAGCGACTCGGGCTGGGATGTGCGCAGGTGGCCGAACGCAACCCATCGGTCGTCTATTGCTCGGTCAGCGGTTACGGCCAGGACGGTCCGTTCGCCGACGCCCCCGGACACGACCTGAACTACCAGGCGTGGGCCGGCGTCCTCGCCGCCCGACTGCCCGAGATCAATCGATCCGGAGTCCCCCTCGGCGACCTCGCTGGCGGAACCTACGCCGCACTGTCGGTGTGTGCGGCGCTGGTCGACCGGGGACGTACCGGGCTCGGGTGCCGGATCGACGTGAGCATGACCGACGTGCTCGTGACGTGGGCGAATCCCGATCCGGGCGGGTCGCTCGCCAACAGCGACGAGCCGGGTGGCAACTTCCCCGCCTACGGCACGTTCGCGTGCCGCGAAGGCTGGGTGACACTCGGTGTCGTGACCGAGGACCACTTCTGGCGGGCGCTGTGCGCAGAACTCGGCCTGGAGGACCTCGCCGACCTCGGCACTGCCGCACGGGCGGCCGACGGCCCTGCGCTGCGCACCGCAATCTCCCGCGCGCTGTCCGAGCGTGACCGCGACGACGTGACCGAGGCCCTCCTCGCTGCCGGAGTACCCGTGGCTCCCGTGCTCACCGGTGCCGAGACCGTGCGCCACCCCGTGAGTACCGCCAACGGGCTCAGTTCCATCGACGCCGACGGGTTCGTCACGCTCCGTCACCCCGTCCGCCACACCCGGCCGCCACGGCCCACCGAACGCCCCTGAATCGCTCCGGCCGTCGCCCCCGGTGAGATTCGGCCAGACTCATTCCGTGCTCGCCGAACTCGCCACCGCCGTCCACCGTGGGGACGTCACCCCGCTCGAACTCGTCGAGGAGTCGCTCCGGCGCATCGACGGAGCCGCTGATCTGAACGCTGTGATCCGACTGGAGGCCGAGTTCGCGCTCGCCGCTGCGGCGGCGCACGACCGCACCGGTCCGCTCGCCGGGATCCCGCTGCTGGTCAAGGACGGACCGAGCGTGGCCGGGTCGCGCACCACGGTCGGGTCGCGTCTCCTCGCCGACAACCCGTTCGACACCGTGGACGACGTCGTGGTCGCCCGCTTGCGTGCCGCGGGCGCAATCGTCGTGGGCCGCACCAACAGCCCCGAGTTCGCCCACACACTCGTCTCGCACAACTCACTGCACGGGACGACGCTCAACCCGTGGAACACGAGCGCCTCACCGGGCGGATCGAGCGGCGGCTCGACCGCGGCGCTCGCCGCCGCGCTCGCACCACTCGCCACGACCTCAGACGGCGGTGGCAGCATCCGAATCCCGGCAGCGGCGTGCGGACTGCTCGGCCTCAAGCCGACCATGGGGACCGTCGGGCGGAACCACCTGCCCCGCTGGATCGAGTTCTCCACCCAGGGGGCGACGGGCCGCACCGTGGCCGACGTGCTGCTCGAACTCCAGGTCATCTCCGGTCCCGCACCCGGCGACTGGACGTCGGTTCCGCTCGGCACGGCGCGACTCGCACCGGAGCGCCCGACCCGCGTGCTGGCGTGCCGGACGTTCCGCGCAGATGTGGACCCGGTGGTCGAAGCGGCGGTCGAACAGGCGCTCGAGGTGCTCGGAAGCGACGGCCTGCAGGTCGAACGGGTCGACGCGCCATCCTCCGCCGCGGAACTCCTCCACTGGTTTGCGATCAGCTCGGCCGAACTGGCGCAGAGCCTCGCTGACCGGCGCGACGACTGGCACCGACTCGATGCGAGCACCCGGCAGTTGGTCGAGTACGGCGCGGCGATCACCACCGAGCAGTACATCGCCGCGCAGCGCAGCCGGCACGCGCTCGGCGAGCGCATCGACGAACTGCTCGGCGACGACGCCGTGCTCGTCGTGCCGACGCTCAACGTCCAGTGGTGGCCACCGGAGGGCCCGGCGCCCGACTCGGCCGGGTCCGTCACCGGTGATCCGACCATCCCCGTGAACACACCGGAGCTCAACTCCACCGGGCACCCCGCCGCCTCGGTCCCGATCGGACTGGGCAGCACGGGCGTCCCCATCGGCCTGCAGGTGATCGCTCCCCGGTTCCGGGAGGGACTCACGCTCGGTGTGGCCCAGTTGATCGAGCGACTGCAGCCGTGGCCGACGGTTGCCCCGGGCTACGAACCCTTTCCCATCCCCTGAGCCGTTCCCTGAGCAGCGACCTGCTCGGCGGTCGGCGCCCAGTCGCCCGGATCCTCCGGGTCCCGGGGCGGACGTCGCAGCGCCACCACGATCCCGAGCACGGCGCCGAACGTCGCCAGCGTCGCGCCGCCGAAGAACAGCACCCGTTCGGCGGAGCTCCGCTCGACCGCACACCGCTCCGACGTCCGCGCCAGCTGGCTGAACGAGCCACCCTCGGTGACCCCCTGCCACGACCGGACCTGACCCACGTCGATCGACTGGGGCGCGAACGGCAACGAGGCCGTCGTACAGGCGAAGCGCACCTCCACCACCCACGGGCCCTCGTCCACCGGGACGACGAGCGGCGTGGCCGTCCGGAATCCGTCGGGCTGCGAGCCGACGACGACGGCGTCGAGCTGCGACGGCCCGACCCGCTCCACCACCCACTCCTGCGACCCGGAGTTGCCACCCTGCAGCAGTCGGATCGACGACACATCCGCAGCGGTGGCGGGCGGGACCAGCACGGCGAGTTCCTCGGGCGAGGTGCGGGTCACGGCGATGTCGGGCACCTGATCGGCACAGCCGGTGATCCCGCAGATGCCGTCGCGCAGCAACGCCGGGACGACCATCAGCCCGAGCCCGAGGACGAGCGCGATCACCGAGACGGCACCGAGTGCGCGGTTCGACGACACGGGCGGTGATGCTAGGTCAGCGGGAACCGACCGCAGGCTGCGGCCCGCGGAGGAGCCGACCGGGGACCTCACCGGTGTGCTCGCCACCCTCGAACGTCACCACGCCGGACTTCACCGTCAGGTCGTAGCCGCTCGCCGTCTGCATGAGCCGACGACCACCAGCGGGCAGGTCGTTGACGATTGTCGGGGCGTGACACGCAAGCGCATCGAAGTCGATCAGGTTCACATCCGCACGGAACCCGGGCGCCACCACACCGCGATCGTCCCAGTTGAAGTAGCGGGCGTTGCGCAGCGTGTGGCCGTGCACGATCTGTTCGATGGGGAGTTGCGGACCATCACGGCGGTCACGGGCCCACACCGTCAGCGACGACGTCGTCATGGACCCGTCGCAGATCGCGCCGCAGTGCGCGCCCGCGTCGGAGAGCCCGTACAGCGTGTTCGGGCTCGTGATCATCGACTCGATGTCGTCGAAGTCGCCGTGGGCGAAGTTGAACAGCGGCAGGTAGATCAACTGCTCGCCGTCGCGTTCGAGCAGCAGGTCGTAGACGAACTCGATCGGCTCGACCCCGGCCGCCCGCGCCTCTGCGGCGATCGCCCGGTCGGTGTTGAGCTCGTAGTCGACTGGGTCCGACAGCCGGAACAACACGTCGAACCCGCACATGATCTGGGCGAAGATCCCGGGCTCCAGACCGGCTGCGATCTCGGCGTGCTCGGTCAGGATGCGGCGCTTGCGCTCCGGATCTCGCAGGGCAGCGACCCGCTCGTCGAGCGGAAGGGCAGCCAGCTCCGCGAAGGACGCGCAGAACAGGAACGGGTTGGCCGTCGCCTGCAGGCCGAGCAGCACGCCGATCGGCCGGGATGCCACCTGGGCCCGCACCTCCAGTCCGCCGTCGACCATCCGGTCGACCCAGTCCATCTGGAATCGCCACCGCTCCGGCGAGTGGTACGCCTGTTGCATCGTGAAGCTGAGCGGCCGCTCGCTGACCCGGGCGAACTGCTCGAGCAGGTCGAGTTCGGCCTGGGCGTAGTCGTCGTCGGGGCTCTGGTAGCAGTCGCTGATCAACTGCGTGACCCCGAGCCCAGCCTGCGCCATGGCCCGGGCGATGGCGAGGAGCTCCACATCGGAGGCGGTGAGCGTTCCGATGTTCTCTCCGGTGCTGGTCCGGTGGATCTCGGTGCGCGACGTGGTGAAGCCCACGGCGCCAGCCTGCAGCGCCTCGATGGTGGCCCGTGCCATCTGCTCGAGCTCCCCTTCGGTGGGCTCGGCCGTGTGGTCCGCTCCCCGCTCGCCCATCACGTAGGTCCGCAGGGCCGCATGTGGCAGGTGCGTCGCCAGATCGACGGTGTGCGGCTTGGCCTCGACCGAGTCGAGGTACTCCGGGAAGGTCTCCCAGTCCCACGTGAGCCCCTCGGCGAGTGCTGCGCCCGGGATGTCCTCGACGCCTTCGAGCAGGCTGATCAGCCAAGCGTGCTTGTCTGGCGCCGCCGGGGCGAACCCCACACCGCAGTTGCCCATGACGAGCGTGGTCACCCCGTGCAACGACGACGGCGCCACCACCGGGTCCCACGTCACCTGACCGTCGAAGTGCGTGTGGATGTCGATGAACCCCGGCGTGAGCAGGCGACCGTCGGCGTCGATCTCCCGGCGGCCGACCTCTCCGCTCGCAGCGTCCGGGCCGCTCGCGGTGATGACGCCGTCGTCGATCACGACATCACCCGTTGCGGGTGCTGCACCGGTCCCGTCGACGATCGTTGCGTTTCGGATGACCAGATCAGCCACGCGGCCCCCTGTCAGTCGGCTCCGGTCAATGCCGCTGACCGGAGGAGTCGTTCACCGGTAACGCTGCCACGCGTCCGGTGGTGCTGCCACCCCGGGGGCCACGCCCGGACCGACCTGCTCGGCCTGACGGCGTTCGGCACGACGCCGACGCCAGCGCCGGTAGAGCACGATCCCGAGCACGACCATGCCGACGACGCTCAGGAACGCCAGCACCGGCACGACGATCGCCAACACGGTGAGCATGACGGAGGAGACGTCCTCGATGATCGACACAACCGGGTTGCCAACCCCTCCGGTCCCAGCGGTCACCACCGGTCGCAAGGCGCTGCGGCCGGCTTGGATCGATCCCCCGAGCACGAGTCCGAGGATGGCGGCCACGGCCGGGTGCACCTCGGTGAGCAGGTTCTCCTGCGCCATCACCACCACCGCACCCGAGGCCGGTGCGACGAGCGCACCCACGGCGTGGAGCACGTGGTCGACTGCCGGAACCTTGTCGCCGATCAGATCGATGACGAACACGACTGCGAGCACCGCCAGCACCGGGGTGCTCCCGAGCTCGTTGAACGGTGCGCTGAGCGTGACGAGCCCGGTTCGCTCGGCGACGCCGAGCGCCAGGAGTGGAATCCAGGCGTTGAGACCGGATGCGGCTCCCAACCCGACCGCGCCGAGCAGGTTGGTGAGCAGCGTGATCTCCACGGCGGTCAGTCTGTCCGAGGCAGCAGGCCGGACGCAGGCCCAGGGTCCACGATCCGGAGCAACTCCTCAGCAACCGACCGGAGATCCATCGGGACCGGTCGAGCGGGACCGGCGAGATGGGACCGGCTGGATCAGATCGGCTAGATGAGATCGGCGAAGAAGTCGTTGCCCTTGTCGTCGGTGACGATGAACGCCGGAAAGTCCTCGACCTCGATCCGCCAGATGGCCTCCATGCCGAGTTCCGGGTACTCGAGCACCTCGACCGAGCGGATCGAGTCCTGAGCGAGGATCGCCGCTGGGCCGCCGATCGATCCCAGGTAGAACCCGCCGTGCTCGGCACACGCCCGGCGCACCTGCGGGGACCGGTTGCCCTTGGCCAAGGTGACCAGGCTGCCGCCGTGCTGCATGAACAGGTCGACGTAGGAGTCCATGCGGCCGGCGGTGGTGGGTCCGAAGCTCCCCGACGGCATGCCCTCGGGCGTCTTGGCGGGACCGGCGTAGTAGATGGGGTGGTCCAACACGTACTGCGGAAGGCCCTCGCCCCGGTCGATCCGCTCCTTCAACTTGGCGTGTGCCGTGTCACGGGCGACGACCATGGGACCGCTCAGCGCCAGCCTCGTCCTGACCGGATACTGCGAGAGCTGGTTGCGGATCTCGTCCATCGGTCGGTTGAGGTCGACGGCGACGACCTCGGTGGAGACGTCGCCGTCGGTCACCTCCGGCAGGTACTGCGCCGGGTCGGTCTCGAGCTGCTCGACGAACACCCCGTCGGCGTTGATCTTTCCGAGACTCTGCCGGTCCGCCGAACAGCTCACGCCGATCCCGACCGGGCACGACGCCCCGTGACGCGGGAGCCGGATCACCCGCACGTCGTGGACGAAGTACTTCCCTCCGAACTGCGCACCGATCCCGGTCGCTGCGGCGAGCGCAGTGAACTCCGCTTCGAGTTCGGGCACACGGATGGCGTGGCCCCGGGCGCTGCCCTCGGTCGGGAGGCTGTCGAGGTAGCGGGTCGTGGCCAGCTTCACCGTCTTCAGGTTCATCTCCGCCGACGTTCCACCGATGACGATCGCCAGGTGGTACGGCGGGCAGGCCGAGGTGCCGAGCGTCGTGAGTTTCTCGGCGACGAACGCACGGAGTGAGTCGGGGTTCAACAGCGCCTTGGTCTCCTGATAGAGGAAGGTCTTGTTGGCACTGCCTCCACCCTTGGTGATCGTGAGGAAGCGGTACTCGCTGCCGTCGACGGCGCTCAGGTCGATCTGCGCCGGCAGGTTCGTCCCGGTGTTCACCTCGTCGTACATGTAGACGGGTGCCACCTGCGAGTAACGCAGGTTGGTGCCGGTGTAGGTGCGGAACACGCCGCGGGCGAGTGCCTCCTCGTCGCCACCGGGGGCGCCATCAGAGCCGTGGGTCCAGACCTGCTGGCCCTTCTTCCCCATGATGATCGCCGTGCCGGTGTCCTGACACGACGGCAGGACCATCCCCGAGGACACCACGGCGTTGGCCAGCATGGTTCGGGCCACGAACCTGTCGTTGTCGGTCGCCTCCGGGTCATCGAGGATCGCCCGGAGTTGTGCGAGGTGGCCCGGGCGGAACAGGTGCGAGATGTCCCGGATCGACTCCGCAGCGAGCAGCGTGAGCGCCTCCCGGTCGACCTCGAGGATCCGTTGCCCCCGGTACTCACCGAGGTCGACGAAATCACCGTCGAGTCGGCGGTACGGCGTGGTGTCCGCAGCGAGCGGGAACATCGCCTGGAACTCGAAGTCGATCATGGCGCCACCCTACGCAATGCTCCGTCGGGCGGTTCCCACGCACCGGCGACGCAGGGGACCACCAAGGCGAGGTGCGGGGCCGGGCACGGGCTCAGCTACGAGGTCAGGCACCAGAGTCGCCCCGGGGCGAACCGGGGTCCGCCGGAGGTCGGGCGGTGATCGCCGAACGCTGCGTACCGGCCCAGGCGAAGGCGCGACCGAGCATGGATCCGGCCGCCGGTTCCGGAGCACGCTCCGGCTCCGGCTCCGGCTCCGGCTCGGGGTCTGGCTCCGGCTCCGGCTCCGGCTCCGCACCGTCGGCGGAGTCGTCGAGATCGATGCGATCTTCGAATTCGACGGGATCATCTTCAGGGCGATCAGTAGCGGGTCCAGTCGATGCGGACGCTGCCAGCGGCGAGCGCGAGTCGACGACGGCCCAGCCTCGCGGGACACCGAGACGGGAACCGTGAAAAGCGCACAACAGCTGCGCCTGGGCCGAGCCACCGGGACTCGACACGGCGAGCTCGTCGAGCCAGACCTCTCGGGCGACGGGGTCGAACACGAGTCTGATCGCCGCTGCATCCGCACACCCCGGACGCATGCACTGGCCGCTCACCCTGTTGAGGGTACCCGGGGCCCAGTTGATGGTCGCAGCTCTGCGACCACGGGTCGATGGTCGCTGACCCGAACGTCGGGTACGACCACTGCGACCAACTCGAAGCCGCGCACGACGACCCAGTCGATCTGGACGCTCGGTGAGCGCGCCGGGAACGTGGCGGTGTTGGCCACAGCGTCCCAGCCCAACTCGGCACACGTCCCCTCGACGACGAACGGCGGCAGGTTGAAGTCACCGAGCACCACCGTCGGTCCAGGTCGTTCGTCGAGTGCTGTGAGCAGTTCGACGAGCTGGGTCCGAGCCACTCGGCGATCGTTCTGCAGGTGGGTGGCCGCCACCGTGAACGGTGCTCTGCGATCGCCGTCCCCGGCGCCGTCAGCCAACTCGACCCGAGCGATGATCGCCACACGGGGCTCGCCGGCACCCGAGAGCGGTCGATCCTCGACCTCGCTCAGCACGCCCCGAACCACGAGGCCGACTCCATAGGCCCCACCATCGACGTCGAGCGTGCGGGCGAAGCGTGCGCTCGACGGTTCACTGGCCGCACGCACCATGGCGATCTGATCCGTCCCACCGGACCTGCGGACCCCCACATCGAGCTCCTGGAGGGCGAGAACGTCCGCTCGGAGGGCGGCCGCCACGGCGGTGGTGGCCTCTGGAGCCGGTTCAGCGGCGCCCTCCGCCAGCCCGTGGCGGACGTTGAACGTGGCGACTCGCATCACCTGAACAGCCTCTCACTGATTCGTTCGACTCCTCAGGGATTCCTCGGAATCGACCGATAGAGCTTCATGACCTTCACCGCAGCGGCCGCCCGCCGCACGCTCGGAACGATCGCCGTGGTCGGCGCAGTGCTCCTCGGCGGAATCACCAACGCGGTACCTGTCAGCGCATCCGGCAGCGACCAACCCGACGGTCCGGTCACCGACGCTCTCGAGCGACGGGGCGGTCTCGATTCGGTCGCTGATGTGCGAAAGCTCGCCGACAGGACCGAGAACAACCCTGGCATCCGGGTCGGCGTCGTGATCGACACCAACGGCATGGCGCCCGGCGGCATCTCCGTCGAACGGATCACGACCCCAGCGGTTCAGGTCGACGAACTCGTCGACACGCTCGAGGACGTCTCTGGTGTGGCCTCGGCCGACCTCGACGTCCCGGTGTTCCTCCTCGCCGACCCGCTCAGCGGCCAGCAGTACGGCCCGACCAGGATCGGGGCCACGACGCTGGCACCGACCGCCGACGGACTCGGCACGGTCGTTGCGGTGCTCGACACCGGAGTGGCTGCCACCCACTCGGACCTGAGCCCAGCTCTGCGCAACGGATCACCCCGGGTGCTCACCGGACGGACGTTCGTCTACAACGAGACCAGCAACGGCGGACCCGGCAACTTCGATCCCCACGGACACGGCACCCACGTCGCTGGGATCATCGCCGCCGAGCGCGACAACAACATCGGAGGCCGGGGCGTCGCACCGGGAGCCCAGATCCTCCCTGTCCGTGTGCTCAGCAGTACCGGTAGCGGATCGTCCACCGACCTCGCCGCCGGAATTCACTGGGCCCACCAGCAGGGCGTCGACGTGATCAACATGTCGCTCGGCGCAGGGAGCAACTCGGTTCCCAGCGACGTCGCAGCTGCGATCGAGACCGCCGTCACCACCACCGCACAGGGTGCGGACGCCCCCGCAGTGATCGTCGCCTCGGCCGGCAACGGCGGACCGGGCGCCCTGCCGAGCTGGCCGGCGAGCCACCCCCGTTCGATCGCCGTGGCCGCATCCAACTCGAGCGACCAGATCGCCAGCTTCTCGACCCGGGGTACCTACGTGGACGTGGCGGCGCCGGGGGTGAACATCCTGTCGACCTGCACGTCCGGCGGCTACTGCTCCATGAGCGGAACCTCGATGGCCGCACCCATGGTGGCCGGGGCGGCTGCGGTGCTGCGTCAACAGACCCCGACCCGCTCACCGGCATCAGTGGAGGCCCTCCTCGAGTCCACTGCGGTGGACGTCAGTACCGCCGGCGTCGACGTCGACAGCGGTCACGGGCGAATCAACCTGACCCAGGCGTTCACCACGGGTGGTTCGACCACGCCACCGCCCACCACGACGCCACCGCCCACCACCACGCCGCCGCCCACCACCACGCCGCCGCCCACCACCACGCCGCCGCCGCCGCCGCCGCCGGTGGTCGCACCTGTCCGACTGAGCGGAGGTATCGACTCCGCAGTCCTCGACCGCAGGCGCTACCGGATCGGCGGGTGGATCTCCGAGCCGAACGGCCCGGCGGTGGTGCGAGTCGCCGCCATCGGCGGTGGACGCCTCGTCAACGCCGAGCAGATCACCGACGGCCGCTGGAGCCAGGACATTGAGCTCAATCCCGGCGTCAACCTCGTCTGCGCCGTGGGATTCGACAACCCGACCAACGAACCGGTGCTGCTCGGCTGCCGGGCCGTGACGGTCAAGTAGCGCCTACCGATCCCCCACGGTCACTGGTAGCGTTCACGCGTGCTCCACGGGCGAGCACGTCACCGAATCGTTGCCCGTACCCGTGAGCGCCGGGGAATCGGCGATGCGCTGCAGACCAATGCACCACAGACCGCTTCGTCAGAGACTGTTGCACCACGCATCGTTGATCCGGCCGCGTGTGCTCCGTGGAATCCTGGCCGTGGCGATGCTCGTCGTCGGTGTCGTCGGCGGAACCCAGACCGCCACCGTGGCCGGGGCGAGCCCGCAGTCGAACGCATCCGGCGACTCCGTGGCCGATGCGATCAGCTCTCCCGGTGCCCTCGATTCGCTCAACGACGTCCGCACCCTCGCAGCGCTCACCGACGAGGAACCGGGGGTGACCGTCGGAGTCGTCGTCGACACCAACGGCATCCAGCCCGGTGGGATCTCCGTCGAGCGGATCCAGAGCCCGGGCGTCGACGTGGACTCCCTGATCGATTCCGTCGCCGAGGTTCCCGGTGTGATCACCGCCGCTGTCGATGTCCCCATCTCACTGGCCAGCGATCCTCTGTCGAGTTCGCTATACCACCTGCCGCTCACCAGAACGG
>VGBZ01000062.1 GCA_016870275.1 Actinomycetota bacterium
GGCGGACCCTGAGGAGGCGGGGCGGCCGGAGGCGGACCCGGAGGAGGCGGGGAGGCCGGAGGCGGACCCGGAGGAGGCGGGGCGGCCGGAGGCGGACCCTGAGGAGGCGGGGAGGCCGGAGGCGGACCCGGAGGAGGCGGGGCGGCCGGAGGCACACCCGGAGGAGGCGGGGTGCCGAACGTGCTCGGAGCTGCGTAGGCGCCGACGGTGGCGCCGGCGGCGTTGCGCTTCTTCCAGCCGGATCGCTTCACCAGACCGACGATCAGGAAGATCACTCCCAGAAGGGCGAACAGCGCGCCGCCACCGATTCCACCCGCTCCGAGCGCCAGCGAACCGAAGCCCGGGAACGGGAGCACCAGGAATCGACCGGCCGACACGCTCGACGATGAATCACACGTGACTGAGTACCCGGTCCCGGACGTCGTCTCGAAGAAGAGGTTGAGGTCGTAGGAGTCGCTCCCGCTGTCGATGCTCCCACTGGTTCCGCTCGGTGGCGCCTCGAGGGTGATCGGCGAGCCGGACTCGTCGGTGCCTTCGCACTTGGCGCTCGCATCGGTCGTCAGGATGATGGCGCCGTTGTCGGAGGTCGCAGTGAAATCGACCGTCTCGCCGTAGGCACTCGATCCGGTCTCACTGGCGAGGTTACCGAGGTCGCTGACGAACTTGGTGCAGGCGAAACCGCCGGTTCCGCACGATGCCAGGGCCAGAGCGAGCAACACGAATCCTGTGACCAGCGCTCCCTTGGGTGGTTTGGTTCCATCTGCCACGGTGGACCTCCTCAGTCCCGGAAAGTATTACCGCTCAGTCGGCGTCGGGTACGGATTGTCACCTGCGAGCCGAATCGGCCCGTTCCTCGATCAGATCGAATGCCGCGTCGGGTTGCACGACGGCGAGCCGCACGTGGTTCACAGCGCTCCGCCCGTAGAACTCTCCCGGGCTCGCCACGATCCCGAGCGTGGCGGCGAGGTGTTCGAGGAACTCCCAGGGGTTGGGAGTTGGCACCCACAGGTAGAAGCCTCCGTCCGGCATGGGCGCAGGGTGACCGGCGGCAGTGAGGATCGCAGCGAGTCGGCCGAGACGAGTCCGGTAGCGGGAGCGTTGCTCCTCGACGTGGACCTGGTCACCGAGTGCGGCGACCGCGGCGGCCTGCGCCGGTCCCGGAACCATCAGTCCGGCGTGCTTGCGGACCTCGGTGAGGTACCCGACCAACTCCGGGTCTCCGGCATAGAACCCGGCACGGACACCAGCGAGGTTGGAACGCTTCGACAGCGAGTGGACTGCGAGCACACCATCCACGCCTGCTTCCAGGATGGTGCGTCCGGGCGGGAGTCCCGGTGCAGCCGGCTCGCCGGCCCAGGTGAACTCGACGTAGCACTCATCGGAGCAGACCGGGACGTCGCTGGAGCGACCCCATTCGGCAGCGGCAACCAGATCGTCAAGACCTCCAGCCGGATTCCCCGGCGTATTGACCCACAGGACGAGTGCCCGAGCGGCATCGTCGGGATCGATCGCTGTCAGGTCGATCCGCCAGTGCTCGTCGACTGGCACCGGGACCGCACGACATCCGGCGAGCAGTGCCCCCATGGCGTATGACGGGTAGCTCACCGCCGGATACAGCACCGTGTCCCGGTCGGGTCGGCGCAGGCGGAGCCAGTGCGGAAGGCCGGCGACGAACTCCTTGGTGCCGATACACGCAGCAACGGTTGCCGGGTCGATGTCCACTGCGAGGCGTTCAGCGAACCACGTCGAGGCCGCCTGCCGGAACGCTGTGGTGCCGACCGACGGCGGGTAGCCGGCGACGTCCCGGCCGAGGGCGCGCACGACCGCCGGTGACGGCTCGTCGCACGGTGTGCCGACCGATAGGTCCACGGCACCCCCGGGAAGCGCAGAGGCCACAGCCCGCACGGCGTCGAGCCGGTCGTAGGGATACGGCGGTGGCCGGAAGGGTTCGCTCACCCCGCCACCTCCGTGCCGCCGTCGGCGAACTCGTTGAACCTGCCGATCACCCTCGGGTCGAGTCGGGCCGACACGGTGATCCCACCCTCACCGGCCCGCTCGCTCAGGATCTCTCCGCTTCTGTGCAGAGCGGCGATGACGTCACCGCGGCTGTAGGGAACGAACAGTTCGACAGGCTCGGTCAGCGCACGGAGACGATCGCTGATGCGCCGGAGGAGGTTCTCGATCCCGGCACCGGTGGCAGCGGAGATCGCCACCGAACCGGGGTGGATCTCCGCCTGGAGGGCGGCGGCCGGACTGAGGTCGGACTTGTTGAACACCAGGAGTTCCTCGGACAGGTCGGCCCCGATCGATGCGAGGACGCTGTGCACCGCTTCGATGCATGCGTCGGGATCAGGCGCAGACCCGTCAACGACGTGCAGGACGACATCTGCGGTGTGGACGACCTCGAGCGTGCCTCGGAACGCCTCGATGAGCTGATGCGGCAGCTTGCGGACGAAGCCGACCGTGTCGGTGCACAGCACCGTCTCCCCACCCGGGAGGTCAAGTCGTCGGGTGGTGGAGTCCAGCGTGGCGAACAGCCGGTCCTCGGCGAGGACGCCGGCGTCGGTGAGCCGGTTCAACAGAGTCGATTTGCCGGCGTTGGTGTAGCCGACCACCACCACGTGACGCAGTGCCGAGCGGTCCCGCGACTTCCGCTGGGTCTCCCTGGTTCGAGCGATCGACTGAAGATCTGCGGTCAACTTGTGCATCTGTCGAGTGATGCGGCGCCGGTCGATCTCGAGTTGGGTCTCGCCGGGTCCTCGCCGAGCTCCGATGCCGCCCGCCTGTTGGGACAAGCTCTGACCACGTCCTCTCAGACGAGGCAACCGGTATCGGAACATGGCGAGCTGGACCTGCGCCACGCCTTCCTGACTGTGGGCGTTCTGGGCGAAGATGTCGAGGATCACCGCCGTACGATCGATTGCCGATCGGCCCAGGATCTTCTCGAGATTGCCCTGCTGCGCCGGGGACAGTTCGTCGTCGAACACCACGGTGTCGCAGTCGAGTTCCTCGGCACGCTCGAGTATCTCGTCGACCTTGCCCCGGCCGACGTAGGTCGCTGGATCCGGTGCCGGACGCCGCTGGGTGAGGCGGCCGACGACGTCGGCGCCGGCGGTGTCGACGAGGAGTTCGAGCTCGTCGAGCGACGAGTCGGTGGCCTCGTCGTCGTGCGGAGGGAAGCTGACGCCGACCACGAGAATCCGCTCCCGGAACGTCCGCTCGATCAGGCCGTCCCGTTCACCACCGAATTCGCCGAATCCCCCGCGGTGGCTGGGTTGGCTCACTGGACCAACCAGTCGGCGACCTCGATGGTGCCGACGAACACCGACGGCCCGATGAGCGAGAGGCTGCCGTCGTCACCAACGACGACCTCGACGGATCCACCCGGCATGTGCACAGTGACGTGCGACCCGACCAACCCGAGTTGGTGCAGGGCCCAGGTCGTGGCGACGGCCCCCGACCCGCACGCCTGCGTGACACCGACACCTCGCTCCCACACGGCGACTGCGATCTCGTCGTCGTCGACGACGGCCGCTGCGTGGACGTTGACCCCTGCCGGGTACCCCGACTCGACCTGCGGGCCGATGTCGGCGATGGCGAGTGCGCCCGGCGTGTCGGTGACCAGCACCACGTGCGGGTTGCCGACGTCGACGCTGATGCGATGGCGGGCCGGCACTGCCTCTGCTGTGCGGAGGATGCCCGGCCCGTCGCCGGCATGGCCGAAGTCGACCCGTGTCACGAGTTCGCTGGACGGTTCACCGCGGACGGTGCGCACCGCTCGCAGACCGGAGAGGGTCTCGACCACGACGGCACCCTCGGATCGTCCGGACGATCGGAGGACTTCCTGGGCGAGGCACCGCAACCCGTTTCCGGAGACCTCTGCTTCGGAACCATCGGCGTTGAGCAGGACCATGGCCACGTCCGCCTCGGCGTGGGTCGGTGAGCGTCCGAGGATCAGCCCGTCGGCTCCGATCCCGGTGCGTCGGGCGCACACGGCGGCAGCGAAATTGTCCGGGAGCGACACCGGATCGCCGAGCAGGACGAGGAAGTCGTTCGCCAGGCCGTTGAGCTTGCTGAGTCTGATCATGATGAGCCCGCAACCGGAGGGCTCCCGGAGGCTACTTCGCTCCAGTGCCGATCGATGCGCCCGGCGAGATCGGCGGGATCCGTGTCGAGTGCGTCGAACCAGGTGATCCTGGGGTCACGCCGGAACCACCGAACCTGTCGGACGGCGAGACGGCGGGTCCGCACGACGATCAACTCGATGGCATCCTGCAGGCTCGTCTCGTTGCGGAGGTACGCGAGCAGCTCCCGATAGCCGAGCGCCTCCCGGGCGGTTCGCGACGGCCCGCCCGGAACGTCGCGCAACCGCTCCACCTCAGCGAGCAACCCGCTGTCGAGTTGCGCCTGCAGCCGGGACCTGATGCGCACTTCGAGGATGTCGCGAGGCACGCGGAGCCCGACCTGGACGTAGCGGTTCGCCGGGTAGGCGGCCAAACCGGGACCACTGTCGGAGAACGGGCGGCCGGAGCCGATCGTCACCTCCAGGGCCCGGAGGACCCGTCGGCGGTTGCCGGGCGGGATGCGAGTGGCGGCGATCGGGTCGAGTCGGATGAGTCGTTCGAAGAGCACCCCGGTGTCGGGTTCGGTGTCGAGCTCTGCAGCGACGTCGTCGAAGCGAGGTGGCAGGGCGAGCTGGTCGGTGACGGCTCGGACGTACAAACCGGTGCCACCGACGAGGACGGCGGCGACCCGGCGATGGTGGAGGTCGGCGAGCACGGTGGTCACTGCGGGGGCGAACTCACTGACGGAGTACTCCTCGTTGGGATCGATCACGTCGAGAAGGTGATGTGGCACCTCGGCCCGGGCGGCGGCCGAGGGTGAGGCCGTCCCGATGTCCATGCCGCGGTACACCGCCATGGAGTCGCAGCTGATGATCTCAGCGGACGTCGACGTCGACTGGCGTCGCCGAACGACATCGAGCGCCACGTTCGACTTGCCAGAGGTCGTTGCCCCGACGATCACGAGCGGGCGCTCGACGATCACCTCTCGTCCGCCAGCGGCTCGGCGTCATCCGCAATCGAGTCGGCGTGAGTGGACAGGACCGCAGCGAGGACCCACCAGTCAACCTGCTCGACGGTGGGCATTGGGGCGGGGTACGCCGCTGCGAACGCCGGCGCCACGCCCGGACCGAACGTCGCCACGAGCGACAGCAGCGCCACGGCCACATCACGGGCCGCTGGAGCATTGGCGGAACAGGACCAGTTCACGAGACCGACCGCTGCCCCGTCGCGCACGTGGAGGCGGGCGAGCGTCGGTTGGCCGTGGGTGGTCACCGGCGCAGCGTCACGATCCGGATCGGCTCCGGCATCGAGAGCGGTGAGCAACTCGGGGACCGTCAGGTGCCGGTAGGCGGCCGCATCGATGCGGTCGAGCGAACCGGCCCCGGCGAGTCGATCCTCGAGGATCCGAGCGACGATGAGCCGATCGATGGTGGAACGGGATGCATCGGGCGGGAGTTGGTGCAGCGTCCCGAGCACCTCGGCGAGCAGGGTGACGGTTCTGGCGGGTTCAGCGAGGTAGGTCGGGTCATCTGCGCGGACGCCCTGATCGCCACGCAATCGGTCGCCACTCAACCGGCCGCCACCGGGATCCGGGTGCGATGGGTCGGCACTGCGAGCACGTCGAGCAGCTCACCGACGAGGTGGGTCTGGGTGGCGTCGATGACCCGCACCGTGGCGTACGTTCCCGGGCGGAGCGCAGGGGCGGTCGGGAAGTGCACCAACCGGTTCTGGCGGGTGCGGCCGGAGCTGCGACTGGCGTCGCGCTTGGATCGGCCCTCGACGAGCACTTCCTCGATCATCCCGATGCGGTCCCGGTTGGCGAGCAACGATGAGCGTTCCAGCACGATCCGGAGCCGAGCGAGTCGATCGACCGACGTCTGGTGCGGCACCAGCGGCTCGAGCTCGGCCGCCTCGGTCCCGGGGCGCGGCGAGAAGATGAACGTGAACGCCGAATCGAAGCCGACCGCCGCAGCGAGCTCGACGGTGCACTCGGCATCTCGGTCGGACTCCCCGGGGAATCCAACGATGATGTCGGTGGTCACTGCGAGGTCTCCCACCGCACTCCGGGCGGCGGCGACACGCTCGAGGTAGCGCTCTGCTGTGTATCCCCGGTGCATGGCACTGAGCACCCGATCGCTCCCGGACTGCAGGGGCAGGTGCAGGTGTTCACAGACGCTGTCGACCTCGGCCATGGCGGCAATCGTCTCAGGCCGGAGGTCCTTGGGGTGCGGGCTCGTGTAGCGAACGCGCCGGATACCGGGAACGGCGCCGACGGCCCGGAGCAGATCGGCGAACAGCGGCCGTGCCGATCGCTGCCCGTCGACTGCGGCAGCCCAGGCGTCGCCAGCGAGGTGCGCATCGTCCGGGCCGGCGTCTCGTCGCAGGCGGAGGGTGAGGTCGCGACCGTAGGAGTTGACGTTCTGTCCGAGCAGTGTGACCTCGGTGACCCCTTCGGCGGCCGCTCGGGTGACTTCGGCGACGATGTCACCGAAGGGCCGGCTCGCTTCTGGGCCCCGGACACTCGGCACGATGCAGAACGCACAGGAGTTGTCACAGCCCACCTGGATGGTGACCCACGCCGCGTGGCCCCGCTCACGCACGACCGGTAGGGCCGAGGGGAACAACTCGTGGTCCTCGACGGCCGCGGCTGAGAGGATCTCGACTTGTTGTTGGCCGGTCTGTCGGGCCGCAGAGAGCAGGTCGAGGGTCCGATGGACGTTGTGCGTCCCGAGGACCACATCGACGTGCGGAGCGCGCTCGGCGATGAGGTCCTGATCCTTCTGTGCCAGGCAGCCGGCGACGACGATCTCGACCTCGGGACGGCCCTCCTTGAGTGACTTGAGGTGACCCAACGTGCCGTAGAGGCGGTTGTCGGCGTTCTCCCGGATGCAACAGGTGTTGAGCACGATGACGTCAGCGTCGCCGTCATCGCTGGCCGGCTCCAGTCCAACGGACTGGAGCAGACCAGCGATGCGCTCGGAGTCGTGCTCGTTCATCTGACACCCGAAGGTGCGAATCAGGTACCTTCCGGCCACGCCGACAGCGTAGGGCCTGCGCCAGCGGGTCAGTCCAGCGTGATCGGCAGGTCGTCCGGATCCACCGCATCACCGGCAGAGTCAGCGGACTCGGCGGTTGGATCCTGATGGATCCCGACCTGACGCAGGACACGGTCCTGGATCTCGACCATGATCTCGGGGTTCTCCGTGAGGAACGTCTTGGCGTTCTCCCTGCCCTGACCGAGCTGCTCGCCCTCGTAGGTGTACCAGGCACCGGACTTCTTCACGATGCTGTGTTCGACAGCGATGTCGAGCAGGGAGCCCTCTCGGCTGATGCCCTTGCCGTACATGATGTCGAACTCGGCCTGCCGGAACGGTGGTGCCACCTTGTTCTTGACCACCTTGACCCGTGTCCGATTGCCCACGACCTCAACGCCGTCCTTGATGGATTCGATCCGGCGGATGTCGAGGCGAACTGATGAGTAGAACTTCAGCGCTCGGCCACCCGGGGTGGTCTCCGGCGAACCGAACATCACTCCGATCTTCTCCCGGAGCTGGTTGATGAAGACACAGATCGTGTTGGACTTGTTGAGGTTCGAGGTGAGCTTGCGGAGCGCCTGTGACATGAGGCGGGCCTGCAGGCCCACGTGACTGTCGCCCATCTCGCCCTCGATCTCCGCTCGAGGGGTGAGGGCCGCCACCGAGTCGATGACGATGACGTCGATCGCACCGGAACGCACGAGCATGTCGGTGATCTCGAGTGCCTGCTCGCCCGTGTCGGGCTGGGAGATGAGGAGCTCGTCGACGTCGACACCGATCCGACCGGCGTACACGGGATCCATGGCGTGTTCGGCGTCGATGTAGGCGCACACGCCGCCGTTGCGTTGGGCCTCGGCCACGATGTGCATGGCCAAGGTGGACTTGCCGGAGGATTCGGGGCCGTAGACCTCCACCACGCGGCCGCGTGGCAGGCCGCCCACACCGAGGGCGATGTCGAGCGCCAGCGCTCCGGTGGAGATGGACTCCACTGCCATGGTGCCCTTCTCGCTCATCTTCATGACCGAGCCCTTGCCGTACTGCTTCTCGATCTGGCTGAGAGCCATCTCGAGCGCCTTCTCTCGTTCCATGTTGTTGACCTCTCTTCCGGTTGGGGGTTGGAAGCGACCATACGGAAGGGCTGTGACAGCGACCCCGGCTGGCTGCACCAGCGTAGTTACGAACAGGTGTTCGTACAAGCATTTCCCGACAATCTCCGGGGGGATCGAACACTCGGAGGGATCGAACGCCCGGTTGGATCCAACGGAGGCGGAGTGAGCGGGATCCAGCCCGAGTTCAGTCGCAGCACGACTCAACCGCAGCAGCGCTCAGCCGCTGCGGAAATCAGATGTAGCCGGGGCCCCCGGTCGCCTGAGCGGAGCGCTCCGAGATCTGTGCCCGCATCCCCTGCAACTGCTGTTGAGCCTGCACCTGCTGGGCGACGAGCATCGCCTGGATCCCGTGGAACAACCCCTCGAGCCAGCCGACGAGTTGGGCCTCGGCGAGTCGGATCTCGGCGTCGGTCGGGGTGCTGTCCGGCCGGAAGGCGAACGAGAGACGCTCGAGTTCTGCTGAGAGTTCCGGGGACAGTGCCGCCTGGAGCTGATCGATCGAGGACTCGTACACCGATCGCAGCTGCTCGCGGGCCGGGTCGTCGAGCTCGATGGATCGGAGCTCCTCGAGCAACTGCTTGGCCATGGCACCGATCCGGATCACGGTCGCCGGCGAGGTCACGTCGGCCACCGACTCCTCGGCCGCAGCAGGGCCGTCGGAGATCACGAGGTCGGGACTGACCACCGCACCGTCGAGCGCACCGTCGAGCGCACCGTCCGGGGCACGGTCCGGAGCATCGTCCTCGATCGGGACAGCGGAACCTGCGGGATCACCTTGATCAGACACGGCCGATGATCCTAGGCGAGTGGAACCGACCGGTTCGGGGACGAACGCACCGGCTCAACCGACAGCAGCGAGGAGCGGCACCCAGACCTCCTCTGCCGTCATCGAACCGTGGCGGCCGATCAGGTGGAACGGCCCCGTGTCGGCCGGATCCTCGAACGCCACCGGCTCCCGGGCCACCAACGCCACATCACCGAGCCGGGACGCCGGCAGCGGCAGCACCTTGGGCCCGAACCAACACTCGTCGAGCACCTGCTCCCGGGTCACCACCCAGGCGAGGTCTCCGTGACGCTCGGTGGCCAGGTCCTCGAGCTCCCGAGCGGCGCCGGGAACCGCATGGAGCCAGCGGAACCGGGCCTCGCCCGATTGCGCCACGAGCAGCGAGTCGATCTCCGCCCCGAGGGGGACGATCCGGTCACCCACCTCGACCTGACCGTGGTCGGCGGTGATCACCAGGGCCACACCCGCCGGCAGCGACTCGAGCAGGAACTCCACCATCCGGTCGACGAACACGAGTTCCGCGTCGTAGTGGCCGCCGAGTCCGTACTCGTGCGCCACCTTGTCGATGCCGTCGTAGTAGGCGTAGACGAACGGCTCCCCCGCTCCCACCTGTCGCAGGATCTCCGCAACGAGCGTCGAGGGCATTCGGTAGGGAACGTGGCGGCACCCGGCGAGGTGCGCTCGGGTGAACCCCGAATCGCGGAACTCGGCGCGGGTGACCACCGGCGGTCGGTGACCCTCGAATGGTGATGAGGGCTGGAACGCCTCGGGCGGGAGTGACTCCCGGGCATCGCCCTTGGCGTTCGACCAGCGCAGGACGTTGAGGACGTCACCATCGACGAGGATCCGGTACCCAACGACACCGTGCTCCCCCGGTGGCAGCCCCGTGCAGATGCTCGTGAGTGCGGTGGCCGTGGTCGTCGGTGCCACCGTCGTGATCGCTGCGCCGTCCATGGCGGTCAGGCCCCGGAGGAACTGACGCCGCTCCTGCATCTGGGTCCAACCGAGGCCGTCGAGGACGAGGAACACGACCTGCTCCGCACCACGGACGACATCGGGCATCCACTCGGGGCACCGGGCAGGATCCTCGACGAGCGGCGTCGCCAAATTGGTTGTGCACGGACCGTCGTAGACGGGCAACACCGGATCCGACGAGCCGTGGTCTTCGGGATCCACCAGCGTCCTCCTCGCCGGTTCACCCAGATCGGGTCGCCAACCGGCAACCGGCCTCGGCACCCGGCACGTTAAGCCTCCTAACACGCTACCGAGGTGGACCCCCTCCAGGAAGTTCACCCTGCCTACAGTGGATCCGTGAAGGTGTCGACCAGAGGTGACTACGCCAGCCGGGCCCTGCTCTCCCTGGCGCTGCACCGCCGGCACGGACCCACGTCGGTCCGCGACATCGCCGAGCGAACCGGATTGCCTCAGCCGTACCTCGAACAGATCCTGCTCGCCCTGAAGGGGGCGGGGATCGTCCGGTCGAAACGCGGTGTCGGTGGCGGCTACCTGCTGGCACGGGAACCAGCAGAGATCACACTCGCTCAGATCGTCGCCGCAGTGGACGGCCCGATCCGCGCCGGCGACTTCGGCGAACCCCACACCGGTGGCGCCTGTGACCACGAGGGCCAGTGCGTGCTGTTGTCCATCTGGGGCGACGTCAGCCGACGCATGCGCAGCATCCTCGACGGCTACACCCTCGCTGATCTGCAGGAGATGACCGAGGGGAATCGGGACTGGCCGACCTGATCGCAGACGCCCGGTCGCTCAGACCGGCGGATTCGACTGCGACCGGAGTTCCCCGAGCACCGCATCGAGCTCCGTCGCCAGGGGAGAGCTGAACGACACCCGCTCGCCGGAACCGGGGTGGTCGAAGGACAGCTCACGGGCGTGGAGGAACGGGCGATTGAGGGAGAGGACCGGGCGCTGCGGGCCGTACAGGTCGTCGCCGATGACCGGGTGACCGATCGAGTCGAGGTGGACCCGGATCTGATGGGTCCGGCCGGTGTCGAGTCGACAGGTCAGGAGAGCGAGCGGCTGCGGTTGGGAGAACACCTCGTCGACCTCGTAGTGCGTCCGGGCCTCCCTGCCGTCGACGGTCACCGTCATGCGCAACGGGTTGCGCCGGGAACGTCCGACTGGGGCATCGATCAGGCCGCGCTCGTGCTCCGGCACACCTCGGACCAGCGCCGAGTAGACCCGCTCCACCTCATGGGCCGACAACTGGGCCACGAGGTCGTCGTACGCCGCCGGGTTCAGCGCCACCACGAGCAGACCCGAGGTGCCCCGATCGAGCCGGTGGACCAGGCCCGGCCGGGCCGGGTCTCCGACACCGTCGGGCCGGGCCGGATCGAGTTGGGGAAACTCAGCGAGGAGTCCGTTGACCAGCGTGGCCCCTCGGTGTCCCGGCCCGGGGTGAACGACCAGACCGGCGGGTTTGTCGATCACAGCGATGTCGTCATCGGAGTGGACGACGACGAACTCGACCTCGGGATCAGCGACTAGCGGCAGTGGCTCGGGTACCGGATCCACGATGACCGAGAGGTGCGCTCCTGCGGCGAGACGACGAGAGACACGCCGCTCGGCAGAGCCGTCGAGGAGAACCTGCCCGGCGGCAACGGCATCGGCGGCGGCCGAACGACTGCACCCCGTCAGCATGGAGACAGCACGATCGATCCGCTCACCCGCAAGGGGTTCGGGGACGTCGAACTCCCGGAACGTCTCAGGAGGGGGCTCGTGATCCACCGGGTTCGAACACCATCGAGATGGCCAGCAGGATTCCGCCGAGGACGACGGCGGTGTCAGCCACGTTGAAGATCGGCCACCACTGCAGATCGATGAAGTCCACGACCGATCCCGAGAACGGTCCGGACTCCGCCCGGGTGATGCGGTCGACCACGTTGCCGAGCGCACCCCCGATGACCACCCCGACCAGCACCAACTGGACCCGGGAGGTCAACGAGCGGGCCACCACGAGGAGGCCAACGACGATGCCCACCGCCACCACGCCGATGAGCCACCCCCGATCTCTGCCGACCGAGAACGCCATGCCGGTGTTCTCGGCATAGTTCAACCGCAGGGTCCAGATCAGATCGATCGGCTCACGCACCGACTGCTCCGGGCAGTAGGGGGGATCACACAGCCGGGTGACCGCCCAACGCTTGGTGACCTGGTCGAGGACCAGCACCCCCAGCGCAGGCACGGCGACCAACGCCCAGCGACCCCGACCCACTCGGTCCGGGGTGCGCTCAGCGGAGTCGGCTGCCGCGGAACTCGACACGCTCCCTCGCCCACGGAATGACCTGGAGCCGCTCCTTGGGGATCCTCTGGCCCGACACCTCGCAGATGCCGTAGACGCCGCGCTCGATCCGAGCGAGTGCCTCGTCGATCTCATCGACGATCCCGCTCGCCTGCCGGGCGAGGTGGAGGTCGAAGTCCCGCTCGACGGCGATTGAGTCACCCTCACCGCCTTCGTCATCGAACTGCGTGTCGCCGGGCTCGCGATCCTGAACGAGCGAGTCCGCCTCGGCCCGGAGATGCTGGGCCTGCTCGAGATGTTCGGTTCGGCTCGCTAGGAGCAGTTCCCGCTGCGTGTCGATGAACGCACCGTCGTAGGGCTTGGCCGAGACCTTCTTCACCGGGGTGGACTGAAGCGAAAGCCCGGTCGCCTTCTTGGCCGGAGCCTTCTTGGCCGGAGCCTTCTTGGCCGGAGCCTTCTTGGCGGGAGCCTTCTTGGCGGGAGCCTTCTTGGCGGGAGCCTTCTTGGCGGGAGCCTTCTTGGCGGGAGCCTTCTTGGCGGGAGCCTTCTTGGCGGGAGCCTTCTTGGCGGGAGCCT
>VGBZ01000063.1 GCA_016870275.1 Actinomycetota bacterium
CCGGCCGAGCGCGCCACTCGCGTCGCCGACGCCGCCGCCACCCTCGGCTTGACCGAGTACCTCGGCCGCAAACCGGGAGAGCTCTCCGGCGGCCAGCGCCAGCGAGTCGCTCTGGCCCGGGCGATCGTCCGTCGCCCCGAGGTGTTCCTCATGGACGAGCCTCTGTCCAACCTCGACGCCAAGCTCCGCACCCAGACCAGGCTCGAACTTGTCGAGTTGCACCGGAGGCTCGGAACCACATTCGTCTACGTCACACACGATCAGGTCGAGGCCATGACGATGGCCGATCGGATTGCGATCATGAGCGACGGCCGTCTCCAGCAGGTCGGCGCCCCACAGGCCGTCTACGAACGTCCCGCCAACCTGTTCGTGGCCGGATTCATCGGGAGTCCACCGATGAACTTCCTCTCCGGAGTCGCCGTGAACGCACCCGGTGGAGCCGCCATCCGGACCGCGGCCGGCGACGTGCCCGTGTCGAACGTCGGCACCAACACCCTCGATGCTCCCACGGTGGTCGGCATAAGGCCGGAGCACCTCCACGTCTCGCCCACGCCGGCGCACATTGCTGGAACCGCTGAGAACGTCGAGTTGCTCGGTCACGAACGACACGTCATCGTTCGCACCTCCGACGCTCGCCTCGTCGTCCGTGATCCGAGCGACGGGCCGACCGTCGGGGTGGGCAGCCCCGTCCACCTGAGTGTCGAAGCCGACCGAGTCCACCTCTTCGACCTAGCCACCTCTTGGCGGAGCAACTGAAGCGACATGAGTGACCTGCCCGTCGCTGAGGTCGCCGGCGAGGACCTCGTATCCAGTGGTGGCGCATCTCGCCGTCCACGGCGGCAACGTGGACGCGACTCACTCATGGCGCTGGCGTTCCTCGCTCCTGCGGTGCTGATCTTCGCCGTCTTCTCCTACTACCCGCTCTACCGGCTCTTCTGGTACGCCACGCACCGCCAGCCACGTTTCCGCAACAAGGAGGCCACGTGGGTCGGGTTCGGCCAACTCTGGGACACCCTCACGAGCCGTGACTTCACCTCCGGGCTCCTGCACTCCTTCCAGTTCATGGTCTACACCGTGCCCCTCGGCCTGATCCTGGGCGTGCTCCTCGCCGTGGCCGCGCACCGTCGACTCGCCGGCATCAAGATCTTCCAGACGATCTTCTCCTCCACCGTCGCCACGTCGGTCGCCGTGGCCTCTGTGGTGTTCTTCACGCTGGTCAACCCGGAGGTCGGCTACTTCAAGGACGTGAGCTGGCTCAGCCTGAGCAACCCGCAGTCGGCCATGTTCGCCGTGGCGCTCACGACGGTGTGGCAGAACCTCGGGCTGACGTTCATCATCGTGCTGGCGGCTCTTCAGGCCGTTCCCGACGAGATGAACGAAGCAGCGACGCTCGACGGATTCAGCGCAACGAAACGCTTCTTCCGCATCACCGTCCCGCTGATCTCACCGGCGCTGCTGTTCCTCGCCGTGGTACTCGTCGTCAGTGCGTTGCAGGCCTACGCCCAGATCGAGTTCCTCACCGGCGGTGGTCCGGGGGACGCCACCGAGACACTGCTGTACAAGATCGCCGACCCCAAGGGAGTCCGGGGTCTCGACGTGCGCTCCGGCCTGTCGATCGGACTGTTCGCCCTCACGGCGATCGTGGCCGCCGTCCAGTACAGCCTCCTGTCGAAGCGGGTGCACTATGGCGACTGACCAACCGGCGATCCCGCTGGACACGCTGACCCAGTCGACCCGTGGCACCTCGGCCGCGACGGTCGCCGCTCCGGACTCAGCGCCGAAACGACGAGTCCGGCCCGCAGACATCGGGTGGTACGTGGCGCTGTCCCTGCTGTCGTTGATCGTCCTGTTCCCGATCTACATGCTGATCCTGCGAGCGTTGTCGAACCCGCTCGCCTACGTCGCCCAGGGCCAGCCGCTCTACCCCGTCGACGTTGAGTGGGACGTGTTCATCAAGGCCTTCACCGAGGCCGACCTGGGCCGAGCGATGGGACTGTCGCTGCTCGTGACGACGATCATCGTCGCCGTCCAACTGCTCACTGCTGTGCTGGCCGCCTACGCCTTTGCGTTCCTCGACTTCCCCGGCAAGACCGCGGTCTTCATCCTCGTGATCGGAACATTGCTGCTCCCGATCGAGGTGACACTCATCGGCAACCTCGAGACGATCCGGGGCCTCGGATGGCTCAACAGCCTCCAGGGACTCACCGTGCCATTCCTGGCCACGGCGTTCGGCATCTTCCTGATCCGTCAAGGCTTCGCCGCCGTACCCAGGGACCTGCTCGACGCCAGCCAGCTCGACGGCTACGGGCACGGACGGTTCCTGTTCCGCGTCGCCATCCCGGTGACCAAGCCGATCATCGGGAGCTTCGTGGTGATTGCGTTCCTCGGCGGCTGGAACCAGTACGTCTGGCCGCGCTTCGCCACCGACCAGAGCGGTTGGCAGACCGTGCAGGTGGCGCTGCGCAGCATCGGCTCGGATCGGGTCGACCGGCTCAACATCGGGTTCGCCGCTGCCATACTGGCGGCACTCCCGCTGCTCGCTCTGCTCATCTTCTTCCAACGGCAGATGATCCGAGGCCTGACCGCCGGAGCGGTCAAGGGCTGCCGCTGCTCGCTCTGCTCATCTTCTTCCAACGGCAGATGATCCGAGGCCTGACCGCCGGAGCGGTCAAGGGCTGACAACCGACCTCACCACAGGGCCCCCAGACCGAGGAGCACGACCATGAACACCATCGATCGACCAACCCCCCGCGGCCACCGCTGGCTCGTCGGTGTGGTGGCCCTGCTCGCCCTCGCGGCCGCAGCGTGCGGTGGCAGCAGCAGCGACGAGTCCGGCGGCGGCGCCGACCAGGGTTCGGGCGAGGAGGCTCCCAAGGTTGATCCATCGCAGTGTCCGGTCGCAACGCTCAATACGGCTGCGGGGCCGATTCAGGTCACGCTGTGGCACGCCTACGCCGGCCTGACCAAGACCACGCTCGAGGAACTCGCCGCCAAGTACAACGCCTCGCAGTCGAAGGTCCAGGTGGTCGTCGAGGCACAGGGCGGCTACGAGGAACTCCTCAAGAAGTTCGAGGACCGCCTGGCGGACCCGGCGTCACTGCCCGACATCGTCCTCACCGAGGACACCACGACACAATTCATGATCGACTCGGGCACGATCGTCCCGGCCGCAGCGTGTGTGGCCGCCGACCCCGAGTCCAAGGCGGTCTACGACCAGATCCTGCCGGCGGTCACAGCGGCCTACTCGGTCGACGGGGTGCTCTGGCCCTCGGCGTTCAGCGTCAATACGCCTGTCCTCTACGTCAACGAGACGATCCTCGGAGCCGCCGGAGTCGATACGACCACCCTCCCCGGGACCCTCGACGAACTGCGCGCCACTGCCGAGAAGGTCAAGGCGGCCAACATCCCCGGCCTCGAGGCACCCCTCGTGATGAAGATCGACTCGTGGTCCCTCGAGCACTGGCTCACCGGCGACGACAAGGCCATCGTCAACAACGGCAACGGGCGCTCCGGCCTGGCCACGACGTCGGAACTGCTGCAGCCGACCACCACCCAACTGATGGAGTGGCTCCAGAAGATGGTCGCTGACGGACTCCTCAAGGCGATCCCCAGCACATCGAGTGGCGTCGACGAGTACCTGGCGATCAACAACAAGTCCTCCGCCATGCTCATCCAGACGTCGACGGCCATCTCGACGGTGGCAGCGCTGCTGTCGGGTCAGGTCGACGAGTCGGCGTTGGCGAGCGAGGGTGTAAACGCCGACGTGGACCAAGGTCTGAAGATCGGCTTCGGTCCGACTCCCGGCGTGACCGGTGCCGGGAAGGGTCAGATCGGTGGGTCCGGGTGGTACCTCGTCGACGGCCCGGACGATGCCGCCGTGGCCGCCAGCTGGGACTTCCTGCAGTTCTTCCTCCAGACGCCCAACCAGGTGGCCTGGACGATCAACGGTTCATACCTGCCCATCCTCCAGTCCGCAGCGGACGATCCGACGCTCCAGCAGGAGTTCACCACGACCCTCAAGGGTGAGGGGTTGAGCGTGGCGTTCGAGAGCCTCAAGTCGCTCGATCCGACCTTCCCCGGGCCGGTGATCGGGCCGTACAACTCCTTCCGGACCGAACTCCGCACCGCCATGGACAACGTCTTGTTGACCAATGCGCAGATCCAGCCAGCGCTCGAGTCCGCCAACACGAGGTTCCAGGCGGCACTCGACTCCTACGCCGCTGACGTCGGCGGCTGAGCCGCACCGTCGGCGGCTGAGCCGCACCGTCGGCGGCAGAGCCGCACCGGACCCGCTTGGGGTTCCGGTCCTCACTGTCGGATCAGCAGAGTTCGAGTCGGCGGGCCAGATCCGATCGGAAGTGGCCCTCCGGATCGAGGCCACGACGCACTTCGCGCCAGGTGTCGAGCTGGGGATACATCAGCGGCACCAGTTCTCGTCGGACCCGGCTGTCCTTGGCGAGGTAGATGGAACCGCCCGCCTCGACCACGAGTTCGTCGAGCTCGTCGAGCAGTCGATCGAGGCCGGCCACGACCGGGATGTCGAGCGCCAACGTCCATCCCTGCTGGGGAAACGACAGGTAG
This sequence comes from Actinomycetota bacterium, assembly GCA_016870275.1. Lineage (GTDB taxonomy): Bacteria > Actinomycetota > Acidimicrobiia > Acidimicrobiales > Microtrichaceae > SXMI01. Next base: position 4,582 of record VGBZ01000063.1, read on the forward strand.
TGGTCGTTGGCAGGACCGAATCGCTTCAGCACCGCGAGGAATGACGACACGCCCGAGGACGACAGCCGCTCCACCGATGTCCGCACGATCTCACCGCCGGAGTCGGGCACGACGAACTGCCACTGGAGGAATCCCCGATGACCGTAGATCCGGTTCCAGCCGGCGATCATGTCGAGCGGGTGGAAGAACTGCTCAATGGTCTGGAGTTCGTCCCGACGGCACGCCGGTGCCTTGCGGTACCACAGCTCGTTGAAAGCCCGGACCGTGCGACGGTTCAGGAGTCCTGAGGGGATCAGGTCCGGCGGGGACGGCAGATGCTTCGGTGCGTAGGAGTACAAGTCGACAGCGCCCGAGGCTCGGGCCTCCTCAGCCGAGGCGAACCGTCCACGCTGGAGAATGGACCGTCCCATGTGGCGACCGGTGGCGATCAGGTCGATCCAGGCGACCGAGTACTCGTAGTCGGCGTCACCGTCGACCATCAGTTGCATGACCTCGTCGAGGTCGGAGGTTCGGTCGGTGTCGACGCTCACCAGACTCGACCCGATCGGCGTCATCTGGATGGTGGCCTCGGTGATGACACCGGTGAGCCCCATACCGCCGGCGGTGGCCCGGAAGAGCTCGGGGGTGCCCTCCGGAGTGACGTCACGCACCTCTCCGAAGCCATCGATCAGTCGTAGGTGTCGGACGTGTTCGGCGAAGGTTCCCTTGACATGGTGGTTCTTGCCGTGGATGTCAGCGGCGATGGCTCCCCCGACGGTCACCATGCGGGTGCCCGGCGTCACCGGGACGAACCAGCCGAGCGGCACGAGCCAGCGCATCAGGTCGTCGAGACTGGTACCTGCCTGCACCCGCACCACGCCCTGCTCCCAGTCGAGGTTCAGGAGTCCGCTCAGGCTCGGACCATCGACGACCATTCCACCGGCGTTCTGGGCGCAGTCGCCGTACCCACGGCCGAGACCACGAGCCACGACTCCCCGGCCGTTGACCGTCGCCACCAGCTCGGCGGCGGCCTCGGCGCTGTGAGGGTGGACGACCGTGGCGTGCGTCGGCGCCGTCCGGCCCCATCCGGCGAGGAGTTCCTCGCTGGCCTCGGATTCGAGCGAGTCGCTCACAGGTACACCGCCAACGCCAGGAAGGCCACGAGCAGCACGCCCATCAGTTGCATCTGTCGATCACTCGAGAAGACCTCTTCGGGAGCCGCTCCCTGTCCTTGGTCGACCAGCAGTGCGTAACGCAGGATCGCAATGACGAACGGGATGATCGACAGCTGGATCCAGGGAGTGGCGTATCGCTCGGTCCCACCACTCTCCACCGCCCACTGGCAGTACGAGATCATCACCGCCGCCGCAGCGACGGAACGGACGAATCCGAGGTACTCGGTGCTGTAGGCCCCCAGCGTCGGCCGCAGGGCTGCCGCCTCCTCACCGAGTTCCTTCTTCTCGGCGAACCGCTTGGCTCCGGCGATGAACAGCGAACCGAACAGCGACACGAGCAGGAACCACTCCGAGACCTCCACTCCGGCGCCGTAGGCACCGCCGAGCAGTCGCAGGATGAACCCGGCGGAGAGGATCACGAGGTCGAGTACCGGAACCTGCTTGAGGAAGAGCGAGTACGACGTGGTCAACACGGCATACCCGGCCACCAGACCGGCGAGCGCCGGGTTGGTCCACGCTGCGAGCGCCACCCCGGCGATGAACAGGACCGCCGCTGTCGCCACGGCCAACGGGATCGGGACGACCCCGGCTGCGATCGGCCGATTGCGCTTGGTCGGATGTCGCCGGTCCGACTCGACGTCAAGCGTGTCGTTGAGGAGATAGGTCGCCGACGACACGGCACAGAACGCCACGAACGCCTGCAGGGTGAGCCGGAGGAGGTAGGGCTCGGTGAGGACCCCGGCAGCGGCCGGGGCCACGAAAACCAGGACGTTCTTGGCCCACTGCTTGGGTCGGCACGCCTTGGTGAGGCCGAGCATCAGGGATGGACGAGACGCTCCGGGCTCCGGAGCCGTGAGAGTGGCTGGTTCGGTCACAGTCGTTCGGTCACAGTCGTCCGGCGTCATGGCGAGAACTCATTCGGCGGAGCCGAATGACTCCACTCTAACGGCGGGCCGACGACATCACGACGAGGCGAGCTGACGCACGAGGGCCATCTGGAGATCATCAGGTGGGGGCCCCAGATCCGAGAACCACGGCGGCCCGGCGAAGGTCCACGCAAACGACTCGGCGAAGTCGCCGGCACCCGAGGCGAAGTCGGTCTCCCCGTTGAAGCCCGGGAACCACGGCGCCCGGGCCGAGATGCCCCGTGCCCCCCTCCACGAGGCTCGTTCCCCGTCGTCGAGGAGGCTGACGTCCACCGCATGGCCGACCTCGTGTGCAATCACGTGGGCCAACGCCTCGGGCGAGTCCGACTCCCGAACGAACACCTCGATCACCCGGCTCTCGGGGTAGGTGTAACCCCGCACGCCCTGACGGCCCGGGAGGAAACGAAGCTGCCATCCGGGGAGGTTCCGCTGCCAGTCGTAGCGCACCAGACCGAGCGCCCGCGCCGCAGTGGACCGGAGTTCGTCGCTCCCGAGCCGTTCGACGGCCCGACCGGAACCCTCCGGTGGGGCCGGTGCGGTGGTCGGTACCCCGGCGACCGCACGGGCGGCAGGCGGGGGCGAACCGGTCCCTCCGTCATCGCCAGCGGTCTGTTCGGTCGGGGTGATGAAGACCTCCGGCGCTGGAACGCTCGGCTGCGGAACGGTCGCCACCCCGCCGCCGGGCAGGGTGATCTCGGCCATCACCTGCGGATCACTCCGGCCGGGGTCGGCCACGAGGCCATCTGGACTGTCATCGAGACCGCCGGGGCCGAGCGCTCCCCAGGGCGCCGACTGGGCGTCGAGCGCACCGCCTCCAGGAGCGGCGGACTCACCCGATCCGCATGCGACGAACACGAGGACGACGGCGGCGGAGAGTGCAACGGGAGTCAGGAGGCGGCGCACCGTTCACCAACCGAGGAGTCCGGCCACCGACTCGAGGATCTCCTCGATGGTGTCGGAGCGGTCGGCGGTGACCAGGCGGCCGTGGGCCGCCCGACGAAGTCGGTCGTTCACCGCCCGGCCCACGCCGGTGTCGTCGAGCAATTCGGCGACGATCAGTTCGGGGGCGGATTCGTCGAGGGAGCGGAGTCGACCGAACAGCGTCTGGGCGGCACGATCCGGGTCAGCGGGGAGGTCGAGCGACACCGCACGACGACCGGATCGCACTGCGGCATCGGCGACCAGCGCTGCGATTCCGGGGACCGCATCGAGTGCGATGACCGGGGCGTTCGGCGCATAGTGCGCCTCGTACTCGCCGGGTGAGCGCAGGGCGGCGGTCACGTCGTCGCTCTGAACAGCCCGGTGGTCGAGGCGTAGCGGACCGATCCAGGCCTCGAGGTCCTCGACGCTCACTCCGCCGGGGCGACGCACCACCGGGTCGGGTCCTGTGAGATCCACGACGGTCGACTCGACTCCCAACGTGCAGGGTCCCCCGTCGAGGATCAGATCAGGCCGGTCCGACACGTCGGGACCGCCGAACTCAGCGACCACGTGCGCCGCAGTCGTCGGGCTGATCCGGCCGAACCGGTTGGCCGAGGGTGCAGCCACCGGTGAACCGACCTGGGCCAACATCGCCCGGGTGCCAACGGGTTGCGGGACGCGGATCCCGACGGTGGCTCCGCCGGCGCACACCAGATCGGGTACTCCGGCGGGTCGACGCACGATGACTCCGGCGGGTCGACGCACGATGAGTGTCAGCGGGCCGGGCCAACAGCGAGCGGCGAGCTCGGCAGCGGCAGCGGGCCAGTCCCCGATGAACGACTCCGCCGACGCAGCGTCAGCGAGGTGGACGATGAGAGGATCGGCAGTCGGTCGGCCCTTGGCGGTGAAGATCCGCCGCAGGGCGTCCGGGTGATCGATCGACGCTCCGAGTCCGTAGACGGTCTCGGTCGGGAACGCCACCAGAGAACCGTTGCGGAGCAGCGCCGCAGCACGCTGAATGGAGCCGGCGGTCACGGCCTGCACCTCCGGCCGAGTCGCACTGCGTGCGGCGAGGTCGGACGCCTCACACACGACGGCGAGCCTGATGCGTGGACGGGTCGACGATCATCGAGGAGATGTCGACGAGCTCGAGGTCATCGGCCCCCAGACTCGCCAACCCGGCCAGGTCGGCGTCGTTCCAACGGAGGTCGGGTTCGCCGGTGATCGTGATGCCGGGCCCTGTATCGACGACGATGGCCCCGTAGTCCCGGAGCGCCTCCGCCACGACCCGGGCCTGCGGCCCGAGCGTCGAGATGTCGACGTCGGATCGCAGACGGAACCTCGACCCCATGCGCGGCGCGTCCGGATTCGTCGATCGGCCGTCGGTGTTGTAGGCGGGCCAGATGGGCTCACCGGGACTGATCTCCGACATTCCGATCGCCAACGCATGGTTGATCCGTCCGGCGGCGACCTCGTCGTAGCGGACCAGTCCGGCGAACATGGACACACCGGCGGCGTTGGCCGAACCATTCGGATACGCGTTGCTGGTGAGGTCGAAGCTCACCACCGCATCGGCGTACCACATGTTGAACGGACGAGCGGTGTCGTTCTCACCCGGCGGTTGCACGTTGAGCAACTCCCGTGTGCGGCAGGTACTCGTGTCGAGCAGCAGCAGGTGCTTGTCCCACTGTCGACTCGGCCAACCCTCGAACCGCGGCGCTGCAGGCATGGGGACGTCCTTGCCGTTCGAGAAGTAGAGGTAGACGGCGGCGACCATGAAGTCCGTCGGAGTGGAGTTGCTCGGATCGACGACGTTGATCGGGTACCCGCGGCGGCTGTTGTTGACCACGGTGCTGGAGAAGCCGTAGCGCAGATCACGTTCCCGGCCGATCGCCGCAACCGTTCGCCCACCGAACCAGCTCCGGACACCGAGGACGGATCCGCCGCACCGGCCGCAGCACCGTCGGCCACACCATCGGTCGGCCCGTCGAGGAACGTGGGGACGGGTGCCGACGCCACCGTTGCCGGAGCGGCAGTGCCGAGCTCGGTCGTTCCCTCGGATGCACACCCAGCGACCACACCGGCGAGCAGGGTGACGGCGGACGCAACGGAGATGGCGACGGTGCGGCCCGAACAGCCACGATGACGCGCTGCGGCACGATGGCCCGCCAGTTCTGGCACCGCTGACCGCCCGCCGATCACGGGCGAATGGTACCGGGGGTCGGATCAGGCTCAGGGGTCGGGATGCCGGCGAGTCAGGCGGCGGAGTGCGAAGTGCACCAGCGCCCCGACTTCGAGCAGTGCGACCCCGGCGAGCACGCTTCGCAACGGCAACGACACCGCCACGACGACGCACCCCCCGAGTCCGGCCGCCGGGATCCAGCGGGGCCAGCGGCGCTCATCCGGCCTCAACCGCAACGCCGAGGCATTGGCGATGGCGTAGTAGACGAGCACAGCGAAGCTGCTCGCTCCGATCGCCCCGCGCAGGTCGACCAGCAGGACGACGACGACCACGACGGCGGCGACGGCCACCTCGGCGCGATCCGGCACACCCGAGCGTTCGGACACATGCGCCAACGCAAGCGGCAGGTCACGACGGTCCGCCATGGCGAAGGTCGTCCGACTGACACCGACGAGCAGGGACAACAGCACCCCGAGCGACGCAACCGCCGCACCCACGACGACGACGGGCTCCAAGCCCGGCAGGCCGTGTCGGACGACGTCGACGAGGGGCGCCGCCGACGCGGCGAGCACCTCGGGGCCGACCGATGCCAGCGCCACGACCGCCACGACCGCGTAGACCGCGAACGTGACGCCGAGCGCGACAGGCACCGCCCGGGGGATCGTCCGGGCCGGGTCCCGAACCTCCTCGCCCAGGGTGGCGACCCGGGCGTACCCGGCGAACGCGAAGAACAACAGGCCCGACGAACCCAGCACCTCCCGCAGCGACACCGCACCGACTCCCCCGTGCGATGCCGGGCCGACCAGCCCGCCCGCCACGCCGCCCGCCACGGCGGCGGCGAGTGCGACGAACACCGGGACCAGCAGCACCTTGGTGGCCGTCAGCGTCCGGGCGACCCCGAGCAGGTTGACCGCCGCCAGCACGACCACCGCCGCCGCACCCACCCACCGGGCCCCAGCCGGCCACACGTAGGCCCCGAACGTCCAGGCCATGGCCGCACAGCTCGCCGCCTTGCCGACGACGAACGCCCACCCGGCGACAAAACCCCAGCCCTCACCCAGACGCTCCCGGCCGTAGACGTAGGTCCCGCCCGACTCGGGGTGCACCGCCGCCAACTGCGCCGACGACAACGCGTTCGCCGTCGCCACCCCGGCGGCCAGCACCAGCCCGACGAGCAGCCACCATCCGGCGGTCGCCGCCGCCGGCCCGATCGCCGCGAACACCCCGGCCCCGACCATGGCGCCGAGGCCCACCACGACGGCGTCACCCGTGCCGAGTCGCCGCGTCAGTCGACTCGGGGGGTCGGCAGGCACGGCGGCGAGGCTACCGTCGCCGCCGACCATCATCGCTGCCGACCACCGTCGCCGCCGACCACCGTCGCCGCCGACCACCGTCGCCGCCGACCACCGTCGCAAGGAGCACCGTGCCCCATCCACGCCGATTCCGATTCGCCGTCGAGCTGCACCACCCGTTCGAGGGCCGCTCCTGGACCGACACGGCCCGGGAGGCCGAGCAGCTCGGCTACGCCACGGCGTTCTTCCCCGACCACCTAGACGAGGGCCCAGGCCCCCTGTCGGCCATCACGTGGTGCGCGGCCGTCACGACCGAGCTGCGCGTCGGCGCCCTGGTGCTCGACTGCGACTTCCGCCACCCGGCGATCCTCGCCCGGGAACTCGCCACGATCGACGCCGCCTCGGGCGGTCGGCTCGAGGTCGGTCTGGGCGCCGGCTGGAAGACGCTCGACTACACACAGACCGGCATCCCCACAGACCGGCATCCCCATGGACCGGCCCGGGGTGCGGGTGTCCCGCATGCTCGAGCACCTGCAGGTCCTGCGGGGGCTGTGGTCCGAGGGCGAATTCAGCTTCAGTGGCGAGCACTACCGGATCGACGCCCTGGACGGCACGCCCGCCCCCCACGCCATCGGTGGTCCGCCCATCCTGATCGGCGGGGGCGCTCCCCGACTGCTGCGGGCCGCCGGCGCGCTGGCCGACATCGTCGGGGTCAACGCGTCGATCCACTCCGGTGAGATCGACCAGGCCGCCGCACACGACGGCCTGGCCGAGCGCATCGACGAGAAGGTCAGCTGGGTCCGTGACGGCGCCGGCGACCGGTTCGACGACCTGGAGCTGAACGCGTGGCTCGCAGCCGCCGAACTGACCGACGATCCGAGCGTCCCGGCGATGCTCGCCGAGTTGTTCGGCACCGACGTCGAGTCGTTCCGCAGCTCCCCGCTCGCGCTCGTCGGCAGCGAGTCCGACTGCGCCGAGCAGCTCCACGAGCGGCGAGAGCGTTGGGGGTACTCGTACCACGTGATCCCCGGGGACCGGGCGCACGACTTCGCCCCGCTGGTCCAGCGCCTCACCGGCACCTGAGCCGGCCGGCACGACGGCCCGGTAGGGTCCGCCGCCGTGGAGCCGAATGACGTCACCGCCGCCGCCGAGGCCGTCCGCACCGGCGAGGTGTCGGCCCGGGAACTCGTCGAGGACAGCCT
>VGBZ01000064.1 GCA_016870275.1 Actinomycetota bacterium
TCCACCTACCGGACCACCCGGGGGGAGCTGCTCGAGGAGGTCGATCGCTCGCTCGAGCAGGCCGCTGCAGCGCTCGCCGGCCGGGCACGGTCGGTGATCGAGCGCCAGACGGGTCCGCCCGGTGCCGGCCGGCGGGAGCCTCTGCAGGCCTCGTCGGATCTCGAGGCGCTCATCGTGCTCGGCAACGGTGTGTCCGTACCGCTCTCGGGTGACGCTCGCGTCGGAGTGCTCCCCGTCACCGAGAGAGCCCTTGGGTCTGCTGGTCCGGTCGAGATCCTCGACACCGTCGACGTCGCCGGCGTCCCGTATCGGGTGCTGGCTGCACGGGGCCCGAGGCCGGCTGTCGTGCAGGTGGCCCGCGATCTCTCCGAGGTGGAACGGGTGCTCGGGGCGCTGAGAACCCGCACGCTCGTGATCGGGGCGCTCGTGGCCTCGGTGGCTGCTGCGGTTGGTTCCCTGTTGGCGAGGCAGTTCACCCGGCCGATCGAACGGCTGGCTGCGGCTGCGGAGGAGGTTCGTTCAACCGGCCGCCTCGACCTGTCGGTTCCGGAGTCGGGTGGATCCGAGACGTCCCGACTCGGAGCATCGTTCAATGAGATGCTCGCCGCCCTTGCGGCGTCGCGTGCGGCGCAACAGCAACTGGTCCAGGACGCCGGGCACGAACTGCGCACTCCGCTCACGAGCATCCGCACGAATGTGTACGCCCTTCGTCAACTGGACGCGCTCGCTCCGGTGGACCGTGATCAAGTTCTCGCCGACCTTGAGTCCGAGACCGAGGAACTGTCGTCGATCGTCGATGAGATCGTCGAGGTCGCCACCGAGACTCGGGCGCCTGAGCCCGAGGTGACACTCGATCTGGGCGCCCTCGTCGAACGTGTGGCGGAACGGGTGGCTGCGCGTAGTGGCCGGCCGGTGTCGTTCACTGCTGACGAGTCAGTGGTGGTCGGTCGGCGACGTGAACTGGAACGAGTCGTCACCAACTTGATAGGCAACTCCGTGAAGTTCGACCTGTCCGGGACGCCAATCGACGTGAGCGTCCGGGCCGGCGTTGTCGTCGTGGCGGATCACGGGCCCGGGTTCGATCCTTCCGACCTCCCTCGTGTCTTCGACCGCTTCTTCCGGGCCGACTCGGCGAGGGCCTCGTCGGGGTCCGGGCTCGGTCTGGCGATCGTCCGGCAGATCGTGGAGGAACACGGTGGCTCTGTCGCTGCGGCCAACTCCGCTGAGGGTGGTGCCATGGTGCGCGTCGAGCTTCCGCTCGCAACGCACCCATGGCCGTCTGCACCCATCTGAGGTCCACCGTTGGCTGTTCGGGCGGATCGACCAGGCCAGGACTCCGAACTGAGCATCCGCTGGCCCGGTTCTCACCCTGCTCTCACCTGTTGGGGATCAGACTCACAAGTAGCGGGTCGATCGTGGAGGTCAACGGCGGCGACAGGGCCGCCGTGACGAGAACCCAAACCAACGAACAGGAGATCACATGAGTGACATGGAGTCCGGTCCGACAACCCGACGAGTCAGGCGGGCGGTGGTCGCTGGTGGCCTCGCCATCGGACTGCTCGGCGGCGGCGTGGCCGGCTTGACGCTCGGCACGTCGGCCATCTCTGGCGCCCAGGACGATACGACGACCACCACACCCCCGGCTGATGCCCCACCCCCGGCCGGCAATCAGGACCGACCCGATCCCGGCCAGCGGATCAGGGACGCTCTCGCTCCGCTGGTTGCCAACGGCACGATCACGCAGGCACAGGCCGATGCGGTGACCGAAGCCCTAGCAGCAGCGCGGCCCGATCGCGGTGAGCGCCCCGGTCGTGGTCACCGTGGTGGACGTCACATGCGTCAAGGACTCAGGGCTGCTGCAGGTGCGCTCGGGATCAGCGAGCAGGACCTCGCCACCCAGCTCCGGGGTGGCAAGACGCTCGCCGGGGTGGCGCAGGAACGCGGCATTGACCCTCAGGTCGTGATCGACGCCCTCGTCGCTGAGGTCAGGACCCATCTCGACGAGCGGGTCGCTGCTGGAGACCTCACCCGGGAGAAGGCCGATGAGCATCTGGCGAAGGCGACCGAGCGGATCATCGACATGGTCAACAACGGTCGTCCGGAACGTGGCGCAGGTGACGGTCCCGGCGGTCCCGACGGTCCCGACGGTCCCGGCGGTCCCGACGGTCCCGGCGGTCCCGACGGTCCCGACGGTCCCGGCGGTCCGGGCGGTCCGGGCGGTCCGGGCGGTCCCGGCGGTCCCGACGGGCCCCCTCCACGCAACTGATCCGTACTGCTCGTCCTGCCCCGGCGCGTGAGCGCCGGGGCAGGGTAGGTTGCGAACGTGACCGAGACCGGGGGCCGGGTTCGTCTGGATGTGGACGGGGCGATCGCCACGCTCACCAACGACAACCCCGACAAGCACAATGCGTTCGACGACCACATGGACGCGCAGCTCTTCGAGGCGCTCGCCGAGCTGCGTCAGCGCCCCGACGTGAGGGCAGTCGTGTGGCGAGGCGAGGGCAAGTCGTGGTCCTCGGGTCGTGACGTCGGTTCCATCGGCACCAACCAGACCGACATGACCCACCACGAGCTCATGACTCGTGGCATCCGCGGGATCCAGCAGCTCTGGGACCTCGATGCTCCGATCATCGTCGCGATCCAGGGATGGGCGCTCGGCGGTTCGTTCCAGCGCGCGCTCCTGTGTGATGTGCGCATCGCCAGCTCCGATGCCCGGTTCATGCTCCCTGAACTCAGCTACGGCGTGATCCCCGACACCGGTGGCGTGGCCGTGCTCCAGCAGATGGTCGGCCCCGGTCTCGTCGCCGACATGGTGCTCACCGGCAGGCGGCTCTCAGCAGAGGAGGCGCTCGCCCACGGGATCGTCTCCCGCGTCGTCGAGCGAGAGGACCTCGACTCCACCGCCTACGAGATGGCCGAACGCATCGCCGCCGCCCCGGCCGTCACCGTGAAGCTGGCTCGTCGTGTGCTGTCTCACCTGTCGCGCCCCGATGTACGTGCCTCCATGGAGGACGAACTCATCTACCAGACCTTCCTCAACCGAAGCGACGACTTCGCCGAGATGCGCTCCGCTCGCGCTGAGGATCGCGAGCCCAGATACCGAGGGAGTTGATGTCCGAGCGCAACGACCTTCCCGGGATCCCGGCTCCGCCACCAGCTGGCGAAACGGCACTGAAGCCAGGCACGTTCGAGGACTCCTGCGTCGTGGTGACCGGTGGCGGCACCGGTCTGGGCAAGGCCATCGCCCTCGAGTTCGCCCGGCTCGGAGCCGACGTGGTCGTCGCCTCCCGGAAGGAGGAGCACCTCGACGCCGGCCGACGGGCGATCGAGGAGATCGGTGGGCGGGCGCTCGCCGTGGCGTGTGACATTCGTGAGGCCGACTCCGTGGCGTCGCTCTTCGACGCGGCGGCCGACTCGTTCGGTCCACCGGCTGTCCTCGTCAACAACGCCGCCGCCAACTTTCCCGTACCCGCTGAGGACATGTCGCCCAACGCCTGGCGGACTGTGGTCGACATCACCCTCACCGGCACGTTCCTGTGTGCCCGTGAGTTCGGTCGTCGCCACCTCGCCGCAGGAACCCCGGGGTCCATCGTCAACGTCGGTGCCACCTACGCCTGGACCGGCGGTCCGGGTTTCGCCCACTCGGCCGCGGCCAAGGCTGGGGTCGTCAACCTGACCCAGTCGCTCGCCGTGGAGTGGGGGCCGTACGGGATCCAGGTCAACTGTCTGGTGCCGGGGCTGATGCCGCACGAGGACATGACCGGCGACATCCGCTCCAATCTGGACCGCACCGACGACAAGGACGTCTGCCAGCCGGCGCTACGTGTCGGGCAGCGCCAAGAACTCGGGTGGGCGGCGACCTTCCTCGCCTCGCCGTACGGCAGGTTCATCACCGGGCACACCCTCGTGGTCGACGGAGCCAACTGGCAGCGGAGGTCGATGACCAACCCGCCGGTCGTCCCGATCCGCGAGCAGATGGGCCTGGGTCCTTACGGAGAGTGAGTCCCGGGTGCTGGTTGGATGGAAGTCGTCGTGAACCGACGGGCTCGACACGTCGTTGCGCTCAGGGGACGTCTGGGGAATCAACTCTTCCAGGTGGCCTTTGCTCGGTGGCTGCGGGAGCGGACCGGCCTCGAGGTCGCTTGGGACCTCTCGTGTCTGGGTGGTGTTGAGATCGCCGGCCCGGAGCCGATGCGACAGTGGATCGCCGGTCAGTCCGTTGCCGCAGGCCGGTCGTGGCCAGCTGTAGGCGGCCGGTTCAAACCGTTGGCGATTGCGGCCCGGAGGATTGTCGGCCCATCCACGGTCTTCACCAATGACACGGCCACAGGAATCGTGGAGGAGGATCCTGACCCGGCGTGGTGGTGCGGGTACTGGCAGCAGGAACGCTTCGCAGCGCCAGCGAAGGAGACGTTTCGGGAATGGTTCGGACTCGACACCCGCCCCGTCGACTCGGTCGTTCGTGTGCACGTCAGGCGCGGCGACTTCGTCGGACTCGACAACGCACTTCCCGACGGGTGGTACCGGCGTGCAGTCGACCGGGCCCGTGAAATCACCGGAGTCGACCGAGTTGAGTTCATCAGCGATGACCCTGACTGGTGCGCCCGGGTCCTGGTTCCGTCTGTCCGTGGTGCTGAAGTGGCTGTAGGGGGCGATGCCGTGGCAGACCTGACGAGTCTTGCGTGTTCAGCGGCGCTCGTCGCCTCCGACAGTACGTACTCGTGGTGGGCAGGGTTCCTTGGTCCACCAACAGTGATCATCGCTGCAGAGGTTCGCAACCTGCGTGATCTCATGAAGGCCACGAACGACGATCGCTGGATTCCAGTGGACTGAGTGTCCGAGACATGCAGTGATCGGAACAGACGACCACACTCGAGTTGCTAGCGTGAGTGAATGATCAGCAAGGGCGGCGGTTCCTTCGACACGTGATCAGGAGTGGGCACTTCTCGGCGATCTCGGTTCGACCGCAGCCCCGGTGTGCTGGAGTCGGTTGCGCTGCAGCGGGTTCGTGAAGTGGCACTCGAGCCTCGGGAGCGAATCCTCATCCGCAGGTAGAGAGCCGCTGGGGGCACCGGTCCACCGCCGCCCTCATTGAAGCGTCGTCGGCTGGCCGATCTGGCGAGAGACCACGGCATCACCACGGTGGTCGAGACTGGGACGTACCTCGGCGACTCGACCGCCTTTCTGGTGCATCGTGGGTTCCGGGTGGTGACGATCGAGTTGGATTCTCATCTCGCTGAGCGGGCTCGTCGTCGCTTTGCCGACGCAGCAGCCGTGACCGTGTTGGAGGGAGACAGTGGTTGCGTGCTTCAGGATCTCGTTCCAACGCTCACCGAGCCCGCCCTGTTCTGGCTCGATGGCCACTTCAGTGGTGGTGTCACAGCTCGCGGCGACTCGGACACACCGATCCTGCGGGAGCTCGAGGCGATCGCATCCTCACCGTTGGGTTCGCAACACGTGATCGTGATCGACGACGCCCGCTGCTTCGATGGTCGAACCTATCCGACGCTGGATGAACTACGGGATCGGTTGTCGTCGATGGGTCGGATGATGGGTGGATTCGTTGACGACGCAATCGCGATCATCCCGGCCAAGTAGTGAACTGTCCGCAACGATCATCGTGAAGCGAGCAGAGATTCGACGTCGCCTGACTGCAGGGAGAGACGTTCTCCTGGGGCGTCCGCCGGTCAGCGCCATGGAACAGTTCCGGCGTGATGGACGGAATCGTCTCCTGATCGATGGCCTTGGCTTGACTGCGGACTCGGTGGCTTTCGACATTGGCGGGTACTGAGGTGACTACACCGCCTCGTTGCTCGAGCGGTACCGATGTCGGGTGTATGTGTTCGAGCCCATCCCAGCGTTTGCGGACCAGATCGATCTCCGGTTCAGGGATGATCCCCGTGTCGTTCTGCTCCGCGCCGCAATCGGTTCAGTGACAGGGACGCGGGCGTTCCATCTCCGGAACGACGCCACTTCGACTGCTGACCTCGGGGACGGGCTGCCCTCGAGCGGACCGACTGATCAGGTCGATTCGACGGTCGTCACCGCCGAGGTCATGGCCATCGGCGATCTCGATCACCTCGAGGTGGATCGAGTCGATCTGTTGGCGATGAACATCGAGGGTGGCGAGTACGAGTTGATCCCGCTGCTCGCTGAATCGGGGTGGCTCGAGCGGGTTGATCGCTTGCTCATTCAGTTCCACGAGATCTCGCCGACGTCGAGGTTGGAACGCGAACGTTGCCACCTCCTACTCGCCGAGTCGCACCGCTGCGATTGGGATTATCCGTTCGTGTGGGAGTCGTGGACTCAGGTCGGCGGCGGGTCGGTCACGTAGCCGGGTCGGATCCCGAACTGGCTCAGGTTGCTGGTGCTCGGGTGCGCCGCTCCGGCGGGTCCGGCGCCGACGGCCTCGAACAGGTTGCGGGTCACAGCCTGGACGGCCGCCGGTGGGTCGGCAGCGGACGGCGTGCGTCCATCGGTGTTGTCGATCAGCCGCTTGATCCACTCAAAGGTCCCGACGGCGAACACTCCGGCCCCCGACGGGTGGGAGTACCAGGTAACGTCGGCGAAGCTGTTCTTCCCGCGGCACACCACGGGTGAGTGGCAGAACACCTCGATGTTGTCCGGGGTCGGCTGCTCGGGGGTGACCCGGTCGTACTCGTTGGCGACGAGTCCGGGCAGCACGTCGCCGTTCCGCAGGCCGGACCCCTCGAAGAGCCAGTTGTCGGTGTTGACGACGACCATGTCGGCATCCACCGGGTTGGACTCGTAGAGGTTGCCGATGAGCGAGCTTTCGGGTTCGTTCACCGGCGACTGACGCCAACTGACCGTCGCCTCGGTCGGGTCGGTGGCGGTGATCGGATCCGCTGCGGCGTCGCGGTAGTTGACCTCGTTACGGAACGCCCCGACGTCGCTGTCCTCGAGGCGGATCTTCCGGAAGATGGCGTTGGCGCCCATGAAGACCAGGTTCACCCCGGCGTCACGGGCCGCCTCCAGGCCGCGTCGCATCCGGGTCGAGTAGTACTCGTCGTGTCCGAGCGAGATGAGCGCCCGGTGCTGGGTGAGTCGCTCCGGTGTGGCGTGCAGGTCGACGTCGGTCCAGTAGGTCACGTCGTAGGCGTTGCGCTCGGCGAACATCACCATCTCGAACTCGCGTCCGAAGAACTCGCCGGAACCGTTGCGGTAGTAGGGCCGGTCGAAGGTGACCACGTCGGCCCGGCCACTGTTCCCGGTGGAGCTGTCGGCGTAGAGGCTCTTGCCGCCCCACTCGTTGTAGGCCTGCCAGGTCGTCACGGAGCTCTGGATGACGATGGCTGCGGTGCTGGTGTCGTCGCGAACGACGAGCGGCACGAAGCTGGCGCCGCCGTCGGACGATGACAGTTTGAGCAGGTACATGCCGGGCGGCCACGAGTCGTCGGTCGACACCTCCAGGTTTGTGCGCCATGGTGCCCGCCACGTGCCGACGGCGGCGTCGAGGACGGCGGCGTCCTGACGCTCGCCGGGGAGCGTCGGTGACTCCCACACCAGACGGGCGCCGCCGCCCCCGTACCAGCCGGTTCGGAAGGCCTGGAGACGCCACTCGGGCGCCTCGGTCGACACGCGCAGGTCGACCGTGCCACCCCGGTCGACGCTCGTCACGTCGGCGTAGCCGCGGATCAGGTTCCAGGCCGAGGGATCGTCGGGGACGGTCCAGTCGTCGGCTGCGGGACGGGCGTTCTCGTCGATCAGCCACTGGGCCGGGTTGACGTTCGGTGCGCTGGTGATGGGCGCGGTCCCGTCGGGTACCGTGAGCGTCACACTCGGTGTATCGGCGGACTGTTCGCCGCCGCACGCAGCCAGGAATCCGCCCGCCAGGACGCCGCCGGTGCCGGCGAGCAGCTCACGTCGTGAAGGCCGTCGTTCCGGTGACGTGTGGGGCGGGTTCCGTGGGGGCCTCGGCACGGACGCCATGCTCGCACGGACCTGTTGGGAGGATGCGTCACCGCGCACCGGTCGAGCGGGCCGGCCCGACACGGATCAGTGTCCCGTGGCCCGGTGTGGGTCCGAACCGACGGGGAGGTGGTCCGGCGTGTCGCACTCGTGGCACTCCGGTTCGAACGTGGCGTGGTCGATCGCGAACCGGTCGGCGACCAGGTGTCGGGCGCCGTCCGCCACCTCCTGGGCGGTGTGCAGGTCGGTGCCCGGTTCGAGTTCCAGATGGGCGGTGAGCGCCGCCGTGGTGGAGTCGATCGCCCACACGTGGAGGTGGTGGGCGGAGCGGACCCCGTCGACCTTGCCGAGCGCAGCGGCGACCGCTTCGGTGTCGACATCGGCGGGCGCCGACTCGAGCAGCACACCGACGGTGTCCCGCAGCAGCTGGAGGACACCGACGATCACGAGCACCGAGATGAGGATGGATGCCATCGGGTCGGCCCACTCCAGGTCGAACCAGGCGATCGCGGCGGCAGCGACCACGACACCGAGCGACCCGAGTGCGTCACCGGCCAGGTGCCAGAAGGCCGCCCGGACATTGACGCTGCGGTCACCGGTCCGGGCCAGGTATCAGGCGCTGACACCGTTGACGAGCAACCCGACGACACCGATTGCGGCGACGGGCCCGGCTGCGATCTCCCGGGGATCCCCGAACCGTCCGACGGCCTCGACGACCACCCAGCCGGTCAGCGCCAGCAGCACGGATCATTGAACCATCGATCGCCCGGTTGGAGTCGCTGGTCGTTCCGGGTTGGTCGGCGGGTGGCATGCTGGTGTCAGCCGTCACTCAGTGAGACCTGGGGTCTGAACCGGAGCGCGCATGTCGACCGCAACATCCAGTCCGAAGTTCATGCGATTGGCCGTCCCGTTCCTGGGGTTCGTCGGGGCGATCCAGGGAACCTGCCCGAACATCGCCAGCACTGCCCTGGTCGGAGCCTCGAAGTCGCTCGACATGACGGGTGGCACCTAGGCGTTGGCGGCCAGCGTGCAGACCCTGGCCGTGGCCGCCTCGGTGATCACGACCGGCTTCCTGGCGGATCGCCACGGTCGACGTCGGGTCCTCATGGCCGCGTTGGTTGTCGGCGCCGTGGGCAACCTGATCGTGATGGTGGCCCCGTCCTCGCTCGTCTACATGCTCGGCATGGTGGTGACCGGCATCGGACTCGGCGCCGTGTACTCCTGTGCGTTCGCCTCGATGAAGGCGGTCGTCCCGGCCGACCGCATGGCCGGCGCCCTGGGCATCTTCACTGCAGCGCTCATGTTCAGCACCCTCATCATGACCTTCATCGGCGGTGCGCTCACGAGCAGCAACTGGCGGTTCGGGTTCATCCTCCTTCCTGCGGTCAGCATGCTGTGCCTGGTCCTGACTCCGATGATCGTCCCGACGCAGGTTCGGGTGTCGGGCAACGATGCGGACCTGCCCGGCCAGGCGCTCATCGCACTCGGCGTGATCGCGTTCCTCTACGGCGTCAGCCAGTTCGGCAACAGCCTGACCAGCCCGGGCACGTTGGTGCCGCTCGTCCTGGGTGTGGTGCTCATGGTCGGCTTCGTCCTTCGGGAGCGCAGCTACGCAGGACACTTCTACCCGGTCGAACTGCTGCGATCGCCCGTCTTCCTGGCGGCGTTGGCGGCCGGGTTCGTCTACACGTTCGGCACCGCCGTGCTGTTCCTGCAGGTCACGAACCTGTGGCAGTACGTCAACGGTCTGGCGACGAGCGAGGTCGCGGTCTGGCAGTTGCCGCTGCTCCTCTCCGGCGTGATCAGTGCGCTGCTGATCGGCCGGCTCATGGCCAAGGGAATGACCAACCGGACGGCTGCGATCATCGGTGCCGTGCTCACGGCGTCGGGCATGGTTCTGCTCGGTGTGTTCCAGTCCTCGACGTCCCTGGTCGGATTCCTGCCCGGACTCATCCTGGGCGGCGCCGGTGTGGTGGTGTGCGCCGTGCCGTTCGGCAACCTGATCCTGCGTGAGGCGCCACCGACGTTCCTGGGGCCGGTCAGCTCGTCCCGGACGACGTTCGGCCAGTTCTTCTACACCCTCGGATTCTCGCTCTCCACGGTCATGGTCGACCGACTCACCAGGGGCGGTGTGATCCAGAAGCTCCAGGACGCCGGCGTCCCGGCGAACCAGCTGTCGACCGGCATCGACGCCGTCCAGGTCTACGCGTCCCGTGGGACCCGCCCGGACACGGCGTTCGGCCAGGAGGCGCTGGGTGACGGGATCGCCTCCTACGGTCAGGCGTTCGCCACCACGATGTTCGCTGCAGCGGCCGCCGTGCTGGTGGCCGGCCTGATCGTCATGCTGCTGCTCCGCCACGGTGAGGGCACGCCGCAGCCGCTGCCCCAGTCGGACCCGGGCGACGTCGCCACCTCACCGGCCTGAGGTGTCAGGCCGCCGCTGCCGTTCCACCCTGCACAGAGCCGGCCGGCGCAGTGGGGCTCAGGCCTGGAACGCTGGCGTGCCATCGATGGACGTCTCGTGGAACTCGATGTCGGGCCACGAATCAGGGTCACTCGACCACGGGTCGTCGGCGGCCACGGCGAAGTCCGCCCGCTTGCCCACCGCCAGGGTGCCGCGGTCGTCGGCGTAGATCTGCCAGGCGGCGTGGGTGGTGATGGCGGCGAGCGCCTGCTCGGGGGTCACGCACTCGTTGGGGTTGAGCACGGTTCCGTCGGCCTGGAGCTTCCGCTGCACGGCGGTGCGGGCACTGTGCAACGGGTCGATCTCGGTGACGTTGTAGTCGGAGTGGATCGACGGGGTCAGCCTCGCGGCGTATGCGGAACCGAGCCGGTCGAGCCGCTCGGCTCGTTCCGGGCCGAGGATCGTGTCCCGGAACGCGGCACCCCAGTAGTAGACGTGGTTCATCAGGAAGCTCGGCGAGATGCCGACCGCGGCCATGCGCGTGAGCTGGTCGTCGGTGGTGAACGACACATGCTCGAACCGGTGGCGCAGGTCCGTGCCGCTGAACTGAGGGAGGAGTTCCTCGGCCGCCTCCAGGGCGAACTCGACGGCGCCGTCGCCGTTGGTGTGGACCATCAGCTGCCATCCGGCTGCGAGCCCCACGTGGAGCGCGTCCCGCAGGCCCTCCGGAGTCCAGTCGGCCTTGCCGCCGGAGTCCTCACCCAGGTACGGCTGCATGAAGTAGCCGGACCGCCCCTGGTTCGACTCGTCGGTGCTGACCTTCCATGCGTCGGCCCGCACCATCTCGTCGCCGCTGAACGGGGTCACGCCGGCAGCGGCCCAGTCCGCTGCCGCTTCGGCCGGGGTCTTGCCGCCGGTCAGCGAGAACTGTGCCGTGGACACCCGCACCGGGAGCCGGGCGGCGCCGTTGAGCTGGTGGAGCAGTGCGTACTCGCCGATTCCGGCGATGCTGCCCGTGGCGGCCCCCGGACCGAGGTGACGCCGCGGCGGGCGGCGGCGGTGAGGATCTGGTTGACGCCGGCGGAGATGTCCTGCGGGGTCGACTTGGGGAGCGGGCCCAGCATGACCATCATGGCCGGGGGCTCGCCGATGGTGCCGTTGAGCCTGCCGTCGGTCCGACCGAACACACCGCCGGGCGGATCCGGCGTGTCGT
Organism: Actinomycetota bacterium; assembly: GCA_016870275.1. Classification (GTDB taxonomy): domain Bacteria; phylum Actinomycetota; class Acidimicrobiia; order Acidimicrobiales; family Microtrichaceae; genus SXMI01. The sequence goes on from VGBZ01000064.1 coordinate 11,547, forward strand.
CGGTGACGCCCGCTGCGGCGAATGCCGCCGAGTTGGCGTAGAAGAAGTGGCCCGACGCGTTCATCACCAGCACGGGGTTGTCGGGTGCGGCCTGGTCCATCGCCGCCCGGGCCAGCACCGGCTCGCCGGGGTGAAGGCTCGGGTCGAAGTTCCTCCCGAGCCCCCAGGTGCCGGTCGCAGCAGGTTCAAGGGGTCAGTGCAACATCTCGTCGAGAACGGTGGCGGGGGTGCGGAATCCGAGGGTCTTGCGCGGACGGGTGTTGAGCTTCGCAGCTACGGCGTCGAGGTCTGCCTGAGTGAGTTGCGCCATCGAGATTCCCTTGGGGAAGTACTGGCGCAGCAGTCCGTTGGTGTTCTCGTTGGTGCCTCGTTGCCATGGGCTGCGCGGGTCGGCGAAGT
>VGBZ01000065.1 GCA_016870275.1 Actinomycetota bacterium
GTGCCCTCGATTCGCTCAACGACGTCCGCACCCTCGCAGCGCTCACCGACGAGGAACCGGGGGTGACCGTCGGAGTCGTCGTCGACACCAACGGCATCCGGCCCGGTGGAATCTCCGTCGAGCGGATCCAGAGCCCGGGCGTCGACGTGGACTCCCTGATCGATTCCGTCGCCGAGGTTCCCGGTGTGATCACCGCCGCTGTCGATGTCCCCATCTCACTGGCCAGCGATCCTCTGTCGAGTTCGCTGTATCACCTGCCGCTCACCAGAACGGACCTTCTCCCCTCGGACCTCGACGGTCTCGGCACGGTCGTCGCCGTCGTCGACACCGGCGTTGCTGCGTGGCACGCCGACCTCGCCGCACCGCTCCGCAACGGTGGCCTGCGCGTCCTACCCGGTCAATCCTTCGTGAGGACCGACGGGAGCAACGGTGGTCCGGGCAACTTCGACCCGCACGGCCACGGGACGCACGTGGCCGGTATCGTCGCTGCGGCCCGAGACAACGGCCTCGGTGTACGAGGGGTGGCGCCCGGCGCTCGGATCCTCCCCGTGCGGGTGATCGACGCTGCGGGCCAGGGCTCCTCCATCGATTTCGTCGCCGGGATCCTCTGGGCTCATCAGCAAGGTGCCGACGTCATCAGCGTCTCGCTCAGTGGCGATGGATCCATACCGCTCGACGTTGCTGCAGCGATCAACACTGTGACGACGACCGTGGCGCTCGGCGCTTCGGCACCGGCCGTCGTGGTGGCCTCAGCCGGCAACGGCGGCGTCGGCGGCGTCTCCCAGTGGCCGGCGAACCATCCGCCCGTCATCGCCGTGGCCGCCACCGACTCCTCCGACGCCATCGCCAGTTTCTCGACCCGGGGCTCCTACATCGACCTCGCCGCCCCGGGGGCGTCGATACTGTCGACCTGCATCGATGGGGGCTACTGCCTCAAGAGCGGCACGTCGATGTCGGCTCCCATGGTGGCCGCCAGCGTCGCCCTGCTACGTCAGCAGGTCCCGTCCCGGACCCCGGCCCAGATCGCCGAACTGCTCCGGACAACCGCCGTCGACATCGGCACACCCGGGTTCGACACTATGAGCGGGGCTGGGCGCATCGACGTGGCGCAGGCCACCGGAACTCCAGTTCCGGCTCCACCGACCACGGCACCACCGACCACGGCACCACCGACCCCCATTCCCCAAACGAAGGTCGCTCCGCCTCCGGTGCCGGTCTCCGGAGGAATCGACATCGCCGTGCTCGACCGACGCCGTTACGCCTTCGGTGGATGGGCAGTCGACCCCAACGGTCCAGCGGTCGTGCGGGTCCTCGTGGCCAACAAGGGCAATCTGCGCCAGTTCGACCAGTGGAACGGCGGCGACCGGTGGGGCGTGACGGTCGACCTCGCACCCGGAGACAACCTGATCTGCGCCTGGGGTATCGACAATCCCACCAACACGGTGGTCCTCCTCGGCTGCCGAGGCGTCACTGTCAAGTAGACGGCCGGCCGGGCGATCGCCCGGGCCTCACTCCGCTGCAGCAGCGTTCAGGCTCTCGAGGCGACCGGTGGCCTCGAGGTACTCCTCGACCATCTCGAGCACGACGTCTCGGGTGCGTCGGACCCGGTTCATTGTGCCAACCACCTGACCGACCGGGTTGAAGTTCACGTCCTTGGCCTGCTCCGGATAACGATGGCCACGGGCCACCGCATCACCGGTGACCATGAACTGCAGCGGCATGCCGAGCGGCTCCGGGTTGCCCGGTTGCTCCCAGGCCTCGGTCCAGTCATTCCGGAGCATCCGGCACGGCTTACCGGTCCAGGCACGGGACCGCACCGTGTCACGACTGGTGGCATCGAGGTAGCTCTGCATCTGGGCCGGGGGCACGTCGGCCTCCTCCACGGTGAGCCACAACGAACCGGTCCAGACGCCTTCTGCGCCGAGCGCCAGAGCCGCCGCCATCTGGCGGCCGGTTCCGATCCCACCAGCTGCGAGAACCGGGGTGGGGGCGACGGCCTCGATGACCTGCGGCCACAACACGATCGAACCGATGTCGCCGGTGTGACCGCCACCCTCGGTCCCCTGGGCAATGACGATGTCCACGCCGGCGTTCTTGTGCCGCACAGCCTGTGCCGGGGTACCGCACAGCGCGGCGACCAGACGACCGGCGCCGTGGATCCGATCGATCACGTCGGGTGGCGGGGTTCCGAGAGCGTTGGCGATGAGCACCACCTTGTCGTGGCGGAGAGCCTCGTCGACGAGCGGCGCTGCCGTGGCCTCGGTCCAGCCGAGGAGCGCTGGTGCGGCCTGCTCGTCGGGGAGCGCCGGCACGCCGTGATCCTCGAGTAGCTGCTCGGCGAACCTCCGGTGCTGTTCAGGGATCAGCGCCTCGAGCTCGGCCTCGAGCTTGGCGGGATCCATCTCCCCCATGCCCTCGTACTTGCCGGGGATCACCACATCGACGCCATAGGGGGCAGAGCAGTGTTCGTCGAGCCACTCGAGTTCGGTGGCGAGTTGTTCGGCGGTGAAGCCCACAGCGCCGAGCACACCGAGACCACCGGCGTTGGACACTGCGGCCACCACGTCACGGCAGTGGGTGAAGGCGAAGATCGGGAACTCGATCCCGAGCTGTTCACAGATCGGTGTGCGCATGAGAGTTGGCCTCCTGTTGGCTGGGTGCTCGCTGCGGCTGCACTCAGGCCGAGGTGCCGATGGGGTGCTTGCGATGGCCGGGCGTGAAGTGGACCGGCAGGCGCTTCACGCCGCCGATGAAGTTGGACCTGAGGACCTCAGTCTCGCCCGCTGCGCTCAGGTCGCCCATACGGGACAACAACTCACGCATGATGATCTCGATCTCGATCTTTGCGAGATTGGCACCGAGGCAGTAGTGGGCACCGCCACCACCGAACGCGACGTGCTCGTTGGGCGTGCGCTCGATGTCGAAGGTGAAGGGGTCGGCGAAGACCTCTTCGTCCCGGTTGGCGGAGATGTGCCAGATCAGCACCTTGTCTCCCGCCGAGATCTCCTGGCCTCGCACCTCGGTGTCGACTGCGGCCGTGCGACGGAAGTGCAGCACCGGCGTGGCCCATCGCAGGACCTCGTCGATGGCGGTCGAGAGGTAGGCGTCGTCGTCGAGGTTGGCGGTGAGTGCTGCGAGTTGGTCCGGATGACGCAACAGGGCATCCATGCCGGAGGCGGTGGCGTTGCGCGTCGTCTCGTTACCGGCCACGGTGAGCAGGAGCATGAACATGTCGAACTCGAGCTCACTCAGGCGCTCGCCCTCGATCTCGGCGTTGATGAGAGTCGTGACGATGTCGTCGCGGGGATCCTCCCGCCGGGCGGCAGCGAGCTGATTGGAGTACGCAAAGACCTCTGCGGCGGCACGCTTGGCGGCGTCCGGATCCTCGGGGTCCATGAACTCGGGGTCCTGGGCTCCGATCATCTGGTTGGACCAGTCGAACATGAGGCGACGGTCCTCCTGGGGCACGCCCATGATCTCGGCGATCGCCTGGAGCGGCAGTTCAGCAGCGAGATCACCAACGAACTCACAGGTCCCCGACTCGATCACGTCGTCGACGATGAGCTCGGCGCGGTAACGGAGGTGCGCCTCGATCAGAGCGATCATGCGAGGCGTGAAACCCTTGTTGACCAGACGGCGGTAACGGGTGTGCTTGGGCGGATCGGTGTCGACGAGCATCACGCCACGGGTGTCGAACTCCTCGACGTCGGCGAGGTCGATCCGTTGGGTCCCCCCGAGCTCACTGGAGAACGTCGCTGTGTCCCGGTTGGCCATCTGCAGGTCGGCGTGCTTGGTGATCGACCAGAATCCGGGGCCCTCCCGCTCCGGTTCATCGGTCCAGTGGACCGGCTGCTCGGCCCGGAGCACCGAGAACATCTCGTGATGACGCCCGGAGACGAAGGCGTCGAGATCCAACAGGTTCACGTCGCTGAGCTGCATGCCGGCACTCTAGACCTCGTTGAACGAACGTTCAATCAGGGCTACGTTGGATCCGTGCGACTCCGCCCCCCCGGTCCTCCCACCGCTGAGGCCGTCGACCTGGTGCCGGTCGACTTCTGCGACCCGGCCACGTTCGACGACGCCTGGGACACCTACGCCGCCCTCCGTGCTCTCGATGGTCTCCACCGCGACGAACCCAACGATCTCTGGGTGACCGCCCGACACGAGGACGTGTTCGCCATCTCCCGGGACCCCGAGCGCTACTGCTCCCGGTTCGGGGTGCGGCCGCTCATCGCCGGCGACATGTCGATCATCACGCTCGACGGTGCCGAGCACGTCCGCCAGCGACGACTCATCAACCAGGGCTTCACCCCGCGCCGGGTCCGGGAGCTCATCCCCCACGTGCGTCAGCTCACCAATGAGGTGATCGACCAGATCGCCGCCAAGGGGACGGTCGACTTCGTCGACGAGTTCGCCGTGCACGTCCCGCTCATCATCATCTGCGAGATCCTCGGACTCGACCCCGAGCAACGCCTCGACATGTACCGCTGGTCCGACGCCATGATGGCCGGTGACGGCCACGTCGACCCCGACGACCCGGTCCTCCACCAAGCCGCCGCCGCCTTCGGCGAGTACGCCACGATGTGCATCGAGCTGATCGCCAGCCGGCGCTCCGACCCCGCCGACGACCTCATCTCGATCCTCACCACCGCCTTCGACGCCGGTGACCTCGCCAAGGACCACAAAGCAGTCCAGGGGATCTCCGCAGAGGACGTCCAGCGCATGCACGAGGAGCGCGACCGAGAGACGGCCCAGCTCAACGACGACGAGTTGCTCGCATTCCTCACGGTGCTGCTCGTCGCCGGCAACGAGACCACCCGCAACGCGCTGACGGGTGGGCTGATCGCCCTGTCCCAGTTCCCCGACCAGCGCCAGCTCCTGCTCGACAATCTCTGGGACGCCGAGTTCATGAACCGGGCCGCCGACGAGATCGTGCGATTCGTCAGCCCCGTGCTCGGCTTCATCCGGACCGTCACCGAGGATCACACCTACCGCAACACCGACCTCCGTGAAGGCGATCGGATCCTCATGCTCTACGCCGGGGCCAACCGCGACGACCGTGTCTTCGACCAGCCGGATCAGCTCGACCTCACCCGCGACCCCAACCCGCATCTGGGTTTCGGCATCGGCCCGCACTTCTGCCTGGGCGCCAACCTGGCTCGCATGGAGATCGTCACGGTGTTCCAGGAGCTGTTCCACCGACTGCCCGACATCACCGTGCCGCTCGACGTCGACTACTCACGGGCGGCGTCGTCGCTCGTGATCGGCCTCCAGGACATCCCGGCTGACTACAGCGCCTGCCCGGTCCAGCACTGAAGACGCTTCCTGTGCCGTCGACCGACCTCCAGTCCAACCCGCTACGACCCAATCAACGGGAACACATCCTCGATGAGGCACTCCGTCTCATGTCCGAGCGGGGTGCCACTGGGACGAGCATGCGCCAGCTCGCTCGGGCCTGCGACCTCCAGGTGGCGGCGATCTACCACTACTTCCCCTCCAAGGACGCTCTGCTCGCTGCAGTGGTGGCCGAGCGCCAGTACGGAGCCCGGCTCTCCGACCCGCTCCCCGTCGACCACGACGCCGACCCCGGGCAGCGGCTCGCCACCGTGTTCATCCACGTGTTCGCCGGTGCCATGGAGGAACAGTCGATCTGGCGCATCCTGATCGGTGAGGCCATGCGGGGCGAGGCTGCGGTGCTGCCCGTCGGCCGTGACCTGATCGACCTCCTCGTTCCTGCGGCCATCGGCTGGGTCACCGAGGCCGTGCCCGAGGTGACCAACCCCGACGACGTGGCCCAACTGATGGTCGGACAGATGCTCACCGGATTCATCCGCACGGTCTTCGAACCCGACTCCGACCAGCACCTCATCGCAGCGGAGTGCGCCCGTCCCCTCGCGGCGCTCGTGGAGGACTGAGCGCCGGGGCCGGACCTAGCCCGTCAGGAACGGAAGGACCCGGTCCTTCGGTCGGCCGATGATCGCCACGCCGTCCTTGACCAGCACCGGGCGCTGGAGCAGTTGCCCGTGAGCGGCGAGCACGTCGACCACCTGCGCCGACGTGGCGACGTCGGCCTCGGTCAGCCCCAGCTTCTTGAAGTTCGCATCTCGTCGAACCAGATCGGTCGCCGGGTCCTCGAGTTGGTCGACCAACTGCTCGAGCGTCGCCCGATCGGGGCGTTCGGCCACGAGCATGTACTTCACGATCTCGTAGTCGACCCCGGCCGCATCGGCGGCCTCAACTGCGTGGCGAGAGGTACTGCAGTTCGGATTGTGGAAGATCACGACGTCAGCCATGCGCAGAACGTACTCCGCAGGTGCGAGGATCGGCCTGTGAGCGACCGCACAGAGCCGACCCCCCCACCGCCCGACGAGAACCCGAGGGTCGAGGAACTCCTCGCCCGGATGACGCTGGAGGAGAAGCTCGCCCAACTCGGATGTGTCTGGTCGACCCGCCTGTTCGTGAACGACGACTTCTCTCCCTCCGCCGCAGCGGAGGTCATTCCTCACGGGACCGGCCAGGTCACCCGCATCGCTGCCTCCACCGGGCTCCGGCCCGCTGGCTTGGCCGCAGCCGCCAACCGGATACAGCACTGGCTCGTCACCGAGACCCGGCTGGGGATCCCAGCACTCGTGCACGAGGAGTCGACCGCCGGTTTCTGCGCTCGTGACGCAGTGCAGTTCCCCCAGGCGATCGGGTTGGCCTCCTCGTGGGACCGCGAGCTGCTCGGTGCCGTCGCCACGCACATCCGCAGCGAGATGGTCGCCGTCGGTGCCCGACAGAGCCTGGCCCCCGTGCTCGACATCGCCCGCGACCCCCGCTGGGGGCGCGTCGAGGAGACCTACGGGGAGGACCCGGTGCTCGCCGGTGAGCTCGGAACCGCCTACGTCCGCGGCCTGCAGAACACCACCGGGACCGATCGTTCCGGTCTGGCCGACGGCGTGGTCGCCACCGGCAAGCACTTCGCCGGCTACGGGCTCGCCGACGGCGGACTGAATCACGGGCCCGTGCAGATGGGCCCCCGCGAGCTGCGAGAGGTGTTCGCCGAGCCGTTCGCCGCCGCCATCCGTGACGGCGGGATGGCCTCGGTCATGAACTCGTACTCGTCGGTCGACGGGGTGCCGTGTGCCGGATCACGTTCGTTCCTGACCGACCTCCTGCGTGGCGAACTCGGTCTGGTCGGCACCGTCGTGGCCGACTACTTCGCCGTGGACCTGCTCCGAACGCACCACCGGGTGGCGCCGACCAAGGCGGTCGCCGGCGCCATGGCCCTGCTCGCCGGCATGGACGTCGAGTTGCCTGCCACCGACTGCTTCGGCGAACTCGCACCGCTCGTGGAGGCGGGTGTCGTGCCGGTGGAGTTCGTCGACCTCGCCGTCCGGCGGGTGCTGCACCAGAAGTTCGAACTCGGACTCTTCGAGTACCCGTACGTGGAGGAATCCACCGCCGAGGAGGCGTTCGGGACACCGCAGGGCCGGGAGCTGGCACGACGCGCCGCGCAGCAGTCGATCGTGCTGCTCACCAACGACGGAGTCGTCCCGGTGCGGCTCGACGACGTCGAGCGACCGGTGCGGCGGATCGCCGTGCTCGGCCCTGCCGCCGACGAGGTGCGGTTGATGCAGGGCGACTACCACTACCCCGCACACCTCGAGATCATCTACGGCGCTGCAGCAGCGACGTCGAACCTCCTGCCGGCCGCCGGCGGCGCGTACGCACCGGGCCCGTTCTTCCCCGACACCGTGACGCCGCTCGCCGGCCTGCGCGCCGCACTGCTCGGCACCGACGTGGAACTCACCCACCACGCCGGCTGCGGTGTCACCGGCACCGACCGGACCGGGATCGAACCGGCCGCCCGTCTGGCCGCCGAGGCCGACCTGGCCGTCGTGTGCCTGGGTGGTCGCAGCGGACTCACTCCCGATGCCACGGTCGGCGAGGCGCGTGACGCCACCGACCTGGACCTCACCGGCGTGCAGCTCGAGCTGCTCGACGCCGTGGCCGAGACCGGCACCCCGGTGGTCACCGTGATCGTCTCCGGGCGGGTCCACACGCTCGACGTCGTGGAGGAGCGGTCCGGCGCCGTGCTCCTGGCCTGGCTCCCGGGTATCGAGGGCGGCACCGCGATCGCCGACGTTCTGCTCGGTTCGGTCGCCCCGTCGGGACGGCTCCCGGTGAGCCTGCCGCGAGCCGTCGGCCAGGTGCCCGTCCACTACAACCACCGCGCCGGGGGCGGGCGCAGCCAGTTCTGGGGCGAATACACCGACAGCCCGAGCTCGCCGCTGCACCCGTTCGGCTTCGGGCTCAGCACCACAACGTTCACCTACCACGACCTGCTCGTCGAGGTCGGCAGCACGGAGGAGTCCACGACGATCTCCGTCGACGTCACCAACAGCGGCGGCGTCGACGCCGACGAGGTCGTCCAGTGCTACGCGCACGACGAGACGGCCTCGGTCGCCCGGCCGGAGCGCCAGCTGGTGGGGTTCGGGCGCGTCCACGTCCCCGCCGGGGGGACACGGCGCGTGAGCTTCGAGCTCCACCCCTCACGGCTGGCGTACTTCGACGAGGACTTCGACTGTGTGTGCGAGCCCGGCGCGTACCGCATCGAGGTCGGCGGCTGCGCCGGTCGTCCGGCGCTCGTCGAGACGATCGACCTCCCGGGCGAGGTGGTCCACCACCCGCAGCGACGGTGGGTGGCCACCGTGTTCACCGTCCACGACGACGCGTAGGTGCTCCAACGCATGCTCGACCCGCTGACACCCGTATCCGACCGCCCGACTCCGACGTGAGCGAGCGACCCCGGTTGCGAGCCGGACTCCAGCCCGCGGAGTTCGATCGCTGGTACTGGACGGTCGCCGATCTCCGGGCCGCCGCCCGTTCGTTGGGCGTGGCGACGGGCGGGCGCAAAGCCGAACTATCCGCCCGGGTGCGGGCAGCACTCGCCGGGGAGGAGGCACCGCCCTCGACGACACCGAGGCCGCGAGACACGCTCGATGGGGAGCTCACGCTGGAGACGGTGGTCGTCCCACCCCAGCGCATGACCCGCGCCCTGCGCACGTTCATGGCGGAGCACTGCGGTCCGGGGTTCCGGTTCGACCAGCACATGCGCGACCTCTTCGGCGGCGCGTCGGGTGTCGCCGAGCTGCGGCTCGCCGATGCGGTCGACATCTGGTTCCGCACCCGGGACGAAGCGCCAGGGCCCATCGAGGCGCAGTTCGAGTACAACCAGTTCGTCCGCAAGTGGCGGATCTCGAACCCGGGCGCCACGCACGACGACGTGGTCGCCGCCTGGTGGGACCACCGTTCACGACCCCGGGACTGATCGGCCCGGCCCAACCGTCGACGACCGGGCGCGGCGCGTCGGGTGCGTGGCAGGCTTCGGCCATGAGCGACGACACCGCTACTGCGGGCAGTGAGACCGTGGTCCGACTCGAGCGGGTGGCCGAGACCGGCCCGGACTCCGGGATCCGGATCCTCACCCTGGACCGACCCGATCGGCTCAACGCCATGAACCCGGCGTTGATCGACCAGCTCCACGAGCGGATCGACGAGCTGCGCGCGGACGACCACGCTCGCGTGGTGGTGCTGACCGGTGCCGGGCGCGGCTTCTGCTCCGGTCTGGACCTGCAGGACGCGTCCCCGACCGGACTCTCCGGCAATGGGGGCCGCGGCCGTATGCAGCGCGGCATGGACGTCCAGCAGCGGATCGCCGGGCTGGTCCCGGCGTTGCGTTCGTTGCGCATCCCCGTGATCGCCGCGGTCAACGGCGCCGCCGCCGGTGGAGGTCTGGCGCTCGCGCTGGCGTCCGACGTCCGCGTCGCCGCGGCGTCGGCCAAGTTCAACGTGGCGTTCGTGCGGATCGGACTGTCCGGCTGCGACATCGGCGTGTCCTGGCTGCTGCCGCGGTGGATCGGCGCGTCACGCGCGTTCGAGCTCATGCTCACCGGTCGCATGGTCTTTGCCGAGGAGGCCGAGCGCATCGGTCTGGTGAGCCGGGTCGTGCCCGACGACGAGCTGCTCGACGCGGCACTCGAGACCGCCCGGCAGGTCTGCGCCAACAGCCCCACGGGTGTCTGGATGACCAAGGAGGTCATGTGGGCACAGCTCGAGGTCGGCAGCCTGAACGCGGGCATCGACCTGGAGAACCGGACGCAGATCCTCACCTCCTACACCGAGGACATGCACGAGGCCGTCGGCGCGTTCCTGGAGCGCCGCCCGCCGGAGTTCCGCAACCGCTGATGGCCCGGGCGACCTCGCGGTCGGGCTGGCGGGACGCGGCTGACGAACTGGCCCGCCGCCACCCGGTGCTGGACCGGCTGCACACCGACCACGGCCCGCCGACCATCGGTCCGGGCGCCGCGCCCGACGACCGGTTCGCCGCGACGTGCCGGGCCGTGGCGTACCAGCAGCTCGCCGGTCGGGCCGCCTCGGTCATCTGGTCCCGCGTGGTGCAGGTGGTCGGCGAGCCCTTCGACCCGGCGTCGGTGGTCGCCACCGGGCCGGAACGTCTCCGCTCGGCCGGGCTGTCCGGCGCGAAGGTCGCCACGCTGTTGTCGCTCGCCGAGCACACCGCCGACGGCACCGTCGACTGGCGCCGACTGGCGCGACTCGACGACACCGCCGTGATCGCGGACCTGACCCAGGTCCGGGGTATCGGACCGTGGACGGCCCAGATGTTCCTGATGTTCGAGCTGCGCCGCGCCGACGTCTGGCCCACCGGCGACCTGGGGGTCCGCAACGGTTACGCGCAGGCCTTCGGTCTCGACGACGCGCCCGACGCCCGCGAGCTCGCACGGCTGGGCGAACCGTGGGCGCCCTACCGATCGGTGGTCGCGTGGTGGTGCTGGCGGGAGGTCGACCCGGACTGATCCGCGCCGGCCTGGGCCGTCCCGATGTGGCTGTCACAGGGCGGTGGTTGGATAGAACACATGTTCGATACCGAGCCCTTGGATTCTGAGCCCAGCGAGCCCGACCGGTGCCAACCCGAACCGCGCGAGCCCGACCCGTTCGACGCCGAGCTGTTCGACGCCGAGCTGTTCGACGCCGAGCTGTTCGACGCCGAGCTGTTCGAACCCGGTCTGTTCGATACGGGGCTGTTCAAGACGCTCCGTGACACAGCGGTCGCCGCAACCGAGCTCGACGTGACCAGCTGCGCCACCGACGAGCTCACCGACGCGTTCGCCGCGCTCGAAGCCGCCCGCCGCGCGATCGACGCCACCCGCTCCCGGATCGCCGCGCACCTCGATGCCACCGGCGCCACCGTCACCACTGACGGTCTCCGCACCCACAACTGGCTCGCCTGGCACCACGGCCTCCCCCGCCACGACGCCACCACCCTCGTGCGTACCGGACAGTTCCTCCGCACCCACCCCGACGTCG
>VGBZ01000066.1 GCA_016870275.1 Actinomycetota bacterium
GCCGGTCACCACCGTCGTGCCGTTCACCGGCGAACCCTTCGTCGAGCTTCCCCAGTGCACGCCGGTCGACGTCCGGGCCGTCGCCGAGAGCGCCCGGCAGGCGCAGGTCGACTGGGCCGCCCGCTCAGTCCGGGACCGCGCCAAGGTGGTGCTGCGACTCCACGACCTCGTGCTCGACGAACGTGAGCGCCTCATGGATCTGATCCAGGCGGAGAACGGCAAATCGCGGCGCGACGCCTACCTCGAGGTCGCCGACATCGCCATCACCTGCCGCTACTACGGTCGGATTGCACCAGCGGTCCTCTCGACGCGCCGTCGACGAGGTCTCATCCCCGGATTGACCGTCGCAGAGGAACTTCATCACCCCGTGGGTGTCGTGAGCGTGATCTCCCCGTGGAACTACCCGCTCAGCCTTGGGGCCGGTGACACGATCCCGGCTCTGCTCGCCGGAAACGCCGTCGTGCAGAAGGCCGACAACCAGACGGCGCTCACAGCGCTCGCCGCGCTCGATCTGGCGCGCCGAGCTGGCCTGCCCGAGGACCTGTGGCAGATCGTGCTCGGCCGGGGATCGGCGATCGGCCCGGCGGTGCTCGACGCCGCCGACTTCGTGATGTTCACCGGATCCACCGAGTCCGGCCGCCTCATTGCTGCCGAAGCGGGCCGACGACTCGTCGACTGCTCGCTCGAGCTCGGAGGCAAGAACGCCCTCGTGGTCCTCGACGACGCCGACCTGGATCGCGCCGTGGAGGGGGCGGTTCGGGCGTGTTTCTCCTCGAGCGGCCAACTGTGCATCTCGATCGAACGGATCTACGCCCTCGACGCCGTTCACGACGAGTTCGTGCGCCGCTTCGTCGATCGGGTCGACGCACTGAGGGTCGGCCCCTCGTTCGGGTTCGATGCGGCCATGGGGAGCCTCACCTCCGATGAGCAACTCGATGTGACCACCGCACACGTCGCTGATGCCGTGGCGAACGGGGCCACCGTGTTGAGCGGAGGACGGGCCCGGCCAGATCTGGGGCCGTTCTTCCACGAACCCACGGTGTTGAGCGGCGTCGGTCCCGAGGCACGCTGCCACCGAGAGGAGACGTTCGGCCCAGTGGTGAGCGTCTACCGGGTGTCTTCGGTCGCCGAGGCGATCGAGCAGGCCAACGACAGTCGCTACGGGCTCAACGCCAGCGTCTGGGGCCGGGACACCCATCGGGCCCGTCGGGTTGCCGCTCAACTGCGGGCGGGTACCGTCAACGTCAACGAGGCGTTCGCTGCAGCCTGGGGCAGCGTCGATGCACCGATGGGCGGGGTCGGGGACTCGGGGGTGGGCCGTCGTCACGGTGAGCACGGGCTGCTCAAGTACACCGACTCCCAGACCGTCGCCACACAGCGGCTCTTCAACCTGGCGCCTCCGTTCCAGCGGCTCGGTGACGACGGGTTCGCGGCGGCCATGACCGCATCGCTCCGTCTGCTCAAGCGGATCGGCTGGCGGTGAGCGCCCCCGGGCCGGCACCCGATCCGACGCTGGCCGAGGGTCCCTATCGGGCACGCATCCGCCGCACCACCCACGGGGTCGCGCACATCACCGCTGAGGACTGGGGGTCGCTCGGCTACGGCCAGGGGTGGGCGTGTGGGCGTGACTACCTCCCGGTCATTGCGGATCAGATCGTGAAGGTCCGTGGTGAGCGGGCCGCCCACTGGGGTGCCGGACGGGAGGCGTCGATCGTCGCCGCCGACCTCGGCTACCGGATGCTCGACCTGCGAGGGAGCGCCGAGGAGTTCCGCAACGCCCAGACGCCACCGGCGCGCTCGTTGGTCAGCGGGTACGTCGCCGGGCTGAACCGAGTGATCGACGAGGCCGCCTCCGGTGATCTCGAACTCCCCGAGTGGGCGCGCGGAGCCGAGTGGATCGCCACCATCGACGAACTCGACTTCTACGCCTGGCTCGGCGATGTGGCCCTCATGGGTTCGGGGCGCAACCTGGTGCAACTCATCGGCCGGGCGATCGCGCCCGGAGTCGACGGTCCCGCTCCTCCGGCTCCGCTCGAGGCGCTCGGAGCGCCATCGATCGGCAGCAACGGGTGGGCGGTTGGCGGCGACGTCACGGCGTCCGGACACGGCATGGTGCTCATCAACCCTCACTTCCCGTGGTTCGCCGAGGGACGCTTCTGGGAGTGCCACCTGCAGATCCCCGACCTGATCGACGTCTACGGCGTGAGCCTGCTCGGCACTCCAGCGGTGCAGATCGGCACGAACCGTGCTGTTGCGTGGACCCATACGTTCTCCAATGGGCACCGCTTCACCGTGAACCGGCTCGACCTCGACCCGGCCGACCCGACGCGTTACCGCTACGGGGACGATTACCGGCAGATGGATCCGGTGGACCTCGAGGTGGAGGTGGCCGGGGGGCCACCGGTGCATCGGACCCTGTGGAGGACCCACTACGGCCCCATGCTCAACGTCCCGATGCTCGGTTGGGGATCCGGCGTCGGATTCACCTACCGCGACGCCAACGCCGACAACCACGCCTTTGTCGAGCAGTTCCTGCAGATGGACCTCGCCGAGTCGTTGACGGAGTTCCAGTCGGTGTTCCAGCGGATCGGTGGACTCCCGTGGGTCAACACGCTCGCCGCAGATGCCCAGGGCAACATCTGGTACACCGACGCCTCGGCGACGCCCCGACTGTCCGCCCCGGCACAGGAGCGGTTCCGCTCCCGTCTGGAGACCGACCCGGTGGCGGCGCTCATGTTCGAGTTCCGTATCGCCATGCTCGACGGGAGCGACCCCGACGACGAGTGGCAGGACCATCCGGATGCCCGTGCCCCCGGACTCGAACCGCCCGCCGCCCTCCCTGAACTGTCCCGCCGTGACGTGCTGGTCAACGCCAACGACTCGCACTGGCTCACCCACCCGAATGAACCACTCGAGGGGTACCCGGTGCTCTGCGGTCTTGAGCGGACCGCCCGCTCGCTGCGCACCCGCCAGAACCTCACGCAGGCCCTCTCGCTCGCCGACCGCGGCCACGTGGTGATCGACGACCTGATCGATGCCGTCTACAACGGTCGATCGAGGTCTGCGGACCTGCTCGCCGACTCCGTGGTGGAGCGCCTTCGTTCGGTCGGCCCCTTCGAGGTCGAGGGGCACCTGGTCGACCCGGCGGCGGTGGCGGAGGTGATCGAGGCGTGGGACCGGCGTGTCACTTTGACGTCACGGGGCGTTGCGTTGTGGCGTGAGATGCTCAGCGAGTTCGCTCCCGGTGATCTGCGAAGTCACGGAGCACTGTTCGCCGAACCCTTCGACGCCGCCGATGGGCTCGACACCCCCCGGGGCCTGAGCGCCATGACGGCCGCAGACCCCTCGGCCGATCCGGTGCTCCGCTCCATTGGTCACGCCGTCCGTGTGCTCGCTTCCGCCGGGGTGGCGCTCGATGCAACCCTCGCCGAGACCCAGTGGGCTGTTCGTGGTTCGCTCAGGGTTCCCGTTCCGGGGGGCACCGAGGTCGAGGGAGTCATCAACGTGCTCGGAGCGATCGGAACGCTGCCGTCGGCGTCCCTCGAGCCGCTCCCGCCTGCGCCGCCGTCCGTCGACGGACGCGATCGAACCGGGCTCGCCCACGGCGGATACCAGGTCACCTACGGCGCAAGCTTCCTCGCAGCGATCGAAGTGACAGCGGATGGTCCTGTCGGCTTCGGCGTGCTTGCGTACGGACAGAGCGGCGATCCGGAGTCGATCCACCATGCTGACGGAACGATGGCCTACTCAGCCGCAGAACTCCGCCCGTTGCTCTTCGATGACGCAGCGATCAATGCCGATCCATTCCTCGAGGAGTTCGACCTCCACAGCGATCCCGTCACCCCGGATCGGTGATCGCCCCCGCATGCGCCTCGGCGTGGGCCACGAAGGACGCCGCATCCATCGGTGCACCACTCCAGTAACCCTGGACGTAGTCGATGCCCAACTCGACGAGCAGTTCCATCTGGGTGTCGGTCTCGACACCCTCGGCCACCGACCGACATCCGAGGGCCTGAGCCATCTCCACCGAGGCGCGCAGGATCGCCTCCTCGGGGGTCCCGGGTTCAGCCACGACGAAGGATCGGTCGATCTTCAGCGTGTCGATCGGGAGATCCCTCACCTCGGCCAGCGATGCGTAGCCGATGCCGAAGTCATCGATCGCCACCCAGGCTCCGCTGGCCTTGAGTCGGCGGAGCGCCTCAGCGGCTCGATCACGAATCACCGGGAACACCGTCTCCGGGATCTCGATCACGAGGTGGCTCACCGGGGCCCGGTGTGCAGCGAGCAGCGTCAGCAGCCAGTCGTCGAGGTCGGAACGGGCCAGCGTGGTGTCGGAGAGATTCACGCCGATCACCGGCAGGTGGACTTCCGGTCGGCCGTTCGCTTCGTGTCGATCGTGAAGCGTGGCGATCAGGTCCGCTGCGAGCGTGATCACCTGCTCGTCCACCTCGGCGAGCAGTCCAGCTCGCGTGGCCGCTTCGATCCAGAGGGCCGCCGGGTTCAGGGCACCGTCGGCGTCCCGGATCCGAGCGAGGGCCTCACCACCGGAAACCCGCCCGGTTCGTGGGTCGACGACGGGTTGAACGGCGATCTCGATCTGGCCAGCCTCGAGGTGGGTTCGAACGGCGTTGGCCATGGAGGTCTGCTGGCGTCTCTCGGCCCGCATGGCGGCGTCGAAGAACGCTGTCCGGTCCCGGCCGCTGCGCTTCGCCCGTCGAAGCGCCTCGTCGGCTTCCTCGATCAGTGAAGCGGCAGTGTGTCGCCGCCGGTCGAGTGGTTCAGCGCCCTTCCATCCGGACCAGCTGGTGCCGACGCTGGCGGTGGTGGTCAGGTGCAGGGTGCTCGATCCAGCACGCCGGGCAGCGGTGTGGATCAGGTCCGCTAAGCCCTCGAGCTGCTCGCTGTCGAGGACGTTCACTGCCACGGCGAACTCGTCGCCGCCGAGTCGGCCGACGGCGAGATGGCCGGCGAACGATCGTCGCAATTCGGCAGCGAATCCCTGCAGTAGTCGATCAGCCTCGCCGTGGCCGAACCGCTCGTTGATCGACTTGAAGCGATCGAGATCACAGAACAACAAGCCGACGGCATCACCGTGCTGGGTGTCGAGCGCAGAGGTGACCGCCGACATGAAGGCACCCCGATTGGACAGCCCCGTGAGGTCATCGGTCAATGCTCGACGCCGCAGACTGGAGAGCGCTGCGTGTTCGGCGGTCACGTCCCTCACCGTCAGCATCCCCGCCATGCGGCGGGAGAAACGCATGCGGACGGGTCGGACCTCGATCTCGACGACGTGTTCGATGTCACGAACATCACGGATTCCGAGACGTCCGCTCAGCGTGTCCTCGCCACGCAGAGCATCGATGAGTTCTCTGGCCGACCCATGACGTGTGCGGGGCCCAGCATGTGCAACGGACACCGAGTCCTCGAGATCGTAGAGACGATCGGCGAGATCCGTGATCGATCCGCTGAGATGATCGTGCTCGTCGCCGAGGAGTCGTTCGGCAGTGTTGTTGCACTCAGTGATGACCCCCTGTTCGTCCCACATGACGATCCCGACCCCGACCCCGTCCATCAGCTCCTCGGTGTTGAGTAGCGGCTCCACCCGGCCGCTCAGAATCAACCAGGTGCCGTCGGCACGTTCGAGGCGTCGTACCACGCACTCGACAGCGAGCGTTGGAGCGTCGCCGCTCCGCAGCCGAATCGAGGGGCGCGACATCTCGATGCCCGAAACGAATCGCTCGAGGAGTGCGGCGGCAAGCTCCCTGTCGTCGGGGTAGATGAGATTGATGCCGTTCCGGCCGATCAGTTCCTCGGTTTGGACACCGAGGAGCGTCGCCGCCGTCGAGTTGATGCCGGCCACTCTGAGGTCGGGAGCGAGCACGACGACAACATCTCCGAGTTCCCCGAGGACGACCTCGAGCGGGAGACCGTCGGCCTGCTCGGCCCAGACTCGATCAACCGCAGAGTGCTCCGACATGGACCAAGCGTAGGTCGCCCCGTCGGTGGACGTCCTGACGAGCGGCGTGATGCGACCGGGACGTCGCGAATTCGGTCAGGGTGCGGTGCCGTCGGCGATGCACCCTGTCGCCAGGAGTGCCCGGTTGGCGACCCGGTCCTCGGGTTCGTAGCGGTAATTCACCATGATTCCCCACGACCGCTCCTCGCCGAGCGCTGACGGGTCGGCCTCGGGGAGCACCCGCCACAGCCGTGCGCCATTTGTCAGGTGGAAGCGGGCCACCGGATCGAGCGGCAGGTTGTCGTCGTCGAACTCGTGGAGATACCGCTCTGCCAGACGGACCCGGTCGCTGGTCTCGGTTCCGGGTGACGGACTCGAGGACGGGGCCCAGGATCTCAATCCCGGGATCGGTGAGATCGTCGATGCGGTGGTGATCGACGGTCGCTGCTCGCGCAGATCGCCGATTGCCTGCAGGATCGTCGATCGAGCCGCACCCGGCACCGATGGCGACCCGGGCACGTTCCACACGGAGTGGAACACGGCTGTGTCGGCCGCATCCGGTTCGAGCACCGGGAGCGTCTCATGGAGCACGTCCCCGAGACGGACCGGGATGCCCCGGGTGAATGCCACCCACAGCGCCACGGTCGGCCGGTCGTCGACAGTGAGCACGTAGAGCAGGCGATCGGCCGCCAGTCGCCGTTGGAGGTCGGCTGGGCTTCGGACTGGGTTGACCGGCTCGAGACGAGCGAGTTCATGGACGAGCGGGTCGTCGGCATCGAGTCGGCGGAGCGTCCCGATCA
This sequence comes from Actinomycetota bacterium, assembly GCA_016870275.1. Lineage (GTDB taxonomy): Bacteria > Actinomycetota > Acidimicrobiia > Acidimicrobiales > Microtrichaceae > SXMI01. The sequence continues at coordinate 6,757 of VGBZ01000066.1, forward strand.
GATCTGGGTCCTGCACGACCGCACAGTTGAGTCGGGCCCTGCGCCCGCTGGCAAACAGGGTGGCGGTACGCTCACCCGGTGCGCACACACCTGACGCTCGGCCGTCTGCTCGGCGTGCCGATCGGCCTCAACTGGGGGGTCGTGGCGGTGTGCGTGCTGTTGTTCTGGAGCCTGGCGAACGTCTCGCTGCCCAACGTGGCTCCCGCACACCCCACGAGTGCCTACTGGTTCGCAGGTGTCGTCGGTGTCATTGCGTTCATGTTGTCCCTCGTCGGCCACGAACTCGGCCACAGCTACGTGGCGCAGCGCAACGACGTCCACGTCGTCGAGATCACCCTGTGGCTGTTCGGAGGCGTCGCCAAACTCGAGGGCGAAGCCGACGACCCCGGTGCCGAGTTCCGGATCGCAGCAGCTGGTCCACTCGCCAGTGGCGTGATTGCAGTCATCGCCGGCGGTGCGGCCTTCTGGCTCAATGTCAGTGACGGCAATCGAGTCCTGTTCGGATTGCTTGCGTGGCTCGCAGCGATCAATGTCGTGCTCGCAGTGTCCAACCTGCTCCCGGCGTTCCCGCTCGATGGTGGCCGGATGCTGCGTTCGTTCCTCTGGCGCCGAAGCCACCGGAAGGCGCCTGCCACCAGGTTGGCGTCGATGATCGGACAGATCCTCGCCGTCGCCCTCGTCGTCGCCGGACTGGCGCTCGGCTTCCGTTCCTCGTGGTGGACCGGCGCATGGACCGCAGCGCTGGGACTCTTCCTCTTCACGGCGGCGCGCGCCGAGTGGTCAGCGGCTCAAGCGCAACCGGAGCTCCTGAGCGAGTCCGTCGCCACCATTGCGAGGCAACTGCCCGAGCCGCTCCACCCCACAGCGTCCGTCGCAGATCTCGAGCGTGAGTTGACCCAGAACCCGGGTGCCCCGTTCGTCCCACGCGTCGATGAGCGGGGCGAGATCACCTCGGTGCTGCCACGGGAGGCAATTCGCCGGGTGCCACCGGCGCACCGGGCCGACGTTCCGGTCCGTTCTCTGGACCTGCCGCTGGTCGGTCTGCCACGGGTCGATCCCAACGAGAGCGTCGCCGACGTGCTCGCCCGTATGGGGCAGGGTGGCCAGTGGTGGGCGGTGGTCGTCGAGGGCGGCTCGCTGACCTCGGTCGTGTGCTCCGAGGACGTCGAGACCCTGCTGGAACAGGCATCGGTGTGAGCAGCTTTCCTCAGTCACCCTCCGTGGCGTAGCGTTTCGGCGTGGCCGGCAAAAGCGCGGGGCGGCCCGGCAGGGGCATTCGGACAATTCTCCAAGCGCTGTTCCGGCAGCGCCGACGACTCCTGCTCGCCACCGTGGCCATCGCCCTCGGGGTCGGCTACCTCGCCGGAGCGTTGACACTGCTCGAGAGGGTCGGGGCCGGACTCGAGACCATCGCCCAGACCGGGGTCGGTAGCGAGGACCTCGTGGTCGAGGGCGAGGTCGCCTACGAGTCGTCGTTGGAGAAGGTGCGTCGACTCGTTCCGACGTCGGTGGCCGACACGGTTCGGACCGTGCCCGGCGTCGCCGCAGTGACGCCGAGGATCGAGGACGTTGCAGTGATCCTCACCTCCGACGGCAACCCGGTGGTCGCACCGGGCCTGTCGGAGCAACCACTGGGAGCCAACTGGCCGGCCGGATCGCCTGATCCGCCATACGACCTCGTGAGGGGTGTGGCACCGAGCGGTTCCGGTGACGTCGTGATCGACGAGACCTCGGCGCAGACCGGGGGTCTGGCACTCGGTGATCAGGTGTCCATCGTCGGCCGCAACCGGGTCGGGACGTATCGCATCACCGGGTTGGTGGCCGCCGGGGCCGACGGGTTGCCCCCCGGGTCCAGCCTCGCTCTGGTCTCCACCGCCGAGGCCCGCGACCTCTTCGACCGCCCGTTCGACGACAACTGGTTGGGCATCACGCTCGACGCCGACGCTGACCCCGTGGCGGTGGAGCGCCAGATCCGGCAGGTGGTTCCAGTCGGAGTGGAGGTCGTCGACGCTCAGGTCGCAGCTGCTGATCGTCAGGACGGGCTGACCCGCAGTTTCGCCCTCGTTCGCACCTTGTTGATCGGCTTTGCCGCGCTGGCACTGCTCGTCGGCATGGTGACCGTTGCCAACTCGCTCGCACTGCTCTACGCCGAGCGTCGCCGGACGTTCGCGTCGTTCCGTCTGGTCGGTGCCCGGCCCAGGCAACTGCTGACCGCAGCGCTGCTCGAGGCAGCGGCGCTGGCACTCGTGGCGTCGCTCATCGGTGCTCCGCTCGGACTGCTCATCGGTCAGGGGATCGAATGGGTCCTCACCGAACTCGGAAGTCCGATCCCGGTTGCGGGTTCGATCATCTCCTGGACAGCGCTGGCCTGGGCCATCGTGATCGGTGTCGGCGCCACCGTCGCTGCAGCGGTCTTCCCTGCCCGACGGGTGTGTCGGGTCGCCCCGATCGAGGCCGTCGACGACGCCACGGTGGCACGGGGTCCTTCGATGCTGGCGACGTTGCGGAGCGCATTCATCGCCGCACTGCTCGCCGGCGGTGCCGTGTTCATCCTGTTGATCCAGGGACAGACCACCTCGCTGTCCGCCGCGGCGGCAGCCGTTGCTGCGACGATCGTGTTCCTCCTCGGTCTGACCCCGATGGCCCTCGCTTCGATCGTGGCCGGCGGGATTCGCTCCATTCCGGTGCCACCGGCGGCGCTGCGGCGGATCGCTGCCCGTGACGCTCGCCGGAGTCGGACCCGAACCGCAGCCACGACCGGCGCCCTGGCGGTGGCCACGGCAGTGATCGTGACGTTGGCCGTCTGCTTGACGTCGTTCGTGGCGTCGCTCGAAGCCGAGGTCGAGCGGACCATCCGAGCGGAACTGGTCGTCGATTCCGGCACCTTCACCCGGGGTGGACTCCCGGCGGAGTTCCTCGCCGAGGTGAAGGGGGTCCCCGGGGTCACCGCATCGACCGGCTGGCAACTCGCCCGAGGGACCACCGGCGCCACGCCGCTCAGGATGACCGGCATGGATGCCGATGCGGTGCTCGAGGTGGTCGGTCTCGATTTCGTCGCTCCTGCGCCGAGCCGACTCGACAGCGATTCGATCCTGCTGTCCGAAACCGCCGCCCTCGACGCCGGGGTGACGCCAGGTGACCGGATACCCGTGCTGTTCACCAGCGGCGGCACCGAGTTCCTCGAGGTGGCCGGAGTGTTCAGAGGGGGAGGCGCCCTCATCGGTGACGGCGTGATCGATCGGAGTGTCGTGCTCCGGCAGGTCCCCGCCACTCCGGACCTTGCGGCGCTGGTCTCGCTCGACCCTGCGGTCCCCGGTGCCCGTCAGGCAGTCGTGGATCTCGCAGCGACCTACGGCGTCGCCAACGTGCTCGAACCGACCGAGTTCGTCGATCAGCGCTCGCAACTCCTGCGGGGATTCCAGCGGGTCATCCAGTGGATGCTCCTGTTCACACTCCTCCAGGCGCTCGTCGGAGTGATCAACACCCTGCTGTTGTCCGTCGGTGAACGCCGGCGTGAGTTCGGATTGCTCCGCGCCTCCGGAGCGACTCGAGCGCAGATCCACCGGATGGTGTTCCTCGAGGGAGTGGCGCTCGCAGTTGTCGGCGCTTCGATCGGACTGGGCGTCGGACTGGCGCTCAGCCGTGCGGCCATCATCCCGCTCGCCCCCCTCGGGCTCGACCGATACGAGGTGCCCGTCGGTGCAGTGGCACTCGTCGGGGTGCTCGCCGTCGTCGTCGGGGTGTTCGCCGCAGTGTTGCCGGCCCGCTGGGCGTCCCGCGTGCCGGCGCTCCAGGCCGTGAGCGACACCGGCGATCTCGAGCTGCGTCGTCGCCGGACGCAGGTCCCGGTACCCGCTCCGGTGCTGGTCCCGACTCCGGTTCCAACGCCGGTGCCTGCGGTTCCGCCGCCGTTCGTTCGTGCGGTTCCGCCGCCGTTCGTTCGTGCGGTTCCGCCGCCGTTCGTTCGTGCGGTTCCGCCGCCGTTCGTTCGTGCGGTTCCGCCGCCGTTCGTTCGTGCGGTTCCGCCGGCGTTCGTCGCCCCTGTGCCTGCGACCGCACTCGAATTCGGGGCGCCCGGGTCGCTGCCACCGATCACGTACGAGGGACCGGCGGTTGCGGTGGCGACCGGTTCGAAGACCCTGCCTCCCATCGCACCGTTCACCCTCGTTCCCTCGGACGTTGGTGACCACCCCGACAAACTTGAACCTGTCGCAGCGAACCTGCGCTACGAGTTCACTCCGCCAGACGCCGGCGAATCTGTGGAGGCGAACCCTGTCATCGAGGAGTCGATCGAACGCCGCTCGCTCTTCGCTCGGCGGGTTCAGCCTGTCCCGACCCTTGCTCCGGTCGTCCCGCCGATCGGCCCTGTCGGGCCTGACCCCATGGCGCCCGCTTCGGCACCGCCGCTGTTCGTTGCACCGGTCGCACCGGAGTCGTTGCCGGTCGCGCCGGAGTCGTTGCCGGTCGCGCCGGAGTCGTTGCCGGTCGCGCCGGAGTCGTTGCCGGTCGCGCCGGAGTCGTTGCCGGTCGCACCGGA
>VGBZ01000067.1 GCA_016870275.1 Actinomycetota bacterium
GGAACGGCTCGGCTACGGACTCGACGAGTTCGCACCGTGGTCCGACGGGGTCACGCTCTGATTCCTGCCGGCAGCAGTCCGACCGGAGCCTCAGCCGGGATTCAGGATGACGTTGGACGTCCCGGCCCGCCAGTCGAAGACACTGCCCCGACGCACGGCGCTGGCCGGACCGGTAGCGGTCGTTGTCCGGAACTCGACCGTGGCCCGATCCGGGGTGCACTCAATGACGCCCACGCCACGGCGCGTCAGATCGACGTAACGGAACGGCGGCTTTAACTGCTTGGCCAGATCCCCGATCGAGCGGGCCAGGTCGTAGCCGGCCGCATCGAAACCGACCGACGACACCGACCCGCACACGAACTCCTGACCGACGATCGGGCTGCGCAGATCGTCGAAGTCGGCCCGCAGCGGCGCCTGCCAGAACGAGTGGATGTCTCCGGTCAGCACGCCGAAGTTGCCGACACGCTGCGAGCGGATGAACTCGAGCACCGTGTCCCGCTCCACCTGGAATCCATCCCACTGATCCTCGTTGAGGTAGAGGCCAGCGTGCTTGGGGATGTCGGCGTTGAGGGCCCGGAGTGACGGCTCGTCGATGTCCAGCAGACGGGCTGGGGCGAACATGACCTGGTTGCCGAGGAGCTTCCAGCGAACTCCGTCACCCTGCGCTGCCCCCAGCGAGTCGAGCAACCACGACCGCTGGTCCACCCCCAGAATGGTCCGACCGGGACGGTAGATCTCGGGACCGACTCCCCCGGGGACGATGTACCCACCGACCCCTACACCGTCTCCCGGCTCGGCATCGCGGTACTGGCGGGTGTCGATGAGCGACAGGTCGACGAGATCGCCGAAGCGGAGGTTGCGGTAGATCTGGCTGCCGTCGATCGGCCACACCGGCTGGTACTCGAACCAGGCCCGGTAGGCCGCTCCGGCCCGATCGGGATCTGCGAGCAGCGTCAGTCGGGAGGAGTTGTTGACGAGCTCGTGGTCGTCCCAAACGGGGACGAAGGCATGGGCTGCGTGAGCGGCACGTAGCTGCGGATCGGACCGGTACAGGCGGTACTTGGCGCGATAGGTCGCCAGGTCGACGGCCTCACCGACCGGGTCCTGACGGAGCCCGCCCCTCGAGGAACCGCCCTCGTAGATGTAGTCGCCGAGGTGGACCACCGCATCGAGGTCGGTCGTTGCAATGTCAGCCCAGGCGCTGAAGTAGCCCGACTGGTAGTTCTGACAGCTCGCAGCGGCGAGTCGGACGCTGTCGGGCGTGGTACCGGGAGCCGCCGGCGTACGAGTCCGGCCGATGGGCGACGTGACGTCGCCGACGCGGAATCGGTACCAGTGCCTCGTCCCCGGCCGCAGACCTCCAGCGAGGACCTTGACGCATCCGTCGCGATCGGGGTCGGCCACAGCGGTCCCGCTCGCTACGAGCGTTACGAAATCCGGCGCCTCCGAGACCTCCCACGTCACGTCGACTGCCGACGATGCTCCCGGAACGAACCGGCTCCACAGGACGTTCGCCCCGGGTCCGTGCAGTCCTGACGCCACGCCGCAGTCCCATAACTCATCGACGAACGGGATCCCACCGGGCTCACCGGGGGGCATCGGTGCACATCCGCTGAGCACACGAGCCGACGCCACTCCCGCCGCCCCCCACGCCCCCGCCTTCAGGAAATGCCGCCGACTCACACCCTCTCGCACGAGGAACATGGTACGACACGCCGGCTGAGGGCCGCACCAACAAGGAGCACGACGGTCATGACGATCCCCACGGCCACGAAGAGCGTCTCGGCGTTCGTGGCTTCGTAGATCACCGGGGCGAGGAGCGCAGCACCGCCGGCCCCGATCTGGTTGACGGCGTAGGCGAGTCCCTGACCGGAAGCCGCCTCGTCCGGAGTGCAGGCGTCGAGCATTGCTGTCTGGACCGCCGGGTTGGCGACCGCCTGCGGGATGCCCTCGGCCAGAGCGAGGAGCGTGATCAGGATCGGGACGGTGAGGAGTCCGTAGCCCACGGTCATGGGGATCACCACCGTCAGCGACAGCACCGCCACCCGCACCGCTCCGTAGCGGTCGGCCAAGCGGCCACCGATCGGTGCGAACAGGATGACCGGAACGGCGTAGAGGGACAGGCCGATCCCGATGAGCAGCGTCGACGCTCCCCGATCGGTGAGATAGCGCGCCCACATGGCGTCGTAGAGACCGACCGGGAGGAACAACGTGAGCGACAGCAGCGCCGCTCCCTTGACCCGTGGTCGCCGGAGGAGAGCGAACGACTCGAACCACCGGTTGGCGGCGGAGGAGGTGGCCAGGTGCGGAAGCCGCACCTGCGCCAGCACCACCGCCAGTACGACCGCTGCCACGCCGAGCACCACGAAGGGGAACTGCAGGCTGACAGCCGAGAGGGAGGCGCCGAGGGCCGGACCGAGCATGAAGCCGGCCAGTTCGGCACTCGTGAGCAGGCCGAGCCGCCTGCCAGCGGTTGCGGGGTCACCGGCAGAGACCACCTTGCGTGCGGCGGGGATGAACACGCCCGCTGAGAGTCCCTCCACCGATCGAGCCGCAACGAACTGCCACAACTCGGTGCTGAAGGAGAACGACACGAGCGACACGGCAGTCCCGATCAGCCCGCCTACGAGCAACGCACGGGCGCGGCCGCGATCGGCGAGCTTGGCGAGGAACAACCCGGAGATGAGTGCCGAGATGAACGTCGACCCCGAGATGAGGCCGAGCCCCGCCGTGGAGAACCCGTAGGTGTCCTGGAACTCCGCCAGCAGCGGGAAGATCATCCCGACGCCGCAACTGATCGCAGCAGCTGCCATCAGCACCGGCCACACGGACGGCCGGTCGTCGCTCATTGGTGCATCCTCGCATCTCGCTGCGCCCGATCGGGCAGACTCTCCCTGTGAATCGACCCTGGTCCACGACCGACCCGACCCGTGCGTACTGCACGGTGCGGCAGCGGACCGAGGCGCTCGCCGCCCCGCTCGGTCCCGAGGACCAGGTGGTCCAGTCCATGCCGGACGCCAGCCCCACCAAGTGGCACCGGGCGCACACGACGTGGTTCTTCGAGGAGTTCCTGCTCGGCTCCGACCCGGCGTACACGCCGGTGGATCCGTCGTTCCGCTACCTGTTCAACAGCTACTACGAGGCGGTCGGTGAACGGCAGCCCCGGCCCCAGCGTGGCCTTATCACCCGTCCCACCGTCGATGAGGTGGCCGCCTACCGGCGTGGCGTCGACGCTGAGGTGATCGCACTGCTCGAGCACGGGCCGCACCAACTCCTCGAGTTGGGGCTCCACCACGAGGAGCAGCACCAGGAGCTGTTGCTCATGGATGCCGCACACCTCCTGGCCCTCAACCCACTCCGACCGGCCTACGACCCGAGCGGGCCGCACCCGTCGGCACCCGATGGTGGGGCCGGGGGCGGTTGGATCGACGTCGCCGGCGGGACCATCGAGGTCGGTCACGACGAGCGCCTCGAGGACGTCGGGTTCGCCTTCGACAACGAAGGGCCACGCCACGCTGTCCTGCTCGCACCGTTTCGACTGTCGGACCGGCTGGTGACCTGCGGAGAGTGGAGCGAGTTCATCGGCGACGGTGGCTACCGGCGTCCGGAGCTCTGGCTGAGCGACGGCTGGGCGGCGGTGCGGTCCGAGGCGTGGGACGCTCCGGCGTACTGGCGCCAGGTCGACGGGGCCTGGCAGGTCACCACGCTCGCCGGTGAGCGACCCGTTCTGAGCGATGAGCCGGTCGTTCACGTGAGCTACTACGAGGCCGACGCCTTCGCCCGCTGGCGCAACGTCCGCCTGCCGACGGAGTTCGAGTGGGAGGCGGTCGCCCGGGACCGCTGGGGCTGTGCGGCGGAGCAGTGGTCCGGCGCCGTGTGGCAGTGGACCGCCAGCGCCTACCTCCCGTATCCCGGGTTCCGCCCAGCGCCGGGCACCGTCGGCGAGTACAACGGCAAGTTCATGGTCAACCAGCACGTGCTCCGCGGTGGGAGTTGCGCCACGCCGGAGGGCCACAGCCGCCCGACCTACAGGAACTTCTTCCCGCCGCAGGCCCGTTGGGCCTTCAGCGGCGTGCGCCTGGCCAACGACGGCAACGCTGCGACATGAGGCCACCGAGCGGCACCTCGCCGGCATCGGTCGTGGAGGTGCGCCTCGATCAGGACTCGTGGCAGGAGCACCTCGCCGAGGCCACGGCGGCCGGACTCGCTGCGACACAGCCATGGATCCCACCGGTCTGGTTCTACGACGAGGCGGGATCGGTGCTGTTCGATCGCATCACCGAGCTCCCCGAGTACTACCTGACCCGGGCCGAGCGGGCGATCCTGGCCGCACGCTCCGACGAGATCGCTCATCTGACCAGCGCAACCACGCTCGCCGAGCTCGGATCGGGGACCTCAGAGAAGACCCGGTTGCTGCTCGACGCCCTCGATCGCTGTGGGACCCTCCGACGAGTGGTTCCCTTCGACGTGTCCGAAGCCGTGCTGCGACAGTCGGTCGGGTCCATCAGCGAGCAGTATCCACACGTGTCCGTCAACGCCGTCGTCGGCGACTTCCACGAGCACCTCGCTCCGCTCCCGACCGACGGTCCCTGCCTGCTCGCCTTCCTCGGTTCGACCATCGGGAACCTCACCCCGAGCGAACGGCAAGGGTTTCTGGGCAACGTGATCGAGGTCCTCGGCCCCGACGACTGGTTCCTGCTCGGCACCGATCTCCTCAAGGATCGCGATCGGCTGACAGCGGCCTACGACGACGCAAGGGGCGTGACCGCAGCGTTCAACCTCAACGCCCTCCGGGTCCTCAACCGTGAGCTCAGCGCCGACTTCGACCCCACGGAGTGGCGCCATCGGGCGGTGTTCGACGAGGAGCACGGACGGATCGAGATGCACCTCGTTCCGAACGTCGACGTGAACGTACGCCTCAGGGCGATCGATCTCAGCCGGACCTTCACCGCCGGCGAGTGGATCCGCACGGAGATCAGCACGAAGTTCAGCGCCGACGCCGTGGCTGATGAGCTCGCCGATGCCGGTCTCGATCCCGTGGCGGCATGGACCGATGACAACGGCGACTTCCTGTTGACGCTGGCTCAACCGCGAGGCACGAGCGCCAACTGACGTGACTGGGCCACGAGGTCGCCGTGTGCGTCCCACACCTCCCCGTCGACCTCGAGGAACCCACCGGTGATGAACCGGGTCGCGAAGCTGCACGCCAACCACCCGGGTGCAGGCCGGGCTCGAAGGTGGGCGGTCAACTCGACCGTCGGTGTCCATCCGAACGGTAGCGATGCGTTGAAGATCGTCGGTGGGAACGAGTCGACTGCGAGCAGCAGCCCGATCGAGTCGATCGGTTCACCATCACGCAGCCGGAACCACCCGCGGAGCAGCGGAACCCCGGTCGGCTCACCCCGAATGAACCCGGCGTCCTCCGGATGCAGCCGCACCTCAACCCGATCCATGAACGTCGGAGGGAAGCCGTCGGTTCCGACGAGCAGTTCACACTCGTCAACCGGCGGGAGATCCGGGGGCGACCCGGCGAGGTGGATCGGCTTACCCGGATCGGAGTCGAGCGTGCCCGTGGTGGCGAGCGCAGTCACGACGTCGCCGTCCCCCGCTCGGAGCGTCGCCCGGGCGGTGCTGAACCGCTTCCCTTCCTTGAGGACCTCCGTGGCCACGGTCGCCGGACCGGAGCGGCCGGGCCTGAGGTAGTGGCCGGTCACCGTGACGGGGTCGGGTCGACCGGTCGCAGCGGTCACGGCCCGACCGAGCAGGGCGAGCAACAGGCCACCGTCGACGTTGCCGACGATGTCCCAACCGTCGGGGATCTCAACGCTGAACGTGCCGTCGCCTCGAAACACGACGTGGGTCGCCGCAGCGAAGGCCGGCGTCTCGGGCACCGGGTGACACTAGACGCCAGGACCGAGGGGTCCCTCCCGGTCAGGGCGAGGGGTCCCTCCGGGTCAGGGCGAGGGGTCCCTCCCGGTCAGGGAAGGAGCGTGGCAACCACCACGAAGTGGCAGACCCCGGCCATGATCGTGAAGCCGTGCCAGACCTCGTGGTAGCCGAATCGTTCCGGTGACGGATCGGGCCGCCGGCGTCCCAGGATGACGGCGCCTACGGTGTAGAGGACGCCTCCCACGGCGAGCAGGACGAGCTGCGGCCAAGACAACCGGGTCACGAGCAGCGGCGCTGTGAGCAGGCCGGCCCAGCCCAACACGATGTAGAGCCATGACCCGACCGACTCCTGCCCGATGCCGAGTTTGGCCATCTTGAGGGAGACGCCGACCATCGCCACGACCCAGACCGCCACGAGCATCGGAATGCCCCACGCCGGGGGGAGCACGAGCAGGCAGATCGGCGTGTAGGTGCCGGCGATCAACAGGAAGATCATCGAATGGTCAGCGCGACGCCACCACTTCACTGCCGTCGGGGTGCGGGCCAGCCGGTGGTAGGTCGCACTGACCGAGTAGAGGCCGACGAGCGTCGATCCGTAGACCAGGACCGCAGCGCGGCCCAGCCCGCTATCGGCTGCATTTGCGAGCAACACCACCGCTGGCGCTGCCACCAACGCTGCGATCATGTGGAGGCGTCCCCTCCAGAACGGCCGGAACCCATATGCGTCCAACATCGCAGAACCCATCGTCTTTTCGCCCCCCCGCTCGCACACCTCGGCATCGTCCACTGACGATGTCTCAGGGATACGTTCCTTCAGTGAAGTCCGCAAGTAGGCAGAGTGACTAGTCGGAGAACTCGGGCGAACGTCAGGCGACGAGGTCTCGCAGATCGATCCAGAGCAGGATCGTCAGCAGAACGATCACCGAGCCGTTGAGCACGGCGATCGCATGGCGCCAGCGATGCTTGGAGATCCAGAACCTCCGGATGCTCGCCACGTTGAACCCGATCGCGACGACGCCGATCACGATGCCGATGAACGGGCCGACTCCCGTGGCCACACCGAACAGCGGGAGGATCCACGGGAAGACCACGTAGGCCAGCATGCAGCGGATCCCCGAGATGACGATCGAGCGACTGAACATCCGGGTAGCCGCATCGGTCGGCGCAACGGTCGACGACGAGGCTTCGGTCGACGCCACAGAGGCGGCTTCAGTGTCGGTCACTGGCAACCATCCTGCCGCATCGACACGCTCATCCGGGAATCACCCGGCACGGAGGCAGCCACCGCTGCTGCCACAGCAGGGAGGAACTGCCGGAACGGGCTCGTCTGGCGCCAGTACATGGCGAGGTGACGTTGCGGAACGGGATCAGCGAACCGCAACAACACAACACCGTCAGAGCTGGGGATCGGTGGCCTGGTGGCCAACTCCGGGAGCAGCGTCACACCCACCCCGGCTGCGACCATCTGTCGGAGCGTCTCGAGGCTCGTCGCCCGGAACCCGCGGCGCTCGGTCCCGCCGGCGAAGTGGCACACCGAGAGCGCCTGATCCCGGAGGCAGTGACCCTCCTCGAGCAGGAGGAGTTCCTCGCCGGCGAGCACGGAGCTCTCGATCGGACCGTTCCGCCCAGCGAGGTGGTGGTCGACCGGGACAGCGAGCAGGAAGTCCTCGTCGAACAGCGGTTCCTCGTGGAGTGTGTCGTCGTGAATGGGGCGAGCGAGCACGGCCACATCGAGCGTCCCGTCACGCAGGCTCTGGTGCAGGACCTCTGTCTTCTCCTCCACGAGCAGCAACTCGAGAGCCGGGAACTGCTGGTGCAACGACGGAACGACGCGGGGCAGGAGGTACGGGGCCAGCGTGGGGAACACCCCCATGCGCAGTGAGCCGGTGGCCGGATCCTGCGCCATCCTGGCGTCGTCAACGATTGCATCGGCTTCCCGCACGATCGTCCGGGCACGCTCGACCACGATCTCCCCGACCGGGGTGAGCGCCACGTGTCGCGGGTTGCGCTCGATGAGTTCGACGCCGAGTTCCCGTTCGAGTTTCCGGAGTTGCGTGGACAACGTCGGTTGACTCACGAAGCACACCTCAGCGGCGCGCCCGAAATGGCGTTCGTCGGCCACTGCGACGAGGTAGCGGAGGTCCCGCAGGTTCACACCGGAACCGGCGTCCGGATGAGGTGATCGAAGGCGCTGAGCGCAGCGGTGGCACCGGCACCCATGGAGATCACGATCTGCTTGAACGGCACGATCGTGCAGTCGCCGGCGGCGAACACTCCGGGGATCGACGTCTGGCCCCGTTCGTCGACGACGACCTCGCCCCTCGGTGAGCACTCGACGACCCCGCTGAGCCACTCGGTGTTGGGCAGGAGTCCGATCTGGACGAACACGCCGTCGAGGTCGACCTGATGCGACTCCGATGTGGCCCGGTCCACGTAACGCAGTCCGGTCACTTCGTCGCCGTTGCCGACGACCTCGGAGGTGGCGGCGCCGAGCACCACCTCGGTGTTGCCCATGGAGCGGAGTTTCCGCTGGAGCACCTCATCGGCGCGGAGTTGGTCGTCGAACTCGATGACCGTGACGTGGCCGACCAGTCCGCCCAGGTCGATGGCGGCTTCGATCCCGGAGTTGCCCCCACCGACCACGGCCACCCGCTTGCCCTTGAACAACGGGCCGTCGCAGTGCGGGCAGAAGGTCACGCCCTTGTTGCGATAGTCCTCCTCGCCGGGGACGCCGAGCGTGCGCCAGCGAGCGCCCGTGGAGAGGACCACCGTGCGCGCCTGGAGCGAGGCCCCGCTGGCGAGTTCGATCGTGTGGAGCCCGGAGGGGTCCTCTGCTGGGACCAACCGCGTCGCCTGCTGACGGTTGATGAGCGTGACGTCGTAGGAGAGGACGTGTTGTTCGAGCGCCGTGACCAGCTTGGGTCCCTCGGTGTACGGGACGGAGATGAAGTTCTCGATACCCATCGTGTCGAGCACCTGACCACCGAACCGTTCGGTCACGATGCCCGTGCGAATCCCCTTGCGAGCTGCGTAGATGGCAGCCGATGCGCCTGCGGGACCGCCGCCGACCACGAGGACGTCGAACGGTGCCTCCTCGGCGAGCGCCGCCGCAGCGCGGGCCTCGGCACCGGAGTCGAGCCGTCCGAGGATCTGCTCGAGATCCATGCGACCGCTCTCGAAGAACTCGCCGTTGCAGAACACCATCGGGACCGACTTCACGCCGCGGTCCTCCACCTCATCGGCGAAGAGCGCACCGTCGATGGCGGTGTGGCGGATCCGAGGGTTGATCACGCTCATCAGGTTGAGTGCCTGCACCACGTCGGGGCAGTTCTGACACGACAGCGACATGTACGTCTCGAAGTCGTACTCCCCCTCGAGGTTGCGGACCGCCTCGGCGACCTCGTCGGTGATGGACCCCGGATGTCCGCCCACCTGCAGGACGGCGAGCACGAGCGACGTGAACTCGTGACCACCCGGGATGCCGGCGAAACGCACCGACACGTCGGTCCCGACCCGATGGATCGAGAACGACGGTCGGCGCGGATCGTCGTCGGTCCGACGCACCGTGATGTGGTCGGAGAGCTCAGCGAGGCCGTCGAGCAACTCGGCGAGCTCAGTTGACTTCGGGCCGTCATCGAGCGACGAGAGCAGTTCCACCGGCTGGGTGATCTTGGTGAAGTGCTCTCGCAGTTGGCTGCGGAGCGCGTCGTCCAACATGGGGTGATCCTTTCTCTCGATGCGGCTCGGGACAGGTCAGATCTTGCCGACCAGGTCGAGCGACGGTGCGAGGGTCTCCTCGCCGGCCTCCCACGCTGCAGGGCAGACCTCACCCGGGTGCTCACGCACGTACTGGGCGGCCTTGATCTTGCGCACGAGCTCAGCAGCGTTGCGCCCCACGCCCTCGGGCGTGATCTCGAGGATCTGGATGATGCCGTCGGGGTCGATGACGAACGTGGCCCGGTCGGCCAGCCCGACGCCGGGGCGCATCACGCCGAAGTTGTTGGTGATCGTCCCGCTCGGGTCGCCCACCATGAAGTAGTCGATCTTGCCGATGGTGTCGGAGGTCTCGTGCCAGGCCTTGTGCACGAAGTGCGTGTCGGTCGACACGGAGTACACCTCAACGCCGAGGCCCTGAAGCTCCTCGTAGTGATCGGCGAGGTCGCCGAGCTCGGTCGGGCAGACGAAGGTGAAGTCAGCCGGGTAGAAGAACACGACCGACCACTTGCCCTTCAAGTCGGCGTCAGAGACGGCGACGGACTCGCCCTTGCGGAATGCCGTCGCCTCGAAGGGCAGGACTTCGGTGTTGATGCTCGCCATGTGCTCTCAGCTCCTGTTCGGATCCAGTTGGAACCCGGTCGATCCCGGGACTACGTGCAACCTACGACGAGCGAACTGATACTTCCAATGGATAGATCCGAATCGATCCATTGGCATTCCCTATGACTGAACCGACAGTCGGGTTGTCGGTCGTGGCGCCGGTCTGTGGGAATCGTTGGTGGAACTGGGCGTGCATGGCCCATCCGGGGAGGACGCAACCGCCGACTCGGTGGGCGATCGCTCAGCGCTGGGTTCGAGGGCGTAGCGGATGACTGCGTCGTGGAGGACCTCGTCGGTGAGGATGATGTCGCCGTTGAGTCTGCGACGGACGCTGAACCGGCCTGTGCCGGGTGCGGAGGCCTGCGGCCTATGCGTTCGGGTTGCTCGACCCGAGCAGACCGGCGGCCCGGAGATCGGCGAGAGCCTCGGCTCGCACCTGCCGCTTGAAGATCTTCCCGGTTGCCGTCCGGGCGAGCGGCGTCATGGTGACCGTCAGGTACTGCGGGATTGCGAAGCGGGCCACGCGGCCGACGAGGAACTCCTGGAGTTCCTCGGGGTCGAGCCCGGCCGGTCCGTACACCGTGGCCCCGACCTCCTCGCCGAGCCGTTCGTCAGGGACCCCGTAGACCGCCACCTCCCGAACGAGTGGATGCTCGGTGAGCGCCGCCTCCACCTGACCGCAGCCGATGTTCTCGCCGCCGCGGATGATGAGGTCCTTGATCCGGTCGACGATCGTGACGAACCCGTCGGCGTCGATCACCGCCACGTCACCGGTCCGGAACCACCCGTCGACGAACGCGGCTGCGGTCGCCTCGGGATGGCCCCAGTACTCGGTGAACACCGACGATCCCCGCACCTGGAGCTCGCCCGGTTCGCCGGGTTCCAGCGCTGCGCCCGACTCGTCGACCACCCGCAGATCCAACACGACCGACGGTCGTCCCGACACCTCCGGTCGGGCGACGTAGTCCACGCCCGTGACGCCGGCCCCGATGGCGTTGGTCTCGGTCATGCCCCAGCCGTTGTTGGGAGCGGCCCGGTCGAACGAGGAGCTGATTCGACGGACC
>VGBZ01000068.1 GCA_016870275.1 Actinomycetota bacterium
GTAGGCCGATGCGTCACGGGCCGGGGCCGGCGAGGCGGGTCGCTCCAGCGGCGGCGGACTCAGCAGCGGCATGAACCCCTCGCCGTAGAGCGAGGTCCAGTCGGCGGTGGGCGCTCCGTGCACCAGCGTGTCCACGTAGGTGGCGATGATCGCCTCGGCGGCGCCGGTCGGCTGGGCGTTCGTCAGCACGACCACGCCCAGTCCGAGCTCCGGGAACAGGCTGTGGGCGGTGCCGGCCCCGGCGATGAACGCCCCCGAGTGCGACCACTCGACGAGCGACGGTTCGACCACCGCCTGACCCAGGTTCCAGCCGAGTCCGTACCCGGCGATCGATCGGTCCACCTCGGCCGCCGGCTCCCGGTTGATGTGGGACCGCTTGGTCTCGGCGAGCGCCTCGGCGTCGACGACCTGCTGCCCGTCGAGCTGGCCGCCGGCGAGTTGCAGCAGCATCCACCGGTTCAGGTCGACCACGTTGGAGCTGGCACCACCGGCGGGCGCCTGCGCGTCCGCGTTGCGCTCGAAGCCGGTGGTGAAGACGCCGTCCCGCAGCACGTGCAGCCGGGCGGTGTCGGCCCGCTGTGCGAACTCGTCGTGGCTGAACGACGTGGACGTCATGCCGGCCGGACCGAACAGGACCTCCTGGGCCATCTCCGGGAACGGCGCCCCGTACGCGGCCGCGGCGGCCAGGCCGCCGATCGTCAGGCCGAAGTTGGAGTACGAGTAGGTCGCCCGGAACGGTGCGAGCGGCAGCGCCGCGAGCCTCGGGATGATCGACGCCTGGTCGAAGCCGATCAGCTCGAGGTCGTTGCCGCCCGTGACGCCGGGCAGGCCACTGCGGTGGCTGTAGAAGTCGGCGACCGTCACGTTCTGCGTGACGTACTCGTTGCTCAGGCGGAGGTCGGGGAGCTCGGTGACGACCGGCTGGTCCCAGGCGATGTCGCCCCGGCCGACCACCGCGGCGACCGCCGTGGCACCGATCGGCTTGGACAGCGATGCGATCTGGAAGACCGTTTTGGGCGTCACGCTCCGGTCGGTCCCGGCCTCGGTGACGCCGTAACCCTTGGCGAACACCACCTGGCCGTCGTGGACCACACCGACCTGCACGCCGGGGACACCGGTGGCCGTCATGACCTGCTCGACGATCCGGTCGAGGTCCGCCTCGGAGCCCCGGACGGTCGCCGCGTCGAGCTGGATGGCGGGCGGCGGCGGCCCCCCAGCCGCAATGAACCCGTCGTCGTTCGTGCACGCCGCTGCCAGAGCCGCAACCACGCTGAGCGTCAGTGCCACGGCTACGGGCCGTCGCAGGTCGGGCCGGATCCGGGTGGCTCGTCGCACTGCTGCTCCCTCGGGTTCGCCTCTGGCCGCTCCGTCGGCCCGCTCCGGCACCAGTGTCGCGGAACCCTCCCCGTGGGGACCCAACCGGTGGACGTCTTCAGTCGGCCCGGAGCGCCTCGATGCGGTCGATGTACACCTCACGCAGTGGATCGATCTCGGTCGGTCGGGGGTCGACGACCTTGCGTCGGAGCAGGAACCGCACCGGAGCCAGCGGCGGGAACAACACCAAGTAGATACCCCACAGCAGCCGCGTGTCGGGCCCAACGGTCCGGTCGCGCACCACGTCGACCACTGCGGCGACCCACACGACCACCGCCGGGAGCACGATCATCCACTCGGGCATCCGGTCCCAGATGTTCACCGTTCCGCCTCGTCACGCATCCCGGCACCGACCTCTGCGTCGCCTCCCACACCGGCCACCCCCACTGAGACGCCGGTTGCGGCCTCGATCTCCTCGATCAGGATCCGTCTCCGGTTGCGTCGCGGTACAAGCCGATGCTGGATGGAGCGGAACAGGCCGACTGCTGTGTCGGCGGTGTAGGCGAGCGCCAGGAACGCCACCGTCACGAGCGAGAGGGCGAGTCCCACGCCGTCGCCGCCGCGCTGGGCCGCTCCGGTCCCGACCACCACGCCGGCCGCGCCACCGAAGGTCAACAGCGCTACGCCCGGCACGATCGTGGCGCGCACCGCAGCTGCGAGCGGCAGTTTCGACGCACCCCAGGTCAGCAGGACCGGGATGCCGAACACGACCAGCCCCACCACGGCGTACGGAAGCGCAACCATCCAGACGATCGCCCGCAGGATCCGTGCGGTAGGTGTGCTCCGCCGTCGCTCGACGAGGGTCGCGCCCGAGGCGAGGAAGGACTCCGCCGCATGGCGGACGGAGTCACGCATGCCTGCTGGAAGAGCGGCGTACGCCGACGCGAGTCGCTCACGTTCACCGATCGAGACGCGACGGCGTCGATCGACCAACTCGAGGACCACGGTCGCCACGCCGCGGAGCGCAGCGACCTCGTCCCACCCCCCGTAATCTGGGGCCGCAGCACGCAGGTCCGTGCTGATGTGCGCAGTGAGCGCATCGATCCCGGCCTGATCGCCGGGATGCTCCGAGGCCGGCACCACCATCGAGCCGCCTCGCCGTACAGCCACGTCGGAGCGGAACGCCGCCTTGTCGGCGTAGTGGAGCCCGACCGCCACGATGCGCACGTCCACGTCGGCCGCCGCGGCCATGCGCGCCGCTCCGGTGTGGACGGTGCCGATCGACGGCTCGTCCCGGGTGATGCCCTCGGGAAACACGAGCAACATCTCGCCGTCGTCCAGTGCAGCGGCAGCGGTGGCGAACATCGAGGCGTTGTCCGTGCTGCCCGACCGGCCACGGTGCACGGCCACGGCCCCGATGCGGTTCATGACCCATCGGGCCGGCGGCACCCTCCAGATGGCGTCGTCGGCCAGGATCCGCGGACGACGCGGCAGTACCGACATGAGCACGAGCGCGTCGGCCAAACCGCCGAAGTGGTTCGCAACTACCACGACCGGACCGTCGGCCAGGTCACGCAGGTCGTCGGTGTCGATGTCCCGCCAGACCAGGCGTGCCGCAGTGCGTACGATCCGGTACAGGAACCGGTGGTCGGCCCAGGACGATCCGGCCTCCTCGACCGGTGCCGCCACCGGCCACAGCGCACCGGCCCACAGCGCAGCGAGGACGCCGATCATCATGTGCCACAGCCCGTGGAGCTGCAGGAGCGAGTCCGGGTTGCACAGCAACGCCGTGCTGCGCCCGGCCCAGTACGCGGCGAGCGCTACGACGGAGGACCCGAGCAGGGCCACGCCCCGCAGCCGACTCCAACCGGGCACTGCTGCGCGCCGCTGGACGAGCCGCCACAGCGGGACGCCGACCGCCGCAGCGATCAGCAGCGCTGCGCCACCGTCGTGGGTCCACTGCGCCACACTCGACTGGACGCCGTGGTAGTCGATCGACCCCAGCCCGGCGAGCAACGTCACGACCCCGAACGCCGCTGCGGCCCATCGGCCCGAGGTGATCCGCTGAGCGCGCAGGATCAACCACACGCCGATCAGTGCGAGCACTGCAGACGACGCTGCGTTGACCGGTTGGGCGATCTGGCCGGCACGTAAGAGTTCGCAGTCGGCTGCTCCGAGCGGGTCGGACGGGTCACCGGGGCCGATGCGCGCGGACCAGGTCAGCCACGAACCGGTGCCCGGCCACGGAGTGAGGTCCAGCCACGACGCCCCTGTGAACGGACTCACCTCGGCTCCCGCCACATCAGGAACAGGTCCGGGCCGCGCCCACGGTCGATGTGGAGCACGTCGGTCACCTCGAAGCCGAATCGTCGGTAGAAGGCGACGTTCGACTCCTTCGACGACTCCAGGTAGCAGCCGACGCCGGCGTCATCGGCGCGTTCGACGAACGGTTCGATCAACGCGCCCCCGAACCCGCAACCCTGGTGGGCGGGGTCGGTGCCGAGCACCGACAGGTACCAGTGCGGCTCCTTCGGGTGGTGGCGGTCGGTCTCGGCCAGTGGCACCAGGCGGCGCAGTCCCCCGACGCCGAGCGGGACCAGCACCCGGGGGAGTTGGCGGAGGTAGTCGACCTCGCGGACGGGCGGCGTGTGCGGTGGAACCCAGGCCGCCACCGCCTCCATGTCCGCACCGGCCCACAGCTCGCCACCCCGATCCACCTGCGATCGCACCAGATGGGCGAGCACGGCACCCGCACGTTCCTCGCTGCGGCGCCCGCGGACGAGCCAGGTCCAGACCGGGTCGTCGGCGAACGCCCGACCGAGGACGCCCCGGACCCGCCCGGTCTCCTCGCTCCCGAGTGCGTTCGGGAGTCGCCGGATCGCACGCGTCACGACGGGCATCCTCGCACGCCCCGGATGGCCGGACGGGGTGAGCGGGTGCCCCCGGCGTCTGGCGGCGGCCCGTGTTGGCCGGTGTCTGCGGCGCCCGTAGCCTGGGTCAATGGTCATGGCCGATCGACCCGAGGTACCGACGGCGAACCTCTCCCTCTCGGCGATCGCCGTGGTGGGGCTCGCCCAGAACATGGTCACCGGACTCGCCAAGGTCCCGTTCCGTCAGCCACTCCACGGCGTGCTCTCACCGCTCGAGAACGTGGCGGCGGCAACCACCCGTCAGGTGGTGCGGACCTTCATGGGGTACTCGTCGTCGTTGCCGGTCGAGGAGTTCCGGTCCATCGAGCTGGTGCTGGACCGACTCAGCCGGGTGGTCCTGCCCCCGTGGGTCCGACTGCGTCGGGGTGTCGACCGGTCGACCGGTGAGATCGCCGGTGTGCCCGGCATCTGGCTGCGACCCCGAGGGGTGACGCCGCGGGCGACGATCCTCTACCTGCACGGCGGCGGATACATCGGCACGTCACCCGAGATGTACACGGCGTGGGTCTCGACGCTGGTCGCCGGCACGGGCGCCGAGGCGTTCGTGCCCGACTACCGGCTGGCACCGGAGTTCCCGTTCCCGGCGGGCGTCGACGACGCACGGGCCGTGCACGACGCGTTGCGTCCCCGGGCGGCGGGCGGCGTGCTGGTCGTGGCCGGCGACTCCGGGGGCGGTGGGCTGGCGACGTCGCTGGTCGAGGATCTCGACGAGCGGGGTGAGCCGGGCCCCGACGGGCTGGTGCTCCTGTCACCCGAGGTCGACCTGGACCTGGACGACCCGTCGATCTCCGAGAACGCGACGAGCGACATCCTCCCGTGGAACATCCCGGTGAGCCCGTACCTGCGAGGCGTCGACCCGGCCGATCACCGGGTGTCCGCGCTCCACGCCCGGGTCGACTGCTACCCGCCGACGATCGTTGTCTCGGGGGGTGCCGAGATGTTCCGTGACTCGGTCCGCCGACTGGTGACACGGATGGACGAGGAGGGCGTGGCGGTCCGGGCCGTCGAGGTGGACGGGGTCTTCCACGTCTTCCCCATCCTGTTGCCGTGGTCGCACTGCGCCAAGGACGTCGTTGGTCGAATCGACGAATTCGTCGATGACGTCATCGATTCAGCTCAGTCCCACATCCATGCGAGTCGGCTGGCGAGGTCCCGATCCCGGAACAACCCATAGGACCACACGCCGGTTCGGTCGGGGAGGTCCGGGTGGTCGAACACCGGGAGGAACACGGTGGCGGTCACCCCGTCGACCTCCCACTCGGCGCTGTGGTACCACGGGCCCTCCCACTCGACGATCAGGTCGTATTCGATGGCAGTCATCGGTCCGAGCAGATCGACTTCGCAGGTGCTGCCAGCGGACTCGACCAGGATCGGGTAGTCCAGTCCGTCGAGCGCCTGCGGTTCCCAGCCGCTGATTGCGGTGCTGCGACTGGGTACGGTCCGACCGATGAGCGCCTGAACGACCTCGGGCGCACGCAGCGTGCCGTAGGCAACGACCCAGCGGCGGTCTCGGGGGTGCTGCACGTCGTTCACGGTTCCGACCTCAGGAACCGCCAGTGGATGCTCGCCGGTCCCGGTACCCATGGCAGGCGGGCGCAGGGTGGCTCGAGCGGCCCCGATGGCCGGGTCGACATGCTCTGCGGCTGCAGCACGAAGACGTCGACCTGTGATGCGCCATTGCACCCGGAGAGTAGTCAGGTCTCTTAGTCGATCCGGGGCGCTCGGAGTGCCGGCTCCAACGCCACTCAACGAGAACCCGTGGTCACCTGCTCAGCGCAGGCGCCACTCGATGCGTTTGCCGGAGCTGAACGCCGCCTGCCCCTCGGCGATCGACGCCTGGCTCGTGCCGAGCCCGATGAAGGCGTACCCCAACCCGATCGCCTGCGAGCGGCTGAGCTCCTGACCCGCCCAGATGGAGCGGACGGTCCCCTCCACGGCGAGCGCCGGTGCGGATGCGATTGCGGTGGCGCATGTCCGGGCGGCGTCGAGCAGCTCGTCGCCGGGGACGACCTCGGACACCAGGCCGACCTGGTGGGCGCGCGCGGCCGAGAGGCGCTCGTGGTTGCCCATGAGCGACAGCCGCATGATCTCGCCGAACGGTATCCGCTGCATGAGGTGGATCGGCTCGAACGTGGCGCACATCCCGTAGGTGACGTGGGGGTCGAAGAACGTGGCGTGGTCGGCGGCGATGATGAACTCGACCTCGCCGAGCAGGTAGAAGGCGCCGCCGCACGCCATGCCGTTGACCGCGGCGATGACCGGCTTCCACAGGTCGGCGGTCTTGGGCCCGATCCAGTCGCCCGGGTCGTCGAAGTGGAACGGCGTGGTGTGACCACCGATGCGGTGGTGGATGTCGTTCAGCTCCGCGGCGTCGCCGTCCATCTGTTCGGCCCGGTCGATGCCGGTGCAGAACGCCTTCTCGCCCGCACCGGTCAGCACGATGCAACGCACCGGGTCGTGGAGCCGGAGCGTCCGCCACATGTCGTGGAGCTCCCGTTGCATCGCCCGGTTGAATGCGTTGTGCACCTCGGGCCGGTTCAGCGTCACGACGGCGACGCCGTCGTCGTGCTCGGTGTAGGAGATCGTCTCCCACTCACGTTCCCTCGGGTCCGTCACGGGCCACCTCCACTCGGCTCGGCGTGGCGGTCACCCTAACCGGGTGCCGTGCGGGCTCAGTCCAGTTCGGGGAGCCGCTCGGCGGTGATCGACTCGTCCGCAGGGACGTCGATCCGTCGGATCGAGAGCGCCGTGGCCGACAGCACCACGATCGCCACGCCGGCCGTGATCTCCTCGTCGAACCCCTCCGTCAGTTGCAGCACGGTGAACGCGATCGCGAACGCCAACGCTGCGAGCCCGTGGACCCGGGCCCGTCGACGACCCAGGTCGGTCCGCTGTGTGAGGTTGATCGCCGCCAGCGCCAGCGAGATCACGAGGAGCGGCGTCAAGATCATGCGGATGTACGCCGGCTCGACCGCGTCGATCGACGGGTTCAGGATGAGCGACATGCCCACCGCCAGCGAGGTGATCGACAGTTGCAGCGGCAGGTGCGCCGCGATCCACACGCGGATCCGTCCGGGGGACTCGGGGAGTCCGGCCGGTGTCACGTCGGTGAAGTACATCCACCAGATCGCGTAGATGACCCCGAAGGTCAGGGGCAGGCCGAGCAGGTCGACCTGGTCGAGCGGCTCCTCGGTGGCGATGAGCGCGATCTTCAGGAACGCCTCGCCGAGCACGATGATCGTGAACTCGCCGAACCGGTGGACCAGGTGGTGACGGTCCAGTGCCTGGTCGAACTTCATTCCACGGTCGGGGGCGATGATGATGGCGACAGCCACTACCCAGGGGATCCAGTACCAGACGTCGCCGTAGAACGGACTGAGCACGAAGATCACCCCGGCGATCCCGGATCGAACCGCGTGGTGCCGGGCGAAGTCCAGTAGTTCGGGCCGCTCCTTGGCGGCCAGCAGGTAGAGCGGGATGAGCGTCGCCGTCACCAGAGCGAAGATCGGACCGACGTACTCGGTGTTGTTGCCGACGGTGTCGTCGGCGGCGATCGCCAGCAGCAGCACCAGGAGCATCTGCAGCACGTACAGCGCCCGCGGCCAGAACCGCTGGAGGGTGTGGCGGTTGGTGAGCAGGGTCGTCTCGACCAAGGCGACCCAGATGAGCGAACCGACGATGGCCAGCCAGAGGGCGTGGGTGATGGACTTGTCGTTGGAGTACGAGTTGCTCAGCACGACCAACGACGCAACGAACGTGAGGTCATAGAACAGCTCGAGCCACGACTGGTTGGGCCCCGGTCGCAACCGGGCCAGCACGCCGCTCCGGGTGTCGGTGGTCATCAACGCAGGAGCCTACGGGCGACGCCGACCGGAGCACGGACCCGGGCGCGGCCCTGCCGGATTGCCCTGCCGGCTCAGTCCGCAGGTATCGGGAACACGCCGCCGTCGGCGCCGGTCCGGCCGAGGGATCGGTAGCGACGACCGGCGAACCACCACCGGCCGTCGACCCGCTCCAGGTCGTCGTCGTAGCGACCGTACGCGGTCGACCACTCCTCGGAAGCAGCGAGTCGCCGGATCTCGCACATGTGCACCCGGGCCAGCGCGCGGTCGGGGTCGCCGTCGGGGTGCGGTCGGCTGAGCACGTTGAGCACGACGAACTCGAAGAAGTCGAACCGTTCCACGGCGTCGCCGACGAATCGGCCCAGCTCGTCAGGTCCGGTGAGCATGAAGACCGGCCGGGTCACCGTGTCGATCTGGATCTGGCAGTCGGGTCGGAACAGGTGGACGAGCTCGTTCCACGCGCGCCGGGTCACGGTGTCCGCGTAGGCGGCGAGCAGGCGCGTGATCCCGACGTGTGATGCGTCGTCGAGCTGCGTCCAGTCGTCCATGTCTCGGCGGTTCACGCCGTGGGAGCGCCGGGAGATCGGAGTTCGCCTTCGGCCACGAGCCGTTCCAGTCGGAGTTCGGGGTGCTCGGCTTCGAGCCGTTCCAGCCAGTAGGTGGATTCGAATACGGCGAGCAGTTCCCCGTCGCTCCGCTCCAGCACGTCGACTCCTTGCATGGCCCGCAGTGCGGGCCGTGAGGCCTCGTCGGTCAGGCGCGCCACGCGGTAGCGGGTCGGAGCGAGCTCCACCGGCGCGCCGAACTCCTCGGTCAGCCGGTGCGTGGCGACCTCGAACTGGAGCGCGCCCACTGCAGCGAGCACCGGGGCCTGGTCGCCGAAGTCCTGGTCCCGCAGCACCTGCACCACGCCTTCCTCGTCGAGCTGTCGCACGCCGCTGCGGAACTGCTTGGCCCGACGCACGTCGGTTGTGCGGGCCACGGCGAAGTGCTCCGGCGCGAACGACGGGATGGGTGGGAAGGTGACCGGGTCCGACTCGTAGAGCGAGTCGCCCACCCGGACGTCTCCGGCGTTGACGAGCCCCACGACGTCGCCGGGGAACGCCTCCTCGATCGTCTCCCGCTCCGAACCGAACACCGAGTGCGCGTACTTGGTGGCGAACGGCTTGCCGGTCCGGCCGTGCGTCACGACCATCCCGCGCTCGAACCGACCGGAGCACACCCGAACGAACGCGATGCGGTCGCGGTGCGCCTTGTCCATGTTGGCCTGGACCTTGAAGACGAACCCGCTGAACGGCGCGTCCAGCGGTCGGGGCACGCCCTCGACGTCGACCCGGGGGCCGGGGGCCGGGACCTCGTCGACGACCGTGTCGAGCAGGAGCCGGATCCCGAAGTTGGTCAGCGCCGAGCCGAACAGGACCGGGGTGGTCTCGCCGGCTCGGAACAGTTCCTCGTCGTGGTCGGTGCCGCCGAGCAGCTCCAGCTCGTCGCTCGCCTGGACCCACGCCTCGCCCTCCTCCGCAGCGGCCCGCTCGGCGTCGACCGTCTCCTCGTGCGCCTCGGTGGCGCCGCGGGCGGTCCGTGTGAACCGGGTGAACTCGTCGGTGCGCCGGTCGACCACGCCGCGGAAGTCGCCGGCGATCCCGACGGGCCACGTGATCGGCGTGCACACGATCGACAGGTGCGACTCGATGTCGTCGATTAGCTCGAACCCGGACAGTCCCGGTCGGTCCCACTTGTTGACGAACGTGATGAGCGGTAAGCCCCGGTCACGGCAGACCTCGAACAGCTTGAGGGTCTGCGCCTCGATGCCCTTGGCGGCGTCGAGCACCATGACCGCGGCGTCGCACGCGGTGAGCACCCGGTAGGTGTCCTCGGAGAAGTCGCGGTGGCCCGGCGTGTCGAGCAGGTTGACCACGCAGTCCCGGTAGGGGAACTGCAGCACCGTCGAGGTGATGGAGATGCCGCGCTGCTGCTCGAGCGCCATCCAGTCCGACGTGGCCGACCGCCGGTCCCCGCGGGCCTTGACGGCGCCGGCCTCCCGGCCGAGCGCGCCGCCGTAGAGCAGCAGCTTCTCGGTGAGCGTGGTCTTGCCTGCGTCCGGGTGCGAGATGATCGCGAAGGTCCGGCGTCGTTCCGCCTCAGTCGCGGGGTCACCACTCACGGGACCACTCAACCTGCCCTACGAAGCGGGCGCAAGACCGACCTGCGTGCTTCAGGCGACCGAGCGCTCGACAGCGTCGAGCAGCGCAATGTTGCGGGGGTCGCCGGTCAGGCCCATGTGCATCTTGTTCATCACGTAGCCACCGCCGATACGCCGGTCGGGATCGGCGAACCCGAGCGACCCGCCGGCACCTCCGTGGCCGAACGAGCGGCCGCTCAGGAACGGCGAGAAGTCCGAGTGCGTCATGAAGCCCAGCGCGAACGGGATCGGGAACATCAGCACGCTGTCGGGCCCGGAGACCTGGGGGACGATGGCGCGATCGACGGTCTCGGGCTGCAACGTCCGCACGCCGTCGGTCTCGACGACCAGCGACGAGTACATGCGGGCCAGCGACGTGGCGTTGGTGACCCCGTTGGCCGCTGGGATCTGCGCTGCCCGAACGCGGGGTTCGTTCCACGCGTGCTCCTCGGCGAACGCGCCACCC
>VGBZ01000069.1 GCA_016870275.1 Actinomycetota bacterium
ACCCGCCGGCGGACACGAGCACCAGGCGCTCGACCCGCTCCGGGTACTGGTAGGCGAACTGCATGGCGATGCCGCCGCCGAGCGACTGGCCGACGACCGTGGCACCGTCGTGGCCGAGTGCGACCAGCAGGTCTCGCAGCGTCGAGGCCTGCGCGCCGAGCGAGTAGTCGGCCCGTGGCTTGTCGGACGCGCCGTGGCCGACCAGGTCGGGTGCCACCACCCGGTGGGTGCGGGCCAGGTCGTCGATGCAGCGCAGCCACGTGTCGCTGGAACCCGCCATCCCGTGGATGAGCAACAGCACCGGGCCGTCGTCGCCGGCGGTTCGGTAGGCGACCTGCGTGCCGTGGAGTTCGATCGTCTGGAGCTCACTGCTGGCCGGCACGGCGACCCCCTTCGTTCTGTCCACCCACGGTACCGGTCCGGGACGGTGCCCGGGGATTGACGGCGTCGGCAGCCTGATCCATCCTGACGCCCGGTGCGGCGAACGGAGGGAGCCCGGATGTGCGCGACGACATTGCTGGATGGTGCTGGATCCGCAGGCACCGGCCGGGCGGCTCGGCGCACGCTCGGCTCGCTCGCTGCGGTGGCACTGGCGCTGGTCGTCGTGGTCGGCTGCGCTCCGCCACCCGGACCGCCCCCGGCGGCAGGTGCGACCTACCGGGTCGACGTGTCGGGGGAGACCTTCGTCCTGCGGGCCACGTCGCCGGCGGTGGTCGCCCAGCTCGACGAGGCGCTGGCCACCAGGCGGGTGGGCGTGCTCGGCGGGTCGCTCCGACGGGGCAACGGCGGATTCAATCCTGCGCACCAGTGGCACATCGACCCGGCGACCGTCTACGTGGCCGATCTTGCCATCGAGCTGTGCGATGGCCTCCCATCTTTCCTCGACGACGACTTGGACTACTGGGTCGACACCGTCGGCTCCTACTGCCCGTGGTCGGCCCGGGTGGTCGCCCGGCTCTGACGGTGGTCTCGGTGTGGATGGCCAACTGCGTCCGGGCGGGCCTGGACTGCCACGCCGACCTGCTCGGGGACGGTCGCCGGCTCGTGTGAGCGGCGAGGCGACTCAGGCGGTGCGGACGTCGTCGTCGAACCAGGTGGTTACGTTGCGTTCCCGGATGGCCGCCCACTCGAACGGCGCCCGCTCCAGCTCCACGAACTCCTGGGGGAAGTCCGGCATGCGGCCGATGCCGACCTGGTCGGGTCCGACCCGGTCGGTCGGACGGAAGAACGTGCCGAACACCCGGTCCCAGATCGACGTGATGGCGCCGTAGTTGGTGTCGCCCTCGGCGTAGACGGTCGAGTGGTGCCAGCGGTGCAGGTCGGGGGTGGAGAACACGTGGTCCAGCGCGCCGCTCCGCAGGCGGATGTTGCAGTGCTGCAACTGGCCGTACAGGCCGCGGACCGCGTCGTAGCCGACGTGCTGGTCGCGGCTCAGGCCGAGCGTGGACACGAGCAGCGTCTCGAGGGTCATGTCGAGGAACATCTCGACGGTGTGGAAGCGGGTTGCGTTGAACCAGTAGAGGCGTTCGGGGCTGTGGTGCACCGAGTGGAACCGCCACGCCGGACCCCACCGGTGGCCCAGGTGGTGCAGACGCGAGTGCACCAGGTCGTAGGCGAGCACGGCGACCGCGACCCCGACGGGTGTCGGCAGGCGGTGCACCCCCAGGGTGCGCCTCATGCGCCGACGAACCGGGGCGACGAGCGCCTGGGCGACGACCTGGGTGGCGACGACGGAGCCCAGGAAGATCCCGTCGGTGCGGGCCTCGGCGGCATCGGGTCGCCAGTCGGCGCGGGCGGGCTGCTGGGACTCGACCGCCCAGATCAGTCCGTAGAACGCGACGCTGGCCGCGGGCGCGCCGACCTGCACCTTTGGGAACCTGCTGCGGCGGAGCCGACGGTCCACCGCGACCGCAGCGGTGGCGCCGGCCACGACCAGCGCATGGAGGCCCCAACCGACCAGGTCGTCCCGGCGTAGCCGCACGTGCGGAGGCTACAGCGGTCCGGTGAGCCAACAGGTGCGAAGAGATCGTCGACGGTCAGGTCGCGGCCGCAGCGCGCTGGAGGTTGCGCTGCCGAAGGTTCGGACCCGAGATGATGATCCGGTCCATGTCTCCCGGCGCCGGGTGCGGCGTCCCGTCGGGCCACAGCTCCGACAGCGCACCCCGGGCGACCGCCGGTTCCAGCGATCGCAACACGCCGCACACCCACACGAACGATGCCCGGTCGGCGTTCGACCACGGGAAGTCGAAGCGCCGACGGACCACGTCCGGCATGGAGCCGTAGACGATCACCCGCAACAGCTCGCTCGAGAAGTGTGACGCCAGGCCGTTCAGCACCGACAGCGGACCGGGCAGGCGGATCGGCGCGCCCTTGGCGCTCGGGTTCTCGGTCGGGCTGATCACCCACTGCACCGCCGGGGTCAGCTCCAGCTGGGTGCGACAGATCTCGTCGAAGCGGATCCGGAACTCGCGCAGCGTCGGCGGCACCGGGCGCTCGCTCACGCCGTAGCGGCGGTACCAGGTGACGGTCTCGGCGTAGAGCTGCTCGCGCTGGGCCCGCGACAGCGGCCGGATGGAGAACAGCTCGCAGGCCCGCAGGAACTCCCACGTGAACGTGGCGTGCGCCCACCAGAACACGTCCGGGTCGAGCGCGTGGTAGCGGCGGCCCTGGTCGTCGGTGCCCTTGATCTCGGGGTGGAAGTCCCGGATCTGTCGGCCCCGGCGTTCGCCCTCGTCATCGTCTGAGGTGAAGATGCTCCCCCAGATGTAGGGGATGGACCGGTCGATGCGGTCGAACGGGTCGTCGAAGAAGTTCGAGTGGTCTGTCACCCCGGCGCCCAGCCCCGGGAGCATCAGCTGCATGATGCCGGCCGCCATGCCGGTGATCATGCTGCGGGGGTCCGCCGCGGTCCGCCAGAGGATCGACTCCGGTGTGATCGGTGCGCCCTCGGCACGGGGTCGCTTCCCGGATCGCTCGGTGGTGGGGTCCGCCGTCTCGTCCACGGGGTCAGGTTACGCCGGTGCGCCTGACCGGGGCCGCCCGGGCCGTTGCGCCTGACCGGGGCCGCCCGGGCCGTTGCGCCGAGTGGGTCGGGTGTGAACGATGGCCGTCGGTCGGTGGGAACCCGGCCGGTTGCCGAGCCGGCGGCTCAGTCGGAGGCTCAGTCGGCGGCGAGCACGCCGAGCAACTGATCGAGGGCTGCGCCCCACCCGTCGTGGAACCCCACCTCGGCGTGCATGGCGGCGGTGCCGGCGCTGGCGTGGCGGGCGACCGCCCGGTATCGGGTGCCACCCTCGACCGAGGTGAAGGTCAACTCGACGGTGAAGGGGAAGTCCTCGTCGTCGAGCTCGACCGGCCGGAACCTGGGACCGAGCGCGTTGGTCCAGGCGAACCGTCGGCCCGGCTCGGCGGCGAGCACACAGCCGGTGCCGTCCGACTCCTCACCCTCTGGCGAGCGGACGATGGTCCGGAAAGTGCCACCCGGCCGGGGGTCGACCTCGGCGTGGACGGTGACCCACGGGGCCGGGGTGAACCAGCGGGTCAGGAGGGCCGATTCGGTCCAGGCCCGCCAGAGATCGTCGGGCGATGCCGACACGACACGCTCCAGCACGAGGTCCACGTCGGGATCGGCGACGCCGTCGGTGGCCGAGGGCCCGGTGTTCGCTCCGTCGTCCATGGTTCGCCTCCGTCGCCGCACCGGTGGAGTGGCACGGACTGCTCGCCCCGGAACGTAGGCCGGGCGGGGGAGGGCTGCACGACCAGCCCGTGACGGAGCGTCGCGGCGTTCTAGGGCTCTGACGCGCGAGACGTACCCCGCGCGCGACCCGTATATCGGGGTGGGGTCGGGGGAGCGGCGTTCTGCGGCTCTGGCGCGCGAGACGTATCCCGCGCGCGACCCCTATATCGGGGAGGGGTGGGAATGGTCACCGGGGGTTCACCCGGGGGACCGCCGCCGTTCAGGCGGGTTCCGTACCGTCCGGCCGGGACCGCTCAACAGCGGCCCGATGCACGGGAGACGGCGCACATGCGCACCAGTCGAGGCACGGCGGCGATCAGGCAGGCAGCGGTGAGGCGAGCGGCGTTCGTCGTCGCGCTCGTCGCCGCCGTTGCGGCCACCGGGGCGACCGGCGCCGCGCCGGCCTCGGCGCAGGGCCCGGGGCCCGCCCCGACGATCGCTCCGTCGGCGATCGCCACCTCGTTCACGCCCGGCCCGGCGACCGCGGGCTGCACGGCGTTCCCGTTCGAGGTCACCCACTCCGCCGGCAGCACCGCCCAGGCCTTCGAGATCCGAATCACCCTCGCCCGGCGTCTCTGCACGCCGGTCGGCGCGACCGCCGTGGTCTACGCCATGCCGAACTACTCGACCGCCTGGCCCCAGACGTTCGTCGAGCGCACGGCCATCACCCTGCAGGAGCCGGGGACTTACGTCGTCAGCTTCACCAAGGGGTGCAACCCGCAGCAGTTCGACCTGCTCGCCGGTACGACCGCCTCGATCACACCGCAGGTGATCTCGCCGACCGGGATCTGGCACGGTCCGCTGCTGTTCCCGCTCGACCTGTCCACCTCGCTGCAGTGGCGTGGCTGCGGCCCCGACCCGGTGATCCCCGAGTTCCCGACCCCGGCGCTGGCGCTCGGGTTCGGTGCGCTCGCCGCCGGTGGTGCGGTGTGGTGGCGACGTCGCCACGCCGCCGGCTCGCCGGCATGAGCACCACCGATCGCGGACGGTTCGACGGCCCTCGACGACTCGGTGTGGCTGCGGTGGTCGCCGCGCTGCTCGCCGGCCTTCCGGCCGCTCTGCTCGCGGTCGGCGCACCGGCCGGCGCCCAGGGGTCGATCACCGTCACGCCGAACCCGGTCCCGGTGGCGACCAACTCGTACACCGAGGTGCAGGTGCGCTGGTCGGGCCAACCCGCCGGGAAGCTGATCTTCGCGAGCGTGTGCGTGAAGTCGAGTGCGGACCCCGACTTCCAGGTCGGCGTCCACTGCTCGCCGCTCGCCCAGGTGGAGACGAACGGGACCGCCGATGGCAGCGGCACGGCGCTGGTGCCGGTGTTCCGCAGCACCGAACCGACCACCGACCTGCCGTGGGGGTGCTTCGCTGCGGGCGACGCCGTGCCGGCGGGCGTGCTGGGCGCGACGACCTGCTACATGCGGATCACCAACAACCTGGTCCTGAACAACGACGACGCCGTCGAGGTCGCCATCACCGTGACCGGTGCCGGCAACCCGGTCGACCGCGGCGTGCTCGGCGCGCCGGTCGCCGCTGCGCCCGCGCCGGTCGCCCCCGTGGCTCCCGCTGCGCCGACCCCCAGCGGGATCACGACGCTCGCGGGTGTGCCGATTGCGTTCACCGGCTGACGCGAGCGCGACGCCAGCGGCCGATGCGAGCGCGGCGCCAGCGGCCGACGCGGGCGCGGCGCCAGAGGCCGATGCGACGGGGTCGTCCGACGGCAGGCGCGAGTCCGTCGGCTCGCCGTTCCCACTGGGTCGAACCACCCAGAGGTCCCGCTCGCTTCACCTGACGTTCACCTGAACGCGCCGCAGGGTTGGCCGAGGGGTCGGACCGGGGCAAGGTCCGACCACCACACTCTGCGGCGTGGCGTTGACCATGCCGGACGCCCCGGCCCCCGACGGAGCGGTCCTCGAGGACGTGCCGCGCCCGATCGTCCAGTCGCGGACGTTCGGCGACCGGGTGTTCCGGGGCATCTCGGCCGGTGCGGCGGCGACCTGCCTCCTGATCATGTTCACCACGGGCGTGTTCCTGACCTGGAAGGCGTTCCCGGCGATCAGCGCCACCGGTCCGATCGACTTCCTGACCGGCGACACCTGGCAGCCCGACGACGAGGCGTTCGGCGTCGGCGGCCTGCTGGTCAACACGATCATGATCGCCATCACGGCGCTGGTGATCGGCGTGCCGGTCGCACTCGGCCTGGCGTTGTTCATCAACGAGTACTCGCCGGCGAAGATGCGGCCGCTGCTCACGGGCGGCGTCGACCTGCTCGCAGCGATCCCCAGCCTGATCTTCGGGATGTGGGGCCTGTTCGCCCTGTCGGAGCCGCTCAGCGGCGTGGCCGAGTGGTTGGCGTCCCACCTGAACGCGATCCCGATCTTCCGGCTCACCGAACCGGACGTGGCGCTGACCCGGTCGACGTTCATCGCCGGGTTCGTGGTGGCGATCATGATCACCCCGGTCATCACCTCGGTCAGTCGTGACGTCATGGCGCAGGTGCCCAGGGTCCAGTGCGAGGGCGCGCTCGGCCTGGGGGGCAGCCGGTGGGGGATGATCCGAGACGTCGTCCTGCCGTTCGGCAAGAGCGGCATCGTCGGCTCGATCCTGCTGGGATTCGGCCGGGCGCTCGGCGAGACGATCGCCGTCGTGCTCGTGATCGACCTGGTGTTCCAGCCGAACCTGAACATCCTGGAGCAGGGCAGCGGTTCCATCTCGGCGCTGATCGCCACCAAGTTCGGCGAGGCCCAGGGGCTCGAGATCAACGGACTCATCGCCGCCGGTCTGGCGCTGTTCATCATGACGCTGATCGTCAACCTGATCGCCCGCGCGATCGTCAACCGGTCGAAGCTGGCGGGCTGAGCCGTGACGGTCGAACTGGAGCGCACCGACACCATCTGGTTGGACGAGTCCGCCGACGTGGCCGAGGTCGACGAGGTCGTCGAGCCGGTCGTCGAGCGGCCGATCGTCGACGACCCGGAGCCGCCGGCGTCCGACCCGGACGTCCCGTTCCGTCCGTCGGCCCTCGGTCCGTCGGACCGGCTGGAGTTCGTCCTGTCGGCCGTGTCGGCGCTGGCGTTCGCCTGGGCGCTCTGCCTGGTCATGGACTGGTCGGCCCCGCTGACGTTCGCCATCTGGGCGATCATCTGGTTCGTCACCGGCACCTACGTCACCGCCCGGGCGCGCACGTCCAAGGTCGTCGCCATGGACCGACTGGTGACGACCCTCATCTGGTTGAGCGGGGCGTTCGCCGTCGGCGTGCTCGGTTGGATGATCGTCTTCGTGCTCATCGAGGGCATCGGCGGGCTGGTCGACGACCTGCCGACCAGCGAGTGGGTGGCCCGACTGGGCGCCGTGACGCTCATGGTCGCGGTCGCCGTCGTGGTCCGCTGGCGGCTCGGCCGTCGGGAGGCGGCCGGCACCGGCACGGCGCTCACCCGGCTGCTGCCCCGGGTCGTCGGCGCGGCGTGCGCCGTCGGGGCCATGTTGGTGATCCTGCCGGTGGTCAACACCGAGTTCTTCACGAGTGACATCGCCGAGGTCGGGCCACTCGACGAGGGCGGTGGCATCTACCACGCACTCATCGGCACGCTCGAGCAGATCTCGATCGCCACGGTCATCTCGGTGCCGATCGCGATCCTGACCGCCATCTACCTGCACGAGATCAAGGGCCGCCTCGCCGTGCCGGTCCGCTTCATCGTCGACGCCATGAGCGGTCTGCCGTCGATCGTCGCCGGTCTGATCGTGTTCACGGTCTGGGTCAACACGGGCCGGGGGTTCTCGGGTGCGTCCGCCGGTGTGGCACTCGCCATCATCATGATCCCGATCGTCACCCGGACCGCCGAGGAGATCCTGCGGACGATCGACAACGGCCTGCGCGAGTCCGCCCTGGCGCTCGGTGCCCCGCAGTGGCGCAGCGTCGTCCAGGTGGTGCTGCCGACCGCCCGGGCCGGCCTGATCACGGCGTCGATCCTGGGCGTGGCCCGAGCCATCGGCGAGACCGCGCCCGTGCTGCTCACCGCCTTCGGCAGCGCCGTGACGAACTACAACCCGTTCTCGGCGCCGCAGTCGGACCTGCCCCTGTTCATCTGGGGTCTGCTGCGCGAGCCGAACGAGGCCCAGATCGCCCGGGCCTGGTCGGCCGCCGTGGTGCTCCTGCTGCTCGTGCTCGTCCTGTTCATCACCGCCCGCGTCATCGGTGAACGCGGTGCCCGCAAGCGAACCGGAAGGTGACCGTGAACGCGCCCACCCCGCCACCCCCGCCGCCCTACGCGCCGCCGCCGGTTCCCCCGGTCGTCGACCTGACCGCTCCCGCCGCGCCGCCGGTCGAGCCGTGGGCCGAGGTCCCGCACCCGCCGCCGGTCGCACCGCCGATCGCTCCGCCGGTGGAGCCCTGGGCCGATGTTCCCCCGGTCGCTCCGCCACCCGTCGCGCCGACGCCGGCCGAGCCGTGGGCCGAGGTCCCGCCGGTCCCGGTCGTCACGCCCCCGGCCGAGGCACAGGTCGACGACCCGACGGCACCATCGCTGTGGGCCGAGCCGGCCGCAGCGACCGAGGCCCCCGAGGAACGCGCCCGGGTCGGTGGCATCCGCGACGACCAGTTGCCGGGTCGACTCGACGTCCACCAGCTCAGCCAGTGGTTCAACAAGCGCAAGGTGCTGGAGCGCTGCTCGCTCAGCATGGAACCCGGCGAGGTCACGGCGCTGATCGGGCCGTCGGGCTGCGGCAAGTCGACGTTCCTGCGGGCCCTCAACCGGATGCACGAACTGGTGCCCGGAGCCGAACTGTCCGGTCAGGTGCTGTTGAACGGCGTCGACATCTACGGCGTCGACATGAGTCCCACCGAGGTGCGGCTCCGGATCGGCATGGTGTTCCAGAAGCCGAACCCGTTCCCGGCCATGTCCATCGCCGACAACGTGCTGGCCGGACTGGGTCTGTCGGGATCCAAGACCGACGACCCCGAGGGGCTCGTCGAGCAGTGCCTGCGACGGGCCGGTCTGTGGGCCGAGGTGAAGGACCGGCTGAACGAGTCCGGCATGTCGCTGTCGGGTGGTCAGCAGCAGCGACTTTGCATCGCCCGGTCGCTGGCGGTGCACCCCGACGTGCTGCTCATGGACGAGCCGTGCTCGGCGCTCGACCCGATCTCCACGCGGGTGATCGAGGAGACGATCCGTGAGCTCTGCCACGACATCACCATCGTGATCGTCACCCACAACATGCAGCAGGCCCAGCGGGTCAGCGACCAGTGCGCGTTCTTCCTGGTCGAGACCCTGGGTGAGCCCGGCCGGATCGTCGAGAACGGTCCGACCGAGCGGATGTTCGACAACCCGTCCGACCCTCGGACGCTCGACTACGTGAACGGGAGGTTCGGATGAGCGGGATCCGACGTCACCCACTGCACCTGGCGGTGCGCATCCTGGCGGCGGTCGGCGTGCTGGCCGCCGTCACCGTGGTGCAGCCTCCGGCGGCCGACGCCCAGGGGCCGATCGTCACCGGCGGCGGCTCGTCGTTCGTCAGCCTGCTCGTGTCCCAGTGGCGGGCCGACGTGGCGAAGCCGCCGTACAACCTGAAGATCAACTACACGTCGGCCGGCTCGGGGTTCGGGCGTGACAAGTTCATCTCGGGAGCGCTCGACTTCGGCCAGAGCGACATCCAGTTCCTGGCCGAGGAGGTCGACCGGCTCAACGGCACCGCCCGCAAGGGATTCGTCTACGTCCCGGTGGCCGCGGGCGCCGTGGCGTTCATGTTCAACGTGAAGGGCACGAACGGGAAGCGGCTCACCGACGTGAAGCTGACCGCCGAGGCGGCCTGCAAGGTCTTCACCGTCCCGAACATCAAGTGGAACGACCCGTCGATCGCGGCGACCAACCCGGGGGTCGGTCTTCCCGACCGCAAGATCCGACCGGTGGTCCGATCCGACCGGTCCGGCACCAGCTACGTGCTGAGCGAGTTCTGCATCCAGCGGGCACCGGCCGTGTGGAACGCGTTCAAGGCGTTCATCGGGTCAGGCAACTACGGACAGGACCAGTACCTGGGCGCCGGCCAGCCGATCTCGCAGTGGCCCAACAACTACGGGTCGGTGTCGCAGGCGTTCGCCTCCGACGGCATCGCCAACGTGGTCGGCAACGACTCCACCGGTGCCGACACGATCACCTACATCGAGACCGGGTACACCAAGGTCAAGGGGTTGCCGGCGGCGTCGGTCCAGAACGCCGTCGGTGTGTTCACCC
This sequence comes from Actinomycetota bacterium, assembly GCA_016870275.1. Lineage (GTDB taxonomy): Bacteria > Actinomycetota > Acidimicrobiia > Acidimicrobiales > Microtrichaceae > SXMI01. Next base: position 9,958 of record VGBZ01000069.1, read on the forward strand.
CGCCGTTGCCGGCGAACTCGACCATTGCGCTGGGATTCGCCCGGCCCCGCCCGAACGGAACGTTCGACCTGGCCTACGACGGCCGGGACCCGCGGGCGTACTTCCCGTCGACCTACTCCTACGCCATCGCCCAGACCGCCGGGTTCGACCCGGCCAAGGGCAGGACGCTGGCCGAGTACCTCTACTACGCCGTCTGCAAGGGCCAGGAGCGGGCCGAGCCGCTGCTGTACTCGCGGCTCTCGAGCGTGCTCGTCGACCTGGCGTTGACCGCCGCCTCGCAGATCCCCGGCGCTCCGGCCCGGCCGGGCTCGTGTGCGGCGCCGCCGCCCCCGAAACTCGAGATCGCGGCGCCCGGAGCGGGTGCGGGTGCCGCCGGCGGTGCGGGAGCCG
>VGBZ01000070.1 GCA_016870275.1 Actinomycetota bacterium
GCCGGTGCCCCCGGTGCCGGCTCGGGCGCACCCGGCGCCGGCACGGGAGCGGCCACCCCGGCCGATGCGTCCTCGGCGCAGCTCCGGACCGGAAGCGACTCGACAGCCGCCTGCCCGCCGTCGGAGCGGAGGCTGGCAGCGGGCACCCACACCACGCGGGTCACGTCGGCCGGGTCGCGGACCCCGAGCCATCCACCGTCGGACCGGGCCACGACCAGGACGCGGTCGTCGCGTCGGAACGTCCGGACCTCACCACCCCCGGGACAGTCGCGGGCGCTCACCACGACGGCGCGCGCCGACACCGTGGCGGCCGCCTCGGCAGAGGGGCGACCGAACGCTCCGAACACGCCGAGGACACCGGCCACCACGGCCACGACCACGGCCCCTGCGGCCCACCACAGCGCCGACGTCCGGGACGGGACGCCGGCGGGAGCGACGGCGTCACCGGGGGCGGCACCGTCCCGGCCCGCTGCGGACGGGTCGGCAGGTTCCGTCGGTTGTTCTGGCGGGCGCGACGCCATGGGACCACGCTACCGGCTGGACCGGACCGACACCGGCAGCGTAGGTGGCGGCACTCGGATGGTCGGGGACCCCGGCCGCTGGGACCCGGCCGCGACGGGGATGCAGCGGATCTGGTCGGTGCGCCCGGCGTTGTGGTCGTCGGGTCGGGGGTGCGGGTTGACCCACGCGGTGAACTCGCCGCGTCGGCACGGAACGGACACGCCGAGGTTGAACCGCCACGTGCCGTCGGCTCGCGGGTGGCGGCGGACCTGGGTACGTTGCAGCGGAGGGCTGTGGGTGAGGGTGCCGTCGTCGGTGAGCACGGCTTGGCAGATGTCGCCCTGGTGGGCGACGAGTTGGTGGGCACAGTCGCGCCGCCCGACGCGGTGGGTCCAGGTGCCGAGTGGGACGGTGCGGTAGGTGCGCTCGTTGCCGTCACGGGTGGCTGGATGGACCTTGTTGACGACGATGACGCCGTGGCGGTCCATGAGCGCATGGTGGTGGTTGCCGCGGAACGCGCCGTCGTAGACGACGGCCTGCACACCGCCGTCGGCGACGGTGATGACGTTGGAGATCACCTCGAGGGCGGTGGCGGCCTCTCCGCCGGGGACGCCGACGCGGGTGACCGCGAGGATGATCCGCCGGTTGTGCTCGGGGCCGCGTGCGGCGGCGAACACGATGTTGTTGCCGATGATCGTGCCGTCGTGGCGGGTGTGTTCCTCCGCGTCGCGATCGATGCGCCGCCCGTTGGCCTCGCGGTTCTTGTACATGGGCCTCACCACGGTCCCGTCGCCGTACACGACCCGTAGCGGCGACGGCCGGTTCAACGATCCTCCGGCGCTGGGAGTGATGAGCCCGAGTGCTCGCGCTTGTTCGACCGAGCAGACGGTGAACCAGTCGCGCAGCGTCGCGAGGTTCTCGTCGACACACAGCAGGTCTCGGGTGTGGCGGTAGGTGTGGGAGGTGAGCCGCTCACACCATCGGTCGACGGGCCGGCCGTGAGGGTGGGCACGCGCAGCCCGGTTGTAGATGTCGATGTAGCGCCGCCACGTCGCCCGGTTGGTGGTCTCGACGTCGAGCCGGTTGCCGGAGCCGTGCACCCGTGCGAGCGCCCCCCAGGCGAGGTGCAGGGCGAGTGGGTGTTGACGGGGCCGACCGACCCGCTGTGCTTCCAACGCGTGGGCGAGGTCGTGCAGGTAGGGCCAGCTCAGCACCGCTTCGCAGGCCTCGGGGCGGCTCAGCTGGCGGCTCATCGGTTGCCCTTCCAGTCGAACCCGATCAGCTCAGCGGCGGCGTCGAGGCTGCGGAGCCCCAGCGCGGACGCCGCGTGTTCGATCCGTCCGCTGCGTCGGTGGATCGCCGAGCCGGCCCACGCTCGAACGGAGCCGGGTCGCACGTCGGGTTCGGTGCGGAGCCCGGCACTGTCGAGCAGTGCGCCGATGAGGTTGCACGTCCCGGCCTGTGCCGGAAGCCGTTCGACGTCGCCGCGCACCGGCACGAGATGCTGGCCGGGGTCGCAGTTTCCCAGGTGCCGGTCGAGCACTCCGACGCCCCAACGGGTGAGCTGCGCGGTGCGAGGTTCGACCCGGGCGCCGCCGGGCAACTGCACCGTCGCGGCGCACAGGTCGACGTCGCCGGCGGTCACCAGGGGGATCTCGCGAGTGGTCGCGGTGGCTTCGGCGAGGGCCAGCGCGACCGCGGCCCTGGTCGCGCCCCGGCCCCGGCTGAGTGCGCAGATGCGCACCAGGTTGACCTCTTCGTCGGTGAGCGGCCGCGTCGTGCGCACCGACTTGGGTGGCAGCGCAAGGTCCAAGGTGGGGTCAGCCACGTTGATGCCGAGGTGGCGCAGTGACCGGAACATCGCCCGCAGGGTGGTGCGCCGGAAGTGCAGCGTCGCGAGCGACGGATCGTCGCCGTCGCGGGTCGCGGCGTGCACGAACGAGTCGCAGTCCTCGACGGTGACCTCGAGGATCGTGTTTCGGGCTGCGACGCGTCGGGCGAAGCGCTGCGCGACTTCGCTCATCCGGGCGACGGTGGAGTCCAAGAACTCCTCAGGGCCGCGCCAGCTCTCCGTGGCGAGCCGCACCGCCGCAGCCGGGCTGGGTCCGAGAGGTCCATCTTGGTTGTCCATCGCCGCCGACGGTGCCTGTCGCCTCCGGGCGCGCAACCGCCGCGGAAGTGGCGCACGTGCGGCGGCTCAGCTCGGTGCCGGTGTGGTGACGAAGCGCCAGACGCGGTCGAGGCTCTTCGCTCCCATGGCGGCGGCGATGTCCTCGAGTCGCGCGCCGGCCTCGAACAGCCTGTCGGCGCAGGCGTTCCGGACGGAGGTGGGGTTGAGGGTTGGGTCGTCGCCGAGTCCAGCGACGCGCAGCACCCGGGACAGGTTCCCCGAGGCTGATGCCTGAGCCTTGTTGGTGCCCGGTGCGGCGCCCTCGTAGAGCAGGGGCCTGGTCGTGTCGGCCATCGGTAGGGCTTCGAGGCGCCGGAGGATCACGGGTGTGCCCCAGTGGTCGAGGATCACTCGGCGAGGGAGTTGGTCTCGCCCGCCGGGCAGCTGCACCGTTGCCAGTCCCGCGACCGTGACCGAGTCGATCGGCAGACGTACGAGTTCGCCGCTGGTCGCGGAAGCTTCGGCGAGCGCGTACTGGCCGGGGGCGACCGCGCTGTTGCGGCTGTCCCATCTGTTGATCGCGAGACGGCACAACGACTGTTCGAGCGCCGTCAGGGGCCGCCCTCGTGCGGCTGTGGGGATCGTCCACAGTGGCCGCGGGAGCGTGTCGGGCGCGTCGCCGTCGTAGAGGTGCGCCGCGACGAACGAGCACCACCGTGCGACCGGGTCGTCATGGCACGCGGCGAGGAACTGCTGTGCGGCGACGTCGGGGCTGTTGGCTGCTGCGAGTTCGGCGAGCTCGGTGAGCAGCTCCGCGACGCCGCCACCGACGCTCAGCCCGGTCGAGTTGAGCATCGCGACAGTCGCGGCGGGGTTGATCAGATCGGGAGCGCACAGTTCGTTTCGTGTGGACATCGCGAGGACCGTCCCAACCGGCCGAGCGATGTCAATCAGCTGAACCGGCGGAGCCCAACCGCCCATCCAGTGGATCGACCGTCCCGCGGTCGCATAGGGAAGGGGGCTGCTGCGAGGTGAGATGACAGTGGGTGTTCAGGCGGCGGTGGCGCAGCCTCATGGGGCATCGGCGTGATCAGCGCGGTAGCCAGATCAGGAGTACCCGCAGCAACGGCGCGGGTACTCGTCCCCATTGGCTTCGGCGCCGGGATGTTGGAGCGTCACACGTGTAGGTCCGGTTCGAAATGGACCTTCAGGGGGAGGGACTGTTGATGTTTGAAGCCCGATATCCGCAGCGGGTCAACCGAACGCGCCGAACGCTGCTTGTCGCACTGCTCGCGGTCGCCGGCCTGGTTTTCGCTGGCTGTACACCAACGTCACCCGGAGGTCCCGTTCCCGAGGTCCCGTTCCCCCAGGTTCCCTCGGGCTCATCCCAAGGGCTCAAGATCACGGCCTACCAATCACTGCACGGTGTGGTAACCGCCGCAGGTGCATCCGCAGCATTGAGGAACGCCGTCTCGACAACGACGCTCAAGGACTTTCGCCGAGACATCATCGAGGGGTTCGTCGACCCCGACCGATACGCACCCCAGACGGTGGGATTCCACGACGACCAGAACCTGGCAACGACACTCGGCTCGATCGCAGCCGCATCTCTGACCGCAGCCGAGCGGCAGACGATTTATCAGGTGGAGGACTCGTTGGCGATGGCGCGGCGGGCGAGCACCATCAAGCTGATCAACGACCTAGACCTGACAGTGCAGCCAACAATGCCTGCGTCCACACCCCCAGCCGCGGTCACTGCGGTCACCGCTGCTCGGGCTCAGCTATCTACTGCGAAGGTGCTGATGAGTCAGGTCAGCCAGCTTCTCATGCGGGGGTCCCCCCCCGGTGTCGATCCTCAATGCGACGGTGCTGTCCGAGGACGCTGCCCAACAAGGCATGGACACGCTCCGCGTGTCGTACCGAGGCGACGCTGATTCCGACGGGGTGCCGGACCTCCAGCTGTTGAACGCGAAGGCAAGCCCGCTGCCACTCGACTCTGACGGGGATGGCCTCGCGAGCGTTGTCGAGCTCGCCGCCGGGCTGCGTCCCGACCTCAAGGACACCGACACGGACAGTGTCTTCGACGGCAACGAAGACACCGACGGCGACGGCTTGACCAACCTCGTCGAACAGACCGCAGGGCTGTCACTCACCTCGGCCGACACCGATGCCGACGGTGTGACCGACCCGGTCGAACGGACCAGCGGGACGAACCCGCTCGTGGTCGACACCGACGGCGACGGCCTCGACGACGGTGACGAGCTGCGCATCGCGACGAACCCGTTGGTCGCCGACAGCGACACCGACGGCATTGTCGACGGTGACGAGCAGGTCCCATCGGTTGTCACCGGACCGAACCGGACTCGCGCTCTCATTACGGGGCGGGGCGACCTGACCGGTTCGTTGCGGATCGCGGAGACAACGTCGGTGGCCGGCACTGCGACAACTACGGGCCTTGCAGGGAAGGTCTACGACTTCGATGCCGACGAGGCTGACCTGCCCCGGCTGACGAACGCATCGATCTCGTTGCCGTTTAGCCCGTCGGTCGTCCCCGCGTCACAAGCGCAGCTAATGCACTTCAACGAGCTGCTCGGGCTGTGGGAACCGGCGGCTGCAACCCAGACCGTCGACCCGGTCGCCGGTCTCGTGACAGCGAGCGTGAACCGCTTCTCCGACTACGCAGTGTTCAACGTGACCGCGTGGGCGCAGGCACTCCTGGCGTCCGCGTCGACATGCACCGGGCGAGGCACCGGCGGCGCCCAGGACGTCGTGTTCCTCGATCTGACCTACGTGTTGGACAGTTCGGGCAGCATGAGCTCGAACGATCCGAACCGCCTACGCATTAGCGCCGCTCAGCAGTTCACCGACCAGCTGCTCTCCCAGGACCGAGCAGCGGTGGTCGACTTTGATGACAACGCAACTGTCCTCCAGCAGCTGACGTCGGACAAGGCGGCGGTCAAAGCGGCGTTGAACCAGATCGACGCGGACGGCGGCACCGACATCGGCGCAGGGGTGAGCGCAGCGAACCAGATGCTCGCCTCGAACGGCGACCCGACCCGGTCCAGGGTGATGGTCCTTCTCACCGACGGAGAGGGCAGCTACAGCGACACGTACACCGCTGCGGCGGTCGCTGCGGGCATCACGATCTACACCGTCGGGCTCGGCGCCGCCCCCGACGCCGCTCTGCTCGGACGTATCGCGACCGGGACAGGAGGCAGGTACTACGCAGTTGCCGACGCGTCGGGGATCGCCGACGTGTTCCGGCGCATCAGCGACGAGACAGCGGTCGACACCGACGGCGACGGAATCGGTGACTGCGACGAGACGAACGGCATGCCGACCGCGACCGGCAAGGTGTACCGGTCGAACCCGGCGGTTGCCGACACTGACCGCGACGGTCTCCTCGACGGCCAGGAGATAGGCGTCTACCGCCTTGGCAGCGTCCTCAACGTGTTCGCCGGTGTGCCCGCACCTGTGCGCGATCAGCTCGCCGCGCGACCTGAGGCCCGGTACTTTGCGCTCAGGTCCGACCCCCGGGTTGCTGACACCGACGGCGACGGAAGAAACGACGGGCTCGAGGTCGCCCAGGGAACCGACCCGCTCGTACCCGACTCGAGTATCCGCCCAAAGATGCCCCCCAAGACCGGAGTCGGGCAGCGACCCGCAGCGAAGCTGTACACCGCTTACTCACCCGATGTGCTGGAAAGCTACGCGCTGATCGATGTGCCCAGCTTGCTCGCCCCAGGGAAAGGGATCGTGCGCGTCAACGGATTCATCAACAGGTTCTCCGACGGGCCGCTGCCGTTCATCAACGCAGCGGGCGACAACCGTGGCTTCGACTCCGACGCCCCGTACTGGGCCAACCGTGTCTACTTCGAGATTGATCATGAGAAGGGTCAGCTGCTCGTCGTGGTGAACCCGTCGTGCACGGTAGGTAGGAACAACCAGATCGACACGTGCTACTCGGCGCTCCCACTGAGCACCACCGGTGAGCCAGGCGTGAGTCTCGTCCGTGGCCAGAAGAACTCGTGGTTCGCAGTCGATGAGGCGCCGTCGAAGCTGCGGATACGGTTCGACCTTGGACTCTCGGATCCTCCTCGAACGGCCAACCCGTTGATCATCTCTGGTTTCCTAGAGCTTCGCCTCAACTCCGACGGAACTGTCAACTTCCCGTCCAATGACGAGATGAAGTGGCGCAAGGACCCATACCCGTCGTGGGAGATCTACCGGCAGGCGACCCCGTCGAGCCCGCCAGTCACGGTCTACAAATGGGAACAGACCAATCAGGGTCCGTGGTCGCTCAACGAGTTCAACTGGTGGGACACCGGATTGTGCCTGCGCTACCAGGAACGGCGGGGAAACCCGATCCCGGAGTTCGCCAACTGGATCGCACGCCCCCGGAACGGGAACGCAGCAGGTGACGTGTGGCGGTGGATCATTCCCGGGGACGATCTCGAGTGCGCAGCTAACCTGTGGACCGGATGGACACCATTGTGAACCCACCTCGAACGGCAGCGCTGCAGCGGTGGCTCCCGGTTGTGTTGTCGATCGGTAGCGGCCTCTGGTTGTTCGGCGCCGCCGGCCTGTTCATCGCTGCGGGCGGCGAGCCTTACCTCTTGTTCGTCGCGCCGATCGCCGCAGCACCTGGAGTTGCGCAGCTCGTGACTGGTGCCCCGGTTCGGCCCCTGTACTCCGCTGCGTTCTTCTGTGTGCTCACGTTGTTCGTGTTCTGCGTAGTGACCTTCATTGTCTTCGTGGCGTTCGCCTACATGCTGGCAGCGCCGGCGGTGTGTCTTGGTGTTGCGTGGCGGCTCACCCGGCAGCGCACGCCCTCAGTTCCCCAACCCGTCACGTCGGGTCACGCCGAGTGAACGTCGCTGCGCGCAGAGTCGCGCCATGAGCGACCAGGTGTCGTTGCGGGTGGTGCTGGTCGGCGGGTCCGGGTTCCTCGGTTCCGCCGTGCGGTCCCGACTGGTCGACGAGGGCCACGACGTCACCGTTATCGGCCGCGCGCCGACCCGGCAACATGACCGCTGGCGGCACGTGAACTGGGACGCTCGCACCATCGGGGACTGGGCGGATTCGCTCGACGGCGCCGACGTCGTCATGCACCTCGCTGGTAAACGGGTCGACTGTCGCCCGACAGCCCGCAACATCGACGCGCTCATCGCGTCGCGTGTCGACACGGTGCAACTCGTCGGCGAAGCGGTCCAACGGGTCGAGCAGCCGCCAGCAGCGTGGGTGCAGCTGTCGTCGCTCGCGATCTTCGGGGACTGCGGCGACACGATCATCGACGAGCCGACGGAGGTGCCCGACACGGGACCCCGCCAACAGGTCGAGGTGTGCCGGCTGTAGCCGGAAGCGTTCGGTGATGCTACGCGCCAGATCGGTCGCACCGTGCTGCTGCGACCAGCGATCGGGATCGGGGGCGTCGGCGACCCGGCGTCGGCGCAACTCGCCCGACTTGCCCGGTTCGGTCTCGGGGGAAGTGTCGCCGGTGGTCGACAGTGGGTCTCGTGGATCCGCATCGACGACTTCGTCGACCTGCTGTACCGGTCGATCACCGACACGGAAATGAAAGGGCTGTACCACCTCACCTCGCCGAACCCGGTGCGCAACGCAGCGTTCATGGCCGCTTACCGCCACGCGACCGGCCGCAAATTCGGCCTACCCGCACCGCGCCTGGTCACAAGGATCGGAGCAACCCTGCTCGGCTCCGACCCGGCGCTCGCCATCACCGGACGTCGCTGTGTCCCAGCACGACTCCTCGAGGAGGGATACCGCTTTGCCGGCGACGACATCTACGACGCAGTCCAGCGAGCTGTGCACCCCAGCCGGTGACACCACCCCAAACAACCGCTGCCGGAGCTCTCCACGGACATCCCAGAGACCTGCGACCAGATCGTTGACGATCGACCGTGGCACAGGTGCCGGTCCTCGGCGACGAGAAGGCCCTCGACGCGCTCTCCAAGAGCGTCCTGTTCGGCGACGGCCGACTCAGCTTCGACCTGCTGCGCTGCCAACGGATCCCGCCGCCGCTGCCGGTCGCCGCCGTCGGCGACGGGCCCGACGTGCTCAACGTGGAGAACTCCGACCCCTACTGGTACGCCGTCGATCAGCTCCGCGCTCACCCCGGGCATCCGATCGGTGCGGTCGTCTGGGGATCCGGCGATACGTTCCCCACCCAGGTGCCAGCCCTCGGTATCGACGTGGCTGGCCGAGGCCCCATCACCGGTACTGCCTTGTACCGGGGTGACCTCGACCCGAAAGGCGTTCGGATCGCTGCCGACGCTGCAAGCGCTGCAGCCGCCCTCGGTGTCGCTGCGATCAGGGTGCCAGTCGAGTTGTGGGCCGCCCACCTTGCCGTGCCCGTGACCCGCCTCGGCTCCTACCAGTGGGACGACACCGGGGCCGCCTGGTTCGCTGCCGAGCTCTGGGCAGAGCTGGAACCCGTGCGCACCCATGGCGATCTCCAACTGGCTTGAAGCACTGGGAGAACACGGTCGCTCTTCCGGCAGATGAGCGCTCGGCCACCACGCGTAGGAGCGACGGGACCAACCCTCTGACGGCGACTCAGCTACTTGGGCTCACGCTCGGAATCGAGCCAGTCGGTCGGTTCGAGGCGTCCCGGCCCGCAGCCCAACCGAGGATGACTGGCTCACCCCCGGCGTTCCAGATTCGGGCTCGTGGAGTTCCGGAATCGGCATATCTGGGCGTGCTCATCGGTTTAGGAATCCAGTCGGAAACCACATCCGCGGAAGGCCCGGCCGCGACAGGGGTGCCGGGTCAGGGTGCCCGGTCAGGGGTGCTGGGACGACACGGCGAGTACCTCGCCGGTCATGTAGCTCGACAGGTCGCTGGCCAGGAACACCATCACGTTGGCGATCTCCCAGGGTTCTGCGGCTCGGCCGAACGCCTCGCCGGCGACGAGTTCCTCGAGCAGCCCCGGCGGCGTCACCTTCTCCAGGTTGGCGTGCATGGCGAGGCTCGGCGCCACAGCGTTCACCCGGACCCCGTACGGGGCAGCCTCGATCGCTGCGCTGCGTGTCAGCGCCATGACCCCGGCCTTCGCAG
>VGBZ01000071.1 GCA_016870275.1 Actinomycetota bacterium
GGCACGTCCCGAACGAGCAACCGGTTCGCCGTCTTCACCGACCGGCGTGAGCGAGATCTTGCCGTTGGGGTCGACGTCGTCGACGATGACCGTGATCGGGTCGCCGAGTGCCACGACGTCCTCGACCTTGTCGATCCGCTTGCCACCACCGAGCTTGGAGATGTGCACGAGCCCGTCCCGGCCCGGGAGGATGTTGACGAACGCACCGAACTTGGTGATGTTCACCACGCGGCCCTCGTAGGTGGCACCCACCTCCGCCGTAGGCGGATCGAGGATCAGCTTGATCTGCCGCTCCGCCTCGGCGACCGCACCACGGTCGACCGCAGCGATGGCCACCACACCGACCAGGCCGTCGTCGTCGACGGAGATGTTGGCGCCGGTCTCGGACTGGATCGAGTTGATGACCTTGCCCTTGGGGCCGATGACCTCGCCGATCTTGTCGACGGGGATCTCGAAGCTGATGATCTTGGGCGCCGTCTCCGACACGTCGTCACGGGGCTCGGCGATGGCCGCGGCCATCACGTCGAGGATGGCGAGGCGGGCGACCTTGGCCTGCTCGAGCGCCGCGGCGAGCACGTCGGCGGGGATCCCGTCGATCTTCGTGTCGAGCTGCAGCGCCGTCACCGCGTCGGCAGTACCGGCGACCTTGAAGTCCATGTCACCGAACGCGTCCTCGGCGCCGAGGATGTCGGTGAGCGTCGCGTACTTGCCGTCGGCGTGGACGAGGCCCATGGCGATACCGGCCACCGGCGCGACGATCGGCACGCCGGCGTCCATGAGCGACAGCGTGGACGAGCAGACCGACGCCATGGAGGTCGAACCGTTGGAGGCGAGCACCTCGGAGACGACCCGGATGGTGTACGGGAAGTCCTCGAGCGACGGGACCACCGGGAACAGTGCCCGCTCCGCCAGCGCTCCGTGGCCGATCTCGCGGCGCTTGGGGCCGCGCATGAACCCGGTCTCACCGGTGGAGAACGGCGGGAAGTTGTAGTGGTGCAGGTACCGCTTCTTGGTGATCGGGTCGATGCCGTCGATCATCTGGTCCATCTTCGCCATGCCGAGCGTGCAGAAGTTGAGGACCTGCGTCTCGCCCCGCTGGAACAGCCCGGTGCCGTGGGCGGTGGGGATGACACCCACCTCGGCCGAGATCGGCCGGAGGTCGGCGAGGCCGCGACCGTCGATGCGGCTGCCCTCGGAAACGATCCGCGACCGGACCGTCTCCTTGGTGATCGACCGGAGCGCAGCGCCGGCCTGCTTGTTCACGGCGGCGGCCGCCGCGTCCTCGCTCATGCCGTCGGCGACGAAGGAGCGCACCAGGTCGTCGGTGACCTGGGCGAGCACGTCGGACTTGAGCGCGGCCTCGGCGGCGGTGCGCTCGGCCTTGTCGGCGATCTGCTGGACCTCGCCCACTCGGTCACCGGCGGCGGAGCGAACGGCATCGGCAACGGCCGGGGTGTAGTCGACCTGCGGGGTGAAGTCCATGGTCCCGATGGGACCGCTGTCGGCCTCGACGGCCTGCACCAGACGCTGCTGCAGCTCGATCACGTCCGAGATCCAACGCTTGGACTCCTCGAGCGCGCCGGCGAGCGCGGCCTCGTCCACCTTGGGCGCGCCGTTCGCGTAGTAGGCGAAGGAGTGCTCGGTGCCACCGGCCTCCACCATCATCACGGCGACGTCGCCGTCGGGGAGCTGGCGGCCGGCGACGACGATCTCGAAGGTCGACTCGTCGGACTCCTCGTAGGTGGGGTGCGGGATCCAGGTGCCGTCCTGGCTGTAGGCCAGACGGACCGCGCCGATGGGACCGTCGAACGGGACGTCGGACACCGACAGCGCCGCGGACGCCGCGTTGATCGCCAGGACGTCGTAGGGGTGCTGCTGGTCGGCGCCCATGACGGTGCCGACGATGTGGACCTCGTTGCGGAACCCGTCGGGGAACGACGGGCGCAGCGGACGGTCGATCAGGCGGCACGCCAGGATCGCCGACTCGGGCGCCCGGCCCTCACGCCGGAAGAACGAGCCGGGGATCTTGCCCGCGGCGTACATCCGCTCCTCGATGTCGACCGTCAGCGGGAAGAAGTCGATGCCGTCCCGGACGTGCTTGGCACCGGTTGCGGTGACCAGGATGCGGGTCTCGCCCTGCCCGGCGAGCACGGCACCGCCGGCCAGTCCGGCGAGCTTGCCCGTCTCGAACGAGATGGTCTTGGTGTCGTCGTCGCCAACTGGTGCAGCGACGCGAATGGGGTCGGCCATGGGGCCCTCCTTGTCGGCCCGCGGTCGGGCCGGATCAGTGCGGCAGGCCAGTCCCCAGTGGTCGATCCCCGGCAGCGGCTTCGCTGGGCTCCGTGTGGAGCAGGGCCGGACATCGGCAACCGGTTACTGACAAGTCAGCCGCGGTTGTGTGCCGAGACGCTAGCTCAGATCAGCGACTGCGGCGAAGCACCCCGCCGGGTCCGGCCGCCGGACGGTGTCAGCGACGCAGGCCGAGTTCGGCGATCAGCGCCCGGTAGCGCTCGACGTCGTTGGCACTCAGGTAGTCGAGGAACCGGCGGCGCTTGCCGACCAGCATCAACAGGCCGCGGCGGCTGTGGTGGTCCTTCTTGTGGACCTTCAGGTGCTCGGTGAGGTGGTTGATCCGGTCCGTCAGCAGAGCGATCTGGACCTCCGGCGATCCGGTGTCGGAATCGTGCTGGCGATGCTTGGCGATCGTGTCGGACTTCGGGGGGAGGTTGGTCGGCTGACGGTTCGTCACGTGGAGCTCCTGGGGTGCGGCCGGTGCTGCCGGCCGGTCGGGTATCGGACCCGGCCCCCGGAACCGTCCGGACCCGGAACTCGGGACCGGCGAAGACCGGGAGCCATCCGGCCATGCCGGAGCGGTCAGGGTAGCCGCAGCGCTGCGCTGCGCTCCAACGCAGGTGGCAGCGCAACTGCGCCGGGACGTCGTCGCGCTCAGGTGGCGAGGCGTTCGACGGTCCAGCGGTAGTGCGGACGTCGGTGCCGCCCGACGACCCGGCGGCGGCCGTCGGAGGGAGCGAGGTCGAGGATCGACGCACCCGGCTCGTAACAGACGCCTTCGATCGCCTCGATGTCGGGGTGGCGACGCCGCAGTCCGCTGCGTCGCAGCGATGTCTGCACCGCCTCGCCGAGCGGGCCGTCGAGCAGCTCGATGAAGATCCCGGGGAGGGTCTCGGGATCGCGCAGGATCCACGAGTGCCCGGCACGGTCGACCGTCACGAGCGTGCCGTTGGTGCGGCGCACGGCGTCGCGGGCGGTCCGGTGGGGCACGGCCACGTCCCATGCGCCGTGGATGGCGACGACCGGGACGCCGCCGTCGTCGAGGGCGTCGAGCGCATAGCGACTCGACCTGGTCCTGAGGATGGACGCCATCGGACCGAGGAGACGCCACGGCCGGACGACGTGACCGGCGACCGTCGGCAGCACCAGACGCAACAGCTTGGTGGCCTGCTTGGGGTCGGTGAACGCCGGCACGACCGCCATCGAGTCGATCAGGAGAGCGGCCCCGACGGCGCTGAGCATGGGCGGTGCCACCCGGAAGAGGTAGACCATTCGGTCCCAGGTGTCACCAACGATGGCGTCGATGAGCACCACCGCAATGGCCTGGTCCGGCCGCTTCGCTGCGAGTCGGGTGACCAGCTGACCTCCCATCGAGTGGCCGGCGAGCACGTAACGCCGCAGGCCGAGCTCATCGATCGCCCGACCGAGCAACTCGGCGTAGTCGTCCATCTTCTGACCCGACAGCGGGAGGCCTTGGGTGGCACCGTGGCCGGCGGTGTCGATCGCCACGACCCGGAATCCCATACCGACGAGTCGAGAGAGCGACTGCGCGTACAGGAAACCCTCGACGGAGAACCCGTGGACGACGACGAGCGGGACACCCCTTCCGGCGACGGTCACCCCGACCCGGTGGCCGTCGCCGAGCTCGATCTCGTGGCGGGACAGCCATGGGACCTCAACGGCCCCATCGGCGAGCGGTTCGTCGAGGACCGGACCCTCGATCGGTTCGATGACCGAACTCACCAGCTCAACGGTAGCGCCGTGAGTCGCTGGATTGACGCAAACGTCAGTCGGCGAGCAACCGGCGGGCGTCATCACAGTCGATCGCCAACTGCGCAGCGAGGCTCTCGACGCCGTCGAAGGCGGCATCGGGCCGGATGCGATGACGGAACCGGACCGCAACTCGTTCGTCGTAGAGATCGCCGTCGAAGTCGAGGACGTGCGCCTCGACGAGCACTGCAGCGCCGTCGCCGTAGAACGTCGGACGGTGACCGACGTAGATGGCGGCGGGCAGCACGGCGCCGTCGGCACGAACGAGGTCCCCGGCGTAGATCCCGTCGGCGGGAACGAGGAACTCGGCAGCCACGGCCACGTTCGCCGTGGGGAAGCCGATCGTCCGGCCGCGTTGGTCCCCGCGGACCACCGGGCCCCGCACCTCGTGCGGCCGACCCAGCATGTGGTTGGCATCGTCGAGTCGACCCTCGGCCAACGCCCGCCGGATCGCAGTCGATGAGACCTGGGCATCGTCACGGGCGGGCGCACCGTCGGCGCCGACGAGACGCCGGCCGTGGACGGTGAAGCCGAGATCGGCACCGAGATCCTCGAGCAGGTCGACGTGGCCCCGTCGGCGGTGGCCGAAGTGGAAGTCCTCCCCGACCACAACGTGCGTCGCTCCGAGGCACTCGACGAGCACGCGGCGCACGAAGTCCTCGGGTTCCTCCCGGGCCCGCTCGGCATCGAACCGGACCACCACGACTGCGTCGAGGCCGGTGGATGCGAGGAGCTCGAGCTTGTGGTCCAGATCGCACAACAACAGGGGAGCCGAATCGGGCCGAACGACCTGCGCCGGGTGCCGGTCGAAGGTGACCAGCGCCGCCCGGCGGCCCTCTGCAGCGGCCCGTTCGACGACCTCACCGATCACCACCCGGTGACCGAGATGGACGCCGTCGTAGGCACCGATCGTCACGACGCTCCCCTCCGGGGGTCGACGGCACTCGTCGGTGTCGCGGATCACATCCATGGCCCCGGGAAACTACTGCCGGGAGAGCACCACGACGGGCTTCACGCGTCCCGAGGTGTGCGGCTGGTAGACGGCGATCAGGTCGCCGACGGGATCGAGGACCGCCCACGGCCCGGGGTGGTCGGCGAACCCCTCCGGCACGATCTCGGAGCGTTCGAGCACCTTCCCGTGACCGACTGCGGTGGCGGTGTCGGGATCCACGCTCACCTCCGAGAGAACCCGGCTGAGTGCCGACGGAGGGAGCAGGATCGCCGGATCGACCGCATCGAGCGGTGTCGCCTCGTCGATGGTGAACGGGCCCACCCGTGTCCGGCGGAGGGAGCTGAGGTGGGCTCCCGATCCGACTGCGTGACCGATGTCCGCTGCGAGCACCCGAACGTAGGTGCCACTCGAGCAGGTCACCGACGCCCTCCAGCGGTGCGGATCCTCGGTGGGTTCGACCTCGAACCGCCCGACGTGGACCCGCCGAGCGGTGCGCTCCACCTCCTCCCCGGCGCGAGCCCGACGGTGGAGGGGAACCCCGTCGACCTTGATCGCCGACACCATGGGCGGGATCTGGTCGATCTCGCCACGTAGTCCAGCGGCGGCCCGTTCGACCGCAGCGGGATCGACGATCGTGTCGTGGGTCGCCACGACCTCGCCGTCGGCATCGAGTGAGTCGGTCTCGACTCCCAGGACGAACTCGGCGTCGTAGTCCTTGTCCAGACCCGAGAGGAACTGCAGCAGGCGGGTGGCCGGTCCGACCCCGAGGACGAGCAGACCGGTGGCCATCGGATCGAGCGTTCCGCTGTGGCCGACCTTGCGGGTACCGAGGAGTCGTCGGCACCGGGCGACGACGTCGTGGCTGGTCCAACCGGCGGGCTTATCGACGACGCACAGTCCAACCGGCGAGCCGGCAGTGCTGTTCACGGTTCGTCGTCGAGCCCGCGCAGGATCTCCTCGACCCGGAGCCCTGCGGCGAGGGCCTCGTCCGGTCGGAACTCGATCTGGGGGGTCTTGCGCAGTCGAACCTCACGGTTCACCACCTGCTGGATCCGCCAGCGCAACTCCTCGAGCGCCTCGGCCACGGCATCGAGACGCTCCTCGGCCTCGGCCTGGATGGCCGAGTAGTAGACGACTGCGTGTTCGAGCGAACCGTCCACGGTCACTCCGGTGACCGTCACCAGATCGAGTCGCTCGTCGCCGATCCGTTCGAGCTCCGAGGCAACGACCTCGCGAACGAGTTCGGCCACGCGGTCGGTCCGGGCGAAGGCGGGGGGTCGTCGACTGCGTCGAGCCACGCCGCATTGGTAGCACGATTTTCGGGCACAGATGGGCGGGCGGCACCTGGAGTCGCCTGCGAGCAGGCACACTTGAGAAGCAATGCAGGTGACGCCTCCCCCGTACCAACCCCCGGGCGCCAGCTCGCCGGAGCCCTCAGAGGTCAGCCCTCGCCGGAGGCAACCGACGACTCCCGCCCAGCGGCTGGCGATCCTGGCGATCGCCGCAGCGAGCGGCGTGCTCGCCGCAGCCACCTCCGGGGCCCGCCCGACGATGTGGTCTCCCGCCGATGCCTTCTGGGTCTGGTGTGCGGCCACAGCCGTCGCCCTGTGCGCCTCCCGAGCGAGACGGTGGACGCTCGTGTGGATGTCGGTCCCGGCCGCTGCCCTCGGGGTCGGGGTGGGTCGAGTCAGCGGTTGCGTCGCCTTGGTCTCGGCCCTGGCACTCCTCTGGGGGAAGTGGCGTGACCGTCGAGTCCGCACCGGTGTGGCCGGCTTCGCTGTCGTGGGGCTGCTGTCCATGGCCCTTCCGAGTGCCATCCAACTCACCGGTGCCACCGCAGTCATTGCGGTCATCGCTGCGTTACCCGCCATCTGGAGCGCCGGTCGACGAGCCCGCACCCGGGAACGCCGTAGTGCAGCGATCGCCCTGGCGATCCTCGGAACCTTGATCATCGTCGGGGCGGTTTCCGCCACGGCGCTGACGGCAACGGTGGCGTCGCCTGCGCTCGACGCCATCGAAGCAAGCGACGAGGCAGTCAGCCTGGCCGCCGACGAAGACAGCGAGGCGGCGGCTCAACGTTTCAGCGCCGCCGCCGAGCAATTCGATGCAGTCGTTGCTCGGGCGAGTGGGTGGTGGGTCCTCCCGGCACGGTTCGCGCCGATCATCGGGGCCAACGTCAATCTCATCAGCGTGGCGCTCGAGTCCGGAGCCCAACTCAACCGCACCGCTGCCGACCTCGCGGTCGAAGTCGACCAGTCGGCGCTGAGTCGTCCGTCCGGCGGGGTCGACCTCGCCGTGTTGGAATCGTACAAGGGCCCAGCCGACCAGGCAGTGGCCGCTGTCGTCACTGCTCGCAACGACCTGACCGATGCCAACTCGCCGTGGCTCCTGCCCCCGATCAAGTCGAGACTCGGGGAACTTGACGGCTCACTCGAGGACGCCGAGCGCTCCGCCGAGACCGTCTCGCTCGTTGCCGAGACCCTCCCCAGCATGCTCGGTGCGGACGGCCCCGTTCGGTACCTCCTCCTGCTCGGGAATCCGGCGGAACTGCGCGACGTCGGAGGTCACGTGGGGAACTGGGCCGAACTCGTCGCAGAGGACGGGCGACTGAAACTCGTCGAGGTCGGCGCGCCCTACGAACTCTTCACGCCGTTGGACACGCCGCCAGCAACCCTCACCTCGGGCGCGTACCCCGTGTCCCTCGAGGAACTACGTCCCCAGTACTTCCCGCAGAACTGGGGCGGCAGTCCCGACATGGACACCGTTGCTCGCCTGGCTTCTGAGCTGTTCCCTCAAGCCCGGCCGGGCGGTCCGATCGAAGGCGTCATCTACGCCGACCCGACGGCGTTCGCTGCCCTGCTCGAACTCACCGGAGGAGTCGAGGTTCCGACGACGGACATCACGCTCACGAGCGAGAACGCCGTTCGGTTCCTGACTGT
Source organism: Actinomycetota bacterium (assembly GCA_016870275.1). Classification (GTDB taxonomy): domain Bacteria; phylum Actinomycetota; class Acidimicrobiia; order Acidimicrobiales; family Microtrichaceae; genus SXMI01. Next base: position 7,954 of record VGBZ01000071.1, read on the forward strand.
CGATCAGTTCCTCGCTCTGACCGATGCTCCAGCCGGTACTGATCCGCTCGGAGATGCGATCGAGACCGCAGTGCGTCGCTTCGCCGACAACCCACTCCCGCTCCCGGACCGGCTCGCAAAGCTGTTCGGACCTGTCCTCGTCGGCGGCCATCTGCAGATGAGCACCCTCGATCCGGACCGCAACTCTCTCCTCGACCGCATCGGTCTCCGCCGGACACTGGGGCGAACCGGGGAGGAAGACATTCTGGCGGTCGTCAATCGAAATGCGAATCCCTCAAAGGCAGACGCCTTCCTCCGGCGGTCGGTCACCTACGACGTGCAGTGGCAGCCGGGAACCGGACAGATCCGCTCGACGGTGACCGTGACCCTCACCAACGAGATCCCCGAGACCGGTCTCGACGAGGACCAGGTCAAGGCACCTCCAGCGACACCGTTGCGAACCAACCGGACCCAACTTTCGATCCTCACGCCGTTGAGCGCCGCCCAAGCCACCCGGGACGGTGAACGAGTTCCCTTCGGAACCCAAGCAGAGTCGCCGTCAGTCTTCCGACACAACGTGTGGATCGAACTCGCACCGGGTCAGACCGCAACGGTCTCCCTCGACCTCACCGGACGCAGTGATGCCGAGTTCTACCGGCTCCACTATCTGGGCCAGCCCGCACTCAACAACGAACCCACCACCGTTCGCGTCTCCGAACTCGGTGACACCCTCGAGCGCCGTGGGACCGTCGTTGAGGAACGGTTCCCGGCCGGGGAGGACCGAATCATCGAGTTCGCCCCAGACGAGGGGATCGAGTGACCCGGCATAACCACACGATGGAGGACGTAAGCCACGCAGCGTGGTAAAACGGCGAGGGTCGAGCCGGTGGGACGCATTTTTTTTCAAATATCGCCTGACGGTAGTGGACACGGAGAGTGACTCTTCCCACAATGGAGGCGCTGAATGAAATCATGCGTTGAACAGAATCATGCGCGGCAGGATTCTTGAGAACACCTGAGTAGAGGGACTCCAAGTGAAACATCTTCAACCAGCACGTTCGCAGTCACGGCAGCGGTGCCTCCTCGCTTTCGGTCTGGTGGCGACGTTCGTGACCGTTCTGACGGCTTGCCCGCCGCCTCCGGCGCCGACCACCACAACGACCACCACCACATCGTCAACGAGCACGACGATTGCGCCAGGGTGCGTTGGCTACACGCCGTCCGGCATCGGCGTCAGCGACAACCTCGTCTCGGCCGGCGAC
>VGBZ01000072.1 GCA_016870275.1 Actinomycetota bacterium
GGCGTGGAAGTTGAGCTTGCCGACCGGTGTGCGGATGTAGAAGAACCCCGCCACCGCTGCAACGAGTAGCACGAGGCCGGTGATGATGCCCGCCGGCGACTGCACGAAGTCGGCCACCGCCATGAGCATCCTGGTGGGCAGCGGCAGCTCGGCGTCGAACTCCTCGAAGAACGAGGCGAACCGGGGGATGGCGAACACCACGATCACCAGGATCACCATGAACGACAGACCCAGCAGGATGACCGGGTAGATCAGCGCCTTGCGCACCTGCCGGGACAGCTCCACGTCACGGCGGATGTAGGTGTGGAGCTGGTCGAACGCCTCGTCCATGCGGCCGGTCAGCTCGGCCGAACGCAGCATGGCCATGTAGTACGGCGGGAAGACGTCCTCGTGCGCACCCAGCGAACTGGCCAGCGACCGGCCGGCGGTGACCCGCTCGAGCACGTCGTTCAACACGGTCCGGAACCGCTTGTTCTTGGCGTCCTGACGCAGGTTGTCGATCGCCTCGGTCACCGGCACGCCGGCCCGCAGGAACGTCGCCATCTGCCGGGAGAAGTGCATGATGTCCGGGAGCGGGACCTTCTCGGCGGTGATGTCGGTCTGGAGCCCCTTGCGCTCCTTGATCTTGGTGACCCGGAGCCCCTGGACGGCGAGTTCATTGCGAGCGGCGTTGGCCGACACCGCCTCGATCTCACCCTTGACGCTCTGGCCGTCGAGGTTCTCGGCCTCGTAGCGGAACCGGGCCGTCTCCGACTTGCGGGCCTTGTCCCGTCGGGCCCGCTTGGGCGCGGCCTGCGGAGGTGCTGCGCCCGGATCGACCTGCCCCGAATCCTGTACGGCCGTCATGCTGACGCTTCCCTCCTAGCGGTCAGGTCACTGACCGTAGCCCCCGAACCCGAATCGGGTTCAGCTGCATCCCGGCCGAAACTGAGCGGATCATCAGACGATCCTTGCTGCAGCCCCTCATGCAGTCCAGTGCCGGGAAACGGCGGCGGCGGTGTGAAGGCGTCCGGCGCCACCGCCGGATCGGCCCAGACAGCCGGATCGGCGAACGGCTCCGGATCGGCCCAGACAGCCGGCTCGGCGGACGGCTCCGGCGGCACAGCGGCGTCGGTGCCGACCCTCTCCACGCCGTCGTCGGCCACGATGCCCGTGCCGTCGGCCTCGGCGAGCTCCTTGTCACCCGCATCGAGCGCCTTCGGACCCGGCCCCAGCGCCAGCGGCTCGTCGTCAGCACCACCCGGGGCATAGACGGTCCGGTAGACCTCGTCGACAGTGGTGATCCCGTTGACGACGAGTTCGAACGCCTGGCTCGCCATGGTCCGCATGCCCTCGTCGGCGGCGGTCGACGAGACCTCGGCGTGCGTGGCCCGGGTCACGACGAGCTCCCGCATCCGTTCGGTCATGACCAGCAACTCGTAGACACCGATCCGGCCGCGGTACCCGGTGTGGTCGCACATGTGGCACCCCACCGGCCCGTACCAGACGTCGGGCTGTTGACCGTTGGTGAACTCGGCCACGACCGCAACGTGGGAGCCCTTGGGCTGCACCGGTGCCTTGCAGTTCGGGCAGAGCCGACGGATCAGCCGCTGTCCCACGACACCGTTGATGGCAGACGCCACGAGAAACGGCTCGATGCCCATGTCCATGAACCTGTGCAGCGCCGAGACCGCATCGATCGCGTGCATCGAGCTGAGCACCATGTGGCCGGTGAGCGATGCCTGCATCGCAATGCGGGCCGTCTCCTCGTCCCGGATCTCACCGACCAGGATCACGTCCGGGTCCTGCCGGAGGATTCCCCGGAGTCCGGTGGCGAAGTCGAACCCGTTCTCGGTCACCTGCATCTGGTTGATGCCGTCGAACTGGTACTCGACCGGATCCTCGACGGTGATGGTGTTCTTGCTCGGATCGTTCACCTCACTGAGCGCTGCGTAGAGCGTCGTCGTCTTCCCTGCACCCGTCGGCCCGGTGCAGAGAATCATGCCCAGGGGTGCCCGGGCGAGGCGGAGGAACGGCTCCTCCACCTGCGGGATCATCCCGAGCTCCTTCATGGACAGCAGCGTCTTGGTCTTGTCGAGGAGGCGCAGCACCACCGTCTCACCGTGGATCGTCGGGACGACCGAACAGCGCACGTCGATCGGGCGGCCGTCGACCCGCACGGAGAACTGCCCGTCCTGAGGCCGACGACGCTCGACGATGTTCAACTCGGCCATCACCTTGATGCGACTCGACACCGCCGGGCCCATCGCCTCGGGCAGGCGGATCGCCTCGGTCATGGCACCGTCCACCCGGTAACGCACCCGCAGGTAACCCTCACCCGGCTCGATGTGGATGTCCGAGGCCCGGCTCCGGACTCCCTGGGTGAGGACCTGGTTGACCACCTTGACCACGGGGGCGTTCTCGTCGGCCTGGAAGGACCCTCCGACGTCGACCGACCCCATCGATGCGTTGGACAACTCGAACGCCTGCACCATCTCGTGGTGATCGGCGAGTGCGTTGTAGGAGTTGTCGAGCAGGCGTTCGATCTCGCTGCGTGCGCTGATCATCAAGCCGATGCTCTGACAATGCGCAACGAGCTCCCGGATGGCCTCGGTATTCAGCGGGTCGGCGCTGGCGAGGTAGACGCGGTCGTTCTCGATGTGGACAGGAATGACGCCCAGGCGGCGGGCCAGCTCCTCCGGCAGGCGGCGGATGGCCTCAGGGTCCGGCTGCACCTGTGAGAGGTCCGCAAGGGGGACGCCGAACTGGTTGGCGAGCCCCGCAGCGAGCGCCATCTCGTTGATCGAACCGAGATCCATGAGGATCTCACCGAGGCGGGCCGCCGACTCCGCCGAGGGCGACTCCTTCTGACGCTGCAGGGCAAGGAGCAACTCGTCGGGGTCGATGGAGCCGAGTTCGAGGAGCACCTGACCGAGCAGCGGCCGGGTCGAGCCGACCCACTCGCCGATCTGCACGTCGAGGACAGCGCTGCTCGCACCGTCGAAGTCCACCGAGCGTCGACGGCGCATGAGGCCACCCTCAGTAGCCGGCTCCTCGCCTTTGCTTCGCCGGAAAACGGCCACGAACGCACCCCACTCTCTGGACCTTTCGGTCCCTTGCCCTCAGCACGGCCCGGCCCAACAGGAGCAGCGGAACGTGACTCAGAGTGTCATGCAGTGGCCACGGACTGTCAATGAACGACTGGCCCACTCGGGCCGATCGGCGCTGGGCAGTTCCCCCACCTGAGGTTGGTCTCAGCGAGTGGAGCGCCGTGAGTCGTCGTTCGTTCCACCACTCACCGTGGCCAAGGACCGACCCTCAGCGGACCCCGAGGGCGTCGGCCACGGCGAGCACGATCGGCGAGCGGTTCAGGCAGTACAGGTGGATGCCGGGCGCACCGGAGTCGAGCAGGGCCCGACACAGACCCACCGTGGCGTCGACCACGACCCGGTCCCGCTCCGCACCCTCGGCCGCCTCGACCCGGGCAGCCAGGTCCGTCGGGAACGTCGCCCCCGACATCTCGGCCATGCGGGCGATCCCCGACGGGTTCGACAACGGCATCACCCCGGGCAGCACCGGCGTGGTGCAGTCCCGGTCGGCCAGCTCGGCAACCATGCGGCCGTAGTCGGCGGGGTCGAAGAAGAACTGGGTGACGCCGAAGTCGGCTGCCCGCAGCTTCTCGGCCAGGTGGTCGCGGTCGCTCGAGCGGTCGGTGGACCTCGGGTGCAACTCGGGGTGCGCGGCCACACCGATGGAGAACTGCGGGCCCCGCGCTCGGACCAGTTCGACCAGCTCGAGCGCGTACGTGAAGTCGCCGCCCGCCGGGGAACCGTCGGCCGGAGGGTCGCCGGCCAGCGCCAGGATGTCGTGGACCCCGGAGGCGTCGTAGTCATCGAGCAGCGCCTCGAGCTCGGAGCGTGAGCTGCCCACGCACGTGAGGTGCGCCATGGCGGGGTAGTTGCGCTCGGCGTTGAGTCGCACCACCAGGTCGCGAGTGCGGTCACGGGTGGAGCCACCGGCGCCGTAGGTGACCGACACGAAGCTCAGGCCGACCGGGTCGAGCTCGTCGACGGTGCGATCGAGCTGCTCGGCACCCTCGTCGGTCTTGGGTGGGAAGAACTCGACGCTCAACGTCGGTCCCGCTGCGATCACGTCGGCGATGCTCGCCGACGAACCAGCGGTCGGGTCGTCAGCGCGTTCGTCGGTCGGTCCGTCGATCACGTGACCTCAGCTCCCCGTCGCCGCGAGCGAGCGCTCCGCGGCCTCGACGGTGTTGGACAACAGCATGGCGCGCGTCATCGGTCCGACCCCGCCGACGCGCGGCGACAACCAGCCCGCCACCTCGGCGACCGCGTCGTCCACGTCGGACAGCAACCGGCCGTCACGGAAGCTCACCCCCGCCGCGACGACCGCGGCACCGGGCGCCACCATGTCCGCCGTGATCAGACCGGGCGAGCCAGCGGCCGCCACGACCACGTCGGCGGTGCGTGTGTAGGCGCCGATGTCGGCCACGCCGGTGTGGACGACCGTCACCGCAGCGTTGGTGTCGGGACGCTTGAGGGTCAGCAGGTTGGCGAGCGGCCGTCCGATGGTGAGCCCGCGACCGACCACCACCACGTGCCGCCCGGCGAGCGGGACGTCGAAGGCGGCGAGCAGACGGACGATCCCGTGGGGCGTGCACGCGAGCGGCGCCTCCTCGCCCATCACCAGCCGACCCAGGTTGACGGGGTGCAGGCCGTCCGCGTCCTTGTCAGGGCTGAGCCGCAGGATCGACTGCTGGTAGTCCAGGTGCGCCGGAAACGGGTACTGGAGGATGAAGGCGTCGACGGCCGGGTCGGCGTTGAGCTCGTCGACCGCCCGGTTGACCTGGGCCTGCGTGGCGTCGACCGGGAGCCGACGGTCCACCGAGTGCATGCCCAGCTCGGCGCAGTCCCGGTGCTTCATCGAGACGTAGTTGGCGCTCGGACCGTCGTCGCCCACCAGGACGGTCCCCAGGCCGGGGGTGACGCCACGGTCGGCCAGCGCGTCGATGCGGCCGCGCAGGTCGTCCTTGACGGAGGCGGCGACGGCCTCGCCGTCCAGGGTGATCGCAGTCACGGGCGCCGATCCTACGGGCAGCAGCGCTGTCCCCCGCCCCACTCCCGCCCCGCTCCCGCCCCGCCCCCGCCCCACGCGGGCCGGATTGGCTGCGAGACTGTCGGTGATGCCGCCGACCACCGAGGAGACCGCTGGAGCGCAGGTCCGCCGCGATGCCGGCGACCGCAGCCCGGGCACCCTCGGCACCGGCACCGGTGGACTCGACTCCGGCGCACCGGCGTGGACGGGCTGGCAGGCCCCGCTCGGCTGCTTCCTCATCGTCGGTGCCGTGATGCTCATCGCCCAGTGGGTGTCGTTCCGGTACTGGGGGGTCAAGATCAGTCCGAACATGGCGTTCCCGGGCCGGGGACTGCTCGACGGCCTGGTCCGCTACGACGCCGGCTGGTACGTGTCCATCAGCCGCGACGGCTACAGCCTGCGACCCGGTGCCCAGTCCAACGTGGCGTTCTTCCCCAGCTACCCGGTGGCCATGCGCGGCGTCGCCTCCGTCGTCGGCGACCACGTGCTCGCCGGCATCGTGCTCACCTCGCTGAGCGGCGCCGCGCTGAGCGTCGCGCTGTGGACGTGGCTGGGGCGGGTCGGCCTGGACCAACGGGAGCGCTGGACCGCCTTCGGTGCGCAGATGCTCTACCCCTACGGGTTCTTCCTCTACGGGGTCATCTACAGCGACACCTTCGTCCTGCTGGCCGCGGTGGGCGTGTTCCTGCTGGCGGAGTACCGCCACTGGTGGCTCGCCGGCCTGCTCGGGATCGTCGTCACCGCCGGCCGTCCCTCAGGGCTCGCCATCGCCGCGGGCCTGCTCGTGTTCTGTCTGGAACGGAGCGGCACGCTGCGGCCGCCCGACGGCGACGGCCTGCTGGCCCGCTGGCGTGTCCCGGTGCGCTTCGACCGCCGACGACTGCGGGCCGACCAGGTCCTGCCTGCGGTGATCTCGGCGTCCGGACTGGTCGCGTTCAGCTCGTACCTGTGGGTCCGGTGGGGCGACCCCAAGCTCTTCTCCACCGTGCAGGAGTTCTGGGGACAGCAGAGCGGACTCGCCACCACCACCAAGGAGTACTACCGGAGCCTGCTGGCCAACACGAAGTGGTCCGAGCTGCTCACCCGGCCGCAGTCCGGCCTGGAGGTCGGCACCCGGAGCGTGCAGGCGGCCATCCTCCTCACCGTGCTGGCCTCGGTGCCGTTCATCGGCCGTCGGTTCGGTTGGGGGTACGCCACGTTCGTGGCGGTCGGCGGCGTGGTGCCGCTCCTGTTCTCGGCAGACTTCCAGGGCAGCGGCCGGTACATGATGGCGGCGTTCCCGGCGTTCGCACTCCTGGGTGCGTGGCTGGCACGACGACCGGCGCTGGCCCGGAGCTGGATCGTTTTGTCCGGCCTGGCGGCGGTGGCCATGATGACCTTCTTCTCACACGGGGTGTACCTGACGTGACCGACCCACTACTGCGCAAACGGGGACTCTCGTTCGTCATCCCCGCCTACAACGAGGAGCGGTCGATCGCCCACACCGTCGAGACGGCCCGGGAGGTTGCGGCCGACCTGATCGCCCTGGGCGAGATCGACGCCTACGAGGTCGTGATCGTCGACGACGCCTCGACCGACCGGACCGCCGAGGTGTGCGCCGACCTGGTCCTGCACGACGGCAGCGTGGTCGCGCTGCGCAACGAGACCAACCGCAAGCTGGGCGGCACGCTCCGGCACGGGTTCGAGCACTCTCGGGGCCAATGGGTGCTCTACACCGACGCCGACCTGCCGTTCGACCTGTGGGAACTGCGCAGGGCGTTCCGCATCATGCGGACCTACGGCGCCGACGTGGTGTCTGCGTTCCGGTTGTCACGCACCGGCGAGGGGCTCCGGCGGCTCGTCTACTCCCACATCTACAACACGCTGGTGAAGGCCCGGTTCGGACTGCGGGTCCGCGACGTCAACTTCGCCGGGAAGCTGATGACCCGGCAGGTGCTCGACACGATCACCCTCTCGAGCGAGGGGTCGTTCATCGACGCCGAGCTCCTGGTCCGGGCCGAGCGGGCCGGGTTCCGGATCGTGCAGTTCGGGGTGGACTACTTCCCGCGCACCCAAGGGACCTCGACGTTGTCGTCGTTGGGGGTCATCCGGACGCTGTTGGAGGAGATGCGTCGGCTCGGCCCCGAACTGGACCGCGGCCGAAGCAACACGTGAGCCCCGACCGGGGACGTCGGGTCCTCATCGTCAACGCCGACGACTACGGACTGACGCCCGGCGTGAGCGCCGGGATCCTCCGGGCGCACCGTCACGGGATCGTCTCGAGCACCACCGCGCTCGCCGTCGGGCCGGCGTTCGCCGCCCACGCGCCGGCGCTCGTGGACAGCGGCCTGCCGACGGGCGCACACCTTGGTGTCGTCGGCGAGGACCCGCCGGTGTTGTCGGCCCGGGAGGTGCCGAGCCTGGTCGACGAGCACGGCCGCTTCCCGCTCACGTGGAAGACCTTCGTGCGTCGGGCGGCGCTCGGGCGGATCGACCCCGACGACCTGCGGCATGAGTTCCGTGCGCAACTCGACGTGCTGCGCTCCGCTGGCGTGGACCCCACCCACATCGACGCCCACCAGAACCTGCACCTGTGGCCGACGGTGACGACCGTGGTGTTGGAACTGGCCCGGGAACAGCGGATCCCGGCGCTGCGGCTGACCCGCACCCGGCAGTGGTCCCCCACGTCGTTCGGAGTCCGGACGCTCTCGGCGGTGCTGGAGCGGCGCGCCCGACGGGCCGGGATGGTGGTGCCGGCGGCGTCGACCGGCCTGGACGAGGCGGGCCATCTGGACCCCGCCCGGTTGGTGGCGTCGATCGCATCGCTCGCCGCGAGCGGCGCCGCGAGCGCCGAGCTGGCGACGCATCCCGGCGAGGCCGACGACCCCGACCGTGTCCGCTACCGGTGGGGCTACACCTGGCCGGACGAGCTGGAGGCGCTGTGCTCGCCGGCGGCGCGTGAGGCCGTGCGACGGTCCGGGTTCGAGCTCGGGTCCTTCGCCGAGCTGGTCGAACCGTGAGGGCGCTGCGCTCCGACGCAGTCCGGCAGGTCGTCCGTGCGTTCAGCGACTCCCGACCCGACCAGCTCCACCTGCTGCTCCGGGCCGCCACGTGTCCGGTCGCCCCGATCCTCGGGGCGTTGCCGCCGGGCGGCACGGTGCTCGACGTCGGCTGCGGACACGGTCTCGTCTCGCTGCTGGCTGCGCTCGACGACCCGGGCCGGCAGGTCGTCGGGACCGACCTCGACACCGACAAGCTGGAGCGGGCCCGACAGGCCGCCGACCGGCTGGGACTGTCGGACCGCGTCCGGTTCGTCGAGGGTCACGACGGGTCGCTGCCGCTCGACGCCCTCCCCGACGACCAGGCTGGCGCGATGCTGTGCGTGGACGTGCTCTACCTGCTCGGGATCGACCGGGCCGAGGCGCTCCTGCGCGCCATGGCCGACGCCGTACGTCCCGGCGGGGTGGTGGTGGTCAAGGAGATGAGCCTGCACCCGGCGTGGAAGCGGCGACTGCTCGAGACCCAGGAGTTCGTCGCCACCCGGGTGGTCGGCTGGACCGAGGGCGAGCGGGTCGTCCTGGTACCGCCCGGACGCATGGTCGACGTGCTGGCGGGCGCCGGACTCCAGGTGCGGACCGAACGGCTCGACCGCCGCTCACCCCACCCGCACCTGCTGGTCGTGGCGACCCGACCCGAGACCTGAGGCCACGGCCCCACCGCCGCCAGTCCGACCCGCGTCCACCGGTCGTGGCGACCCGACCCGACACCTGCGGCCCGCCGACGCGCACGGCGCCACCGGACCCGGGCGACGGGCCCGGGCGCGCACCCCGGCCGGGGCGCAGCGACCTCAGTGCTTGAAGTGGCGCTCGCCGGTGAAGACCATCGCCATCCCCTGTTCGTCAGCAGCGGCGATCACTTCTTCGTCACGCACCGA
>VGBZ01000073.1 GCA_016870275.1 Actinomycetota bacterium
CGATGACGACCCCGTCGGTCACGCCCGACCAGTGGCTCGGTGGCTGCTCACGGAGCCGATGTCTCTTGGCTGTTCTACACTTTCTGCGGCCGCTTCCCCTGTGTCATTGACGCTGGAGGTAGTGCGTGTCGATCACCGAGGAATCCCGTTATCAGCTCTACAAGCGGTTGGAGGACACGTTGGGTGCCGACGACGCCAACACCCTCATGGAGCACCTGCCGCCGGTCGGCTGGGCTGATGTGGCGACCAAGTCGGACCTCGCGGTGCTCCGTGACCACGTCGACGCCGAGATCGCCGGCCTCCGTCGGGACGTGGAGCATCTCGAGGCCCGGATGGAGTGGCGGTTCGCAGCAATCGACCTGCGGTTCGAGTCGATGGAGCATCGGTTCGATGGAGCGCTCTCGTCGGGGTTGCACAAGCAGTTCGTGCAGCTCCTGGCATCGGTGGCGGCGTTGCAGACGGTGACGTTGACGTTGGCGGTCACGGTCAATCAGTTGCTCGGCGGCTGACTCCCCCACGCTGCAGAGGGCCGGCAGTCCCCGGACCATTGCGGTTCCCGGGCCGTTAGGGTCACCCCCGATGAGCACCTACATGATCACTGGCGTGACCGGACAGGTCGCCGAGTCCGTCGCCTTCGCCCTGGCCGCCGACCACGACGTGATCGGTGTCGCCCGGTTCGGTGACGCCGCCGCCCGCGCCCGCCTGGAGGCCGCTGGGGTGACGTGCGTGCCTGCGGACCTGGTCGGTGCGGACTTCACCGGCGTGCCGACCGGCGTGGACGTGCTCGCCAACTTCGCCGTGGTCAAGACCCAGAAGTGGGACCTGGACCTGCGGGCCAACGCCGAGGGGATCGGCCTGCTCGTCGACCACGTCCGGCCCCGCCGCATCTTTCACTGCTCGTCCACCGGCATCTACGACCCGGCGGGCGCGAAGGTCCTCGACGAGACCGCACCGCTCGGCGACAACCACCGGCCGATCATGCCGACGTACTCCATCTCCAAGATCGCGTCGGAGGAGGTGGTCCGCACCGTCTGTCGCATGCTCGACATCCCCACGGTGATCGCTCGGCTCAACGTCCCCTACGGCGTCGGCCCCGACGGCGAGGCCCGTGGCTGGCCGGCGTTCCACCTGGCGATGATGCAGGCCGGCATGTCGATCCCGGTCAACCCCGACCGACCGAACCTGTTCAACCCGATCGACCTGGCCGACATCGCCCGGACCGTGCCGCCGCTCGTCGACGCCGCAACCACACCGGCGACGATCGTGAACTGGGCCGGAGTGGAGCAGGTGGCGCTCGAGGAGTGGTGCGAGTACCTGGGCGACCGCTGCGGCTACGACGTCACCTTCGAGGAGACCACCTCCACGATCGGCGGCGTGACCGTCGACGTGTCGAGGATGATCAAGCTGTGCGGGCCGACGCAGGTGGCCTGGCGTGACGGGTTCACCGCGGTGGCCGACGCCTGGCTGGCCGGGCCGGGCGCCACCGCAACCTGACCTCGCCCGGCACCGGAGGGCCACGGTCCGACCGCCGGTACGATTTGCCGGTGACCTCGTCCGACAACCCGAACGACCCGGCTCCGGGGACCCCTGCCAGCAGCGGCCGCCACGACCGGCGGGCGGTGTGGCTGGCAACCGGTGTGGTCGTCGTGGCCCTCGGTCTGATCGGTGCGCTGCTGTGGGTCGGCCACAGCGGACAGCGGGAACTCGTCGCCGCCTACACACTCGTCGCCCCGACCGACGTCGCCGAGTCCGGTGTCGTCGCCCGGGCGATCCTCAACGCCGGAGCCGAATGCCCGACCGTCGACGCCGTCGGCCCGTCCGGTGACCAGCAGGTCGCCATGACGGTCCGGGCGCCGGCGCCGACCGCGGCACCCGTGTTCGACGACATCACCGTCTGCACCGCCGTCCTGCCCGTCGGTCTCAGCGAGGCGACCGTCGACGGCCGGAACATCCCGGCGGCCATGCCCGAGCAGGTCGACGAGCTGGCGATCTTCGCCGACAGCGGCTGTCGGGTCGACGACAAGCGCATCCAGGACTGCAACGACCCCGACGGTTGGCCGTTCGCCCAGATCGCCCGAAACATCGCCGCCGCCCAACCCGACCTGATCCTGGACCCGGGCGACTACTACTACCGGGAGATGGCGTGCCCCGCCGGCCAGGAGGACCTGTGCGGCGGGACGGTGGCGCCGGTCCCGGGGTTCCCCTTCGACGAGTCCGACGCCGGTTGGCTGCAGGACGTGATCGAACCGATGCAGTCGATGTTCCCGGTGGCGCCCATGGCGATGCTGCGCGGCAACCACGAGGACTGCGGTCGGGCCGGCAACGGGTTCTTCCTGTTCTTCGACCCGCGGCCCGGCACCGAGGGCACCTGCGCCCCGGTCGAACGCAACGGCGAACTGGTGCGCGCCGAGCCGCAGACCACGCCGTCGTGGTCCTTCGACCTGCCCCTGCGTGACGACCGGACGCTGCGGGTCGCCATGGTCGACAGCGCCTACGGCTCCGACAAGGAGCTGACCCCGTGGGTCGACCGCCAGCGCGGCTCCTACCGGGAGGCCGATGCGCTCACCACGCCCGAGCCGGGCGTGGAGTCGTGGCTGGTGACGCACCGGCCGCTGTTCGCGCTGATCAGTGCCAGCCAGGTGCCGACCGACGACCCGCTGGCCGAGCCGTGGAGCTCCGACGGGCAGATGGTCGCCGCCTACGGGCTGCTCGGGAACTACCAGATGATCCTGGCGAGCCACAACCACTACGTGCAGTCGGTGCAGATCCCCGGCCAGCCCGGAGCGCTCATCATGGGCAACGGCGGTGCGCTGCTCGACCCGTCCGGGCCGTATGCCATCCCGCCGACCGGTCCGCTGGCGTTCGCCGACGGAACCCCGATGGTTCCCGGACTGGAGCCGTACCCGACGGCCACGCACATGTGGACCCGGGTGCAGTACGGCTACGCGCTCGCCCGTCCCGGCGACGCTCCCGGCTCGTGGACGATCGACCAGTACGAGTTCGACGGCACCCCGCTCGGGGTGTGCCAGCTGGCCGACCGCACCATCGAGTGCGTCTGAGCCGGTGCGCCTGAGCCGGTGCGCCTGACCGAGCGGGCCAGCCGGCTGCGAAGTTCGCCGGACGATCGGTCGGAAGGTCCGGGGTCCGGGTCAGGGTCGCAGGCGGTGCGGCCGCCCGATCCGCACCTCCACGCCCGGCGACCACAGCGCGAGCGGCTCGCCGTCCGGAGCGGGCAGACCCGCAGCCGCAACGAGAGTGTCATCGCAGTCGAGGACCTCGGTCCGGTGCAGCGGCCACGGGGCATGGTCGACATCGGCCCACATGGTCGTGGCCAGGTGGCGTGACGCCAGCGACCACCGTGCGGTCACGAACCGCTCGAGCTCGGTCAGATCCCGGTCGTCGATCGCTGGGCCGACGCGGACGGCCAGGCGGGTGCCAGCGTCGTGACGCGGCCAGCGTCGGGATGTCCGGTAGGTGATCACGTCGCCGGTCCGGCTGATGGACGACGGTCCCCAGCAGTAGGGGAGCCCGTAGGTGGCTCGGGCGACCAGGGTCGGGACGAGCCGGGGGACGTCCAGGCTGCAGAACCACACGGCGCGGCGGCCGGCGGGGTCCACGACGTAGGTGCGGACGTTGATCTCGGGGAAGGTGGACCACCGGCCCAGCGGCGGGAGGTGCGGCACCCGGATCCGTTGCATGTGGAACGGGATGAGACCCACCCACGCAGCGCCGCCCAGCGTGTCGACCCGCAACCTCGACGGCAGTAGCCGTTGCACTAGCCCGGGGTCGTACGGCCAGTGCAGCGACGCCAGGTCGCGCCAGCCCTGAACCATGACGGGCCGGTCGACCGGGCGGGGTGAGGTGAGCGTGACCGGCTCGGCGCCGGTTGCGTGATCCGGGTGGGTCGTCGTCACGGTGCGACCGCCTCCTGGGCCAGCCGGTCGATGCGCTCCAGCGCGGCGCGGCACACCAGCGCGTAGGGCGCCGCAAGCAGCGGCACGCCGAAGCCGACCCGGCACCCGCCCGGCGCGGGATCGACGGAGTGGCTGGTGGCGGGGATGCCGGCCACCACCCAGGACCAGCGGCGACCGTCGTCGAACTCGGTGACCCGGAACGGCACCCACACGCCGACCGCCGTGCGGACCCGACCGGTGGAGCCGGCGCGGATACGGCTGCCGTCGTGGTCCAACTCGGCGGCAGTGATGCTGGGACCCCACGCGGGCCAGCGAGTGGTGTCGACGAGCAGGTCCCAGACCACCTCGGGCGCTGCAGGGATGAACCGGTCGACCTTCACAAGGGTGCCAACCGTTGTGCACGAGCGGTTCTTCCGTTGTCGCAGCGGAACGAGCAGCGCCGGGCCGCCGATCCGCAGGTCCAGCCCGCGGGCCGCCTCGACCGACGCAAGGGCCTGGTGGGTGGCGACCGCCATCTGGACGAACTGCCACTGGTCAGCGGAGAAGAACTGGCCCAGGTCGGGTTCGTTCCACACCTCGAACCAGCGTGTCGGTGCGAGGGCCGTGGCCAGCGTGTCGACCGCCTGGCGGATCAGTTCCCGCCACGCCGTCAGGTCCGATGGCGCCCGGGGTGCACGGCCACTACGGCGGCACGGCAGAAGGTCAGCCCTCGACGACGTTGACCGTCTGCATCATCCCGCCGTCCTCGTGCGGGAGGATGTGGCAGTGGAAGACGAACTCACCGGTGAAGTCGGCAAACCGCTGTCGGATGACCACCTCGCTGCCGCTCGGGATGACCACGATGTCCTGGAGGCCGTTGGCCTCGTAGGGCTTCCCGTCGATGCTCATGACCTGGAAGTCGTTCACATGGATGTGGAACGGGTGGTCGGCGCTGGTGGTCGACTCGCCGGTATCGGGGTTCTTCAGCACCCACTCCTCGACCGTGCCCAACTTCGGCTCCACGTCGATGCGGTCGGGGTCGAAAGGCTCGCCGTTGATGAAGGCGAACTCGGTGCCGGTGGCCTGCATGGTGAACACGAACTCGCGCCGCTCGGCCACCTCGGCGGTGGACAGGTCCTCGGTGCGGGGACCGCGCAACTCGGTGGGCACGGCCAGCGGCGTGACCGGGTCGCCGGCCACCTCGACCGTGGCCACCTTGACCTCGGGCTGGGCGTTGCCGGAGCCGGGACCCACCTGGATGGCCTGGCTGACCAGGGTGTGGGTGCCCGGCGCGCCGCCCTGGACCAACACCTCCATGCGCTTGCCCGGCGGCAGGAACACGGTGTCGGCCTCGGTCACCCGCCACACGGGTGAGCCGTCCTCGGCCACGATCCAGAACCGGTGGCCGTCGAGGGCCAGTTGGTAGAAGAGGTCCGAGCCGGTGTTGGCGAAGCGCCACAGCTGGGTCTCACCCGGGGCGATGTCCCAGGTCGGCGTGGCCAGTCCGTTGACCATGATGGTGGCGTCGGTCATGGCGTTGGCCTTGTCGGCCATGACGCCGCCCTGGTCGTAGCCGTCGTTTACGGCCAGCAGCCGCTCGGTGATGTCGGCGTACTCCGGGGGCAGGTGGGTGCCGACCAGATCACCAATCACGATCAGGCCCCGCATGCCGCTGTAGACCTGCTGGTCGGTGAGGGCGTGCATGTGGGCGTGGTACCAGAACAGCCCGGTGTCGTGATCGTCGGGGATGGTGATCTCCGAGACGTTGGTGCTGCCGGGGTCGAAGTGACGCATCACGTTGTCGCCGTCACCCGAGGGCGAGACGTGGAGCCCGTGGTAGTGGATGTTGGTGGGCTCCTTGGTGGCGTTGTCGAGCGTCACCCGCAGCTTGTCGCCGGGAGCCAGCGCTAACGTCGGGCCGTTGATCATGCCGTTGTAGCCCATGGCTTGGATCTGAGCTCCGGACACGTCGATGGACTCCATGGCCGTGCGCAGATCGACTTCGAGCATTCCGTCGGTGGCGGTGAGCAAGGGGGCGTCGGCCAACGGCTGATCCGCCACCGGCGTCCAGGGCGGCCCGCTGGTCGTGCTGGTGCTACCCGTCGTGGTGGGCGACGAGGACTCGTTCCCGGCACATGACGCCAGTCCCAGGGCGAGGGCCAGGCTCAGTGCCGCCGCCGTGCGCATGGTCGTCGAGGTCCGCAACTCGTAGCCGCTCCCGTGCCGTCCGTTCAACGATCCTCCTCGAGGTGGTCAGCCGCCTCTGAATGCTACCGGTCGGGAGAGTGCCACCGACCACGACCCGCACCCTCTCCACCGAACGCGCTCCACCGAACGCGCTCCACCGAACGCGGGACACGCGTCGATCTCGTGGTCGGGATCGCGGCGGTGCGGATTTCCGTCGGCCTGCGGACCACACACCGGCTCGTCAGTCCCCTGAACCGCCCCGACCGCCTGGTCGGCACGGCATGATGTCGTGGCGCAGCCAGTCGGCGGCCGGATCGGACGGCCGGATCGGACGGCCGGACTGCACCGCCGGCAGCCACAGAGGGGGAACCAGGAGTGTCGGATCGTTGGGGTGCGGTGGTCACCGGCGGAGCGTCCGGGTTGGGCGCGGCCACCGCTCGACGGCTGGCCGCGGCGGGTGCGACGGTGGTGATCGTCGACCGTGACGGCGACGGCGCCCGTCGTCTGGCCGCGGAGCTCGGCGGTGTGGCGATCGAGGCGGACGTGACCGACGAGGCCGCTGCCGACGCCGCTGCCGGTGTGCTCGACGGTGTCGCTCCGGTTCGGGCGCTCGTGTGTTGCGCCGGCCTGCAACGGGGCGCCCGGGTGGTGGGCCGCAGCGGCAGCGTCGACCTGGGGTGGTTCCGTCAGGCCGTCGAGGTGAACCTGGTGGGGACGTTCAACTGGGTGCGTGTGGTGGCGGCGCACATGGTCGGTAGTGAACCGGACTCGGAGCACGGTGGGCGTGGGGTGATCGTGACGACGTCGTCGATCACGGCGTTCGATGGTGTCGACGGTGGCGTGGCGTACGCCGCGGCCAAGGCGGGCGTGGCCGGCATGACGTTGCCGCTCGCCCGGGAGCTGGCACCGCACGGGATCCGGGTCGTGAGCATCGCCCCGGGCACGTTCGACACGCCGATGATCGCGACCATGCCGGAGTCCTACGCAGACGAGCTCCGGGCCCGCGTTCCGTTCCCGGCGCGGTTCGGTCGGCCCGAGGAGTTCGCCGACTTGGTGGCCACCGTCGTCGACAACCCCTACCTCAACGGTGAGGTGATCCGCATCGACGGCGGCCTGCGGATGCCGGCCAGCGCACCACGACCGCAGGTGCCGTGAACCGTTCGACGACGTCGCTCGACCTGCTCGCAGCAGACGTCGTCGCTGATCCGCACGCGCCGCTCGGCGCGCTGCGTGATGAGCATCCGTTGTGGTGGAACGAGCGGCACCGGGCGTGGATGGTGCTCGGCCACCCGGAGCTCGTCGACGCGTTCGGCGACACCCGGTTGAGCACGGAGCGCATGTCGGGGTTCCTCGACCGGCTGCCCGCCGAACGTCGTGACGCGGTGGCCGCCGGGGTGGAGCTGCTCGACGGTTGGATGCTGTTCCACGAACCGCCCGACCACGAACGGCTCCGGGCGCCGCTGCGCCGGGAGTTCACCCCGCGGGCCGTGGGTGCCATGGAGCAGTGGATCGCCGAGGAGTGCGACCGGCTGCTCGACCGTCTGGAGGCCGGACCCGACCAGGTCGACCTGGTCGAGGCGTTCACGCACCCGTTGCCGAGCGCCGTGATCGGTCGGCTCGTCGGTGTGCCCGAGGAGATGGGGTCGTGGCTGGCCGGATGGTCCGAACGGTTCGGTGTGCTGGTGTTCGGTGCGACGCGTCGGGACGACTACGACCAGGTGGTGCGGTCGTGTTCGGAGGAGTTCCACGACGTGGTGGGCGACCTGCTCCGACGGCGGGCCGGCGAACCGGGGGAGGACCTGCTGTCCAAGCTGCTCGGCACCGAGGACCGGGCCGACGGACTGTCGCCGGTGGAGATCCTCGGGGCGTGTTCGCTGTTGTTGTTCGCCGGGCACGACACCACCACGTCGCTGCTCGGCTCGGCGGTGACGCTGCTCGACGGTGCACCTGAGTGGCGCGACGGGCTGGTCGACGCGCCCGATCGGATCGACGGTGTGGTCGAGGAGTGTCTGCGGATGGAGGGCCCCGCCAAGCACATGGTGCGTCAGGTCGCCGAGGACCACGAGCGGTGCGGGGTGCAGCTGCGGGCGGGGGAGTCGGTGCTCATGGGGATCATGGCTGCGGACCGGGACCCCCGGGTGTTCGACGACCCGGACCGCTTCGACGGGTCCCGGTCACCGAACGCGCACCTGGGGTTCGGGTTCGGGCACCACTTCTGTCTGGGCGCGGCGCTCGGCCGGCTCGAGGCCCGCTTGGCGCTCGCCGGGCTGTACCGGAGGTTCCCGGACCTGTCGGTGTGCGGCGAGGTGACGTGGAAGCCGACCGTGTCGGACCGTTCCCCGGTGCAGGTTCCGGTGCAGTTGCGCTGAGTCCCGCTCGGCGGGGGGGGGGACGGGTGACCGCCCCGCCGGCGATCGCCTGACCGCCCGGTGACCGCCCGGGGACCGCCCGGGGACCGCCCGGGGACCGCCCGGGGACCGCCCGGGGAACAACGCCCCGCCGCAGGTGTTGCACCCATCAGAGCGTCGGCTGGAACCCGCGGCCGGCGCAGGTCGCAAGGAGGAAGCCCGTGAAGGCAGTGTGGAACGACACCGTGATCGCCGAGAGCGACGACACCGTGGTGGTCGAGGGCAACCACTACTTCCCGGTCGACTCGCTGGACCGGGCGTTCGTGGAGGACAGCGACAAACACACGGTGTGCGGCTGGAAGGGTCAGGCGTCCTACTGGACCGTCGTCGTCGACGGTGAACGCAACCCCGATGCCGCCTGGTACTACCCGGAGCCCAAGGCCGGTGCCGAACAGGTCGCCGACCGGGTGGCGTTCTGGCGCGGCGTGCAGGTTGTGCCGTGAGCCTGCCGTCGCTGCGGGGCGTGTTCCGTTCCGTCAACCGGGTGGTGGCACCGCTCGCG
>VGBZ01000074.1 GCA_016870275.1 Actinomycetota bacterium
CGACCACCCGGGACTTCCCCTCGCCCGGGGCGCCCCAGAGCAGTGCCGGCTGGCCGATCTGCACGGCAACGGCGAGTGCGTCTCGGACCACGTGTGACACGGCTGGGCCTCCCCCCGGTGCGGAACTCCGGCCCTCGAGCGGGCCGGGCGGCCAGTCGAACACAGGTTCGTCATTCGCGCAAGGGGTTCCTGCTGCAGGATCGCGTGCGCCCCCACGCTGACGTTCTCGGTGCGCTGAACCACGCCGGCGAGGGCTGGATGCACCGAGAACGAGCCGATCCGAGTTTCGGGTGAGGTCAGGTCGTTCCTTGAGATGTGACGAAATGCTCAGCATCCGTCCGTTCGTGCCGATCGAATACTCGTCATAGGCCAAGGAGGTAAGAATGCTCACGATCACCGAGAACGACTCACGTCATCGCACGGCGTCGATAGAGGCGGACGTCCTCACCCTCGGACCTGCGGGCCGACATGGCCGCATGGTGATCACCGGGGTCATCCACGCCGAGTCGATCCCCCAGCTCTCGCTCGCCGTGGAGGAAATGCTGCACGTGAACCCCTCGGACCTCGTGGTCGATGCGACCGGCGTGGACTTCGACGACGCCTCCGGCGTGCGGCTCATCGCCCGCATGCAGTCCATTCTCGAGCGACGGGGCGCCACCGTGGTGATCGACGGTCTTCGGCCGGCCGCCCGCTCAATCCTCGACGCTGTGCGGTCCTTCGACCGCCTCGCAGCCGCCTGAGGGCTCCGGGTTCCGATCTCGTTGCGCTGAACCCCGCCTGCGGGGGCTGGGAGCACCGAGAACGGGCGCCGCAGGCGCCCACCAAGGACGGCGGATCGCCCCCGCGTTAGCCTCACCGACGTGTCCGACGACAGCTACCCGATCTCCAAGCCGACTCTTTCGACCCTGTCCCGGGCCATCGAGCAGTACGCCATGAACATCGGCGACGGCGCAGTTGTTCTCTCGACCTTCCAACGATCCTCGTACTACGCCAAGTCGGCGCACCGCTACGGGGCACTCGCCACCGCCGGCGTCACGACGGTGGCGGCCTACGCCGGAACCGAGCAGCGGACGCCGGGCGTCCGCTCGGTGGTCCTCGCCGATCACGACCCGCTCGCACTGGAGTGGGCCACGCTGCTCCTCTCCCCCAGCCTGTCGGTGTTCGTGGGAGGGACGGACTTGGTGGCGCTCGACGAGTCGTCGCTCTCCGTGGAGTCAGGTCGACGGTTCCTCGCCCGGCTCACCTTCGACCACGCCGCTGTCGTCCGACACGGGGAGCGATACCTCGACCAGCTCGGGCCGTCGATGGACCCGGGCACCGCTGCGTTGCTGGCCGACGCAGTGGAGCAGTGCCGCAACCGGCAGCCGTCGGACAACGAGATAGCGCTGTCCGCCGCAACGTCGGTGCTCGTCGAGCGGCTCGAGAAGCAGCAGCGCACGATCGCTGTCACCCGCGACGCTCTGCTCGCCGAGACCGAGCGGGCCGACATCGACCCGCTCACAGGCCTGCTCAACCGTTCCGGTCTGGAACGTTGGCTCGGCGTGGATCCGACCGATCCGGGCACGACTGAACTCCCACCCTTCGCACTGATCATCGTCGACCTCGACGACTTCAAGGCGGTGAACGACCGCTTCGGCCACCCTTGCGGCGACGAACTCCTCGCCAACGTCGGCATCGCAGTGCGCAGCTCCGTGAGGCCCGGGGATGTGGTGTGCCGATGGGGCGGTGATGAGTTCGTGGTGCTCTGCCCCGGAGCGAGCGACGACGACCTCGCCTCCATCGGCGACCGCCTCGTCGACGCAATCGCTGCAGTCGATGTCGATGGTGCCAGCGTGACCGCTTCGGTCGGTTGTCAGCGGACATCACGACATCCCTTTCCGATCGATGCCGCCGACGATGCGCTGTACCGGGCCAAGGCCGCCGGTGGCAGCACCAGAGTCACCACGGCGTGACCCCGCCCACAGCGGCATCGCTCTGGCACGCCACCGCCCGAAGAGGCACACTTGGCACTGGCGAAACTGGGAGGTTCGGTAGTGAAGGCGAGTCGAAGAGAATTCCTCATCGCCGGTGCAGCCGGCGCCGCCGGCGTCACTCTGGCCAGCAGTTGCACACCGGCGCCGGCTCCGACCGGCCCGGCACCGGGGTGTCCGACCGGTCCGCTCGTCGTGGGTCCGTCGGGCCTGCCGACGCCGGGCGCCACCGGCCTGGTCGACGAGGCCGTGTTCCAGGCCCGGACCACCGAGTACCTGCAGCTCGCCACACAGTCGTTCCGCCCCAACGACACCGCCAGCGTGATCGCCCACATCATCCGCGCCGAGCGCGACCCGGAGTTCGAGTGGAACCCATTGCTGGTCGACGCCAGCATCGTCTCCACCGACCCCTATAGCGACACCGACGACTTCGAGCTCATGCACCTCCAGTGGGTGGTGCGACTCGGCCGGGGCGTCCTCCCGCAGGTGGCGATCGACGCCGTCGAGGACAAGATCGCCGGCGCCCGCTACCGTTACGACGACCCGCTCCCACGCGGTGACGTCGACAACAAGTGGTTCTGGTCCGAGAACCACCGGATCATCTTCGCCGTCGACGAGTACCTCGGTGGTCTGGCGCTGCCCGATCGGGTCTTCGGCTTCACCGGACTCACCGGTGCCGAGCACGCAGCGCGAGCTCGGCCGGTGGTGGTCGACTGGATCCGCGAGCGGGCAAAGTTCGGCTACAGCGAGTGGCACTCCAACACGTACATGAAGTTCGACTACATGCCGCTGCTCACGCTCGTGCAGTGGGCCGAGGACCCAGAACTGATCGCCCTCGGTGCAGCCGCTGCCGACGTCTGCCTGTTCGACCTGGCCGCCCACACGTTCCAGGGTGTCTACGGCGTCACGCACGGTCGGGGTTACAAGGCCGCCAAGACCAGCGGTCGGAGCGAGAGCACCTTCTCGACGGCCAAATTCCTCTTCGACACGACCGACGAGAGCTACTCCAACACGACGGACCACGGCGTCCTGTACCTCTGCGGCCACAGCCGCTACCGCCTACCGGAGGTGATCGAACGAGTCGCACGCCACACCGGGCCGGTCCGCATCCGCGAGCGCCACGGCGTCCACATCGACCCGCACGAGCCGTGGAGTCCGGACCCGTTGGGGGCCTACGGCTACGACTACTCGACCGAGAACCTGAACTTCTGGTGGAGCCACGGCGCGCTCACCGCCTGGCAGTTCATCCCGCCGACGCTCCAGGCGTGCAACCGCTGGAACCTGTGGGAATCGGAGCTCTTCCAGAGGTTCGCCGTCGTCAAGGACTTCGCCGGGATCGACCCGACCGTCGCCCAGCTGGCGGTCCGGGAGCTGGCTCCGTTCGCCGCCGCCGGCGTCCTGGGTGAGGCGCACACCTACAACTGGCGCAGTTCCGAGGCCATGTTGTCCTGCGTGGTGGACCACCGGTTCGGTGACGCCATGGAGCAGGTGCACGCCTGGCAGGCCACGCTCGGCACCGAGGCCATAGTCTTCACGACCCACCCGTCGTCGCCGGTCAAACGGACGACCAAATGGAGCGACGACAGCGGCTACTGGGTGGGCACGGCGTCCATGCCCCGCAGCGCCCAGCGGGACCGGGCCGCCATCCACATCTACCAGCCCGGCTACGCCTCACCCACCGACCCGCTGCTCGGTCCGTACTTCGGCTACGAGCCATACACGCACGCCTACTTCCCCCTCGAGCGTTTCGACGATGTCGTCGGGGCGAACGGTTGGGTGATGGGCCGCAAGGACGACGGCTACGTGGCGCTGTGGAGTTTCCGGCCGACGACCTGGCGAACCTACGACGCAGCCGTTGAGGCCACCGACGGCATGTCCGCTCCGTTCGACCTGCTCGCCCTCGGAGGCGCCGACAACGTGTGGGTCGTGGAGGTCGGCGGTGCCAGCGACCACGGTTCGTTCGAGTCGTTCGTGGCAGCGATCACTGCAGCCGAGATCGAAGTCACCGGAACAGGGAGCGGCCGAACCGTCCGCTACGTCTCACCGACCGAGGGCGAGTTGCGCTTCGGTGCGCTCGGCGGCTTTCGAGTCGACGGCGTCGACGTGCCGCTGCGGGACCACCCACGCCACTCGAGTCGCTGGGCCGAGCAGTGCGCCGTGGTGGAATCCTTCGACATCCGCGACGGCGATCGACGACTGGCGATGGACACGACCACCGCCGGTCGCATCGTGAGCTGATCGGTCCGACCGGTCCGCGTGGGTTCCACCGGCGTCGATCCGTTCGCGCCGTTCACCGACCGGGTCCCTCGGGATCCCTCGGACCTCGAGGCGTTCGTCGACGACCTCGTCGCTCAGCTCACCGATGCCGAGCTGTGCCGGGTCATGTCCGGGGACGGTCCCCTGATCCGGGGCACCCGGGAGATGTCGCAGCGCTACAACGGCGAACCGATCGTCGCCGGTCGCCTCGATCGACTCGGCATCCCCGGGATCCGCTTCACCGACGGTCCCCGTGGCGTGGTCGTCGGACACTCCACAGCGTTCCCTTCCTCCACGGCCAGAGCAGCCACCTTCGACACATCGCTCGAGGAACGCATCGGTGACGCCATTGGCGTCGAGGGTCGCATCCAGGGCGCCAACCTGTTCGCCGGCGTGTGCATCAACCTGTTGCGCCATCCGGCATGGGGTCGGGCACAGGAGACCTACGGCGAGGATCCGTTCCTCCTCGGCGAGTTCGGCGCAGCGCTCGTGCGGGGCACGACCCGCCACCTGATCGCATGCGTCAAGCACTTCGCACTCAACAGCATCGAGAACTCCAGGTTCTGGGTCGACGTGCGGGCCACGCCGGAGGACCTGCGCGATCTCTACCTGCCGCACTTCCGGCGCTGTCTGGATGCGGGGGCCGACTCGGTGATGTCGGCGTACAACCAACTCAACGGCGAACCGTGCGGCCACAACGCCTCACTGCTCGAAGGGACCCTGCGACGCGAGTGGGGGTCGGACGCCTTCGTGATGTCGGACTTCACCTGGGGGATCCGCAACGGCCGACGTGCCGTGCTCGGCGGCATGGACCTCGAGATGCCGTTCCGGTGGCGGTTCCGCTCCCTCCCCCGCCTGCTCCGACGACGGGCGGTGTCCCGGGAACGGCTCCGCGCCTCGGCCCGGCGGCTGCTGCTGGCACAGGCCCGGGGTGCCTTGCGTGGTGAGCCGGAGCGTTACCGACCCGAGGTCGTCGCCGGACCCGAGCACCGGGCGCTGGCCCGCGAGGCGGCGACCCGCTCGCTCGTGCTCCTGCGCAACGAGCCGGTGGCCGACGATCCGGTCCTGCCTCTCGATCCGACCCGGGTCCGTCGGCTCGGCGTGATCGGCGAACTCGCCACCACGGAGAACCTCGGCGATCACGGCTCGTCGCAGGTCCACCCGACCGAGGTGGTCACGCTGCTGCAGGGCCTGACCGCCGCCGCCGCACGTCACGGGGTCGAGCTCGCGTACCTCGACGGGACCGACCGGCCCCGGGCCCGGGCGCTCGCCGCCGGGTGCGACGCCGTGGTGGTGGCGGCCGGATCGACGTGGCGCGACGAGGGCGAGTGGATCCTCAACGCCGGTGGCGACCGCAGCACGTTGCGCCTGACGACCGACACCGAGGAGTTGATCTGCACCGTCGCCGACGCCAACCCGGCGACGGTCGTCGTCCTCAACGGCGGGAGTGCGTTCGACGTCGACCCGTGGCTCGACTGCGTCGCTGCGGTGATCATGGCGTGGTACCCCGGGATGGAGGGCGGGCACGCCGTCGCCGACGTGCTGTTCGGTGACGCTCCTCCAGGGGGCCGCGTGACCTGCACCTGGCCGGCCGCCGACACCACCCTCCCGACCTTCCGCCGCTTCACCCGACGCATCGACTACGGACCGCTGTTCGGCTACCGGATGATGGAGGCGACCGGTCAACGGGCCCGGTTCCCGTTCGGCTTCGGCCTCGGCTACGCGACGTTCGAGTGGTCCGCTCCCCGGGTCGTCAGCACCGTCGAGGCGACCGGCGACGATGCGTGGAACACCAGTCGGGTCGTGACGTTGAGCGTGGACGTCACCAACACCTCGTCCGTCGACGGCGTCGAGGTCGTGCAGGCCTACGTTCCCTTGACTCTGGGCTCCCACCGACGGCCGCTGCTGACCCTGCGTGGGTTCACCTCAGCAGAAGTACCTCCGGGAGCAACCGTCGCCATCGAGGTAGTCGTCCACCTGAGCGACGGGGTCGGTCGAATCCACCTCGGGCGGTCAGCCGACCCCGAGGACCACGTCGTGGTCAGACTCGAGGAGTGAGCGGACCGTCAGCGGGACCGGTGCTCCGAGCGCCGATCGGACAGTAGATTCCGCCGGGCCGGGCGAAGGACGCCCGCGATCGAGGAGCACCCGATGACCATCACTCCGTCGGCCACAACGTCGGCCACAACGTCGGCCACAACGTCGGCCACGACGTCGGCCACAACATTGGCCACGCCATCGACCACAACGTCGGGGGCAACCTCGGGGTGCGAACGGTGAGCGGCTTCGAGAGGTTCCGCTACGACGGTCGACGAGCCCTGGTCGTCGGGGGTGCCACCGGGATGGGTGCGGCGGTGGCCGGTCTCGCCATCGACGCTGGCGCAGAGGTCATCGTGATGGACCTGGCCCCGGTCGACCGGGACGGGGTGGAGGTGATCCGACTCGACCTGTCCGACCGGGCGTCGATCGACGAAGCGGTCGACGCCCTGGGTGGACCGATCGACGTGCTGTTCTCCTGCGCCGGGGTGGCCGACGGAACCCCGGGCATCGAGTGCATCAACTTCATCGGCCACCGCTACCTGATCGACAACCTGATCGAACGGGGGTGGCTCACCCGCGGGGGCGCCATCGGCCTGATCTCCTCCGGTGCCGGTCTGGGATGGGAGGCCGAGCTCGAGCAACTCCGTGAGTTCCTGGAGATCACCGACTGGGACGACGCCGTGGCGTGGACGCTCGAGCACGAGAAGGCCAACTATCTGGCCATGAAGCGCGCCATGTGCGCCTACGTGGCGGCGCAGGCCCGGCCCATGCTGGCCCGGGGCATTCGCATCAACGCCGTCTGTCCCGGTCCGACCGACACGCCGCTCGCCCGGGCGAACGCCGAGATGTGGCTCGACTTCGGATCCGACTACCGCGAGGAGGTCGGGATCGAACCGTCCTCGCCGGAGGAACAGGCTGCGGTGCTCGTGTTCCTGTGC
Source organism: Actinomycetota bacterium (assembly GCA_016870275.1). Lineage (GTDB taxonomy): Bacteria > Actinomycetota > Acidimicrobiia > Acidimicrobiales > Microtrichaceae > SXMI01. Next base: position 7,205 of record VGBZ01000074.1, read on the forward strand.
AGCGACGCTGCGAGTGCCCTGAATGGGCAGACCGTCGTGTCCGATGCCGGCTACCTGGCCTCGGGCCTCTCGCACGACTACGAGCCGGCGATCCCGGTGGCGGAGTTCCTCTACGGCCGCTTCGGCTGAGCCGATCCGTCGGACCCGTCCGATCCGGGCCCGCCGAGGCGACGAAATGGAACGGACCGTGGTCGTATGTACACGGTGAGTGCGTGAGCCGGGAATTTTTCGTCCGGATCGGTGGACACGTTGTGACGGATCTGACACCTTGATCGCAGCAATGGGGGGAGCGGACTAAGGGGCGCAGGCGCTGCGAGCGAGACGGGTGACGACAGCAGTCGTCGGAGTCATCGCACGGGCGGTCGCAGCAGGGGCCGCCTGCGCCCCACCTCCGCCCCACCTCCGCCCCCGCCGGGCGCTCGCAGCGATTGAGTTCTGCCGAACCGCCCGGTCGGTTCCGGCGCCCCGCATCATCGGGCTCGAGCGTGGGGACCGACGGGGTGAGGAGCCGAACGCTCGGATCCAGGCGGCGGCTCATACGGAATCGCCCCAGAGTTGCTGGTACAGCTCCACCTCGGCCATGAGCTCTTTGTCGGACTCGGCGGCGCGTTCGATGATCGTCCAGTCCCAGCCGCCCGTGCCGCTCGGGTCGACGAGGCGGACCCGGTGGAAGCGGTCATCGAGCGAGCCGTCAGGCCGTTCCCGGGTGAAGTGGAGGATGCCCCCGTTGGGGACCTCAGCGCCCTCCTCGTGTTCGGCGAGGTAGGCCTTGATCGTCATCTTCTCGAGGCGGTAACGGAATGCCCAGATCACATCCTCGTGGGTGACACACAGAACACGCCGGCCCTCCATCTCCCGGGCGAGCGATCCGAGCACCTCACGGACGCGCAGCTCGACGTCACCCAGGCTCTCACCGCCCGTCGGTCGGTACAGGTAGCGGTTCCGGTCCTTGTACTCAGCCTCGTACGGGAAGCTCTTCCGGATCTCGTGTCGACTGCGGCCCTCCCAGACGCCGAAATCCCGCTCCCGGAGCAGCGACTCCCGACGCCACTGGGCGCCCGGGACACCCATGAGCGATGCGGTCTCCATGGTCCGGATGTACGGCGAGGAGAGGTAGCGGTCGAAGGCGTCGACGGCCGAGTCGACCATCCACTTCCGGATCCACTCGCCGGTCTGCTTCGCCTGGTCTCGGCCGGCGGCGACGAGGCGGTAGTGCATGGTGCTCCGCTCCCGGAACGCCTGATCCCGAGCCAAGGAGTCGTCGCTGCGGCCACCGTCCGAGATTGGCTTGGCGGCATCGAGGGCCAGGTTGCCCTCGCTCCGGCCGTGGCGGACGAGCAGCAGGTCCCGGGGCATGGCCCCGTGCGGCGAGCGTTCCGCTGCGGTCGCATCGGTCACGAGTCCTCCCAGGTCTCGCCGACCTTGATGGTCAGCTGCTCCGGCGAGCGGAGGCCGTGGACCCGGACGAGCGTGAGGGCCAGCAACTGGGCGGTGTCGGCCACGTCCGGCGGTTCCCACATGGCGTTGAAGTTGCCGATCGGGTCGTCGGGGTCGGGTGGGAACCAGCCGAAGAGCTCGAGCTCCCGCAGCTCCTCCGGCTCCAGCACCGTGTACCGCTCACCGACCGACTCGGCGAGCAACGAGTCGCCCTCGGAGGTGGCGGTCTGGACGTACCGGTTGCGGTCGGCGACGCCGGCACCGTCGTTCACCCCGAAGATGATGAAGCAGTGCCCGTCCGCCAACTGACGG
>VGBZ01000075.1 GCA_016870275.1 Actinomycetota bacterium
TTCCGCCCCCGCTTCCGCTTCGGCTTCGGCTTCCGCCCCCGCTTCCGCTTCGGCTTCGGCTTCCGCCCCTGACCCATCGTCCGACCGGCCAGCTGACCCGCCGATCGACCCGCCGATCGACCCGCAGGCTGAACCGCAGTCCGACCCGGTCGACCTCGACGCGCTCGCTCTCCGACTCCGCCAGTCCGCGGCCCACATCGCCGCCGGGACGTGCGAGTTCCTGCTGATGCTCGCCCGGTTCGACCGCCTCGGTGATCCGGATCGTTGGGAGTGCCGATCGGCGGCGCACTGGCTCTCCTGGCAGTGCGGGGTCGGGCGAACAGCGGCGCGTGAGCAGGTGCGGGTGGCGCGCTGCCTGGAGGAGATGCCGCTCGTGACGCAGGCGTTCGCCGAGGGGCGCATCTCCCTCTCCAAGGTTCGCGCCATCTCTCGCGTCTGCACGCCGCAGGTCGAGCAGCACCTACTCGACCTGGCCGACGCGGCGACCGCAGGTCAGCTCGAGCGCATGTGCTCGGGGCTCCGGCGAACGGGTGATCGGATCGCCGAGGAGCTTGCGGTCCGCTCCGGTGAGTCCGAGGCCGCCGAGACGCGGTTCCTCACCATGTTGAGGACCGAGCGCGGTTCGGTCCGGGGGACGTTCCAGCTCCCGGCGGCCGACGCCGAAGTCCTGACTCGCGCCGTTCGGCACGCGGCGGAGCAGGGCGCCGCCAGCGATCCCAGCGCCGCCCCCGAACCGGCTGGACGTCGCCTCGTCGACGGGCTCCTCGCGATCGCCCGGGCTTTCCTGGCGCACCCGGACGCCGAGAAGCGCCCCCGGCCCGAGGTCGTGGTCCACGTGGAGCTCTAGGTGCTGGGCGAGGACCGACCGGGCGAGCTCGACCGCTGGCCGATCCGCCCCGACGGTGGGGTCCACTAGTCGGCGCGCCGGCTCGCCGGAGCGATCGGCGATTCCACCGTCCGGTACGTCGCCGACCTGCCCGATGGGTCCGTGCTGGACCTCGGCCGGCGGTCGCGGGTCGTCAACCCGGCACAGTTCCGGGCGCTACTCGCCCGGGACGTCCACTGTCGGTTCCCGGGGTGCGAATCACGGCAGCGGTTGCACGCGCACCACATCCTCTGGTGGATGCTCGGCGGAACGACCGATCCCGACAACCTCCTGCTCCTGTGCCGCAAGCACCACCACGCCGTCCACGACCGGGGGTGGTCCTGCACCGGCACCGCCCGGGACCCGGTGTTCCGCCGGCCCGACTGCCTCACGGTCGAGTGCGTTCCCGGTCCGGTGCCGCTCGGCGGTCCGCCGCCCCGTGCCGAGGCCACGAGTGCAGGAGGGGAGTGGCAGGGCGATCGGATCGACTGGGACTGCTCCTTCGAAGCGTTCCACCAGCACCTCGAGGGCCTCAGGACCGGAGTCGGGGGACCACGTCGTCCATCCAGGCGGTGAGCGACCGATGGGATGGCGCATCGCGGAACCACAGGATGAACTCGGCGCATCCGGCGTCGATGAAACCCTGGGCCTTCTCGGCCACTTGGTCGACCGTTCCGACCAGGTGGTCCCGTACGTACGCGTCGTGGTCGACCCCGCCCCAGAGGTGGCCGCCGTCGGGCCCGTCGAGCCATGTCTGCAGCTCGGCTTCGGACTCGACGATCAGGCAGTCGGGCCCGTGCGTCCGCACGATGCTCGCCGGGTCGCGGTCGATCTCCTCGCAGTAGCGCTCGAGCAGGCCTGACTTGTGAACGAAGGAATCCAGGCCGACCTGCCAGTTGGTGGCATCGGCGTGCCGGGCCGCAATGCGCAGCGTCACCTGCTCGCCGCCGCCGCCCACCAGGATCGGCGGCCGGGGCGAGCGCAGCGGCTGTGGTTCGCAGTAGGCGCCGGCGAGGTGAACGTACTCACCGTCGTAGGTGACCGTCTCCTCGGACCAGAGCTGTGGAATCACCTCGAGCGCCTCCCGGAGGAGCCCGAGCCGGTGGCGGGCCGACGGGTACGGGTAGCCGTAGGCCTGGTACTCGCGTTCGTACCATCCGGCCCCGAGCCCCAAGATGAGCCGCCCTCCTGACATGACGTCGATCCCGGCTGCCTCCTTGGCGAGCAGGCCGACGTTCCGGTAGCCGATGCACGTCACGAGCTGGCCCAGCTCGATGCGCTCGGTCAGCTGCGACAGCGCCGCCAGTGTCGTGAACGCCTCGAACACGTGCGAGCGCTCCCGGCGGGGCACCGTCTCCACGTGGTCGTAGACCCACAGGTGGTCGTAGCCGAGTCGTTCGGCGGCCTGCGCCCACTCGACCGACGTCGCCCAGGCCTCGGCCGGTCCGATCCCGGAGTACTCGAGTTTCCAGCCCTGCGGCACGAACGCACCGTGGCGGAGAGGGTGGCGGGTCACGGGAACTCCCAGTACTGGACCTCGATCATCATGGGGAGCAGGTGCCGCACGTAGAACGAGTGGACCTTGAGCACGTCGAAGTCGTCGACGCTCGGGTCGATCACGTCGATCGCCGGATCCTGGGCCGCCCGTTCGGCCACTCGCGCGTGCGTCGACATGAGGTCGGCGAGCGAGCCGACAGACACGCCGAAGTGATCCATTCGTGGCGTTCGCATGGGCTCGTCCTCGGCGTGGAGGAACAGGAACTGGTCCCAGTGGCCGATCGCCAGGATCAGCTTCTTGCGGTCGACGGTCTCGGAGTCGAGCTCGGTCCAACCGAAGCACTCGCCGTAGAAGTCGGTGATCGCGTTGCGGCCCGCCTGGTCGAGCCGATCGGCGGGCAGTGACACCGCCACGTGGTTCAGCCGAGGCACGCCGGCGGGGTAGAGGTCCTGTGTCACGTGGGCTCCAATCGGTCGGGTCGCACCATCACCTTGCCGGCATGCTCACCGCGGGCGAGCCGGGCTACGGCCTCGGCCACCCCGTCGAGGCCGTACTCCACCTGGTCGATCAGGGCGTCGGTCGGGAGGGTGCCAGCGGCGAGTAGTTCGAGGGCCGTCTCGAATCCTCCGTCGTCGTAGACGAACGAGCCGCAGACGGTGAGCTCCAGCACGATCGTGCGGTTGGGGTCGAACGACGGTTGTTCCATGCCGGTGCCGACCAGGACGAGTCGCCCGCCCCGCTGCAGTTGTTGGAATGCTGTCTCCATGGCGACCCGCTTGCCGGAGGTCTCGATGGCGACGTGGAACGACTCCTCGGCGATCGTGTCGACCTGAGCCATGTTGAACATCGGGAGTTCCTCCGGTCGGCGGACCGCCGCCACGCCGAGGGCACGGCCGAGTTCCTGGCGGGTCGGCGCCGGTTCGACCACCACCACGTGGTGACCGCGGTCCACGAGAACCGCTGCGGCCAGCGCCCCGATCGGACCGGCTCCGGAGATCAGCACCCGGTTGCCCGGGGCGACCTGCCCCCGGTTGATGGCGTGGAGGGCGACTGCCAGCGGCTCGACGAGTGCGGCTGTGCGCAGGTCCAGACCGGCCGGTACGGGCAGGACGTGCGTGACGTCCCGGACGACGTGGGTGGCGAACGCGCCGTCGAACGTGCCCGTCATCTTGGGGTTGTTCTCGCACTGTGACGGCCTGCCGGCAGCGCACGCCGGGCAGGCCCCACACTTCGGTGATGGCCCACCGACCACGGCGGTACCGGGGGAGAGATCGACGTCCGCTCCGGCGGTCACGACGACGCCGCTCCACTCGTGGCCGAGCACGTCGCCCGGGGTGCCCCAGCCCTCATCGATCAGGTGCAGGTCGCTACCGCACACACCGCAGTAGGCCACCTCGATGAGGACCTGTCCCGATTCGACCGGCGGGAGATCACGCATCTCGACCGGGGTCTCGCCACGTCGGCGGTAGACCGCAGCCGGTACCGAACGTGGCGTCCTCGATGTCATGGCTGGCACGCAGGAGGATTGGCGCGCGACGGCGAACCGGCTGGGAGCAGCACGTTGGCGGACAGGTCCCCGAGCTGATCGGGAGGGCCGTCGAAGGCGATCTCGCCCTGCTGTATCACCACCACCCGGTCGGCCAGCGCCAGGGCGTGGTCCAAGTGCTGCTCGACGACGAGCAGCGCCGTACCGGCGCTGCGTACCTGCGCCAGCACCCGGTAGACCTCGGCGGTGACGATCGGGGCCAGCCCGAGCGAGAGTTCGTCGGCGACGAGCAGCCGCGGCCGGAGCACGAGCACCCGTGCCAGAGCGAGCATCCGTTGCTCACCCCCTGACAGGGTTCCTGCGAGCTGACCCTTGCGGTCACCGAGCTTCGGAAACAGGGTGTACGCCGAATCCAGGTCGGCGGCGATGTCACGTTTGGGTCGGGCGGCCCGGAACGCGAGCTCCAGGTTCTCGTTGACGGTCAGCGTGGCGAACGTGGAACGGCCTTCGGGGGCGTGCGCCACCCCTGCTCGGGCGAACTCGAATGTGGGGCGATCGGTGAGGTCGGAGCCGTCGATGCGAACCGTACCGTTGCTCGGGGGGAGCAATCCGGTGGCGACCCGGGCGATGGTCGACTTCCCGGCGCCGTTTGCCCCGACGAGCGCCACTGCGGCACCGGGGCCGATGCTGAGGGAGACATCGAACAGCGCCCGGAACGGGCCGTAGGCCGCATCGACGTGGTCGAGTTCGAGCACGGGTGGGGCGGACGCCGAGGTGCTCACGAGGAGGCTCCCAGGTAGGCGACACGGACCTTCTGGTCTGCCAGGACCTTAGCGGTCGGACCCGAGGCGAGCAGTTCGCCGTAGTCGAGAACGTAGATCCGCTCTGCCAGCCGCTGGACCAGCGGGACATCGTGTTCGATCAGGAGGACGGCGAGGCCCCGCTCGGCCTGCACGCGGAGCAGCGCTTCGCCCATCTCGTCGGTTTCGCGCCGGTCGAGGCCGCTGGAGGGCTCGTCGAGAAACAGGAGCTTGGGTTCGCACATGAGCGCCCGGGCCAGCTCGACGAGCCGGCCCTTGCCGAGCGACAGCGACTCGGCGGGTCGCTCCGCCCACTCCTCGAGCCCGAGGAGACGGAGCACGACCCGGCAGCGGGCGAGCTCGACCCCTGACGGCTTGGTCCCGGTGAGGATGTCGGTGAACAGCCCGCCTCGTCTGGTCCGGGCGCGATCAGCGACGAGGAGATGGTCGAGCACGGTCATGCCGCCGAACAGCTCGATGCGCTGGAAGGTTCGGGCCATGCCCGCACGGGCCCGGGCGGCGGGCCGCATCCGGTCGACATCTCGGCCGTCGAACACGACGTTCCCGCTGTCGGGCCGCTGGACCCCGGTGAGGCAGTCGAACAAGGTGCTCTTCCCGGCGCCATTCGGGCCGATGACCGAGACCAGTTCGCCGGCACGGACCTCGAGGTCGACCTTGGCCAGAGCGACGATCCCGGCGTAACGCTTGGTCACGCCGGTTGCCGTGAGGAGCGCACCGGTCATGTCGGAACCCGCTCGGCTTCGAGGGCTCGGCGTTCGTTGCGGGCCTCGACCCGTCGGACGATCGAGTTGACCGATGCGGTGGTCTGGGCCTCGATGCTCCCCTCCGGATGCTTGGCGTAGGTGATGGCGCCGATTCCGAACAGGATGAATGCCACCGACTGCGCCCATGTGGGCTGGACTGCGTCTGCGATCGAGTTCACCCACGAGGGAGCGTCGGGGTTGGACTCGGCCCAGTTGCTCGGGAACCGGAAGAGGCGATCGAGGAGCGCTGGGAACAGGAAGAAGAAGAGTCCGGACATCACTGCTGCCTGGATGCTGCGAGCCCCGGACGACACCAGGAGCGCCACCCAGACCAAGCCGATCAGGTACGGGAAGCTCGCCTCGTAGCTGGCCTGCCCCAAGTCGATCGCTGCCATTCCGCCGCCGAATCCGGCGATGCCTGCAGCGATGGCAAAGGCCACGACTCGCGAACGGGAACCGCTGATGCCGATTGATGCAGCAGCGACGTCGCTCGTCTGCAGGGCCTGGAGGAAACGTCCGGTGGTGCCCTCCCGCAGACGGATGACGATCAGCGCCGTGACGGTGGCGCAGATCACTGCGAACACGAGGAAGTAGCGATCATCGCTCAGGTCGATCGGTCCGATCACGGGCCGCGGCACCGAGATGGGCACTGCGCCGCCGCTCACCCACGACAGCGGGACGAAGATCGACTGGAACATGAGTGCGAACGCCAGCGTGGCCAGTGCCAGGTACACGCCGTCGAGTCGGACCACCGGGATGGCCAGAAGTGCACCCACGGCGGCGGCGGCGATGACGCCCGCCACGAGTGCGAGGAGGACCGGAGCGCCGGTGGCCGAGACGATCTGCGCGGTGGCGAATGCGCCGATCGCTGCGAGCGCCGCCTGACACAGCGAGAGCATCCCCCCCATGCCGACCACGACGATCAGCGACATCATGATGATCGACAGGACAACACCGCTCACGGTGAGTCCGAGCCAGTAGCTGTCGAGGACGAACCAGCACGCAGCGAGTGCCAGAACGGCGACGACGGTCCCGAACACCCTCGAACCGGTGGTCATCCAGGGTGGGCGGGAGCGAACCACCGGGGGAGGGGGAGGAGCGTCGACGGTTGCCAGCGGGTCGGTCACCTCCTTGGTGGATCGCAGACCGGGGCGGAACAACAGCAGCAGGAACAACACGACGAACGGCAGTGAGGGGCGCAGCCCGTTGGTGAGCACGCTGTCGGTCGGCAGGGTGCCGGCGAGCACCGCCTGGAGCACGCCGAGCAGGATGCCGCCGAGGAAGGTCAGCGGGATGCTCGTCAGGCCACCGAACACCGTGGCGGCCAGGGCTGCGACCAGCAGTGTGAACAGGTCGAACGGGTTGAGCGATGCGAACAGTGGTGCAATGAGCACGCCGGCGAGTCCGGCCAGCACGCTCGAGAGCATCCATGCCGCCATGGACACCCGCTCACTGTCGACGCCGCTCAACTCGGCCAGACGAGGGCTCTCGACCACCGCCCGCATTCGCAGCCCCAGGTTGGTCGACCGGAACAGGACCACCAGCGCAATCACGACGACGACGGTCGACACGATGGTCGCCACCTGGCCCGCATCGAGCACGAAGGTGGCTCCCTCGGGCCAGAGCCACTCGTCTGTTCGTCTGACCCACCACAGCGGCGGCGGGTTCCGACGGGTCTCGGACCCGAAGATCAGCTTGGCGATCTCCGGGATGGCGATCAGCAGGCCCAGGGATGTGACCAGCTTGGCCATCGCTCCGGCCGACCTCAGGTATCGGAACAGGACTCGCTCGAGCAGTAGCCCGATCAGCGGGGCGACCACCAGGATCGCCACGACGCCGGCCGGGATGAGCGGCCACTCCAATTCCTTGCGAAGTTCGTAGTAGACGATCGCTGAGACGTACGCCTGCCCGGCGTAGGCCAGGTTGAACACCCCAGAGGTCTTGTACGTCAGGACGAGGCCGACGGCGAGCAGGGCGAAAACGCACCCGGTCGGGATACCCCGGATGGCGTACTCGAGCAGTTGCACTGTCGGGTGGTGGCGTTACTGAGTCACGAGGTCGAGCGACTTCGTAGTGGTGTCGAAGCACACGAATGGCTTGCCGTCGGGGCCGATCTGGGGGACGAATTTGGAACTCTCGACCTTGACGATCGACGTACAGGAGATGGGTTCGCGCTCGGAGTGTGCCAGTGTCCAGTCGACCCCGGAGAGGAAGCCGTCAGCAGTCCAGTTGACGTCTGCGTTGATGGCGTCGATCACCTTCTGCTGGGTGAACTCGGGGCCGGCCTGCCGCAGCCCCTCGACGAGCAGGGCAGCGTTCAGCCAGCCGACGACCGAGTTCTCGTTCGGCGTGGCGCCTGCCTTCTCGATCCACTCGAGGTAGTCCTGCATGCCCTGTGGCTTGTCCTCGACCTCTAGCGGGATGAATGACACGGTGGCAACGCTCCCCTCGAAGAGGTCACCGAACTCATCGAGGAGTTCCTGGTCGTAGGCGTTCGGGAGAAACTGCGTGGCGTCGACGCCCTGCTTCTTGAGTTCCTTGGCCAGGTTGACCACGCCGGTGTTGTCGATGCAGGTGATGATGAAGTCCACCCCGGCGTCCTTCATCTTGGAGACCTGCACCGAGAAGTCCGTCGTTCCGTAGGAGAGCGACGAGTCCTTGAATCCGACGTTGACGCCGGCGTCGGTGTACTCCTGGAACGACTTCTCCCAGCCGTCGGCGCACTGCGACGATTGCGGGACGGCGTAGGCGAGGATACCGGCGGTGGTGGCCCCGGCCTCCTTGGCGGCCCACGGAACCTGCGGTTGCACGCACCCGAGACACAGGAACGACCCGGCCTGACCGAAGAGGTTTGCCTTGGGCTGCTCGGCGGTGCCCTCCCACTCGGGGTTGATGGTCCAGCCGAACGTCGGTGTTCCGGAGGCCGCGGCGGCGTCGGCCCCTCCGAAGAGCAACGTGGCGATCGGCAGGATGGCGAACACGT
>VGBZ01000076.1 GCA_016870275.1 Actinomycetota bacterium
CGCCATCGACACCGAAGGCGTCACCCACGCCCAGATCAGCGACCCCTACGCCGCCCTCCTCGCCACGGACCTGATCGCACGTCTGGAGCAAGAACTCAAGAACCCCGACCCGCATTCCGCAGGTCGGGGTTCTAAAGAGCTAGCGATGGTGGGCGTAACAGGACTTGAACCTGTGACCTCTTCCGTGTCGAGGAAGCGCTCTAGCCAACTGAGCTATACGCCCGCAGGAGGCGAGAGTAGCAGCCCGGAGTCCTCAGCCCGACAGCCGGTCGCCGCGCTTCACATCGACTGGCGATGTTTCCGGGGCGATGATTCCAACGGCGAGCACGACGCCGAATCCGATGAGGAACAGGAGCCACAATCCGAGCCCTGGTCCAGTCCGCGAGGGCCCGTCTGTGACACCCCATTCGACCACTGCGAGCACCATCGCCGTGACGCCGCCGATGACCGCCGTGATGCGTCCGGGCCGTTCACGTTCTGCCGCCACCAGGACACCGGCAACGGCGAAGGTGATTCCGAGGGCGATGGCCAGCCAGCCCCGTCCGATCGAGCCATCGGGCAGGTTCCAGCCGGTGGAGTTCCCGGCCGTCACGACGTTGCCGTAGTCACGCCATGTCATGAGGCTCGCCGCTCCGCACAGGACCGCTGCGACGAGCAGGATGCCTGCCAGCACGAGCGGTCGTCGTGATGGACGTGGGGGCGGGGCGGGGGGAGGTGGTTCCGATCCTCCGAGTGGAGCGCCGGTCTGGTATTCCACGCCGGGCGGCAGGGGCGATGTCACGGGCCAAGCATGCCGCATCAATGTCGTTGTCCGGCGTCGGGCCGGGGATGGACAACCCGCACCCGACGCCACCGGTGTTGCACCACCTGCGCCGGTACATCGCTTGACTGCCGACGCCACGGTCGACAACCGGGCTGACGGGACGTGATGCGACTCTCAGAGGCGACGACCGGAATCGAACCGGTGTACACGGCTTTGCAGGCCGCTGCCTAACCACTCGGCCACGTCGCCGGGTAGGCGACCCTCTTGGTCGTGGAGCGGACGACCGGCCTCGAACCGGCGACCTCAACCTTGGCAAGGTTGCGCTCTACCAACTGAGCTACGTCCGCAGAAGCGTCGAAGCTATCAGACTCGCCGCCGCCGCCGTAGTCCCGGGTCTCACCGCCGCAGCCGCTCAGCGAGTTCCACCGCGATTCCGACCTCGGCGATGGCGTCGACGGTGGAGAGACGATCTCCTTGGCTGAACGTGAGCGACGCGACGTCGCGGTCGTGGCGCTCCCGGACCAAGAGATCAGGCCCGAGGTGGTAGATGTCGATGATCGGCTGCCATCGGCGGGAATTCACCACCAGGATCCGGCGGGTCGTGAGCACCACCGCTGCCGCCTGACCGAGCATCTGTCCAGCGACGGCAGCGAGGACGATCTCGTCGCTGGCGATGAGCGTGGCACACACCGAGAACGGAACCACTGCTGCGTCCTGCCGATCGGAACTGAGACGTCCGATCGCCGCAGCGAGCCCGTTGGTGTCGTCGTTGTGTCCTGTGGGTTGGTGAGATGGACCGGTGAAGACGGGGGGTTCCTCGACGACCTCGACGTCGATCACGGATCCACTCGGCGGCTCGGGTGCCGGGGCTGTGGACCACATGGAATCCGGACCGAACGGGGTGGCTGGGGGAACAACTTCGGCGTTGTCGACTGCAACAGTGGTGAACAACGTCGAGGCGTCGGGATCACGGAGCCGGGCTCCGCAGTGCACACAGGACTCTGCGTCAAAGGAGTTGGCCCCGCCGCAGTACGGGCACGACCACCAGTTCGGGTCCTCGTTCGACACGTCGCACTCAGCTTGGTGAACGGAGATCAACCCGCAGGACGAGCACACCGTCGGCGAGTTCGGCCTGAGCGTCGGCGATGATGGCGAAGTCCCGGAAGTCGAGCTCGGCCTGGCGGATGAAGTCCCGACGAGCCTCCCCCTCGACCGGCGGTATCTGACGACGCTTGACCGAGGCCGCACGCTCAGCGAACCGCTGGATCATCTCGTCGGGATCGAAGGACTCAGGCACTTTCCTCGAGCCCCCAGCCCTGCGACGCCCACGCACCAACGGGTGGACCGGATTCGATTCGAATGTCGGCCACGGTGGGAACGGCAAACGGCGCAGGTGCTGGAGCATGGAAATCGGCTGGAGTCGTCGTCGGCTTGTACTCGATGTGGAATGCCGGCTTGATGTTCCGCACCCGCTCCGTCGTGGGGGCGCTCAGCCGCCAGAACACAACAGAACCGACGGTGATCACTGCGGCCAACCCGAGGAGACCGAACACTGCCTGGTTGAGGCGCGCCGTCGCCTCCTCACTCTCGTTGACCCGTTCACCGAGCTGATCGGGTCCAGTGGTCACGAAGGGGTCCGTCTGGGCCGAAGCGGTGCTGGCACCGATGAGAACACTGCCGAGGACGATGATCAGCAGGGCCGCCATCCCGGCCACAAATCGGGGAATTCGGTGATACATCGACCCAGAATGTAGCCCCAAAGCGGGTCACTGGTGCGACACGACCGAGGCGCTCAGCGCTGCTCGACCGGACACCACAGCGTCGTTCGACCGCCGATCCGAGCCACCTGCAGTGGCGTTCCACACCGGGGACAGGCCCCTCTGGCATCCCGGGCCGCCTGCAGGTCACCCGTGTGCGATCCTCCCCGGCGGCCGAGCTGGGCGACCGTCGCCACGATCGTCCGGGCGAGTCGCCGCTCCTCGTCCATGTCGAGGTCCAGTGCCGGCCGGCCGGGCGCCAGTCGGGCTCGCCAGAGCGACTCGTCGGCGAGCAGGTTCCCCAACCCGGCCACTCGCCCCTGATCAAGCAACGCTGCCTTCAGAGGGCGCCGGCACTCGAGCGCCGAGCGGAGTTCAGCGACACTCAAGGTGCTGGCGTCGGGGCCGAGCTGGGTGAGGTCGGGATCGAGGTGGAGCGACCCCAGACGCCGAGGATCGACCACCGTCACCGTGCCCGCTGTGGTCGACATGATGAACCGGGGCGACGCCGTGTCCCCTCCCCGGGGCCCGTACTTCAGCTCGGGGATCGGTTCGTGGCCATCGACGATCACGCGACCGGTCATGGCGAACCGCACTCCGAGCGTGTGACCAGCATCGGTGCAGACGAGCATCACCTTGCCGCGTCGTTCAACGGCAACAACTGCCGCATCAGCAAGTGCCGCTGAGAGCTCTGCGGCGTCGACCGTGCGACGGAGGAACCGGGGATCCGGACACTGCACAGCGGTGATCACCCCACCGACCACTACTGCGGTCGCACGCCGGTAGGCCTCGACCTCCAGGAGTTCCGGCAACGGTCCCGTCCGCTCAGGTGCCGTCGGGGAGCGCCAGGTCGATCGCCGCTGTGACATCGGCGATCACATCGTCGGGATCCTCCAGACCGACCGACACACGCACGGTGCCCGGGCTGATCCCGGCTGCTGCGAGTTCTTCGGGGAGCAGGTTCACGTGCGTCGTGGACGCCGGGTGGGTGACGAGCGTCTCGGGTCCTCCGAGCGAGGTGGCGAGCTGAGCGATCCGGGTCGATTCGACGAATCGAGCGCCGGCATCGAGATCGGGGAGCTCGAAGGTGAGGAGTCCGCCGAAACGTCGGAGCTGACGCTGGGCGAGGTCGTGCTGCGGATGCGAGGCCAGACCGGGATAACGCACGCCGCTGACGCGAGGATCGGCTTCGAGCTGCTCGGCGAGACGGGCGGCGGTGGCGCTCTGCCGGTCGAGGCGAACCGCAAGCGTTCGCAGGCCGCGCAGACCCGCAGCGGCATCGTGGGGCGAGGCGTTCGCTCCTTGCAGGACGGCGAACCCCCAGATCCAGTCGAGCAGTTCGGAACTGCCGGCGACCACACCCAGCGTGGCGTCGTTGTGGCCCCCGATGGCCTTGGTGGCGGAGTGCAGTACCAGGTCGACGCCGAAGTCCAGCGGCCGCTGGGCGAGCGGGGTGGCGAACGTCGAATCAACCACCGTGACCGGTCCCCGGATCTCCCCGAGCCGGGCGAGATCGACCAGATCGAGCTTCGGGTTGGCGGGCGACTCCGCATAGACCAGCGTCGTCCGACCGGGGATGACCGCCGCTTGCCATGCGTCGGGGTCGGTGGCGTCGACGAAGGTCACGTCGATGCGGAAACGAGGACAGACGGCTTGGAACAGGAGTTGCGAACCGGCGTAGAGCTGATGCTGGGTGACGATGTGGTCACCGCTGGAGCACAGGCCGAGCACGACACCCGTCACGGCACCCATCCCCGAGGCGAACGCCCGAGCGGATTCCGCTCCCTCGAGTTCCGCAACCGCCGACTCGAATGCGGCCACGGTCGGGTTGCCGTAACGAGTGTAGAAACGGGCGGCGTCGGTCGAGGTCGCCATGGCTCGCCCCTCGGCAACGGTCGAGGTGGTGAACGTCGTGCTCGCCCAGATCGTCGGGGCGAGCGCCCGGCCGGAATCGGCGCGACCGGCTCGAACAGCAACCGTCTCAGGTCGGTACTCGGGCTGGGAATCCACTTCGCTGTGCATATCGGTCACTGCGCTGCTCCCTTGGGATCGTCGAGGAACTCGGCCACGGGCGGGCCGAGCAACTGGGTTTCGATGAGGAACGCATCGTGACCGTGCGGCGAGTCGAGTTCCACGTGACGAACCGGAACCCCGAGCGACTCGAAGTCGGCGACGAGAGCGAGTTGTTGGGACGGCGGATACAGCCCGTCGCTGCGAACCGAGGACACGAGGACCGGCGCCCGCACTCGTTCCAGGGCCCTGGTGCGAGAGCCCCGGGAGCGGCCGACATCGTGGAGATCCATGGCACGGTTCAATCGGAGGTAGGAGTTGGCATCGAATCGCCTCACCAACTTGATCCCGTGGTAGTCGAGGTAGTTCTCGATGTCGAACACAGGTGCAGCGCTGAAGGCGAACCGGTCGATCACGGATCGGTGGAATCGTTCGGCGAACACCTCGTCACTCCGGTAGGTCACCTGCGCACACATCCGAGCCACCATCAGGCCCCGCCACGGCCCCTCGCCGGGAGCAGCGTCGTAGTAGTCGCCGCCCCGGAATTCCGGATCGGTCAGCACCGCCGAGCGACCGATGTGACTCCAGGCGATCTGTTGTGCCGAGGCCTCAGCGGTGGTCGACGCCAGTATCAGCGCGCCGACCCGGTCCGGATACGTCACGGCCCACTCGAGTGCCTGCATGCCGCCCATCGATCCACCGACCACCGCACGCCACCGGTCGACGCCGAGCGAATCAGCGAGTGACGCCTGGACGCGCACCATGTCGCGAATCGTCACGACGGGGAACGCCGACCCGTAGGGGCGGCCCGTCGACGGGTCGTCCGATGCCGGACCAGTCGTTCCCTGACAGCCGCCGAGGACGTTGCTGCACACCACGAAGTAGCGATCCGTGTCGAGTGGCCGACCGGGTCCGATCAGACCCTCCCACCATCCGTCCCGCCCAGCGGCGTGGCTGTCGCCAGTCAGCGCGTGGCAGACCAACACGGCGTTGGACGCTGCGGCATCGAGCGTCCCCCAGGTCTCATAGGCCACGTCGATACTGCTGAGCTGTGCACCCGACTCGAGCAGGAGCGGACGGTCGACTGCGAGTGAGAGAAACCGCCGTGCTCCCACAGGGTCGCCGGGACGCCAAGCGCCGGAGGCCGGTAGATCGTCGGGAATCGGGGTGGCTCGGGACATGGGCGTGCGATGTGGGCGCAACTCTGGAGCCCGGACACTTGGTTGCCGGTTGCCGCCGTGGCGCCAACTCCGACCACATCCCCGCCGATGGCGGGAAGGCACCTTGGGTGTCCGTCCCAGGTTGCCGGGCCCCGTGGGGCCGCTCGTGATGATTGCTCAACAATCCCCGCACCGACGGGGATCTGTCAACTCGAAGTCAGGTTCGTTGGGCCCGCTCCAGCCACCACCCGAGAAGATTCTCGGTCGAGCAGTCATCGAGTTGACCACCTGCGGCGCACATGGTCCGCCCCAGCCGGCCGAGCAGGTCGGAGCGAGTACCACCGTCGGCCCCGCTCAGCCTCTTGGCGAGGACCGCTCCCCGGCGCCACGCAGATTGGTCGATCGGCAGCGGAACAGCGGCGAGTGCCGAGGCCGACACGCGCTGGGCTCCAGCGGCTCGGCCACTGCCGATACCCTCAGCCGCCAGTCGAACCGATGTGAGCGGCGAGAGCAGCGCTGCGAGCACCAACCAGACGTCCTCCGGATCATGGGGTTCGACCGACACCGTCGGAGTCACCGGAACGAGGGCGCCGGTCGGATCCGCCACGGCCTCGACCACTCGGGTCTGGGTGGCCACGAGAACCTTTGGTCGCATCCGTCGCTCGACCCAGCGCGCCACCCCGGGCGCAGCGGCGGTGAGTGCCCTCAGGTCGAGTCGTGGTGCCAGGACGTTTCGTCCCGCCAGACGATGATCCCGGACACCCCAGGTGTTGCGGGCGGGATCGATCATTCCCACGGTCACGAGCGCCGGGGCCGACTCGTCGTAGCCGGACTCCTCGACGTCGACCGCAGCAGCGCTGAGTGCGTAGAACTCATCTCGGAACCCGGCGGTGCTCTGGGCCAACGAACCGAGGCAGCCGGTGGCGACCGGGGCCGCCGACACCATCGGGAGGCCCACTGCGGCCGAGAGGAGCGGTCCCCACGAGTTGCGGCCGACCGGGGACGCAACCGGGTCGAGCAGGTCAGCAGCAGCGCCCCACGCGATCTGCACGAGCGGATCCTCCCGGCGAGCCCCGACGGTGATCACCGGCGCACACACCGACACCCCGGCGTCGAAGTGTCGATCATCGCTCCCCCACAGACCGACGAGGCGGCCGCTGTCGAGCAGCCGTTCCCGCACCTCGGCGCTGTCGCGGGTCGAGAGGAACGACATCGGCTGGATGAGCATCGCCGAACCGCCGTCGACGAGGAGATCGAGTGCGAGAAGCAGGAACACCGAGGCCGTGTCGGTGAGCCCGGACACTCCGGCGAACCGCTCGGCGATTCTCCGCTGTTGGGTGGTGCTGCGTCTGGTCAACCGCATCCGTTGAGCGAGGAAGGGCGGATTGCCGACCACCAGATCGACACGGCCGAGCAGGTCGGCGGGAAGGTCGGTGAGCGCATCGAGCACCCGGAGGTCGACCATCTCAGCATGACGTTCGGCGATACCGAGTCGGCGACACCATGCGGCGAATTGGATGCGGGCGTCGCTCACTGCTCCGGGATCGACGTCGAAGCCGACGAGACGGGTACAGATCCCCTCGGGAGGAACCCCGCAGTGGAGCAGGTGATCAGCCGCAGCGAGCAGGAATCGACCGTTTCCGCAGGCCGGGTCACAGATCAACCTCGGCAACCGATTCGCCCCGACAGAACCGGATCCCCTGCTGAGCGAGGCGGCGAAACGCACGAGCGTCATGGCGAGGTCCGGTGGAGTGTCGTGTACCCCTAGTCGACGACGCGCCTCGCGCGTCGGGGCCCGTTCGATCACCGGTGAAGTCTCCTCGCTGCAACGCCTCGAGTGGCGGACCCTCCGGACTCAGTTGCCCCAGGCGGCGACGTCAGCGAGACGGGGGTCGTTGGAGAAAACCTCGACGAGCGGCTCGTCGAGCCCGAGACGCTTCTGGATCCGACGGACCTCGAGCTCCTGGTTCCACAACACGAGCGATACGACAACACCGCGTTCCCCGGCTCGGGCGGTACGACCGGACCGGTGGAGATAGGTCTTGTGCTCCGAGGGAGGGTCGTAGTGGATCACGACGTCGACGTCGTCGACGTGGATCCCCCGGGCCGCCACGTCGGTGGCGACGAGCGCCGAGATGCGCCCCGATCCGAAGTCCGACAACGCCTTCTCCCGAACTGCCTGTCGCAGGTCGCCGTGGATCGCCCTCGCCTTCACGCCCTCGTCGGTGAGACGTTTGACCAAGCGGTCAGCCCCGTGCTTCGTGGCGGTGAAGACGATCGTCCGATCCACCCCGTCGATGATCGATGCGCAGACCTTGGCCTTGTCCATCTCGTGAACGGTCAGGAACAGGTGATCCATGTGCTCCACGGTGGCGCCAGTGGATGCAACCTCGTGGCGGGTCGGATCGTGCTGGTAGCGCCGCACGAGCGTGTCGACGACGCCGTCGAGCGTGGCTGAGAAC
>VGBZ01000077.1 GCA_016870275.1 Actinomycetota bacterium
GCCTGACGATCGGCGGCCTGGCCGCCGCGGCCGCGTACGGGGCGCCGTTCCCGCAGATGGCCCAGGAGGTCCTGTTCGGTCCGGCCGGCATGACGTCCACGTCGTTCAGCCACGACGAGTTCGCACAGCGGGCCGACACCGCCCGGCTGCACGTGCTGCGCGACGGCGTCTTCACCACCGGCTTCGAGCGAAACGCGGACGCCCAGGCGCCCGCGGGTGGTGCCAGCTCCAACGTGGTCGACCTGAACCGGTGGATGCTGCTGCAACTCGCCGGCGGCCAGCTCGACGGCCAGCAGGTCGTCGACGCCGAGGCGCTCGCCGAGACCAAGCGGTCCCACATCAACCGGGAGCCGACGGCCGAGGTGGACCGATCGATCGCCGGGTACGGACTCGGCTGGAACCTGGGTCAGGCGGTGGTCGAACCGTCACTGGTCGAGTGGTCGCACTCGGGGGCGTTCATCGCCGGGGCCGGCACCGCCCACAGCCTGTTCCCGGAGCTGGGACTGGGGGTGGTCGTGTTGACGAACGCCCAGCCGACCGGCGCCGCCGAGGCGATCGTCGCCACCTACGTCGACACGCTGGTGCACGGCGCGCCCACCGCCGACTGGACCTCGCTCTACGGCGAGGGGTTCATGCCGCTGCTGAGTCCGCCGCCGCTGGAGCGACCCGCCTCGCCGGCCCCGGCCCGTGACGCATCGGCCTACGTCGGCACGTACGCCAACG
Organism: Actinomycetota bacterium; assembly: GCA_016870275.1. Taxonomy (GTDB): domain Bacteria; phylum Actinomycetota; class Acidimicrobiia; order Acidimicrobiales; family Microtrichaceae; genus SXMI01. Next base: position 724 of record VGBZ01000077.1, read on the forward strand.
CGTACTACGGCGACGTCGTCGTCCGGTCGGGTGCGGACGGCCTGGAGCTGGAGATGGGACCCGGTGGCGCGATGGTGTTCCGACTCGAACCGTTCGACGGCGACCGGTTCGCCTTCGCCGACCTGCCCGAGGTCCAGGGGTCGACCGGCCTGATGTCCTTCACGGTCCCCGACGGTGCGTCGGCGGCATCCGGCCTGGTGCTGGGAGAGTCGCAGCTCTTCGGCCCCGTCAGCCCCGCGGTGACCTGGACGGTCATCCCCCGCCGCACCTGACCGACACCGTCGGGTCGCCCGCTGAGGTCGACGAACCTCAGCGCTCGATGCAGGTGGCGGCCGACGTGCCCACACCAGGGGCGCCGGCGCCGGGGAGCGCGGCGACCAATGCGTCGTCGGACGGTTCACGACGGTGCAGGCTGGCGATCTCCGTGCGGACCGCATTGATCGCCGCGGCATCGAGCGCTGCCGGCTGGCTCTGGCCGTTGAAGAAACGCACCGATACCTGGGATTCGTCCACATCGCCCTCGACGACGGTGGACCGTCGATCGCGCTCCACCACCTCCAGTCGGTCGTCGTCGAGCGACCGGAACTCAGCTACACCTAGGTTCGTTGGTACGACGCGGGTGGAGATCGGCCGGGAGCGATCGGGTGACCACGCAACGAGCGGTGGATTGGCGTTGTCTCGCCGGTGCCGGGAGTGGGTGAGCGCAGGACCCGTGGCGTATCCGACTGGGCCCGAATCGCATGGGGTGCTTCCGCGGAAGCGCTCCCACCACACTCGGTGACGCCGTGGGTGCCGGATCCCACGTTCGGTGACCGAAGCGCTTCCGCGGAAGCATCTACACGGTCGTGAGTCGCAGGACGAGCGTCGCCACGGACATCGCCAGAACGGCGGTCGGCGCAGTGAGGCCGGTGCGGTGCCGGCGCGGCTTCATGCCGGCAGAGGTGGCGAGCACCATCGCGGTGACGATCGAGATGACCACGCCAGCCATCTCGAGCTCCGTACCTAGCTCCGCCGAGACGGCACCCAGTGAGTGCATGTATTATGCATTCATGCCGAATGTGCAGGTCCGAGACGTCCCCGACGAGGTGCACGAAGCGCTGGTCCGCCGGGCCGAACAGGCTGGCCAGTCGCTGCAGCAGTTCCTGGCCGCGCAGTTGGCGGCGATCGCCGCGACACCCACCGTGCAGGACGTCCTGGATCGGATCGAGCGGCGCCCGAAGGGATCGCTGTCATCGCAGGACGTGATCGAGATCCTCGACGCGGAACGTGCTCGTCGTTGACGCGTCGGTCCTCGCGCCGGCGGTGGCCGATGCCGGCAGTGATGGTCAGCGGTTCCGGGAGCGCCTGCGCGGCGAGACGGTTGCCGGGCCGGACCTGCTCCGGGTGGAGGTCGCCTCGGTGCTGCGCCGCCACGTCGGCCTGGGGCGGCTGACCGGACAGCAGGCCGACGCAGCGATCGACGACCTGGTGTCGTTCCCGATCACCGTCTACCCCACCGGACCGCTGATGCGGCGGGTGTGGGAGCTGCGGGCGAACGTCACCGCGTACGACAGCTGCTACGTCGCCCTTGCGGAAGCCCTCGGCGTCCAACTCGTCACCGCGGACCGGCGTCTGGCCGACGCCCCCGGTCCTCAGTGCGTCATCGAGGTGGTCTGAGTCCATCACGGTGCGGGCCTCCACACCCGGAGTTGCGCAGGCCCGAGAGTGCAGCAGACCACCTCGCGTCGCTCCACCGCAGAAGCGACCGACTGCGTGCTCGATGAGTGGAGGTCAGCCGCCGACGCGGAGTTCCGAGGTGGTGTACGTCCCGCCCGGTCCCGGCGTGAACACCGTGACTGCGCCGCCGGTGAAGTTCGACAGGAGCACGCGCCCGTCGGTGAGCACCACGACGTTGTCGGCCACGCCCACGGGCGAGCGCCCGACCAGTCGGGCCACACCCGTGCTCGGGTCAACCGCGTACACCGCGGCATTGAGGCCCTGCGCCACGAACACGGTGCCGTCGGCCGCCACGTCGGCTCCGACGGCGAACTGCAGACCGATCTTCCCGGGCTCGTCGGGGAAGGTCAGGGGGATGGTGGTGAACGCACCGGTGGCGGTGTCGATCCGACCCAGGCCACCCGTGCCGAACAGTCCGGGCACCCCGCCGGTGGGCACGTACAGCAGGCCGTCCGGCCCGAAGCCGAAGCCGTTGAGCGCCGGAAGACCGGCCGCCACCGTGGTGACTGGTCCGCCGTCCAGCGGAATGCGCAGCAGTCGGTCGTCGTCGCCCGCACCGAATCCCACGAGCACCGACGTGCCCGACGGCTCGAGCGCAATGGGGTTCACGCCGCGACCAACGTTCGCGAGGGTCGTGGCGGTCCCGCCGCCACGAGGGATGCGGATCACGAGTCCCTCGGTCGGGCACGTGGCCACCACGTCGCCACCGGGGACCACGACCGGGTCGTCGGCGGTGCAGACGCCGACGTCCATGCCGTAGCGCTCCTCGATGGTCCCGGTGTCGGGACTGAACCGGACCACCTGCTTGCCGAACAGATCGGCCACCCACACCGACGCACCCTCCTGGACCATGCCGTTGACAGCGATCGGTGGTTGCTGACTCAGCGCTGCCGGCGGCGACGACGGCGGACTGCACGCCGCGGCCACGAGGACCAGTCCCACCATGGCAGCCAAAGCCGCGCCCGCTCGTCGTGTCCGCATCGCCCAGCTCCTCGTCGCCCTGTCCCGCCCGCCTGCGTCGGGAACGCCAAGGAGATGATCGCATCGTTGCCGCCCGATTGCACCTGTCGCCACAGCAGTCACTTCGACCGTGATGATCGACGACGTCGGGTCGTTCTGCTCTCGGTGAGAGCGACGAGCAGGCATGTGACCTGCCGAACAGCCGTCAGGTACCATCAGCCCAGACTGGCACGGACCCGGGGAAGGGTGCCATGAATGTGAGGATCCGGCCACTCGGCGGCGGTCTTCTGGCTGTTGCGGTACTGCTCGTGGTGGCGGCGTGCAGTCCTGACTACGCACCGCTTCCGTTCGACGCCGCCCGTCAGCCCGGCCGACTGGCGGAGTTGCAGGCGGACAACGCGGCCGAACCCGTCGAACTGGACCGCTTCGGTGGTTGGGCGAACGCTCCCGCGCAGTTCGACGGACTCACCCCCGGCCCCTTTTTCCGGGTGGAACAGGTCGACGGCGCGTGGTGGTTCGTCACGCCCGACGGGAACCCGATGTTCTCCAAGGGTGCGACCGACGTGAACTGGCTCGGAGCCAACCTCGCCGACGACGACCTGCACCAGGTCCTGGTGACGAAGTACGGGGACGAGTCGACGTGGGCGTCCGCCACGCACGACCGGTTGGACGACTGGGGCTTCAACACGGTCGGACCATGGAGCAGTGGCTCGGTTGTGACGGGCCGCACCCACGGGCACGTGATCCTCGACCTGGCGTCGGTGCGCTCACCGAGGTACCCGGGCACCAAGGTGACCGACTACTGGTCCCCCACGTGGGTCCAGTACGCCCGTGACCTGATGGCCAACCAGTGGGCGCCGTACGCCAACGACCCGTACCTGCTCGGCTACTTCCTCGACAACGAGTTGATCTGGGGCGCCGACCACTTCAACAGCACCGGCGTGAGTCTGCTCCAGCACTACATCGGCTTCCCGAGCGGCTCACCGGGACGGAACGCGGCGATCGACTTCCTCCGGCAGACCGCCGGCAGCCTCGCGGTGTTCAACTCCACCTGGGGGACGGGCTTCACCAACTGGGACCAACTCGCCACCCTCAATCCTCTGCAGTTGATCCCGAGCGGGCCGGCGGCGGTGGCGGTCACCGACGGGTTCATGCTCGCGACGTTCGAGCAGTACGCCACGGTCGCCGTCGATGCGGTGCGACGGGTCGATCCCAACCACCTCATCTTCGGACCACGCTTCCACCACTACCCGGGTGACATCCTGTTCCGGGCGGCGGCCGAGCACTTCGAGGTGGTTGCGATGGCCGCCTACGCGCCGGACGCGTGGCTCGACGACCTCGACGCCATCACGCAGGAAGTCGACGTCCCGGTCCTCGTCGAGGAGTTCTCGTTCAAGGGCCTCGACTCCGGGTACTGGAACATCAAGAACTGGGCGCCCCGGGTCATGACTCAAGCCGACCGGGCGCTGGCCTACGACCGGTTCGTCGAGACCTTCTCGCGACGTCCGTACGCCGTCGGGTACCACTGGTACAAGTGGATGGACAACCCGTACCGCGGGTCCGACGGCTTCTCGGGCGACAACTTCGGTCTGCTCCGACCGGACGACACGCGGTACACGACCTTCACCGAGCACGTCGCGCAGGTGAACCGTCGAGTCGAGAACTGGCACCACACCGGCTAGCGGTCAGGCGCCGGGGCCGAAGAGCTGCTCGGCGAGCACGTTGCGGCGGAGCTTCCCGGTGGCGGTGACGGGCAACTCGTCGACCACCCGGACGTCCTTGGGTCGCTTGTGCGGGGCCAGGTGGTCGCGGGCGAAGGCCTGCACCGCTGCAGCATCGACGCGACCGACCACCGCAGCGCACACCCGCTGACCCCAGCGCTCATCCTCGACCCCGAACACAGCAACCTCCGCCAGACCGGGTAGGTCGCCAAGCACCCGTTCGACCTCGGCCGGGTAGACGTTGACGCCGCCGGTGATGATCAGGTCGTCGCGGCGACCGTCCAGGTACAGGTAGCCGTCGGCGTCGAGTCGGCCCAGGTCACCCACGGTGAACTCGCCGTGCGCGTCCGGGTTGATCGACGGCCGCCACGCCTGAGCGGTGCGTTCGGCGTCGCGCCAGTACTCGAACCGCGCGTGGCGTGGCGCCTCGCACCAGACGGTGCCGTCGTCGTCGGTGGCGAGCGACCGACCGGGCCGGGCCCGGCCGACGGTCCCGGGGTGCTCGAACCACTCGGGGCTGGAGCACGCCGTGAACTGACCTTCGGTGGAGCCGTAGAACTCCCAGAGCACGTCGGCACCGAAGGCATCGGCCGCTGCGCGCTTGAGCGGCTCCGGACAGGGCGAGCCGGCGTGGGCGACCAGTCGGAAAGCGCCCAGGTCGGGCAGCTCGGGCAGGGCGAAGCACCGCTGCAGGTGTGCGGGGACCATGAACGTCGTCGTCGGTCGAAGCTCGGCGATGTTGGCGAGGGTGCGTGCGGCGTCGAACGGGCCCTGCAGGACGACGGTGCCGCCGCTCAGCAGCGTGGCACCCGCCCACCGCACCGAGACCGAGTGGTACAGCGGCGAGCAGACCAGGTGGACGTCGCGGGCATCGAACTGCCAGAGCTCGACCTCCTCGGCGAGCAGGGCAGCGGCCTCGGCCTCGTCCAGCACGCCGCTCCAGACCCCCTTGGCGCGCCCGGTGGTGCCGGACGTGTAGTGCATCGGCCGGGCGAGCGGCGCAACGGCCAGTTCGGTCGCTGGGCCGCGCAGCAGTTGATCGAGCGCAGCGTCGTCGACGACGAGCAGCGGGTCGGCGTCATCGAAAAGCTCGGCCCGCTCAGCGTCCAGGAGTCCGGCGTGGGTGAGCACCGGCACCACGCCGACCCGGAGCGCGCCCAGCACGGCGCACAGGAGGTTTGCGCCCGCAGTCGCGGTGAATGCCACCCGGTCGCCGGTCGCCGCCCCGGCCGCGAGGAGGCCGCCGGCGGCGCAACGCTGGCGGACCTCGGCGTCGGCGGCAGTGAGCTCCTCGGTGACTGCGTAGCTCGGCCTCACCCCCAGAGTGTGGCCGTGGCTCACCGTGGCGCTCCAACCGCCCGGGCGCGACCACCGTCACAGGTTCCACGGGCCCGGGGCGAAGTCCGGATTGCGTAGCCGCAGAAATACGGGGATCGCCTAGCAGAGGTACAGGCCGACCACCGCGATGCCGGTGAGCGCGAAGAACGCGACCGGGTACGCCAGGTCCGTCTGGATGAGGGAGAGCACCCCGATCGACACAGCGAGCCCCACGCCGAGCCAGACCGAGTTCGTGGGCGTGCGGGTTCGCGGGTTGATCCGCGCCCAGAGCGACGATCCGGGCAGTCCGCCGTCCCGGCTGAACGCGAAGATCATCCGGGAGTTGGCCGTGACCGAGGCCATGCCGCAGAAGAACTGGCCGACCGTCGAGATGATCACCAGCACCTTGCCGAGCGTGCCGGTGACCGCCAGCAGCAACACCTCCGGTCCGGCCAGGATCCCCTTGGCGGCGATCTCGTCGTAGGCGGCCGCCGGGATCGCCTGGACCATGGCGATGTTGAGGACGAGCGCGGCGATCGCCGAGATGTAGATGGACCGGACGAGCGCGGCGATCGCCGAGATGTAGATGGACCGGACGATCGCCCGGGGTGCGGCAACGGCGGCACCGACCGTCTCCTCCGATACGTGCGCCGACGCGTCGAACCCGGTGATCGTGTACTGGGCGAGCAACAAGCCGACGAGCACCACGTACAGACCGGCACCCGGGAACGACCACCCGGTCCCGTTGCGGAACTCGAGCACGTTGGCCAGACCCAGGTTGCCGGGCTCGCTGAACGCGAACAGGACCACGACGATCACCGCGACCCCGCCGACGTGCCACCACACGCTCACATCACCGAGCACCCGGACCAGGTTCACGCCGAAGGTGTTGAGCAGTCCGTGGACCGCCAGCACGATGACGTAGGTGATGAACACCGACCAACGGTTGATCGCAATGAGCGGCGTCCCGGCGTCACCGAAGAGGTTGATGCTGAGCAGGACGAAGTTGGCGAGCGCGAAGTCGACCGAGGCGATCACACCGACCTGGCCGATCAGGCTCAGTCAACCCGTCCACCACGCCCACCGGGCCCGGTTGCGCCGGGCGAGCGTCGCCGCCCAGTAGTAGAGACCGCCGGCGGTGGGGTACGCCGAGCACACCGCGCCCATGGCGGCGCCCACCGTGAGCGCCGTGACCCCGGCCACCTCCCAGCCGAGCGTGATGACCAGCGGTCCGCCGGCGACCATGCCGAGCCAGAAGGTCGTGATCGCCCCGGCGAGCACCGAGATGATCGAGAAGCTGATTGCAAAGTTGGAGAAGGTGCCCAGACCCCGGCAGAGCTCCTGGGCGTAACCGAGCTCGTGGAGTCTGGCGGTGTCGGCGTCGACCGTCGGCTGGTCGGTGGACCCAGTGGACATCGAACACCACTTCTCTGGAACCGGCAGCGGCTCCACGGGTCCGGACGGTAGTGCGGCCCGGTGGATGTCGAGCGGAGCGAGCGGTGAGGATGACCCGCTCGGCTGGAAACCTGCGCCGCTTCGGTGCGCGCTGGGGACCGGGCTACGGTGGCCGCCGCCGGGGGTGTAGCTCAGCTGGCTAGAGCACCTGCTTTGCAAGCAGGAAGTCGTGGGTTCGAGTCCCATCACCTCCACT
>VGBZ01000078.1 GCA_016870275.1 Actinomycetota bacterium
GATACCCAGGTCGAGCACTGTGGTGCCGGTCAAGAGGTCGAGCGTCGCGGTCACGGTCCTGGGGTCGGGTTGACGGCTGAGGTCCGCCGACTAGCAGTTGTCGGTGACGAACGCGTCGATCTCGTTGCCGTTCGCGGACAGCGTCTCGTTGGACTCCGCCGAGGTCGGGTCGGCACCGGTCAGCACGTCGACGATCGAGCTGACCTGAGCGCTGATCGCATCGGGAGCGGTCTCCTTCGCCTCCTCGAGCAGGACGGATGCGGCGAGAACTCGAGGCGTGATCATGCAGCGACCGTAGCGGCCGCTGGTGCCCTGAGCGGGTTCAGGGGAGACCCGGTTCGAACCCGTACGTCAGTCGTCGAGCGCTCACGTGCGAGCATTCGGACTGGTTGGAGTCCTCCTGGTCGCGCCTGCGACCACCACCCCGACCACCAGGGCGCCGAGCCCGCCGATCAGGACCGCCGCATCGGCCGAGACCCGACTGATCACTCCGCTCCACATGGCCGTGCCGATCGGGGCGGCGAGCCCGCTGGCCAGCATGGCGGCGGCCAGGTTGACCGATGCATCCTCCGGCGCCCCGGCCTCGGCGGCCGCGCCGGTGAAGAACGCCTTTAACGCATAGCGGAATGCGCCGAACCCCACGCCGATGACCAACCACACGAGCAGTTCCAACCGGTCGACCAGAACGGCAGAGACCAGACCGATGACCAGGAGCGCCGCTCCGGCGATCGCTCCGGCGACTGCGCCCGCCCGCAGGTCTTCCCGGCCCGGACCGAGGCGTCGGACGGCGATCGGGGAGAGGAACTCCCCGATCGAGAACGCCGCCATGAGCAGACCGGCCCCGGCGACGAGCGGGTTCTGCCGAAGGTCCTGCGCGATCGGAACGACGAGCGAGGTGATGGGCGCGAGGAACACCAGGCTCGATGCGCCGAGCGCGGCGGTCCATCGCAGCGTGGAGCTCCCTGCGAGCGCCGACCATGCGGTTCGCCAAGGCCGATCGGAGGCACGGGGAGTCGATGGCTCGGCTGCTGGCGCAGAGCTTCGCACCGTGGCGACGAGCGGGACGATGCTCAGACCGTTGATCACCAGGCCCCAGCCGAGCGCGATCGAACTCAGGAGGACGCCACCTCCGAGCGAACCGATGGCCCAGCCGACCCCGCTCGCGACCGACAGCCTGGCGAACGCCGTGGCCGTCCCGCCTGACGCGCCGAGGTAGCTCGTGGTCAGGATCGGGCGGAGCACGGTCGACAGGCCACCGGTGATCCCGAAGACTGGAGCGGCGCACAGGAGTACCGGCATGGTCGGCGCATCCAGGAGGAGCGCCACGCCTGCGGCGACCCACGCGCCTGCTGCCAAGGCCTGCAACCACACGAAGGCGCGTCGCGGACCGAGTCGTCTGGCGACCCGTGGCGCGTACGGAACCGACACAGCGGAGGTGAGCAGCACCACCGACATGTAGAGGCCGGTCAGCAGTGCGCCGGATCGACCCTCACCGGCTGCAGCGGTCGTGGCACCCGTTGCGCCGAGCAGGCCCACCGCCGTCCCCGCTACCGACAGACCGGTCGTGGCGAGAAACCGTGTGGCCGGTGTGGGCCCGGACGGGACCGTGGGCTCCGAGGCGTCCGTCACGCCACCCGATCGACGTCGAACCGAGCGATCACCGTGTGAGGTGATCGACGCCCCGCTGGACGGTCGGAGGTCGATCGTGTCTCCACCCGGAGATCCTGCCACCATCCGGCCGGCCGACACGGCGTGGCTCGTGTTCATCGGCCGGGCGGTTCGGTCAACCAGGCGACAGCGGCCCCGAGGACCGGCACCTACAATCCGAGCGCCGTTCAGCGCCGTCACGGTGGGGGCGGCTGGCCCACGTAGCTCAGGGGATAGAGCGTCGGTTTCCTAAACCGTGCGTCGCAGGTTCGAATCCTGCCGTGGGCGCCAGTGTCCTGAACCATCGCACTGCCGTGGGCGCCAGTGTCCGCAGTCCCCGGCGGCAATCGGCCCCATCGGCCTCGTCGCCGCTACAGACGTCCGGTTCCAGCCCCAACGAGAGGGCCGTGACCCGGCCACGAGCTGGTCAGGAGACCAGTTCGGCCAGCACGGCCTTGTCGCCCTTGGAGAGCTGACTGAGCGGCAGGGCGGTCCCGTGCAGCTCGATCCGGTTGCCCGAGTCGTCCGAGATGTCGACCATGCGGGACAGCCCGACCTTGGAGATGTGGACGGCCGCCGTGTGCCGGTCGAAGCTCACGACCCGTTCGGGGAGCCGCCCGCCCGTGTCGCGGTTCAGTACGTGGATCGACTGCTCGGTGAGGGCGACGAGCAACTGGACCGTGACGCCCTGGCTCTCGGCGAACGCCTTGACCGCTGCGGCGCCGCCCAGGGCGGCACCCACTCCAGCGCCCACCCCGCCGTCGGCTGCCAGCTTGCCGGCGGCGGCGCCTGCCGTTGCACCGGCGACCTGGGCGGCGAACAGGTCCTTGAGTCCGAAGTAACCCGCGGCGACGACCGGCGGGTCGCCACCCAGGATGCGTTCGGCCTCGGCGATCAACTCGTTCTCGTCGTAGCGACTCACAGCGGCCTCCTCGGTCGGTCGTCCTCCGGATGGCTGACGATCCGCTGGTCGGGCCCACCACACGCAAGCCCGACGCAGCCAACATAGCCACGATCGCTACGAGCAGGCGAGCACCGGCTGCATGGGAACGGCGGTCGGGCCGACGGCGTCGGTGATGGGGATCACGAGCGCCGCGTCGGTCTTGATCTCCTCCGCGTAGACGACGCCGACAACGCGCCCGAGCTGGTCCACCGCAGGTCCACCCGAGTTGCCGGGCTTCACGACGTTCGTGAGCTTGAGGATCTCCCGCGGCGCCAGGTCGAGGTCGGTCGCATACCCAAGCGAGACGCCGGTCGACACCGCCAGCTCGCCACCCTCGGGATAGCCGAGGATCGCGATCCGTTCGCCCGGCTCGACCCGGGTCGTACGGACGCTCATCGGCCTCAGCACGGCCGCCGGTGGCCAGGTGGCGACGACGCGCGACACATCTGCGGTGTCCGCGGCCTCGATGGATGCGACGGTCATGTCACGCCCGTCCCATGTGCTCATCTCCAGTCCTCGGACGCCTTCGACGACGTGCTGGTTCGACACCATGCGGCCGTCGTCGGCGAGCCATGCCGAGCCCACCGAGAGTTCGCCGCAACCGGTGTTTCGGACGCGCACGACCGATTGCCGGGCGAGCTCCATCAGGTCCTCGGAGGTCACCTTGGGGTCCGTGGTGCTGGGGGCACCGGTCGTCGTCGGGGCGGTGGTCGTGCTCGTCGGTGGGGTGGCGGTCGTCGGGGACGCGGACCCGGACCCGCTGCACGCGCCGGCGGTCACGGTCGCCAGGACCGCCATCGTCGCGGCGATCGGTCGAAGCTTCATCCGGCTGCCGCCTGGAAGGCCCCCACCGCGGATGAGGCCGACTGGCACACGGGTGTGGCGGTGTCGAGGGCGATCGAGGCCGTTGCGTAGAACTCCTCCAGCACGTAGCCGATGATGTCGACGAGCAGGTCGGCACAACTCGTCATCCGGGCGGCGGCGTCGGCGCCGAGGCGACCCAGTTCCTGGGCGGCGTTCCGCTCGTCCTGGACCTGTGCCTTCTCGTTCCCGAGTTCGGACACCCGCGTGGTCAGGTCGCCGTTTGCGGCGTTGGCGGCGTCGAGCGCGGTCTGCTTGCTGGTCAACTCGCCCCGGGTGCGTTCGAGCGTCGCGGTCGTCTCGTCGAGCTGGCCCCGAGTTGCGACCAGTTCGGACTCAGCCAGCTCCGCGCGGTCGCGCTGGGCCCGCGACTGTGCGAACAGGCCCACCGCTGCTCCCAGCAGACCGGCGACGACGAGCACGGCCAGTGCCCGGGGCACGAGCCGCTTTCGGTGGTCGGCCGGCGCTGACGTTCCGACCGGGGCCGGTGGCTCCGTTGGAGTCGGCGTCGTGGTGTCCGTGGCTCCGCCGGCAGGAGCCACGATCGGGTTCGGCACGATGCTGCCGGGGGGTTGTGCGTGGTGCACCCGCTGCAGCCCGTTGCAGAGCGCCTCGATGAAGGTGGGCGGGACGGCGGCCTGGAACGCTGTCCCCGACCTGCGTCGGATCTCGATGGTTGCGAGCGCTCCACCCTGTGGGCCGATCTCGTCCACCCCGGTGATCTCGCTGAGCCCGATTCGCTCGACCGGGACCTGTGCTGCGGTCGACGGTGGTTCCGGTGTGAGGTCGAGCCAATCGACGTGTTGCACGAATCGTGCTGCCGACCAGTCGTTCGACCCGACCGGTCGGTAGTAGCCGCTGACCGCTGTTGGTTCGCTCACCGCTCGTCCTCCCCGTTCCTGGTCGGGACGGTATCGGTGCTGCGCATCGGGGGCGAACTCGTCGGTCCGGGGACCTGCGGTCAGAGACCCGGCTGTTGACCGGGTATCCGACCGGAGTAGTTCCCTGACGGGTCGCTCGGGTAGCCGTTGCGGGGAGGTTGTGACGGGATTCGGCCGCCGTAGTTGTCGGACGGGTACGAGTAGGTGCCGCCCGGGTAGTAGTAGAAGGTCGGCGGTGGAGGAGTCGGCGCCGGGTTGAACTGCGGTACATCGATGACTTGGGGCGGGACGGTCGTCGACGGCGGTGAGGGCGCAGCGCTCGCCGCGGCCAGTGCCTCGGCCCGGAGCTGCGCGTCGACTGCGACGCAGGCGGGCGCCGGCACGCCGCCTCGTCCTGCACACAGATCTCGGAGCACGGTGGCAGGCACCGGCGCCAAGTCCTGCTCGACCGCCCATTGTTCCTCCTCGCACACGGTGATCGTGGCGATCCGGTTCGCCTGACTCGGGTCGGTCCTCGCTCGAACGAACGCATCGCGACATGGGTCCGGGGCGGTCGTCGTCGTGGTGGTGGCGGTGGTCCGCTCGATCCACCGTCCAACCGGCGCCGCTCCGAGTCGTGCTCCGATCGCAACTCCGGCCGCGAGCGCCAGGACCGCTCCCACACGGAGTGTCACTCTCCGGCGCCGTTCCCGGACCGGATCGACCACCTGAACGGTGAACCGTGCGTTCGCAGTCTCGACGGTGGTGGGGCCGTCGGTCGGCCAGATCGGCCCACCGGTCTGCTGCGCGGTCGGCGGTGCGCCCCAGATTGACCGAGTTCCCGGGGCCGTGCCCGCGTCCGTGCTCGGCGGTCGATACGGCGGTGGCTGCTGTACGTGCGGGGTCGACGGCTGCTCGCCCGAACCCGGCTCACTATCGCCCATCCTGGACTCCTTCTACTCTCGCGAGCTGGACGGTAGCCGCAACCCGCCCGTTGCCGACAGGGACGATCGGCGACCGGGGACGACGCCGAGGGTGCGGTGCTGTGCCCTGTTGCCACGCCGGCCCGGGCGTGCGGCCCGGCACGACCACACGAGGAGACGAACCTGCCGACACTCACGACCTGCCTGTGGTTCGACGATCAGGCGCTGGCGGCGGCCGAGTTCTACGTCTCGGTGTTCCCCGACTCCGAGATCACCGACGTGTCGCGGATCGGACCGGCGGTAGCCTCACCTGACGATCTGTCGGGGTGCGTCCAGCGGGCCCGGCCACCAACGACGGGAGACGCGACAAGTGCACGAACTTCAAGCACCGGCAGGCGGCCGACGGGAGCGTCGCGGTCGGGAGGACGATGGAGTTCCCCGACGTCCTGCCCTGGCAGTTGAGCGTGCTCGCCTCCGACTTCGCCGGCTCGAGCGGAGCGGTGCAGGGCGGCAGGTCGTGGACCGGGACCTACGGGGTGGTCGGGATCGGTGCCTTCGAGCCGCAGTGGCTGGCCGACGGCACCAACACGGCCGGTCTGTCGGCGCACCTGCTCTACATGCCCGGCCACTGCACGTTCGCCCAGCCTCGCAACGACGGCACCGACATCGGGGTGATCGAGACCCTGGCATTCCTGCTGGGCACCTGCGCCACGGTCGCCGAGGCGAAGACGGCCGCCGCCACGTGCAATGTCGTGGACTTCACGCCACCGCAGATCCCTGTGCCGCTCCCGACGCACATCATCCTGCACGACTCCACGAGCTGCGCGGTCGTCGAGTTCCACCCGGACGGCATGGTCATCTCCGACAACCCCGTGCAGGTGGCGACGAACGCCCCCTACCTGGACTGGCACCTGACCAACGTGAGCAACCACCTGTCGCTGTCGACCCACGTGCCGGCCGACGTGACGATCGGCGGACGCACGTTCACCCCGCTCGGTCAGGGTTCGGGTTTCGCCGGCCTGCCGGGCGACGGCAGCGCTCCGTCGCAGTTCATCCGGGTGCTGGCTGACGTCCGCTTCGCCCAGCAACCGGCCGACGAGCGGGCGCTGCTCATGGACTGCGTCCGGATCCTGCACAACTTCGACATCGTCCCCGGGACGATCGAGGAGGACGTCGATCCGAAGACGGTCATGCCGGAGATGACCATGTGGTCGACCGTCTCGAACCTGACGGGGCACCAGTACGTGGTGAACACCAAGGACGACCCGCTCTGGTACTCGATCGACCTGACTTCGACCGACTTCACATCGTCGCGGCTGGTCGCGTTTCCTTCCGACGGTGCGTTCTCCAGCCTGACGGTCTGAGCCCGGCCGATCGGGCTCGTTGGTGCGGGTGGTCCACCCCGGTCAGTCCGTCGCCACCGGCTCGGAGCGTCGACATCATGGGGGTCGACGTGATCTTGGGGTCTACGTGGCGGCGAGATCCTCTGCGGTGATCGTCAGGATCGCCTCGGCGTGGGAGACGGCGACGAAGTGTCCGATCCCGTCGACCGGGTGCCAGATGCCGCCGGGCATCTCGTCGCAGACCCGCTGGTTGATCGGTGGTGGGACGAGCCGGTCCGCCATGCCCTGCCACAGGTGCACCGGTCGGGTGATGTCGGCCACGTCGAAGTCCCACTGTTCGTAGAGCACGGTCGCATCACGGACCAGGCCGTCGGCGCCGTGGGCGAAGCACTCCGCGGTGCAGTCCAAGAACGCGTCCTGCAGCCCGGGCCGGTCGAGCACGGCGACGTCCTCGGGGCCGACCGCCTTGCGCAGCGAACGGGCGAACCCCTTGCGGCCGTGCGTGGCGGTCCACTCCAACATGTCGTACATGAGCCTGAAGCCGGGGTGGAAGTGCAGCGCCAGACGCCCACCGAGCGCATCGACGGTGTCCTGGTACTCCGCCGCCCAGTTCGGCCCGAACGTGCCGTAGCTGCCGCCGGCGATCGACGTGACGTGGACGATCCGTTCCGGTGAGCCGTAGGCCGCGGCGCCGAGCGCCCAGGGGCCTCCCTCCGACCAGCCCGTCACGGCGAACCGGTCGGCGCCCAGGTGGTCGGCCAACGCCTCCAGATCGGCGGTCCACCCGGCGTAGGTCCGCTCGTGTTGCGGCGAGGACTGTCCTTGGCCGGGGCGGTCGACCCCCACCAGCCGCAACCCGAGCGAAGCGGCTGCGTCGGCCAACAGCGCGACCTCCCAGCGACAACTCGGTCCGCCGTGGTTGTGCAGGACCAGCGGACCGTCGGGAGAACCGACTGCGAACGCCGCCAGGTCCCGTCCGTCGCTCAACGTGCAGCGGATCTCTGCTCCCTCAACCATCGGACCCCCTCGACGCCGTCCGGAGTCTGGCATGGCCACGTGGCGCGCACTGGGGTGGACGCCGAAGCTGCAACTGCTGGCGGCACGCCCCCTGGGGTGCACCGCTGCCATCACGTTCAGCCGGTCACACGAATCGGGGCGGGCGATCGCACCGACATCGGATTCCCGGTCGAGGCTGTCGGACGCTCTGCTCCGGTCAGTCCGATCACGAGT
>VGBZ01000079.1 GCA_016870275.1 Actinomycetota bacterium
GTGTTCCCGAGCGGCCGCGCCCTCTACGGACCGGTGGTGACCCCGGCCCCCACCGGCGACGACGCAGCGGCGCTCTGGGACGCGGTGCGGGCATGGGAGCGGTTCCCGCACCTGTATGAGATCAAGCGACCGAAGTCGCCGCTCGACCTCGCCCACATCGCGGAGTCGTTCACCCCGTACCTGGAGGGGCGCGACTGGGAGTCGGTGGAGAAACCGGCGCCCTGAGGAGCCCGCGACGGGATCCGGCCTGACGGTTGACACCACTGCGCCCCTCGACTGAACTCCCGTGCACGGCAGGGGCTGGTGCACGATCGGCGCCGATCCTCTCGTCGTGAGCGGGGCTGAGGGAGGCAGAGTTCGTGACGGTCGGGTTCGACATCACCGGGACTTGGATCCCGGGCCTGGACGCGTTCGAGTTGATCGGCCGTGGGGGCCACGCCGCGGTGTACCGGGCGATCGACGCCGAGCTGGGTCGCACGGTCGCCGTCAAGGTCCTTGGGTCCCGCCCCAGTGGCGACGGTACGGTCCATACGGTCCCGCCGGAAGCCCGCGTGCTGGCTGCACTGTCGGGCGTGTCGCACATCCTCGCGCTCCACTCCCACGGAGTGACGACCCGCGGCGAGGACTTCCTGGTGCTCGAGTACGCGCCCGGGGGGAGTCTGGCGGACCGGGTCGACCGCACGGGACCGCTGTCGCGTCAGGAGTGGTATCTCCTGGCCGACGAGCTCACTTCGGCGCTGACCCAGGCGCACCGGCGGGGGGTGCTCCACTGCGACGTCAAGCCGTCCAACCTCCTTCTCGCCGAGGATGGCTCCCTCCGCGTCGCGGACTTCGGCATCGCCCGAGTGCTCGATGCAACAACCAGATCGTTCGACGGCCTCCGGGGTTCGCTGCCGTTCCTGCCACCTGAGTTGCTCGACGGCGCCCGACCGTCCGAGAAGAGCGACGTGTACGCCGCCGCGCTGTCGTTGGTGTTCGCCGCCACCGGTCGCACGCCGTTCTCGGCCCCCGGCGACCGCCCTGCTCTGGTGATGGCCCGGCTCGGATCGGAGCGGATCAACGTCGACACTGCCATCCCCTGGGCTCCACCGGACCTACGAGGCACGCTCCAACGGGCGTTGTCCCGCGACCCGGCCCGGAGGCCTTCCATGGCCGTGCTCCGACATTCGCTCGCCTCGCCGCGGCGGGTCGGGGAGGACGTCGACCGACCGATTCGCTCCCAGCGCTGGATGGCCGGACTCGCGATCGGAGTCGTGGCGGCCCTCGCCGGCACGGTTCTCGTGGCCGCGCGATGGGAGGGTGAACGCCGGGCCGCGCAGCCCCCTGACCTCTGCCGGTCGTTCCGGGAGTCCATCGAACGCCGGACCGACCTGATGGGGCGGGTGAGTGCGGATCTCGAGCAGAGCCCATCGCCGGTGCGCGTGGTCGAGCGGATGCTCGTGAGCTACCCGCCGGAGCAGGCGGAGGTCATGGAGCCCGTGCTGCGCGACGTCGCACGCCTGCGTTCCGAGCGCATGTCCGTCACCATCGGACAGCTCGCCGATCTCACGGTCGCAGAGGCCGCTCGGAGCCTGGGCGGCGGCAAGCCCTTCCTGTTCGACGGGCAGAGCGGGGCGTTCGATCCCACGTCGCTGCCGCCCGAGCTGCGAGCGCAGGCGGAGGCCGTCTCCGACGCCCACACCGAGGCGGCGCGCCGGTGTCCTGAGGTGCGCGTCGACCTGCTCCCCGCCAAGGCGCGCATGAACTCGGCAATCAGGTCCAACCTTTCGGATCCGCAGTTCATCGACGCGTTCTTCGGGGACCCCCGGTCGATCGACCTCCTCGACGGCACCACCGTGCTGATCCTCATGTCCTCGGCCCGGACCCTCTTCGAGGGCCTGCTGTCCACGCACTGGGACTGGCTGGTGGAGCTGCTCGACCGCCAGCCCGACCTCGGCAGTTCGCTCGCAGTCGGGTACCCGGACCTGATCCTCACTGCGCTACGCGAACGACCCGACCTGCTGGAGCGGATCAAGCGACCTGAGTGGACCGATGCGCTCGCCCGCGGTATTGAGCGATCTGGACCGAGTTCACGGCTGGGCATGGAGCAGTTGTTCGGCGAACAGATCCGACTGCTCGGGCTGGGTGGCACGTGACCGGCCCACTGGCACGCTCCAGCTCGCATGGGCGGGTTGCGATCGAGCGGATCCGGCTCGCCCGGCTTCCCCGGGCTGAGGCACGGTCGGTTCTCGACGAGCTGGTCGGGGTGGTCGCTGCCTCGATGACCCCCGGCACGAGCCCGGCAATGAGCTGGGCCGCACAGGACTTCTCGGCACGGCGCGATCAACTGTGGGCCACGGCCGACCTGTATCTGGCCCGGAACGGCGGACGGATCGTCGGCTTCATCGCCTACCGGATCGAGGACTTCGCCGGTCGGCCGACGATTCACATGCTCGCCGTCTGCATCGAGCCGGACCACCAGCGCTCGGGCCTCGGGTTCGCGATGACGGCGCGCATCGTGTTGCGGGCCCTACTGACCAGACCGGGCTCCCCGTACTACATGGCTGCGCACATCGTGAACCCGGTGGCGCTCGCCGGGTGGCGGTCCCGGATCCTGGAGCCCGAGGATTTCTTTCCCCGCCTCGGCGACGGGCCCGGACCCAGCGATGCCCTGGTCGCAGTGGCCTGTGAGTTCGCGGAGCGCAACAGCCCGGGCCTTCCGTTCGACAAGACCACCGGGGTGATCACGGGCAAGCACCTCCCCGGTGACCGGCTGCCGGTCCGATCGGGGGACGCTGCGGTCGACGTCCTCTTCCGCGACCACGTGTTCGGCGAACGGGGCGACACCGTTCTGATGGTCACCGACCTCAACCTCCGGATGCTCGGGGCCCACGTGCGCGTGCTGGCAGGTGCCGTGCCGAGATCCCTCGGGCGTGTGGGCAGGAGGCGCCGACCATGACCACCGGAGGAGATCACGACGAGGGACTGGTGGTCGAAGGGCTCTCGAAGACCTACGGTCGCGACGGTGACGCCGTGCGAGCGCTCGACCACGTGTCGATCGAAGTGGGGCCCGGAAAGGTCGTGGCACTGCTCGGCAACAACGGCGCAGGCAAGTCCACGCTCATGAACATCGCAGCGGGACTCGTTCGCTCCGACGAGGGGACGGTGTACGTCGGCGGACACGAGGTGACCGCACCCGGCGCCGCTCCATCCTCCGACCTCGGTTACGCACCCCAAGAGGAGGCCCTCTACCCGACCCTCACCGTGGACCGGAACCTCCGGTACTTCGGGGAGCTGGCCGGGTTGCGGGCCGACGTTCTCGACGGACGCGTCCGCGAAGTGGCGCGCCACCTGCTATTGGATGACCTCTTGGAGCGGCGCGCCGGCACACTCTCCGGTGGACAGCGCCGCCGTGTGCACACCGGTCTCGCACTCATGCACGGACCGTCGGTCCTGCTGCTCGACGAGCCCACCGTCGGCGTCGACATCGGCGCGCGGGAGGAGTTGCTCGGGTTCGTCAGGACGATGGCGACCGAAGGCGCTGCGGTGCTCTACTCGACGCATCAACTCCACGAGGTCGAGGCACTCGGGGCGACCGTGGCGATCATCGACCGCGGGCGCATCCGCGACAGCGGAGAGGTGGCCGAAGTGGTCGGACGCCACGCATCCTGCGCAGTGGAGTTGCGCTTCACCCGAGCCGACGTGGCGCTGCCCGACGACCTCTGGGACGCGGTCGACCAGGCCGGGTCGACCTCCGAGGGCCACTACCGGGTGGTGGCCCGCCTTGCGTCACCCGACATACAGGTGGCTGAGGTCATCGACCACCTCGGTCCGTCGGCCCGCAGCCAACTCGTGGGTGCGGCAGTACTCGAGCCGTCGCTCGAGCGGGCCTACCGACAGTTGACGAACGAAGACCTGGTCGAGGACCAGTCGACGCCACAGGTCGGGAGCGTGCCGTGAGGCGAGCCGTGCCGGTGGTGGCCCGTCAGGAGCTCGCGCTCATCCGCAGCGAGTACCTGCCGTTCGCCATCTACTTCGTGATGCCTCTCGTGATCCTGGCCTTCGTCCAGGGCGTCTTCGAGGTCTACCTCCGCCTGGTGGAGGGCCAGGGCGACGTGAGCGGCGCCGACCTCGCCGCCCCGGGGCAGGCAACCATGTTCGGGTTCATGACGCTGGCCGGCTTCGGCTACCTGTTCCTCGGTGAGCACGGCTGGGGCACTTGGAACCGGGTCCGCGCACTGGGGGTGCGCCCCTGGCAGATCATGACGGGCAAGCTCAGCGTGGCCTACATCCTGCAACTGACGCTGTTCGCGTTCGTGATGATCGCCGCGGTGCTGCTGTTCGATCTCGAGGTGCGCGGATCGATCGTCGCGCTGGTGATGATCGAGCTGGCGACGGCGCTGGTGATCATCGGCTACGGACTGATCGCCGCAGCGGTGGCGAACACCCAGGCGCTCTTCAATGCCTTCGCCTACCTGGGCGCACTGCTGCTGGCCGGGCTGGGGGGCGCTCTCGTGCCGTTCTCGACGCTGCCGGGCTGGGCACGGGCGATCGCCCCGGCGACACCGACCTACTGGGCCGTGTCCGCGTACGAACAGGTGATCCTCGATGGTGGCGGACTCGCCGACGTGGTGACCGAGCTCGCGGTGCTGCTGCTGTTCGCGGTCGGGTTCCTCCTGGTCGGTGCCTGGCTGTTCGACCCCGACAAGCGCAGGACGACCTGGGCATGAAGAACCCCGCCGCCAGGCTGTGGGACGCGGTGCGGGCATGGGAGCGGTTCCCGCACCTGTACGAGATCAAGCGACCGAAGTCGCCGCTCGACCTCGCCCACATCGCGGAGTCGTTCACCCCGTACCTGGAGGGGCGCAACTGGGAGTCGGTGGAGAACCCGGCGCACTGAGGAGCCCTAGGTCGCCCGGGCCGACCAGGCCACTGTTGACCGCATGGCGCACGAGCACCGCCCGGCGCAGCTCGGCGTTCAAACCCGAGCCCGGTTCGGACCGCAGGCCCCGCACTCCCTCCCGATGGAGCTTGTCGCAGACCGCGTCGAGCTTGCGGTGGAACTTCTTGGCCGTCCACCCGAGGCGGGCGGCGATGACCGCGTTGCCCTCCACGGCGCCCCGGTTGCGTCGGCTCGAGTCGAACAGCGCCACGAGGAGGAGGTGCTGCTCGGGCGAGAGCGGGACAGCCCCGAAGTCCACGGTCGCGGTCCCCACCGGCACGTCCGTGTCGCCGAGGTCGAGCGCCACGTCCACACCCAGTTCGAGTTCGTAGTTGGCCGGGCCCGCCGCGAGGCGCACGGCGCTGCGACGTGCGGTGACCGGCAACTGCTGGCCGGGCATCAGTTCGGCCGGACCCGCCCCGTCGAGGTCCTCGAGCTCCAACCGGAGATGACTGCCGTGGTTCTGCAACCACCAGACGCCCTGGCGGTGGACGAGACGGCCACACACCCGGTGCATGTAGGGGTTCTCGTCGAGCACGAGGTCGGCGCGACGCCCGAAGGTGAGTTCGTCGCCCGGGGCGAGCTCCACCCGTTCGTCGAGGAACCCCACCGTGAGGGTCCCGCTCACGGAGCGCTCACAGGTCGATCCCGAGCGCCGCGAGCTCTGCGGGGAACATGATGCGGAGGCCGGCCCGCTCAGAGGTGCTGGTGCGACCGAGGCCGAGCTCGATCTCGGTCCCCCAGCGGGTCCCGCGGATCTCCTCGGCGAGCCCGGGCACGGCCCGCAGCACGCCCATCATGAAGTCCGGGTGCTCGAACACCACGGCTGCACGCAGGTCGGGCTTGCGGCGCATCAGCTCCGCCACCCAGTCGTGACGGCCCTGGACCAGCACCTCCAAGAACGGTCGTGCAACCGCGAGCAGGATCAGCACCGTGGGCACGTCCAGCAGGTCGAAGGCCCGGTCGTCGGCGAAGAACCCCTCGATGAACCCCGGTTCGGCGAAGCGACCCAGCACCGCCCGCCCCACCTCGGCCTTCGGCCCGGCGAGCCCCACCCGGACACCGGGGCTGCGCTCGGCCACCCAGAGGTGTGCCTCCGACAGCAGACGGCCCGGCTCGCGGAGTTCGCCCGGCAGGCGCGACGGGTCGTACTCCCCCATCTCGCCGTCGAAGAAGAACCGCGGCGAACCTGCCAGGTTGCGCAACTGGTCGGCCAGCTCGAGGCGCCGGAGCTGCTCGTCGGTCACGAGGTCGCCCGGCGGCAGGCCGCCGCCCCGCTGTGCGCACTCGAAGATGGCGCGAACCGGCGTGCGGAACAACCTCGGATACTCGACGAGCGCCAGCTCGACGAGCTCGAAGGGGCTGATGCCGGGGTCGCCGAAGTCGGCCACGATCGCCGCCATCAGCCGGCGACGCTCGCGCACGCTCGCCTCGTGGACCGCCACCACGTCGGGCGCGCCGGCGGCGTGGGCCGCCGGCGTCACGGCGCCGCCCAGCACGCCGACCACGTCGGGAGCCGATGGGCGCCGGGCGGGGTCGTGGTCGAGGCAGCGGTCGAGGACGTCGGCCACCTCGGGCGGCAGGCCGAGGGACTCGAAGCCCGGGCGCTCGGCATGGAGCCGTGCCACGAACGTGGCCACCGGCTGGCCGGATCCGCCGAACGGTTCGAGTCCGGTGAGCGCCGTCCACACCGAGAGCGCGAGGCCCCAGAGGTCTCCCGCCGGACCGGGCCGAACTCCGTCGAGCAGTTCGGGCGAGGCGTAGACGAGGCTGGCCTGCAGGTCGCCCAAGGTCCTGCTGGTGACGGTGGAGGAGCGGGCGATGCCGAAATCGGCCAGGCGGAGGGATCCGTCAGCAGCGAACAGCACGTTGGACGGCTTCACGTCGCAATGGCTCACCCCGGCGGCGTGGGCCGCTGCCAGCGCCTCGGCGAGCTGACCGGTGAGCCGGACGGCGCCGGTGGGATCCAGCGGACCGCTGACGGCCACACGGTCCGACAACGCACCACCGGGGGCGAACTCGCTCACGATGTACGGGTGGCCCGACGTGCCCACCCCGACGTCGAACACGCTGAGCACGAACGGGTGCCAGCTCAGGAGGGCCTGCGTGCGCGCCTCCGCCGGAGCCACCGGGCCGCCGGGGCGGATGTCGAGCGTGTGCAGCACCTTGACCGCCACCTCTCGCCCGAGGCGTTCGTCGACGCACCGGTAGACCAGTGCGGAGCCACCCCGGCCGACGAGTTCGAGCACGCGTAGGTGTGGCTCCAGCCCTTCTTGGTCAACCGCCGCGATCGGTTCCCGCATCGTCGCCCCCGCGTTCTCCCCGCCCGGAGTCTAGGCGGAGTGGGTCACTGCGGTGCAGGCGGTCAGCTGTTGCCGCGCAGCCCAGGCGTCACACGACAGAGCCCACGCCACGGGCCGACCCACACCGGCGGGACCTGCTCATCCGCCGTCGTCATCGGCACCCGACGCCTGCTCATTCGGACGCCCCGGTTCCCGGTGACCGTGGGTCGGGACGACATGCCTCGAGTTCGCCCACCAACTGGGAGCCCCGGGGACTGGAGGCCGTCGGCGTCACGGGCCCCTGGGTGGTCAACCTCCGTCCGTCGTCGACCACCACGCCGACGAACACGCCGCTGTTCCACGGGCTCCCGTTGTCCACCACCTCGAACCCCGTGACCCGTGACCAGCTCACGCGGGTCGAGGTGCCCCGGTAGCGGCGGACCAGCACGCCGTCGGCATCGACCCCGACGCCCGCCCGCCAGGTGACCACCAGCACGCCGACACATCCGCACGCCAGGAGTGCGCTCGCGACCCGACCGGCGGGCGGAACGTCGCCGTTCAGGGCAGCGCCCAGGCCCAGCACACCGATGAAGC
>VGBZ01000080.1 GCA_016870275.1 Actinomycetota bacterium
GGACGGATCCTCTCAGCTCAGCAGAGCCCGCGCCGCCGAGCCAAGGACCCGGTGATGGTGGACCCCGTCGCCGAGCTCGCGGGCGGCTACCCCGTCGTGGCGAGGGGGGCTCGTCCGTCGGGGTGGATGCCGTACCGGGCTCGGACCTCGGCGAGGGGCTGGTCGAGCATCGCCTCCCAGTGTTCGGCCTGGATGTTGTCGACCGCGCGTCCGAGTTGCCAGCCTTCGGAGATGGCACCCATCAGCGGCACGATCGACTGGGGCCGCAGGTAGGTCATCTGGGCGGTGACGATCGAGATCCACATACCGAAGTAGGGGAATTGGATCTGCGCGAGGCAGAACGCCTGGACGGCGATCTCACCGAGTCCGGTGGAGTCGTAGCCGGTGACGACATGTTGGAAGTCGTGGTTCTGGAAGCCACGGAGGACCGCGTGCTGCATCGGCTCGGGCATGTTGTCGAGACTGCCGCTCGCGACGAGGTGCTCGTGGAACTTGCGGTAATCCATGGCAATCTGTTCCGCGAGGCCGTTCTCGACGATCCAGTCGTGGAACACTCGGCCGAGTGTTCCCTGCTCGAGCACCGCGAGCGCGTCCAGTTCCATCGGCGGTGCATAGTCCTCACCGCTGGTCAAGTCCGCGAATCGGGGGTCCTCCACGATGCCATGGACGTAGGCCCGACGGACCTCCTCGGGGGCATGTGACCACCACTGGTTGAACAGGAAGTGGGTCGGATTCTTCGCCTGGTCGTTGATCGAGGCGATGAACAGATCGGCGAACTCCGCAGTGATCCTCTCTAATTCTCCCTCGGGTGATTCCATGAGAGCAACTGGACGCTCGACGCTCCCTTCGTGGCCCTCCCGTCACCTCGGCTGCGTCATAATTGCGGAGCGCATCGCCCACCAGATCAAGCACTCGAGGCGTCGACGTCCGAGCGAGGACACCCGATGGATGACACCCCTCCCGATCCGGCCGCACCGGCCGGTGGCTGAACATGAGCCGCCCGCCGTCCGTGCCCGACGTGATCGTGCTGGCCGACACGATCGAGACGATGACGCGTCCCGGGCGCGCCGAGGCGGTCGCCGTCTCGTCCGGGCGGATCGTCGCGGTCGGCAACCGCGAGGACGTGCTCCTTACTCGGGGCGCCCGGACGACCGTGGTCGATCTCGGGACGCGAGCGCTCCTTCCCGGCTTCTTCGAGCCCCACACCCACCCTGACGTCTGTGCTCAGTTCTCGGGATGGGTCGACGTCTCGAGCTTTCGCCACGCGCGGGTCGCCGACGTCGAAGCGGAGCTGGCCGCGGCCGTGGAGCGGACACCGACGGGCGAATGGATCTTCGCGTTCGGGTTCGACCCGATCCTCACCGCCGATCTCGGACGGTGGGATCGCGCCCGTCTCGATGCGATCACCGACCGCCATCCGGTGTTCGTGATGATCCAGTCAATGCACACCGCCTACGTCAACACGCTGGGTCTGGTGCGCGCGGGCGTCGCCCTCGACGCCGATGATCCCGGGGACGGGGGTCACTACGGGCGCGACGCGGCAGGTCTGTTGAACGGTCGCCTCGAAGAGCAGCCGGCGATGGCGGCCTTCGCCCCGTTCTTCCTCGGCTCGGCCGACGCGACGCGCACGTCGATGCGCTCGGTCTACGACGCGTATCGCACCGTCGGGATCACGTCGATCGGTGTCGCGGGGACCTTCGGCGACCCCGCCATGCTCGCCGATGTCGCTCGCGAGGCGCCGGTGCGCACGACCGCGTACTACCACTCTGCGATGGCCGATCGGCTCGATCGCGCGGATCGCATCGGGGACCGGTACCGCGTCCGCGGACTGAAGCTCTGGTACGACGGCTCGCCGTACACGGGCACGATGCTGCTCGACGAGCCGTACCTTGAGAATGATCTGTGTTGTTGCACGCTGGGGATCGCTCCGGGCACGGCGGGGCGAGCGAACTTCGATCCGGCCGACATGGTCGACCTCCTCGCCGGCCTGTATGCCGACGGTTGGCAGGTGATGGCGCACTCGCAAGGCGACCGTGGGTGTCGGGAGATGCTCGATCTCTACGGCCGGGTCGTGTCCGCCGACGCCGATCATCGATGGCGTCTCGAACACTGCGCACTGATCTCCACCGACGACCTGGTCCGCGCCAAGCAGCTCGGCGTGTCACCGAGCTTCCACGTGAACCACGTGCTGCACTACGGGCCCGAGCTGCGGGACCAGATCATCGGCCCTGAGCGCGCCGAACAGCTGATGCCGATCGGTCCGGCGGTCGAGATGGGGCACCGAGTGTCGTTGCATGCTGACGCGCCGATGTATCCCACCGATCCGCTGTCGTTGGTGCGCACCGCTGTCACGCGCCGGACCCGACACGGGGATCGCCTGGCCGGGCACTTCGCGATCGACGTTCGCGCCGCGTTGCGCGCCGTGACGATCGACGCTGCATGGCAACTCGGTGCCGACGACGACACCGGCTCGATCGAGGTCGGCAAACGGGCCGACTTCACCGTGCTCGAACGCGACCCGTTCGACGTCGCGGTCGATGACCTCCACCGGATCGAGGTGCTCGACACCTGGCTAGACGGCCGGTCGACGACAGAAGCCGGGATGGCGCGCTGACGCTCGCCGCCGACATCGCGATGTCGGCGGTTCGTCGGCGGTTCGCCGACAGGCGGTCAGCCGGCCGCTTCGAGCTGGGCCTGAGGTGGACCGAGGATCTCTGCGCCGTGGCAGGGCCGCGGTGGCTGCCATCTCACCGAAGTCGGTGTGCGTGCCGATTACTCGGTCGTGGGCGTTGACCTGCGGCGATACCGGCCGATGATGAAGCCCTGTGTACCGCACCCTGTACCGATTCCTCGCCGCGATGGCACGCTTGGCGGTGCGTTCGGGTCGCGCGAAGGATCTCGAGATCATCGTGCTTCGCCACCAACTCGCCGTGCTTCGCCGACAGATCGACCGGCCCGAACTCACCGACGACGACCGAACCCTGCTCGGCGCGATCGCAGCCACACTCCCCCGCCGGCTACGCGAGGGCTGGCTCGTCACCCCCGACACCCTGCTCCGCTGGCACCGCCGACGCGTCGCCCGGCACTGGACCCAACCGACGCGGCCGCCAGGCCGCCCGCCAACCAAAGCGGACCTCCGACGTCTGGTCCTGCGCCTCGCCGACGAGAACCCGACCTGGGGCTACCGCCGCATACACGGCGAACTCAGTGGCCTCGGCCACAGCATCGCTGCATCCACCGTCTGGCAGATCCTCAAGTCTGCCGGCGTGGACCCCGCACCCGCAAGCGCAGCGGTGACCTGGTCGGAGTTCCTGCGCTCCCAAGCCGCCATTGCATGCGATTTCGCCACCATCGACACCGTCACCCTGCGCCGGTTCTACCTGCTGTTCTTCATCGACATCCCGACACGGACCGTGTACTTCGGCGGGGTCACCGAACACCCGACCGGAGCGTGGACCACCCAAGCCGCCCGGAACCTCTTCCTGCGCCACGGCGACCAGCTCACGGACGCGAGAGCGCTCGTGCGGGACCGTGGCAGCCAGTTCATCGACGCCTTCGACGAGATCTTCCGCACCGAGCACATGAAGATCCTCCGCACCCCGATCCGCACACCGGCCGCGAACGCGTTCGCCGAACGCTGGATCGGAACACTGCGACGCGAGCTCCTCGACCGCACCCTCATCTGGAACCAACGACAACTCGAACGCCTCGTAGCCGACTACATCGACCACTACAACCAGCATCGACCCCACCGCTCACTCGAGCAACGACCTCCCGCCGGCACCATCGCCGGATCGCCACCCGACCGGCCGCTTCAAGTCGTGAAATCGCCTCGCTGCGGCGGCCTCATCAACGAGTACCGAAATGCCGCCTGACCAGCCACGACCGAGTATTCGGCACCCACAGGATCAACGGGTGGCATACACGCCGCCCCGACCAACGCCAAGACCCCGACCATCACAACCAGTCGTCCGACCCGAACCCGGTTCAACCAGAACACCATGATTCTTCTCACCCCTTGGCGGTCGCTCGAACAGCGCCGGTTGGGAATGGAGCCTGCCACAAGGCCGCACGGCTTTTAACGACTACATTCCCCCGCAACGGTTGCAGGCGCACCCACCGGGTCGGCAACGTCCTCGGCGAGCGTCGCCGATGTTCGAGACCCTTTGCGTGCCGATAACTCGGTCGTGGGCGTTGACCTGCGGCGAGGCCAGCCGATGATGAAGCCCTGTGTACCCCACCCTGTACCGATTCCTCGCCGCGATGGCACGCTTGGCGGTGCGTTCGGGTCGCGCGAAGGATCTCGAGATCATCGTGCTTCGCCACCAACTCGCCGTGCTTCGCCGACAGATCGACCGGTTGAGCACCCCGAGCAGGTCACGGCGGTGCACTGCACCGGGCAAGCCGCCGACGTGGACACCACTGACGACTTGCGCTCAATCGAGGCCTGAGCGACGCGCCGATCTCGGGATCCGATCGGCGATCAGCGCATGCCCCGATGCCCCGCTGGGGTCCTGATCCCGACCTCCACACGGTCAACGGGCGTCGAGGTCGGATGCCACCTGGCGGGCGAGCGCGGCCAGTTCGGGTTCGAGCGCGTCGACGCGGTGATCGAGGTCGTCGGCGAAGCGGGTGCGGGGGATGGACCGATCCGCCACCTGTGCGTCGGGTGACCAGGTGGCGTGCAACATGAACGGCACCGTGCGCCCTCCCGGCGCCCGCAGCGCGGCGAGCGGACCCGTCGACGGGTCCCCCGCATCGAAGAGGTCGATGCGCAAGCCGTCGTCTCGCAGCACCGGCACGGTGACCCACCCGTCGTGGCCGCCAGGCTCGCCGCCCGGCCGGGGGACGTAGGCAGGCGAGCACGGGTACTCGTCGAGTGCGAAGGCCCACTCGCCGACCACCGAACCATCGGTGCGATCGATCGAAACCAACCGACCGGCGGTCTCGCTCCCGGGAAGCGCTCGGCGATCGATGCGGCCCTCACGCTCGTAGAGGTCGAGAGCCCGCTGGCAGATCAGCTCTGGCTTGTAGCCCGAGAACACCTGGTGGTGTCGGGTGGACGCTTTCAGGCCTGCCGGCGACAGGTCGTTCGTGGACAGCTGGGTCGCCCAGTACTTCTCACGGTCGGCGATGTCGGCACGCTCGCGCACGGTCGCCGCGTCCGGGTCGATCTCCAGGATCGACACGCCGCCGGGTGACATCGGATGGCAGTACATGCCGGCGAACCGGGGATCCACCGGGTGGCCGTCGGCGTCGCGGTCGTCGGCTGACAGCCAGAAGGCCAGGTCGGTTTCGTTGGTCCGCTCGTAGGTGATCCGAACGCCGTCGCGGTCGTCCCACGCCGCCCAGTAGTGCATGGTCTCGGGGGCCAGCGTGAGCGCCACCGGGTCGACCGGCTGGCCCGGTGCCACCTCGTCGAGCTGGTCCTTGCGGACGAGGAACGCTGGCGCGGTGGTGTTGGTGGTGATCGCACGCGGGCCTAGCCCGAAGATCTCGTTCGGGTCGGCCTTGAAGGCGCAGTCCACCATCACCAGCCAGTGCTCGGTCTGGGCCACCGTGTGCATCGACTGCGGCACATGGGCGCCCGCCACCGGCCAGCGCGTCACCCGCGGGCCGGCGTCGGCCAAGTCCACCCGGACCACGTGCAGCACCCCGTGGACCGGGTCGTGGCTGATGGTCCACAGGCACCCGCGCTCGGGGTCGATGACCGGGTGCGCGCTCGACACCACCAGGGGCAGGACCGGATGGTCGATGGCCGGGGCCCAGGCATCGCGGTGGCCGACGTCGCCGAGCCACGCCGCCGAGACCGGGTCCACCTCGACGGGTCGCCCGGCGTCCCAGGTCACGAACAGCCGGCCGTCCCACGGCAGCGGCTGGGTGTTGGACGCGTTGGAGATGCCGAACGGCGACGACGTGCCGATGGGGCTGGGGGTGAAGAGGTCGGGCCGCAGGTCGCGCAGGCGCGCCGACGGCGAGTCGATGCGCCGCGGCCGCCACGCGTGGCGGCCGTCCGCTGCTCCCATCGTTGCCGGGCGCAGACCGACGCGGATGAGCACGCCGTCGCCGTAGAAGGCGTGGCCGCCCACTGCGGAGGTCCGGTCGGCGGTGGCGATCACGAGCTCGCCGCCGATCTCGGCGGGCCAGGTGCCGACGACCTCCAGGTCGAGGTCGGCCGCCGGGGAGCGGTCGAGCATGGAACGGGGGATGGGCATGTCAGGGTCCTCCGTTCGTCGGGGCCGGATCGCCCGGCGGGGGCGCGGCCAGGTAGCTGCGGTCGAGGTCGTCGACGCTCGGGGCCCCGACGAGGGCGAGCGTGCGGCGCACGTCGTCGCCGAACCAGCGCAGGAGGCGGTCCACGCCCGGCTCGCCGAACGCCGCCAGCGCGTACAGGTAGGCGCGGCCGGCCAGCACGGCAGTGGCGCCGGCGGCGCGCGCCTTGACGATGTCGCTGCCCCGGCGCACCCCGCCGTCGACCAGCACCTCGAGGCGGGATCCGCCGGCGTCCACCGCCGGGGCCACCAGGTCGAGCGGCGCCGGCCCCACGTCGAGCTGGCGCCCGCCGTGGTTCGACAGCACCACGGCGTCGATCCCCTCGTCGGCGGCGCGGACGACGTCGGCCACCCGCTGCACCCCCTTGAGCACCACCGGGCCGTCCCAGCGCGAGCGGAGCCACGCCACGTCGTCCCACGACAGCGTGGGGTCCATCTGCTGGTTCACGTAGGCCGACAGCTCCACCGGTGCGGCCCCGTCGCCGACGGTGCGGCCCACCACGTTGGCGAAGCGGATGGGCTCGGACCGCACGAACGACCACGTCCACGCAGGATGGGCGAGCCCGTCGACGAAGGTGCCGGGGCCGATGGTGGGGGGCAGCGAGAAGCCTCGTCGGACGTCTCGCTCGCGCCGGCCGAACACGGCGGTGTCGACGGTGACGACCAGCGCCTCGTAGCGGGCCGCCCTGGCCCGCTCGAGCATCTCGCCGACCAGGCCCCGGTCGCGCCACACGTACGCCTGGAACCACAGCCGGCCGTCGCTGACGGCGCGGACCTCCTCGATCGAGCGGGTCGACAGCGTGGACAGGGTGTAGGGCAGCCCGGCCCGGGCGGCGGCGCGGGCCACGGCCAGCTCGCCCTGCGGGTCGGCGATGCGGGTGAACCCGGTGGGGGCGAGCACCAGCGGGTACGCGGCCGGACCGCCGAGGACCGAGGTGGCGATGGTGGGCACGTCGTTGCCGACCAGGACCCGCGGCGACAGGAGGGTGCGGTCGAAGGCGGCGCGGTTGCGTCCCATGGCCGCCTCGTCCTCGGCGCCACCGTCGATGTAATCGAACACGCCCCG
>VGBZ01000081.1 GCA_016870275.1 Actinomycetota bacterium
GAACTTGTACGGCTCGTTCGGTTCAGACGAACGAGGCGTACAACAACCGAACTTGTACAGTTCCCAGCTGCGCCGGCCGGGAACACCACGCCACCCGCAATGCACGATCACCCGGCCAACAGAGAGGTGACGGTGCTGATCACCGAGATCGTCGACCTCGACCGCTATCCGCTCTACCGGGACCAGTCACTCGCAGGTCTCGCCGGTGACTGTGCCGAGGCATTCGCAGCCGACGGCGTGGTTGCGCTGCCGGGCTTCGTCCGACCCGAAGGTGTGGCGCGCATGGCCGAGGAGTGCGACGCCGCCGCACCGGACGGACACCACTCCGAGGTGACCAACACCGTCTATCTGGGCCTCCCACACGAGGGCGTGGACCCCGAGGACCCTCGGGCACGAACAGTCCGCTCTTCACTTCGGGCAGTCGCTGCAGACTGCATCCCTCAGACCCACGCCCTCCGGCAACTCTACGAATGGGCTCCGCTGCGTGAGTTCCTCCGGCACGTGCTCGGTGTCAACGAGTTGCACGCTTACGCCGACCCACTCGGCGCTCTCAACATCGCCGACATGACCGTCGAGGATGAACTCGGCTGGCACTTCGACCAGACCGACTTCGTGACGTCGCTGTCGATCCGTACCGCAGGGGTCGGCGGACACTTCGAGGTCGCAGCCGGACTGCGAACAGCAACCGACGAGAACCTGACTGCAGTGCGTTCCGTCCTCGACGGTGCGACAGACGGTGTCGTCCAGCTCAGGTTCGACCCCGGAACCCTGCTGATCTTCGCCGGGCGCTGGTCCATGCACCGGGTGACGCCGATCGAAGCCGGTCCGTCCCGCCTCGTGGGACTTCTGGCGTTCGACACCAAGCCGGGAACCGATTCGAGTGAGCTGCTCAAGCTGGTGCGCTACGGCCGCACCGCCGCACGGGACGTCCCGTGGGTGGCTGCGACAGGAGGTGAATGACAGTGATGCTCGTGGGCGAGGGGTTCGCCGGATCGGGTGCCGAGGCGGCCCACATCAACACTGTGCTCGGCGATCGCGCCGGCCCGGTCGGTGCGGCATTCTCCACTGCACTCGCATCACCGACCGCAGGCCACACACCGTTTCTCGTCGTGGCCCAGCCCGGGCTGGCCGTGCAACCCCCGACGTTGTTCGTTCCCAAGGCGACCGTCGCCGCCGACGGAGACGGCCGCCGCCACGCCGAGCTCACCTGGGGACCGGCCCAGTCGGGAGTGGCCGAGGGCGTGATCGCCGCCCTCGATGAGGGCGTGATCGATCCGGCCGAGGTGGTCCACCTGGTGCTCATCGCCGCTGTCTGGGTCGATCCGGACGCCCGCCACGGCGCCACGGTTCGTGGCAACAACCGCCAGGCCACGCTCGATGCCCTGCGTGCGGGCGCCGTCGGCTTCCCGGGGGTCACCGATTTGCTGGCCCAGCGGGACCGGGTCTGGAACCCGTTCGACCCGCCTGCGTCCTGACCCCGCACCACGATGCCGAGGGTGCGGAGCGATTGGCCCCTCATCAACATCAGCGCTCGCTTGGTCCGGCGCGCTCGTTGGCGTCGACTGGAGAGCGAATCGGCACCAGCGGTTCGTTCCGGATCGGCCCGGGAGGAGCGACGGGAGTGAGCTACTCCGTCGGCCGGAACCACACCGTCGGCGGTGGATCTTCGTAACCCCTCCACTGGTAGGGATCGACGCCGGTCACCGGGACCACCACGCGCCAGTCACGCACCGGCTCGGCCCGACTGAGGTCCCACGGAAGCTCGGACCAGGCGTTCATGTAGTGGTTCACGAGCGCTCGCCGGTAACCGCTCGACCGGTTCCGGAAGGAACGGTGCAGCAGGTGGCCACAGAAGAACACGACGTCGCCGGCGTCCACCTCGACGGGAACCGCATCGGACTCGGGATGGTCCGATTCGAATCCGAACGCTGTCTCGGCCAGGTCGAATTCGCCGGGCTGGTCATGTGGCCGCACCGGGTGCAGGTAACCGAAGCGGTGCGAGCCGGGGAGCACCCAGAGGCACCCGTTCTCCACCGTGGCCGGATCGAGAGCGATCCACGCACCCAGCAGGGACCGGTCTCGGGTCGGGATGTGGTGCTCGTCCTGGTGCCAGGCCTGGCCGGGATACCCGGGCGGTTTGGTGAACAGCATCGACTGCATGCACTTGGTGGCTCCGTCCCACCACGGCAGGTGCGCCCCGGCGAGTTGACCGACCGCAGCGGCAACGACGGGGTGGGTGACGTAGCGGAGGATCGTCTCGTTCACCCAGTGCGGGAAGTGGATGGCGAGGACGCCGGCGAGCGCCTCCTCGTCGGTCGCACCCGCCGGGAGTTGCGGAGCGTTCACCGACGGGTACTCGCCCCGAGCGAACCCGACGATCTGAGCGTTGATGTCGGACACTTCGTCGGCTGTGAGCGCACTGCGGAGCACCGCGTAGCCGTCGTCGACGAATGCCCGCACGCCAGCAGCGTCGAATGGGCCGTCAACCATCACTCCCCCTCGTGAACGAGCCGTACAACAACTGAACTTGTACGCCTCATTCGGTTCAGACGAACGAGCCGTACAACAACTGAACTTGTACGCCTCGTGATGACCAACTCGGCACAGTCAGGGACCGAGCGAACTCGACGCACAGACCCCGAACACTCTCACACGCCGTCCGCACCGACGGACTGCCGGGACGGGGGGCGTGTGGACGCAGTACTCGAGGACGAGATCCGCAAGCAGCTCGCTGCCAACCGGGAGCGGACCGGACCGCCGACGGGGGCCGTCGAGATCCCGCCCATCCCCACGGGCCGCTACTGCGACCCGGAGTTCGTCGCACTGGAACGGGATCGGGTCTGGCGTCGGTCGTGGTTGTACGCCGGTCACCTCTCCCAACTCCCCGAACAGGGCAGCTACCTGACCACCGACCGATCAGGTTCACCGGTCGTCGTCGTGCGAGGCGAGGACGACGTCGTGCGGGCCTTCTACAACAGCTGCCGACACCGGGCCGCTCCTGTGGTCCGGGACGAGTGCGGGACGGCCCGTCGGCTCACGTGCCACTACCACTCGTGGTCCTACGGGCTCGCCGGTGAACTGCGAGCGGTGCCGGACTCCCGGAA
Organism: Actinomycetota bacterium; assembly: GCA_016870275.1. GTDB lineage: Bacteria > Actinomycetota > Acidimicrobiia > Acidimicrobiales > Microtrichaceae > SXMI01. The sequence goes on from VGBZ01000081.1 coordinate 3,105, forward strand.
CTTCGTCGACCTCGACGAGTCATCACTCGAGCTCGTCCCGGTCCGCTGCGAGGCGTGGGAGGGGTTCGTCTTCGTCAACGAGGACCCGTCGGCACCATCGCTCGAGACGTACCTCGGTCCGCTGGCCGAGCAGATGCGAGAGATCGACGGGACACGACTCCGCTGGATCACCCGCCAGCACCACCACGTCGCTGCCAACTGGAAGGTCGTCGTCGACGCGTTCCTCGAGGTGTACCACATCCGAACCGTGCACCCGGACAACGCTGCACTGCTCTACGACGACTCGACAGTCACGGTGGCGATGCTCCCGAACGGCCACAGCCGACTGAGCGTGGCGGTCCGACCGGAGCTGCTCGGGGTGATGGACCCGTCACCGGCTGCTGACAATCCGAGCGTCGGTGCGCTGAGGCGTGAGACGAGCACATCGTTCGGATGGTTCCCCAACGTGGTGGCGCCGCTCGACACGGGGGCGTTCCCGCTGCTGTGCATCTGGCCGGTCGACACCGGGCACGCCGATCCGGTGCTCGAGTGGTTCGCCCCCGACTGGGGAACAGGGGACATGCCCGACGAACACGCCCTACGTGTCTCGCTGTTCGAGACCGTCATGGCTCAGGACACCGCCAACTTGGGCGCGATCCAGCGCTCGGTCGAGTCACCGGGTGCCCGGCCGTTCCAGATCGGCTGGCACGAACGGCTCGTGCACCACTTCCACCGTGCGGTCGACCTGGCGATCGGCCCGGAGGACGTGCCCGGCGGGCTCGCCGTGTCGGACACCCTCGACCGGTTCGTCGACCCGGCCTGAGATGGGGATGACCGTACGGACGGCGATCCGACTGGCTGTGCGGCTCGCGGTGGCCGGTGACCTGTACCTGGCCCGGCGGGAGATCTTCGCCTACGACCTCGCCGAGCAGGCCGACGGATCGCTGCGCGGTGTCGTCCGTGACGGATCCGAGCAACTGGTGATCGACCCGTCCAACGAGGTGTTCCGGACTCCGGCGCAGTGGGTTCAGGACCCCGACCTGTCCCGCAGTTCCATCGTGCTCATCCCCGTCGAGGGCGACTGGGACTGCGAGCGACTGCGGCGGGAGCGACCGACGCGGCGCTCGTGATCCCCATCACCGACGCCATCGGGCCGACCGCGGTCCCCATGCAGCCGGTGCTCGCCTGCTCGTAGCGATCGTGGCCATGTTGGCTGCGTCGGACTTGCGTGTAGTGGGCTGGACCAGGGAATCGTCAGCCATCCGGAGGACGACCCACCGAGGAGGCCGCCGTGAGTCGCTACGACGAGAACGAGTTGATCGCCGAGGCCGAACACATCCTGGGTGACGACCAGACGGTCGTCGCCGCGGGCTACTTCGGACTCAAGGACCTGTTCGCCGCCCAGGTCGCCGGTGGAACGGCAGGCGCCGCCGCCGGCAAGCTGGCAACCGACGGCGGGTTGGCAGCCGGAGTGGGTGCCGCCCTGGGCGGCGCCGCAGCGACCAAGGCGTTCGCCGAGAGCCAGGGCGTCACGGTCCAGTTGCTCGTCGCCCTGACCGAGCAGTCGATCCACGTACTGAACCGCGACACGGGCGGGCGGCTCCCCGAACGGGTCGTGAGCTTCGACCGCCACACCGCGACCGTCCACATCTCCAAGGTCGGCCTGTCCCGCATGGTCGAGATCTCCGACGACTCAGGTGCCCGCATCGAGTTGCACGGGACCGCCCTCCCACTCAGTCAGCTCTCCAAGGGCGACAAGGCAGTTCTGGCCGAGCTGGTCTCCTGACCAGCTCGTGGCCGGGTCACGGCACTCCCGTTGGGGCTGGAACCGGACGTCTGTAGCGGCGACGAGGCCGATGGGACCGATTGCCGCCGGGGACTGCGGACACTGGCGCCCACGGCAGCGTGATGGTTCAGGACACTGGCGCCCACGGCAGGATTCGAACCAGCGACGCACGCTCTAGGAAACCGTGCTCCCAGCAGCCGGCGCGACGCTCAGATCCCAGTGCCGGGGCGGAGAAACCGCTGAATGCCGCGGATCTGGGCGCCTCGGCGGCGGGCCGGAAACCCCAGTGATTCGCCACGATTGCTCCCGGTTGTCGGTACAGGTGCGGTACAGGTCCGGATCAGGATCGCAATGCGCAACCGAGAGGCCAAGCCACGTGGCAGGTCACACCGTCAACCGAACCCACAGCAGACCCAACCAGTTGGATCGCTTCAGTCAGGTAGTGGACCGAGGTCGTTCAGATGAGCCACGACCCGACCACCCGGTCGGTCTCGTCGAGGCACACCCAGATGCGATCGTTGCGCTCGTCCAGGGAGATCGCAACGTCACCTTCGGGAGTCTGTGATGCCCCCGGCGTTGGTGCGCCACCCAGACGTGTCGGTCTGTCGCTGCCCTGCTCCACGGGTTGGCCGATGAGTGCATAGCCCGAGCTTGCTGCCAGTTCGTCGGCTTCGGCCCACGTCTTCGCCCGGAGGGTTGGTCCGACGAGTGGGTCCTCCAGCTCGCAACCGGTGCTGGCTGCTCGTCCGGCTGGATCGACGAGTGGCGACTCCAGCGAGCCGTCCGGCGATGGAGGGACAGCGGTCGGCCCGTAGGTGGCGCGAAACCGCTCGGCAGGGTTGCTCGTTGGAGGAGCGGGGAGCTCCGCGGGAGCCGCGGTCGTCGAGCTCCGAGGGGCCTCGGTGCTCGTGCTGGCGAGGCTGTTCGCCTGGTCGGCGCTCCCGCACGAACTCAACGCGGCTCCGAGGAGGACCGCCACGACGCCCACTGGCGAGATCCGGCCCATCACTTCACCAGCTTCCCACTCGACCGCCGCAGGATTGGATCCAGATTCACGAAGGCCATCCCACAGTTCGGGTCGGTCGAGATTCCTCCACTGACCATACCGGCCGCAGTCAGCTTGCCGTTCTCCCTGCCGAAGACCGGACCTCCCGAATCGCCACCACCTGCCCGAGCCGTGGTGCACCACCACAATGTGCCAAGTCCCGCTGCGAGCTTCGTGACGGTCCCAGGCCGGTTGATTCCCGACCTCTTGCCGCTGAACCAGATCTGGAGCCCCGGAAGGATCTGATTCTCGGGGAGAATCCGACCGATGGGCTCAGCGAGGCCGTAGACGCGTCCTGTGCTCCCGGCGCTCAACCTGATGGTCGCAGCGTCCAGGTCTCTGAGGATCGAGTCCGTCGATCCGACAGGCGTGACGGTCCCGTTGTAGTAGTGGGTCCTGTTCAGCGCGGTGGCGTGAGCCGCTGTGATGGCTTTCCGAAAGCCCCAGACCTCGATGATCCAACCCATGGTCCCGCTGTCGAGATGCTTCCCGGCTTGGCCGTCCCCGCCGGTTGCCGAATAGAAGGCCGGAGTGGGGCGCACGTCTGAAGCGACGATGTCCACCCCCTGCAGATCGTCAGCGGAGCCCATCCGCTGGTCCAGCACCGGCGCATCCTCGTCGGCGACAACCAGCTCGAGCCGCGACCCGTCCCAGGTGACCAACGAGTCGGGGCCGGTCACGGCAGCGACGTCTCGCGACAGCTGCCGGAGGGCGTCACCGCTGAACCCGTCGGCCCGCACTCGCTGAATGCGGCCCAACCAGTCGACACTCGAATCCGGAACCCTAAGTCGACCTTCACGTGGTGCCGCTGAACCACTCGGCGCTCCGAGGCCGATGGTCAGCAGGACCGATGCTGCGATCACCGATGCTGCTCGCACTGTTCGACTGCGCACGTGTCCCCTCCTCATCCGTTGGTTCATGGATGATCTGCGATGACCGGGCGGGTGTCGATGGGTCCGGGTACACGCCTGGAGCACCTGGCGGAGTCACACGGTGTCGTGCACCGCACGGGATCGGGCCCCCGCTGGGCGAGTTCCAGCGGAAGCCCGCTCGTCGAGTCATGGGCTCGGCCGCCAACGACACCGTGGTCCAGTCGGTGCTCGCCACCTGCCAGCCGCAGCATGTGACGGAGCGGCGCGGACCCTTGGAGAATTCAACCATGACGACGACGCAGCCAACCCGACTGAACGGTGTCCGGCGAGCGACGGGTACATGTACCCGCCCCGAGCGCGTTGCCACCCCACAGGTACACGCCTAGTGCCTTGGCAAGCCTTG
>VGBZ01000082.1 GCA_016870275.1 Actinomycetota bacterium
CAACACTCGCCATCGCAACCGACCAGAGCGCCGCACCCGGCCTCCTCGCCGAAGTCGCACACAACGCCACCCAAATCGCCCTCACCGCTCTCGACATCCCGCGGGGCTAGCAACCGTGAGACGGGCACACACGGCCGGACGCGACGGGCGGTGCTCCAGCCCAGACGGTCGCGCCGAGCGGGCGCAGGCGTTGCATCGGGTAGTAGCTGGCCATCGTCAGGTGTCGGCGTCGTGGTGTGGGAGGACGGCGCGTTGCACTCCGAGGGTGACGATGGTGAGGAAGAACGAGGTCATGCCGATCAGCACGCCGATCTCGACCCAGGAGGGGAGGTAGATCTCGTCGGGTCGGAACTGCTGGCCGGGTCGCCCGCCGGGGATGCCGGGGGCGAGGCCGACGAGTGGCTGGAACTCAGCGGCGAAGAGGATGTTGATGCGTTTCGCGAAGACGCCCAGCACGAGCAGCACTCCTGCGATGGCGAGCGTGGTCGAGCGGCGGCCGCGGCGAGAGAGCAGCATCAGGACCGGGAGCGCCACACCGAGGCCGACCTCGCTCCAGAACACGGGGGCGAGGCGTCCGGTGAGGAGGATGTCGAGCTGGTTTCGATGGTCCGGCTCCCCGGACACGTAGGTGGTCATCACTTCCGTGAACAGCAGGAACACGTCGGCGGCGACGAACCACAAGAGCAGCCGCCGCAGCCCGGCATACGCCTGATCGCCCACGCGGAACGGGGTGACCCGTTCGGTGATGTAGGCGGTCACGACGACGAGCGAGGTGCCCGACACGAGGGCGGATGAGATGAACAGCGGGGCGAGGAGCGGTGTGTTCCAGAACGGTCGGGCGACGAGCAGACCGAAGATCCAGGCGGTGACGGAGTGCACGAGGACGGCGACGGGGAGGCTGACGATCGCCATGACTCGCAGTGCTTTGGCTGGCACGGGGGTGCGGGTGAGGATCCACAGGTCGATGAGGCCGATGGCGAGGTAGACACCGAGCACGGCCATGTCCCATACCAACGGGGAGGTGAGGTGCGGTTGGACGAGCATCTTCCAGGCGCGTTGTGGGCGGCCGAGGTCGGGAAGGATGGTGCCGGCCGCGGTGGCGACGGCGGCGACGGAGCAGACGACCGCGAGTCGGTTGAGGTGCTCGAAGCGGTGGGTGCCGACGAGCTCGGCGCCGGCGACGACGATCAGCCCGCCGGCAGAGATGCCGACGAGGAACATGAACGCGACGATGTAGAGGCCCCAGGTGATCGTGTTGGAGAGCCCGGTGACGCCGAGGCCCTGGCTCCACTGGTAGATGAAGGAGCCGAACCCGACGAGTAGCCCCGCCGCGAGCACGGTGATCCAGATCGTCCACACCTTCGGGCGTCCGGGTGCGGTGATCGCGACGGCGGTGGGGTCGATGGTGGTCATGACGACGCCTCCTCGGCGGTCACCTGGATCGGTCGGCGGCGTCTCGGTTGCAGGTAGGAGACCTTCGGATGTGTGCCCTTCTCCTCGAGTAGCACCTCGGCGTTGCGGCTGCCGAGCAGCTGGACGAGGCGGCTCTCGGGGGCGTTGAGGTCGCCGAACACACGGGCCTGCGCGGGGCATGACCAGACGCAGGACGGGACTTGGTCCTCGGCGAGGCGGTGGACGCACATGGTGCACTTCTCGACGCTGCCGACGGGTCGGGTGGCGACCATGCCGGTGCCTTCGGGGACGGGGTACTCGGCGTCACCCCAGTTGAAGACGCGTACGCCGTAGGGGCAGGCGGCCATGCAGTAGCGGCAGCCGATGCAGTCGTCCTGGTTGACGAGCACGAGCCCTTCGTCGTTGGTCCAGGTGGCCGAGGTGGGGCACACCTTCTGGCACGGGGCATCGTCGCAGTGCTGGCAGGCGAGCGGCACCCAGTGGAGGTCGTGGCGGCCGTGTTCGTCGGTGGCGGGGGTGTCGAGCGCGGGGCCGTCGGTGAGGATGCGGTTCCACCACATGCCGAGTGGTACGGCGTTCTCGCTCTTGCAGCTGACGGCGCACGACCAGCAGCCGACGCAGCGTTCGAGATCGACGGCCATGCCCCAGCGGGGGTGTTCGGAGCGGACGTCGATGGTGCCGTACGCGCGGCTGGCTGCCGGGAGCGCCTCGATCGGGGAGATGCGTTCATCGCTCATTGCGTCACCTCAGACCTTTCGGACCTGGCAGTTGCAGTCCTTCCAACCGGTCGACGGCGCCCACATGTTGGGGACGTAGTGGACCTCGTGGATCGGGTTGACCGCCGAAGACGTGAGCTCGTTCACGCCCTTGCCGGCTTTGAACGTGCGCGGCCACCAGCCCTCGTGCAACGTGACCGAACCGGGCTTCGCAGCATCGGTGACGTGCGCCCAGGCGACGACGCGTCCGCGGGTGTTGGCGACCTCGATCAGGTCGCCCTCGCCGATGCCGCGAGCGTCGGCGTCGGCGGGGTGGATGAGCACCGGCGGTTTGCCACCATGGATCTCTTCCATCCACGGGTTGTTGCCGTAGCTCGAGTGGATCCGCCACTTCGAGTGCGGCGTCAGCAGCCGCAACGGGTACTGGTCGGGCGGGTTGGCGGCGTCGTCGAACGGTGGCTTGTAGGTGGGCACCTGTTCGCCGGCGGCGAGGAACTGGTCCTCGTCCTTGTAGAACTCGATCCGCCCGGTCGGCACGAACGCAGCGGTCTTCTCGATCGCAGCGGGCAGCGACACCGGCGGGAACGGGGCGAGGTCGCGGATCTGGGCGAGGAACGGGATGTCCGGGTCGGCGACGTTCAACCGCACCGGGCCTTCCTGCAGCTGTTCGTAGGTGATGCCTTCGGCCGGGCCGCCCTCGGCGAGCATCATCCGGATCGCGTCCTCGGCATCCACCTGCCAGAACTGCTCGTACTTGGCGGGGTCGATCCGCCTGATCAGCTCCTTCCAGATGTCGAGCTCGGATCGTGACTCGCCGACCGGGTCGATCGCCGGCTGCTGCAGCTGCAGGAACGGATGCAGCGGGGTGGCGGTGAGATCGAGCTTCTCGTACCAGGTCGTCGCCGGCAGCACGACGTCGGCGTACCCGGCGGTGTCGGTCATCTGATGATCGACGACCACGATCAGGTCGAGGCCGTCCAACGTCTCGTACAGGCGGTTCACATCCGGTGCCTGCACGAACATGTTGGCGAACGTGCAGAACAACCCCTTGTAGCCAGCAGCCGGGTACGGGACGTCGGGATGCATGCCGGGGGTGGGGCCGCCGATGAAGTAGATCGACGCGACAGTCTTGGCCTTGTCCTCACCGACGTTGACCCACGGACCCCACTTGACGCGCACCTTGTACTGGCCGACATACACCGAGAAGCCGCCGCCCGACTGGCCGATGTTGCCGGTCAACGCCGCACACAACGCGAGCGCCCGGCCCTGCAGGTCGCCGTGGTACCAGTGGTTGGAGCCGGCCCCCATCAAGATCGCGGCCGGCGACTCCGTCGCGTACGCACGTGCGACTGCTCTCACCATCGCCGGGTCGAGTCCCGTCGTCGGCGCGGTGGCCTCCGGTGTCCACCGCTCCAGTTCCTCGACGACCGACACGAAGCCCGGCCGGGCGGCGACGGTGGTGCCGTCCGCGAGATCGACCTCGAACGTGCCCTCCAGGGCCGCGTCGATCCCGTCGGGGATGCCCAGCACGTCCAACGGGATCGGGACCGCCGCGCCGGTCGCCTTGTCCCAGACGATGAACCGGTTGGACTCCGGTTCGCCGCCGGTCAGGTCGGACTCGCGGAGCCGCTTGCCGGTGTCGGTGCGCACCAGCAGCGGTGCGTCGGTGTAGGTGCGCATGAAGCCGAGATCGGCCAGACCGTCAGCGACGATCACCTGCGCCAACGACAAGGCGAACGCGGCGTCGGTCCCCGGGGTGATCTGCAACCACGAGTCGGCCTTCGACGCGGTGGACGAGAACGTCGGGTCGACGACCACCAGCCGTGCGCCGCGCTCGACGGCATCGAACAAGAAGTGCGCGTCAGGGATCCGCGTCTCCAACGGGTTCGCCCCGACAACGAGCAAGAACCGGCTGTTCGCCCAGTCCTTCGCTTCGTGCTCGGCGTTCTGCACACCGAACGTGATCGGCATGCCCATCGGCAGATCGCCGTTCAGATCGAAGCTGGTCCCATGTGTGAGCCCGAGCGTCGCGGCAGCCCGGTAGTTGGCGCCCTTGTGCACGTACCCCGATCCCGGCACCTGGCCGAACACGTGGATCGAGTCGTAGCCGTGCTGCTCACCGATCGCCGTCATCTTCTCCGCGATCAGGTCGAGCGCTTCCTCCCACGTCGCCTCCCGGAACTCGCCACTGCCGCGCTCACCTTCACGGATCAACGGCGTCAGCACGCGGTCCCGGTTGTAGATCTGCAAGTGATACGAGAGGCCCTTCATGCAGCCACGCGGATTGTACTCCAGATCGGGATAGTCGGCGGCCTGCTGGATCTTGACCACCTTGCCGTCACGGACGAACGCCAGCTGACCGCACCCACCGGTGCAGTTCGGCGAACACGTCGTGCGCACCACCTTGTCCACCGGCAACGACAGCACCGTCTCGGCGCCGATGTCCTGATCGGTCACCACCGCAACGCCCGCCGCGCCGGCAACCCCGATCGCCGCACCACCGGTCAGCAACGCCCGCCGACTGATACCCGCCGCCGGCGCCTTCGCCGGGACGACGGTCACCGTCTCCGCGCTTGTCACGATCACACCACCCTCGGAGAATCGGGGCACGACAGCATCGAATGACCGTCGCTGCCACACACGGCACAGCAACCACCCGACACCCCGAGCGACGCCGGCCGACGCATCGCCGCACTCGAACGGGTCCCAGCACGACGGGCGAACCACGCCACCACCGGCATCGACAACAACGCACCGACCACCGTGCGACGCGTCGCCGCAGTCGCGCCAGCACGCGCTCGTGAGTTGTCGGTTCCCATCTCGCTCACCTCCCGGAGACCGCAGCTGCGGTCGCCACATCGATTGGTTGCACCAGCGATGCTACCGACACCTCGGCCAACACCCGCCACAGCTCCTCGCGACCGACATGCCAGGCCCGGTGCAACAGACACGGGACACCCGGATCGCACGCGCCGGCCACCACACAACGCCCGTCGTCGGTCGGTCCGTCGACCGCTTCGATCACCTCGAGCACGTTCACACCCTCCGCCGATGCGGCCAACCGGTAGCCACCCGTCGGGCCCGGATCTGAGCGCACCCAACCCGCCTGCACCAGCGGCGTCACCACCTGACCGCAGAACGCCAGCGTCGTCCCCAGACGGTCAGCCAGCTCAGCGCCCTTCAGCTTCGGGCCACCGTGGCCGAGGGACGCCGCGCGATCGGCCTCGGCCAGCGCCACGAGAGCACGGACCGCGAGTTCCGCACGCCGCGTAATCTCTAGTCTCACAGTGCCAGACTCGACCACTCGCGAAGGAGCGGCCAGGGTCCTACGTCCCGATACGTTCCCGAACACACCTGGACCTCTGGAGAACCTGTGTCCCACTCCCCGCTCATCATCTCCGTCGTCGGCCCTTCGGGTGCCGGCAAGACGACCGTCATCGAACGCCTCATCCCGATGCTCCGCGCCACCGGACTGCGAGTTGGCACCTCCAAGCACGCCTCTCACGGATACATCGCCGACCGGGAAGGGTCCGACTCGTGGCGCCACCAGCACGCCGGTGCCGACACCGTGCTTCTCGTCGGCCCCGAAGGTGCCGCTGTGTTCCTCGCCCGTCAGGTCGCCCACCCCGACCCCGACGCGGACCCACACCACGACATCGGACGGCTGCTCGCAGAACACATGCACAACGTCGACGTCGTCCTCTCCGAAGGCTATGCGCCCGTCCACGACCTGCTGATCGAGGTGGATCGCAACGGCGTACCACCCAAACCGGTACCAGGCTCGAGAGCGATCTGGCTGACCGTCACCGATCGACCGGATGGGGCAGACCGGCTCTCGTTCGACGCACTCGACGATCTCGCAGCTCGGATCGCTGACCGGATCGCGACTGAGCCCGGCACAACCCACCAGGAATGACGTCGGTCCTCAGCGAGGTCGACACAGCGGACACCGGCCAGCACCGGCACGGAGACAACTGTCCTCTCGTTGCGCGCAAACCCTCATCACACCAGCACGCACCGCTGTCTCAGCAGCGGGAGGGTGGCGCGTCAACCAGCTGCGTGGCCGGCACCACGCGCACTCGGGATGGCTGATCATCTGCAGGTCGGGGAGTATCGCCGGTCGAGGGGCAAGTCTCCCGAGGTCGAGCCGCGGGGCTCGGGGCGAGCTGCGACAGCCCAGACCGCCCTTCCTCAACCTCGCCCCCGACCGTGCACGCATCTGAGGCTCGACGTCCACGGCGCAACCACCGGCTTCGCCGTGCTCATCGCCGGCCTCTGGACTGGTCTCACCTGGGTGACCACGGCCAGACGCCGCTCGCCATCCCCGGGATCGCGGCCGCCGCAGTCGCAGTCTGGCTCGTGCTCGACCGATGACAGGAGTTCGCGCCACCCATCCACCACAACTCGCAGCGCCGCAATCCTCGAACACCTCGACAGCATCGTCGACGAGAGCGTCGAACAGCGGCGAACCCGCCGCGACGAGACCCTCGACATACTCACCTCGGGAATCCCGCAAGCCCCCGCCGAACGACCACCCGGTGACATCGCCGTCCGGATCCGAGACTCACACGGGCACCGGCCACGACTTCGCCCCACCACGCAGCAACCACGAGCATCAGGATCCCAAGCTGCACCGACTTCGGCGCCCACACGACGACCCATACATTCGACCTGCCGCTCACCATCACCCGTTCCGAACTCGGCACCGCATCGGCAGGCTTCACCGAAGGCTCGACAACCTTCGGTTGACGGGGTAACCCCGCACTGGACAGCCGCTATCTCAGCGCCGGGGCCAACCGAGGCACACCGCGGTCGACCTTCCTCCCAATCTCCTCCCAATGACAGAGGCAAGTGACGGTCAATCACGGTCACTGGAGGTCAATCCGACCCATCGCCGAAACCCTCGTGCGTGGCTCTCTACCAGGTAATATCCCCTGGTAGAGAGCCGATTCGCAAAGCGCCCCCGGTAGGAATCGAACCTACGACCTGCGGTTTAGGAA
>VGBZ01000083.1 GCA_016870275.1 Actinomycetota bacterium
GGCGAGCTGGGTGAAGTTGCGCCCGAACTGATCGAGGACGAGCGAGCCGGCCGGGGTCTCCGAGGAGGATCCACCAGCAGTGGCGCCAGCCTTCTCACCTGACGGAGCCGTTCCACCGGAACCGGTGTAGCCGGACAGCAACTGGATGACCTGCTGACGCACGCGGGACAGATCGGCACCGAGCTTGACGAGCACTTGGGCCGCGACGCCCTCTCCCTCGCGGATGAGGCCAAGAAGGATGTGCTCGGTCCCGATGTAGTTGTGTCCGAGTTGCAGGGCCTCCCGCAGCGACAACTCGAGCACCTTCTTGGCCCGGGGGGTGAACGGGATGTGGCCGGAGGGCGACGCACCTCCCTGACCGATGATCTCCTCGACCTGACTGCGAACTGCTTCGAGGGAGATGCCGAGCGACTCGAGCGCCTTGGCCGCCACGCCCTCTCCCTCGTGGATGAGGCCGAGCAGAATGTGCTCGGTCCCGATGTAGTTGTGGTTGAGCAGCCGCGCTTCTTCCTGCGCCAGCACCACCACCCGGCGAGCCCGATCTGTGAATCGCTCGAACACTCACGACCTCCTCGTCAACTCTGTGAAAGTGTACCCCTGCGACCGGACACCCGAGTCCGCGAGTTCGACCCTCCATGGATCTGAGTGAGCAACCTGCCAGATGTGACAGACGGCCGGGAATGGGCAGAGATCCGTTTCCCGCACCCTCGCATGGGCCGATTGCGCACACCACCTGTAAACTTTGCCGATGGCTGGTCCCAATCCTCTCGATGCGGTGCCGTTCATGGCAGCCGACCTCGATCGGGTTGAGGACCTCCTGACCCTCTCGGCCGCCTCCGCTGATCCGTACCTCACCGAGATCTGTTCGCATCTCGTCACCGCCGGCGGAAAGCGCGTTCGGCCGGGTTTCTGTCTCGCCTCCGCAGCCGTGCGTCTCGCCGAGGGTGGGTCATCGCTCGAGTCCACCATCGCTGGCGCCGCTGCGGTCGAACTCGTGCACCTCGGGTCGCTCTACCACGATGACGTGATGGACGAGGCGGTGGTTCGCCGGCAGGTCGAGAGCGTCAACGCCCGGTGGGGAAACATCCGAGCGATCCTCGCCGGGGACTTCCTGCTCGCTCGCGCCTCGGAACTCGCCGCCTCGCTCGGCGTCGAAGTCGCAGCGCTCCTCGCCGCCACGATCGGGCGACTCTGCGAGGGGCAGGTACTGGAACTCAAGCACTCCTTCGACGTCGAGCGCACCGAGCAGCAGTACCTCGCCGCAATCGACGGGAAGACCGCCTCGCTCCTGGGAGCATCGTGTCGGATCGGCGCCATCGTCGCCGGGCTCGACGCCGAGCAGACCGACGCCCTGACTGCGTTCGGGAAGGAATACGGGATGGCGTTCCAGATCGTCGACGACGTCCTCGACATCGTCTCGACGGAAGCCGATCTGGGCAAGCCCGTCGGTCACGATCTCGAAGAAGGCGTCTACACGCTCCCGGTCATCATCGCCCTCAACTCCGGACACGGGGAAGATCTCCGGGCCCTGCTCGGCGCGCCGATCGACACCGCCACCCGGGACAAGGCCCTCGACATCGTGATCGACAGCGCCGGTGTGACCCGCTCGATCGAACGGGCGCGCTCTCGCGCAGAGGTGGCGGTCGCTGCGCTCAACACGCTGCCTGACAGCCCCGGCGTTCGAGGGCTGCGGGCCGCTGCGGACTACCTGCTCGCTCAGGTCGAACTCGCTGCGGCCTGAGTTCGCACCGGTCGACCCGGTTGCGATTGCTACATCAACTGGGTTGTGTCGGTCACAGCGTGTTGGAAGATGCCGGTCCCACCGGTGACGCGGAGTGATCCGATACCACCGAGGAACGCCGCCATGTGCGGTGACGCCATGTGCTCGGCCATGGCCTCGAGCGACTCCCACTCCTCGTACACACGGAACCGTCCCGGCTGATCGATGTCGGCCCAGAAGCCGTACGTCACGTTGCCGGGTTCGGCCAGCGTGTCCGCAACGAGCGGACGAAAGAGATCCTCGGCGGCGCCGTGATCCTCGGGATCGAATTCGATCACTCCACTCACAATCAACATGCGATCCAACCTAGCGGAGCGGTCAGTGGCCTTCGGTACCTGCGGACCATGCGTTCTCCACCAGTACGACAACAGCGACGGCGGAGAGGGCGGAACGTTCCGACCTCACCGGGTCGGTTGGCGAACGTTCGATCAGTTGCTCTCGGTCCGACGGAGGACCACCAACCACGTCATGAGGCCGGACACTGCGGCCAACGCCAGAGCGTCGAGTCCCATCTGGGCGTACGAGCCGAACTCGTACGCGCCCCAGATGCTCGTCGCCAGCGTCGAGAATCCGGCCGGGGCCAACAGAAGGGTGGCCGGGAGCTCCTTCATGGCCGAGACCATCACGAGCCCTCCACCGGCGAGCAGGCCGGGCAGCAGGAGGGGCAGGTCCACCGAGACGAACCGTCGCCAGGACCCAGCGCCCAGGGAACGGGCGGCGTCACCGAGGCGATCAGGTACAGCCTCCGTGGCCACCGTGGCGCTCCGCATTGCCTGGGCGCCGAAGTGGATGGCGTAGGCGAGTACCAGGAGTGGAATGGTCTGGTAGAGGACGGCGCCCACATCGGACGACAGTGCCCAGAAGATGAGCGAGAGTGCCACGACGAGCCCCGGCAGGGCGTAGCCGGCGACCACCAGCACCGATGCCGGCGCCGCTGAGCGATGGTTGCGGCGGGCGAGCGATCTGGCCACGGGAAGGACCAGCACCACTGCGAGCAACGCCGCAGCGGCACTCGTGGTCACTGTGCTCAAGGCGGGTTCGGTGAGGTCCGTGACATCGAGTCGGAGTGCCACGGCCTTCGAGCCCGACGTCATGCCTCGCACCACCCACGAGATCAGCACGGCGAGCGGTCCGACCACCGCCACGCCGATCAGGAGCACGAGCAGCCCCGAGACCATCCACCGCTTCGATCCGAGGTCGGTCCGACCGGCAACTGATCCCCGGATCAGGGGTCGACGCAGGTCACGGCGGGCCACGAGGCGTTCACCGCCGGTCACGATGAGCGCCAGAGCGGCGAGCACCAGGCTGAGGGGAAGCCACGTCGACGGGTCGAGCTTGGACAGGAAGATCTGCTGGGTGAGGGTGCCGTAGCGCATGAGCGCCGGCACCCCGAAGTCGCTGATCGTGTAGAGCACCACGAGCAGGGTTCCAGCGGCCACGGCGCTGCGAACCTGAGGCCACACGACAGCAAGTCCGACCGCTCCGGGCGACCGCCCGAGCAGGCGACCGCTCTCCTCGAGTGGCGCCGGGAGGTGAGCCAGACGGGCCGAGACGGGGAGCACGACCAGGGGGTAGGTGAAGAGACTCAGCACGAACCACGTTCCCCAGAAGCCCGATGCACGCGGGAGGCTCTCGACTCCCATCGGGGCGAGCACATCAGCGACCAGACCACCCCGGCTGAATCCGGCGAGCAGGGCCGTGGCACCCACGAACGATGGCAGGACGATCGGCAACACGGCGAGGGCCCGGAGGACTCGGCGACCGGGGATGTCACAGCGCACCGTCGCCCAAGCGACCGCCGTCCCGATCACCGCTGTCGTCGCTCCGACGGAGCCGGCGAGCAGGACGGTGCGTAGGAGTGGGAGCCAGGTCGTCCGGGCGCTGAGCACCTCGGCCAGACGGACGTCGGCACCGACGGCACGGACGATCAGGTAGATCAGTGGCGCCGCAAACAGGACGCCGATCGCCGCCACCAGCACGCCAGCGAGCGGCGACCCCGGTCGCCGCCGAACCCGCTCGATCACTGCTGGAGGCCGCTCGCCCGGATCATGTCGATCGTGCTCGTCAACGAATCACCGAGTCGTTCGAGGTCGAGTCGGGTGACGGGCAGGTCGGTGAGCGGCGGGAGGGAACCCGGTGCAGCCATTCCGATCGCCAGTGGGTACTCGAACTTCTCGTCGGCCACGAACCGCTGCGACTCCTCCGACAACAAGAACGCAAGCAACTCATTGGCGCCGGACCGGTTCGATGCGGTGCTCGGGATGCCACCAGCGGTCACCAGCAGGATCGATCCGGGATCGCCCGGAGCAAAGAAGTGGTTCTCCGCAGCGAGGTTCGGATCCTCCTGAGCGGCGATCTCCCGGTAGTAGTGGTTGACCAGGCCGCTGGCCACCTCCCCCCGGTTGACCGCCTCGAGGATCGGAGAGTTCCCCGGGTAGGTCGGAGGTTCATTGGCCGCCATGCCGGCGAGCCACTCCTTGGTGCGGTCGTCACCGACGATCTGACGCATACCGGAGACGAAGTCGATGAAGGATCCGTTGCCGGGGGCCAACGCCACGCGTCCCTTCCACTGCGGATCCGTCAGGTCGAACACCGAACCCGGAAGATCAGCGGCGTCGACTTCGGTGGTGTTGTAGGTCTGCACCCGCGCCCGACCCGACAGCCCGACCCAGTTCCCTGAGCTGGACCGATCCTCCGGGGCGACGCGATCGAGCACGGGCTGGTCGATAGGGGTGAGACGATCCTTGGAGGTGAGGTAGCCGACGGCGCCGGGCGACTGGGACACGAACACGTCCACCTGACCCCGGTCGCCCTCTTGGTCGATCGCCAGTGCGAGCTCGTCGGAGTCGCCGTAGCGCACCTCGAGATCGATGCCGGTCGCCGCTTCGAAACGCTCGTACAACGGCCCTACGAGTTCCTCGTTGCGACCGGAGTAGACGACGAGCTTGGATCCACTCGCCGCTGTGGTCTCCGAGGCGTTCTCGGACGCCGAGTCGGTGCCGCCACAGCCGGCTGTTGCGGCGCACACGACGGCGACGCCGGCGAGCAGCGCCCCGAATCGTCCGCCACGGCGGTGTGAACCCGATTCCCCAGTGGCATCCGGCCGGGCGTCCCGACCTCGGGCCCGGCCTCGGTCACCGGCGGGGCGGGCCTCGAACCACCGCGAGATGCACCGCCTGAGAATGCCCTGCTTCTGTGAGGGACGAGGGGATTCAGGAAGGATCATGAGATCAAAGTAGTGACAGTTCAGCCACAGTGTCAAGTGTACCTAACAACGATGCGGACCGGGCGGCTCGGATCACCCCGTCGGCGACTCGGCGCTCCCGCCGAACACACGGACCGGCCCACCGTGGTGGTGGATCAGCACGGGATCGCCGACGGCGAACAGTGGAGGACCGAGTGCCCTCGCCCGCAGCACCGCACCGGCCGACTCGACGGCGTACACGGTGTCCCGGCCCACGTACTCGACCGCTCGGACGACGCCCGGAGCATGCGGGGCGTTGTCGGTGGCGTCGGGAACCGACACCCGGAGGTGCTCAGGGCGGACGAGGACCGACACCATCGAGCCCACAGCGGTACCGGTGGCATCATCGGTGCCGGGTGAGGGGACCGGCAACCGACCGAACATCGTCGTGACCTCGATCGCTGGGGCGGTCGAGGAGATCTGGCCGGTCACGAAGTCCGCCGCCCCGACGAACCCGGCCACCCACGGCGTCGAGGGTCGCTCGTAGATCTCCTCCGGTGAACCCGTCTGAACGATCGCTCCCGCGTTGACCACCGCCACTCGGTCGCCGAGGACGAACGCCTCATCCTGATCATGGGTGACGAAGATCGACGTGATCCCGAGGAGGTGGAGGAGTTCGTGGATCTCGTTGCGCACCCGGACGCGCATCGTGGCGTCGAGGTTGGAGAAAGGTTCATCGAGGAGCAGGACACGAGGGCGGGGCGCCACCGCACGGGCGAGCGCGACCCGTTGCTGCTGGCCACCCGAGAGCGTGTCGGGCATTCGATCGGCGAACTCCTCCATGCCCACGAGGTGGAGCGCCTCGTCGATCCGGGGCGACGAGCGCCGCTCGGACCGGGGCAGGCCGAAACCGACGTTGCGGGCCACGTTCAGATGGGGAAACAGTGCCCAGTCCTGGAAGACGAGCCCAACTCGCCGCTCCTCCGGCGGCACGAACACCCCCGGACCGGTGAGCACCCGATCGCCCACGACGACGACACCGTCATCGGCGGGTTCGAGACCGGCGATGACCCGCAACAACGTCGTCTTGCCACAACCGGAAGGGCCGAGAAGCGCCACGGTGGATCCCGGCTCCACATCGAGGTTGACGCCACGCAGGACCGCCTCACCGGAGAACGACTTCGTGACGCCGGCGACCTCGACCCGGGCCGACTGTTCGGTTTCCACAGCAGCAGTGCTCACAGGATCAGTCTGCTCCGTGATCACTCTGTTCCGGTCGGAGGGTCGGGAACAACACCACATCCCGGATCGATCCGACATCGGCGAGGAGCATGGCGAGCCGGTCGATGCCGATGCCGAGACCAACGGTGGGCGGCAGTCCGTACTCGAGTGCCCGCAGGTAGTCGTGATCGACCACCATCGCCTCGTCGTCACCAGCGTTGCGGCGTTCGAGCTGCTCAGTGAATCGCTCACGCTGGATGACGGGGTCGGTCAGCTCGGAGAACCCGTTGCACAGTTCACGTCCGACGACGATGCCCTCGAACCGCTCGACAAGACCCGGTTCCGAGCGATGACGCCGCGACAACGGCGACACCTCCTCTGGATAGTCGGTCACGAACGTCGGTTCCCAGAGCTCGCACTCGGTGGTCTTCTCGTAGAGCTCAAGCAACAGCTTTCCGGGTCCCCAACCGGGGGCGGGCGCCACTCCATGGTCCGAACAGAGGTTTCGCAGGCGCTCGGGTGCGGAGTGGATCGAGACCTCCTCACCGATCCGCTCGGAGGTGAGCTCGGCGAGCGATCCGCGCCGCCATGGAGCGGAGAGGTCGAGCGGCCGCCCGGCGTAGCTGAGCGACGTCGTCCCACAGAGCGTCTCGGCGAGGTGGGCTACGAGTTGCTCGGTGAGCTCCATGTGCGTGTGATAGTCGGCGTAGGCCTCGTAGCACTCCAGCATCGTGAACTCCGGATTGTGCCGGGTGGAGATGCCCTCGTTGCGGAAC
>VGBZ01000084.1 GCA_016870275.1 Actinomycetota bacterium
AGTGGGGGGTGGGGGGGTGGGGGGTGGGGGAAGTGGGGTCAGAGGAAGGATTGGTCGGAGAGGAATCGGCGGAGAATCTTGCCGGTGATGCTCTGTGGGATCTCCTCGACGAACCACACCTTGTTGGGGCACTTGTAGCGAGCGAGATTATCGGCGCAGAACGCCACGAGTTCCTCCTCCTCGACGGAGAAACCTCCTCGGACCTGGACGTAGGCCCGGATCGCCTCACCCGTGTAGGGGTGCGGTACGCCCACGACGGCCGACGCCGCAACAGCAGGGTGCCGGAGCAGCACCTCCTCCACCTCCGCCGGAAAGACGTTGAAGCCCGACACGATCACCAGATCCTTCGCCCGGTCGACGATGTAGACGAAGCCGGCATCGTCGACCACTGCGGTGTCCCCCGTGTGCAACCACCCGTCGATCAACACACGGTCGGTGGCCTCGTCATCCTCCCAGTACCCGGCGAACACATTCGGGCCCTTGACCACGAGGTTCCCGACGTCACCGATCAACACGTCGGCTCCGGCCTCATCGAGGATGCGGAGTTCGAGGCCCGGAACCGGCACACCGACCGAGCCGAACGGCGCACCTGTCCCGGCCGATGAGGTCACGACCGGTGAGGCCTCTGTCAGCCCGTACCCCTCATCGATGTGCACCCCGGCACGGGCCTCCATGGCCTGGGCCACCTCGACTGGGAGCTTGGCGGCTCCGGAAACCGCCGTGCGCACCGATGCGAACGAGGTCTGTGCAACGCCGGGCATGCCTGCGAACGCCGCCCACATGGTCGGTGGTCCAGCGATCACCGTGACGGCGTGACGTTCGATCGCCTCGATCGCCGAGGCTGGATCGAAACGCTCGATCAGGAGGATCCTCGAACCAGAAGCGAGTGACAGCCCCAGCACGACGTTCAACCCGAAGATGTGGAACAAGGGCAGAAGTGCAAACACGACGTCGCTGTCACTCTGGCGTTCGGGCTGAGCGGCGAGCGCCTGTTGGATGTTGGCGAAGAGGTTGGCGTGGGTCAGTTTGGCGGCCTTGGGTGACCCGGCCGTTCCGGATGTGAAGATCAACACGGCCAACGCCGACGGCTCGACGTCGACGACAGGTCCCGGTTCGCCAGCCATCAATTCGTCGAGGTCGAGAGCGTCAGACGAGGACCCTGTGAGCACGACATGTCGGATCGATTCGACCGATCTGACGTCGTCCTCGTCGAAGGTTCCCTGGCTGGTGGGACCGAGCACCACAGCCGAAGCGGCGACCGCCCGGAGTTCGGCCTGCAACTCAGCTGCTGGGCTCTGCGGGTTGAGCGGCACTGCCACGAAGCCGGACCCGAGGACTGCGAGGTAGGACACGACGGCGTACCAGTTGTTGGCAGCGACGATGGCGACTCGTTCCCCGGGCTCGAGGTCCAGCCGCTGCAATCCACCACGGAGCCGGGCGACCTGATCGCGCAACTCGCCGTAGGTCGTGGTTCGGCCCCGACTGATGAGGGCCACGTCCTCAGCCGGATGGGTGTCGATGATGTTCGCCAGGTTCACCGGGCAGTGACCCTACCGGTCACACAGCCAGAGCGCAGCGCCGAGAGACCCAGACGGATCAGCGGGCGAGCACCACGAGCTGCAGGAACGTCGCACCGAAGATCACGAGCAGGAGCAGGACGAGGGCAATCGTGGTGTTCCGACGCATCTCACACCTCCCCACCGTCAGCTACATCGCTGATCCGTCTCTCTCCAGTAACGGAACCCGCCTCAGCTCCGGCACCGGGTCCGGAGTCTCCTGGGCTCCGGGTGAGCTGCACCGACGTCGTCACGGGAGGTGCGGACTCCGGGCCGTCGAGGGCACTCACGGTGACCTCGTCGCCGGCGGCGACCGTGAGCAACTCAGCGGCGGACAGGCGATCGGCCACAACGGCGAGCATCCCGTAGCTGTCGACGACCACACCGAACCCGCCGGGAGGCGCCTCGGAGAAGCTGCCGACGCGCCGGGCGGTGTGGCGGCGGCCGTTGATCAACAGTTCCACCGCAGCGGTCCCGGGTTCGAGGTCGTCGGGGCCGAGGTTGAGCTGGACGTTGCCGAAGCGGTCGATCCAGAGGACCTCAGCAGCGGTGGACCCGTCATCGGAGACCCGGGCGACTCCCATCAACCCCGGTACGAGCGCTGCGGGGTCGATCGAGTCTCCGAACTCCTCGAGTGGAACCCCCGCACAGAGCCGGGCCGCCACCGGAGCGAAGACATCACGCCCATCGAAGAGCGGTCCGGGCGCCTCGAGATGGTGTGACGTGTCGGTCAACACCACGGCCCTGCTCGCTCCACCCACCATGGCAACGGCCGGTGCGAGGAGCCCGTTGTCCGGACCGACGAGTACCGAGGCCCCCTCGCCGACCTCCACGGCGACCCGACGACGAGCAGTGCCGACGCCGGGGTCGACGACAGCCAACACGACTCCGGGCGGCAGGTACTGAACGCTGCGGGCCAGCGTCTGCCCGGCGGCTCGAACGTCGAAGGGCGCCACGTCGTGGGTGACGTCGAGGACTCGAACGCCGGGACACAGCTGTTGGATGACGGCGTGGACCACGCCGACGAACTCGTCGACTCGCCCGTAGTCCGACAGGAACGACACGGTGTCGTAGCGGAGCTCGCCACCAGTACCGCCAGGGTTGGTCGATCGGGCCACGTGGGGAACCTACCGCTCGGGGCCCGACGCATCGGCCGCACCACCCGCAGCGTCCCGATCCCCCTCCCCGACGCTGGTCCGTTGCTCGAGTTCGGTCCCGAGTTCAGCGGACCGTCGGGCTGCTGCGCTCACTGCGGTGTGGATGAGTGCGTCGAACCGGCCATCGTCGAACGCAGCGATCGCCGCTTCGGTCGTTCCACCTCGCGAGGTGACTGCGGCCCGCAACGTCGCTGCCGGCTCGGCCGTCTCGACCAGCATCCGACTCGCCCCGAGCAGGGTCTGGCCGACCAGGGCTTCGGCGAGGTCCGGGGGAAGACCGAGCTCCACGCCGGCTGCTGTGAGGTGCTCTGCGAGCAGGTACACATACGCCGGACCGGAGCCCGACACCGCCGTGACCGCATCGAGCAGCGACTCCTCGACGCGCACCACCGTTCCGACGGAGCAGAGGAGCGCCTCGGCGACGTCGAGGTGCTCCGCGTCGGCGTGCGACCCGGCAGCGATGGCCGTCACCCCGGCACCGAGCACCGCCGGGGTGTTGGGCATGGCCCGCACGACCGGCACCGCTCCCACCGTCGATTCGATCGTCTTCGTGGTGACCCCGGCGGCAATGGACACGACCAGGTCGAAACCGACGTCGAATGCGGCTGACAGGGCATCGGCCACGTCACCCGGTTTGGTGCACACAACGACCGTCTCGGCCTGCAGCGGATCGGACTCGACCCGGAGCCCGGGGAACAGCGAAGCCAACTCTGAGCGGCGGGCAGGGTCGTGCTCGACGACGGCCAGCGGTTCGAGCGGATGGCCTTGGCCGATCAACCCGGCGATGAGCGCCGCTCCCATGCGACCGCCGCCGAGGAACAGCAACTCCACTGGTTGATCGGGCGGTGATCCTGGCGGCGACACGGTTCCTGAGCGTATCGGCCGGGTCGACCGCGCTTCCCCACGGCCGACCCGGTCAACGCACCCTACGGCCGAACGTCGCCGGCGGTTCCGGGTCCAACAGCCCGGTCCGCTCAGGAACGGTGATCAGCCGGCGAAGCGCGATCCGTAACCGATTCGCATCGCCGGCCGGAAGTGCTGTTCGACGTACGCATAGACGCTTCCGAGCATTCGATCGAGCTCGGATTCGTCGAGGTGGGCGAGTTGGACGGACCCGACCAGATAGACGGCGTCCTCATCTCCGACTGCGAACGCCAAGCCTCGGAGTGCCACGTTCCGGCGCAGCAGGTACTCGTAACACTCGGCGTGGCGTTCCACCGGAGCGGGCATCACGTAGGTCTCGACGTGCAACGACCGCTGCTGGAGGTGGAACCACACCGAGAAGACCGCCTTCTCCTCGCCGGTCACCCTGACAAACCATCGGTCGACGTCGGGGAGTTCGTCCCGTTCAACCGCCTGCACCACCGGGTTGTCCGCAACGAGGCGCACCAACCACTTCTCGATCAGCTCGAGCGCAGCTGAGCGCACTGCGGGATCGGGTGGCCGACGATCATCGCTCATCAACAACGCACCAGCGTTCGAGCAGCGAGGTCGCTGTACATCCTCCGGAGTCGTCCGGCTGTGGTCGACCATGAGAACCCGGCTGCCAGGTTCGCAGCGGCTCGGCCCATCGCCTCGGCCCGAGCCGGGTGGTCGATCAGGTCGTCGAGACGAGTGGCGAACTCCAGGGGATCCCGGCTGTCGACGAGGTACCCGGTGTGGCCGTGCTCGACGAGCGTCCGGAGCCCTCCCACTGCAGCGCCGACCACCGGACGGCCACACGCTGCGGCCTCGAGGGCGACCAGGCCGAACGACTCCGACCTCGACGGGACGACCACCACGTCTGCAGCCCGGTAGTACGTCGAGAGGATGTGGTGGGGTTGAGCGTCCACGAAACTCACACGGTCAGCGAGTTGGTGCTGCCTGACGGCCTGTTGGACCCGGTTCCACTCGCCGACCCCCTCGCTGCCGCTCGGTCCCCCCACCACGATCAGCCGGGCGTCGGGGTTCTTCACTGCTGCGAGCGCCTCGACCGCCACCGTCGGCCCTTTGAGCGGCTGGATGCGTCCGACGAACAGCACGATCGGATGGTCGTCGAGGCCCAGCGCCCGCCTGGCGCCGAGATGATCGCCCGGGGAGAAGTACGCCCGATCCACCCCGGGTGGAGCAATCTCGATGCGGGAGGGATCGGCCCCGTACAGGTCGACGAGTTGGGTCGCCTCGACGGTGTTGGAGGCGCAGATCGCATCACAGCAACCGACGACCATGGTCTCGGCCTGCACCCTCGCCGCTGGTTCCGGGTCACCGGAATCGGCCTTCACCCGGGCCAGCGTGTGGAACGTCGACACGAGTGGGAGATCGAGCCGGTGCTTGAGTTCGTGGCCGGCGACGGCGGACAGCCAGTAGTTGGCGTGCAGCACATCGGCAGACGCCCGGAGGAGTTCGTCGGCCACACCATCGGCGAACTCACTGACGATCGGTGGGAGGGCCTCCTTGGCCAGCCCGACGGGCCCGGCTGCGACGTGGACGACCTCGACCCCAGGTTCGACCACGACACGTTCCGGTAGGTCGTCGCTCCAGCGACGGGTGAACACCCGGACGGTCACGCCGGCACGTCCGAGCGCACCGGCGAGCTCCCGCACGTAGACGTTCATCCCACCGGAGTCACCGACACCGGCGAGAGCGAGCGGCGAGGTGTGCAGCGAGAGGACAGCGGCGGAGGTCACGGTCTCAGACCACTGGAGGGCGAGACACCTCGTCGTCACCATCGATCGCAGCCGCTGCCACCAACCCGGAGAGCTCGTTCTCTCGCCGGAACGACTCGTAGATCCGGATCAGCGACTTCCGTTGCTCCTCGGTGAGGGTCACGTCCCGGCGGATCTCGACGACCGGGTCGATGTGCGACGACGGTGCGTCGAGGATCCCGGCCCTGATGTAGAGCGACTCCGAGGAGATCTCGAGCGCACGAGCGATCTGTTGGAGGATCTCAGCGGACGGACGACGAAGGCCTCGCTCGATCTGCGACAGGTACGGGTTGGAGACCCCGGCGAGGTCGGCGAGACGCCGGAGCGACATCTGGCCAACGTTTCGCTGTTCGCGGATGAACGCACCGAGGTCCTGCCACCGCCGATCGAGGTCATCCTTCACGCCGGTGAGGCTACTGCGGCCTGCCGACATGGCCGTGATCGGCACCCGATCAGGGCAAGAGGTCGTCGACCGAGGCTCCGGAGCGGTAGCGCTCGACCAGCTCGGCCTGGAGCCGATCGATTCGCTCGTGGACCTCTCTCCGGGCCGAGGAGACCTGCCGCTCGATGCTGGCGAGTTCCTCGGTGACGACGTTGAGCCGGTCGGCGTCGAGTTCACTGAGCCGCCCGAGGTCCGTGGGGCCGACGATCGCGTCGAGATCGACGAGTAGCGCATCGACCCACCCAGGTGGTTCGAGCTCCTGGGGCGGTCGCGGCAGGTTGCTGCTTCGGGTGCCGGCGGACAGTGCCGTCGACAACCGCTCGACCACCGAATCATCGGAACCCACCCCAGCACCATCAGTACGCCGCTCGACCTCTGCGGCCACCGTGTCGAGCCGCCCCTGGACCATGCGCCGAGCGAAGGACAGCCCGTTCTCGACGTCCTGCAACTGGTTGCGGACCGTCCGGAGGTCGACCATCGACAGCGACGAGAGATCCTCGGGCACATCGATGTCGATCAGGGTCTCGAGGTCCACGCCCGTCACGCTACCGCCGCTCGGCTCGGCGCGCAGCGCCGATGCGCTCAGGCGACGATCCACGTAGCGGTGAGGAACAACGGTGCAGCGACGATGTAGGTGTCGATCCGACGGGCCCGAACTGCGATCGAGTCCCGTTGCGGCAGGAGGGCGGTGAGGACGACCTGCCCGAGGGGACACGCCACGGCGACTGCGAGGCCGGTGATCCACGCCGTGGTGGCATCGAAGGGTGCCGGTGCGAATGCCGCCATCGTGAACGTGACCGCCAGCACTCCGATGATCCCGACGATTGGACCCTCCCAGGCCCGCCGGGCCTCTGCGCCGACGAGGAAGTTCCCGGCGTCGTAGAGCGAGACGGCGCCGATGAGGAAGATCGCAGCGAAACGACTCTCCACCACGACGAGTATCACCGGTGCGCAGGCCAGCACCGGGAGGACCGAGGCGAGAGGGAGTTCGGGTGACGGTCGACGACGTCGGCCCA
>VGBZ01000085.1 GCA_016870275.1 Actinomycetota bacterium
CACGCCGACCTGCGGCGCCCACCGGCCGGCGAGGATCAGCGCACCACCGAGCAGGATCTCAACGACACCGGACACCACCACGACCAGATCGGGGTCCGCTGGGAACCACGACGGGACCTGCGCCTGGAACTCGGTCCGCTGGGTGGTTAGGTGGCCAATGCCAGCGAAGAGCAGGGCGGCCCCGAGGGCCAGTCGTGCGACCAGCTGGACGGCGTTGCGTGGTGTGGGTTGGCTGCCGTTGCGGTCGATGTTGCGGGTTCCGACGGTCATCGGCTGCTGCTGTTCGGATCGCCGGGTCGGATCACGCCGCCGCAGACGGTCAGCTGTGCCGTCACGATGAGCAGGGTCGGGATTCTTGCTGGCACCCGATCGAACCTAGTCCGAGGAGTCTCCGAGCGTCCCCTGAAGGTGCCGAGAACTCGTCTCGTGCTGGTTCGGGTGTCATGCGGCGGGTTGGTATTCGTTGATGAGCCCGCTGCAGGTCGTTCGTCGGTGGACGCGTTCGATCGGCGTGCTCGGCGTGCTCAGCGTGGTGCCGGGGTCGTTGGGTGCGCGTTGGCCGAGTGTTTGGTGGGGTCGGTGGCGGTTGTAGTGGTCGACGTACTCGACGAGCAGCGCCCAGAGTTGGTGTTCGTTCCAGATGATCGTGCGGTCCAACAGCTCGTGGCGCAGGGTCCGCACCCAGCGTTCGGCGAACGCGTTGGCCTGCGGTGACGGTGGCGGCGTCCGGATCGCAGTGATCCCAGCGCCCGCAAGGACGGCATCGAAGGCGTCGGTGAACTGGCCGGCGCCGTCGCGGACCAGGAACCGGAACCTGTGATCCTCCGGCAGTCGCATGAGGAGGTTCCGGGCGGCTTGGGTGGTCCACGCTCCGGTCGGGTTGGTGGTGATGCCGGCGAGGTGCACGCGTCGGGTGGCGACCTCGATGACGAACAGGACGTGGAACCGGGCGAGCAGGGCGGTGTCGACGCACGCGAAGTCGGTGGCGATCACCGCGCGTGCTTGGGAGCGGATGAACTCAGCCCACGTCGGTCCGGTCCTGGGTCGGGTCGATCCCTGCGGCCCGGAGGATCTTCCACACCGTCGACGCGGCGACGGTGTGACCGAGTCGGGCGAGTTCGCCGTGAACCCGCCGGTAGCCCCAGGTCGGGTTCTCCCGGGCCAACCGGATGGCGAGTCGGCGCAGTTCGGGGTCGATCGGCGGTCGACCCTGCGGGGAGGTGGAGGGTTGGGTCCAGTGGCGGGCGACGAGGCGGCGGTGCCAACGAATGACGGTCGCGGGCCGGACGATCAGGAACACCTCGGCGAGCCGTCGACGGTCCAGCGCAGTGGAGATCGCGGCGAGGATCGTGCGGTCCGTTTCGGTGAACCTGGGTCGGGTGACCTGACGTTGCAGGACCAGGACCTGGTGGCGGAGGGCGAGGATCTCGGCGTCACGCTTATCGCCAGTCGCGAACAACCAGCCGAGGCGGGTCACAACGAGCCTGGCCACGGTGGGGATGAGGTTCACGAACAGGCGACGGTACCGACCGGCGCTGCGGCCCACACCCCCTGGAACCTCAAGGCAGACGAGTTCTCGGCACCTTCAGGCTCGTTCCTGGGCAACGCCGAGTGCACGCCCGGCTACTACAACAACGAGGGGCAACCGCTGGGCAAGGAGATGCTCCTGAACGTGGCCGGCTACCCGGCCGGTCCGGTGGCGTTCTTCTCCTACATCGATCGGTGGCGGAGTTCGGGGGACTATGAGGGCCTCGAGTTCCGCTGAACACCTCCAGCGCGCACGACGTCGCGCTCCGAGGTTCCGCTTGACGGAGCCCCTCAGGTGGCATTGGATTCCCCGTTACCGGCGTGGGGCCGGGACGATGGGAGGATCGACGATGGGGACGCGGAATCGCGGCGGAGCCGTGCGTGGGCTGTTGGTCGGAGCGACGCTGGTCGTGGCGCTCGCAGCCGTGGCGAGTGCGTGTGCCCCGCCTCCGGTGCCGCCGACGACGACCACCACGACCGTTCCCGGTCAGGTCGACCCTGAACTCGATGCGCTCCTGAACGATCCGGAGTTCACTGCGCAGTTCGGCGACACCGAGGAGGAACGGGCCCGGATCATCGAGGAGACCCGGGCCGTCCTCGCTGCCGACGCCGAGTGGGCGGTCCCCGCCGACGAGCGGGCCCGGATGAACAACGAGAAGGACGCCGAGGACGCCTCCGACGCGGCTGCGGCCGCGCTCGCTGCCGCCGACGAGCAGAAGCGCGCCGACGCCGAGCGTGCCCGGCTCGACGAGGCGCTGGCCGGCCCGACGCTCGAGGAGCTCGCGGCGAAGCAGGACGACGGTTCCGCCGAGTTCGACTACTCGGCGACCGCAGAGGAGTGGGCCGCAAAGGAGGGTGCCGCCGACGCCGAGGCGACCATCACGGCCGACACGCTCGAGGTCGGCCGACAGGTCGACCAGGTCTGGGCGGAGCTTGAGGAACAGGGCCGGCTCGACGAGGTGCTGTCGATCCCCGGCTACGTGCCCGAGCAGGGCCAGGGCGACGCCAAGTTCGAGGAGGCCTGGGCCGAGGAGATCAGGGACCGCGGTCCCGCCACGGGCGCATGCATCAACCGGGACAGCGGGCGACACGCCCCCAGCCCGGCGTCGCTGCGGCCCGGCACGATCTACACCCCGCACCAGAACACCTTCGCCGGGCCGACCGGCACGCCGACCTACCTGGGTCAGCTGCAGACGACCGTGCTCGGCGGCGTGCGCCACATGATCGTCGAGGGTCACATGGGTGACCTGAACAACGCTAATTGGTTCCCGACGCTCGAGATCCCGACGAGCATCCGGGCCTGGATCACCATCCACACGCCGGGCAACATCGCCACCAACTACAACGGCCTGGGCCCGTACATGCAGGTGATCGCCCCCGGACAGCCTGCCGCATCCGGGAAGATGCACATCCTCTGCTACCAGGAGGACCTGGGCCTGCCGACGGGTGCGCCGATCCGCCGGGCCTTCTTCCGGGCCTACGTCCCGATGGTCCACAACGGTGTGCCGCTCGCCGAGCCGGGGTTCCAGGTGAAGGCGACCATCTCGGACTTGAACAACAACCCGCTGTTCTTCTTCGGCGCCGACATGCGCACCGTCTACCTGGGGCAGCAGCCGCTCGGGTACACCCAGACGCTCACGAACGGTGGGATCGGCGTGTCCGCCAACAAGGGCATGATCGTCGACGACAACGGGATCGCGCTCGACGACCTGGAGAGCACCATCCGCGGTCCGGTCAGCACGGCGTTGACGAACACCATCTCCGGGCTCGACGGCACGAGCGACTGGGTGTTGGGCAAGAAGGGTGGCAACTGGGGCTGGTTCGGCTTCCACATCAACAACTCGAACCCGACCACACCGAACATCGACATCGAGTGGGACCAGACGAAGGTCGGGAGCACCCCCGACGACGAGTACCGGCTCAAGGCGTCCGTCTCGATGGACGACTGGCTCGTCGAGGGCTACACGAGCGTGCCGTTCGCGTTCGCCGGGTTGATCCCGTGCTACTGGCGCTTCAAGGTCGACTTCTCGGCGAGCATCTACGCGTCGGTCGACATCAACGACACGGCCCGGACGATCCTGCAGCCGAACCTCCAGCTCGGACCGGTCAGCCTGGACCTGCACAACATGCTCGTCTCGCCGCTACCGCTCGGCTGCAACTTCCTGTACATGGCGTTGTGGGCCGACCGGATCGACGACATCATCAACGGCTTCCTCCCGCAGATCAACCAGGCGCTGGCGAATCAGCTGTCGGTGCAGCCCAATCTGCCGAACATGGTCCCGGCGACCGTGCCGATCGGCGGCGGCAACAACATGCAGGTGCTGTTCGCCGGGTGGAACGACACGTGCGTGCCCTACGCGTGCAACGGCAACGGAGCCGGTGACATGGGCATGAGTTGGGCCGGTCTGGAGGCGACCGGCGACCTGCGGTTCACGGACACGAAGCCGCCCACCGCGACCAGGCGGTTCCCGGCCTCGTACGTCCCGACGACCGCCGGCACGGCGAACAGTCGGGTGCGCCAGCACTTCGGCGCCCAGAACGAGATCACGGACGTGGGCGCCTGGGTCCACCCGGCGGTGCTCAACCAGGCGCTCCGGGTCATGGCCGAACACGGCCGCCTCGACCTGGGGTCCAGCCCGCAGCAGTCGACCGTGGCGAAGTCGCCGCCGGTGTACCTGAGCACGCCGATCGCGGCGGACAAGCCGCTCGGACTGTTCCTGCCGCACCTGGAGATCGACGACACGGCGAACAACA
Organism: Actinomycetota bacterium; assembly: GCA_016870275.1. Classification (GTDB taxonomy): domain Bacteria; phylum Actinomycetota; class Acidimicrobiia; order Acidimicrobiales; family Microtrichaceae; genus SXMI01. The sequence goes on from VGBZ01000085.1 coordinate 4,282, forward strand.
ACACGTTCGCGGTCGACGCCATGGCGGCGGTCGGCGTCGAGTTCGATCCCGGGACCCGGAAGCTGGTGCCCAACGCGGTGTCGCCGAACGACCCGTCGTTCGCCCTGACCGCCTGGACGCTCGAGTGCAACAGCACGGCGTGGATCACCTGCTACGGGGTACCCGGACTGGTGTCGTCGCTCGCCAACTTCGTGGCGAACTCGGTGATGGACCCGCTGTTGCAGCAGTCCATCGGCCAGGTGACGATCCCCAACACCGGCAACTTCCCGTTGACGAACCTGGCGGTCCGCAACGAGGACGGCCACCTGGGGATCCGGACCTCCGTCGGAGCCGCCCAGTTCTGGGCCTGGGGCGGGATCGACCCCAACACCTACAGCTTCGACACCTACTGGGAGGGATTGCCGGGGACGGGTCCGGTCACCTATACGTGGTCCATCAAGGACAACACCGCCAACGCGGTGATCTACACCAACAACGGCACGACCCAACACCAACTGGGTGGATTCCCGACATCGGCGCTGATGCCCTTCGACCTGCCGTTCAACAGCCAGGACGCCCGGAGCGTGACGGCGACGGTCACCGCCACCCGCGACGGCACGACCAAGACGGCCACGCACACCATGGTGGTGCTGACGCCCTGACCGGCTGACGAACCGCTCCGGCACCGATCCCGGGCGGTACGGTCCGGACCGTGCCGATCCCTGTCGCCGAGGCGCTCGACGAGCAGGCCGCCCTGGGTGCGTCCAAGGCGGCCTCGCTCCGTCGACCGGTTGCGTTCGCCGTCGCGGCAGCGCTCGCCGGCGGATTCGTCGGTGTCGGGGTCGTGCTCCTGTTGAGCGTCGCGGGGCCGTTCGCCGCCAGCGGGATCGTGTCGTCCGGTCCTTTGGCCGAGCTCCTCGCTGAGACGATCGCCGTCAAGGACTCGCTCGGCCTGGGTGAGCTGTTCTGGCGGGCGGTGCTCTGCAATGCCCTGGTCTGTCTCGGTCTGTGGATGGCCGCCCGAACCCGGTCGGATGCCGCCAAGCTGATCGTCCTGTGGTGGGCTCTGCTCGGCTTCGTCGCCAGCGGTTTCGGGCACTCGGTGGCCAACATGACGACGTTCTCGCTCGGTGTGTTCACAGCGGGCGCCACCTGGGACCAGTTGGCCCGGAACCTCGCCGTGACCATCCCCGGCAACCTTGTGGGCGGCGCGCTGGTGGTCGGTGGCGCCTGCGTGCTGCTGGGGCGCTCCGGCGGATCTGAATCGTCGAACGCCGCGGACGTCACGTCCGACTGAGCGAGTTGCAGTGGCCGCGGATTCGGGGGGTGATCGCTGCGCCGTTACGGTGCCGGGGCGGCGTCAGGGTGCCTGGATCGTGCAGGTCTGGACGGCCGGGGTCGTCGTGTTCTCGACCGCCGTCACCGTGACGGTGTCGCACTGCTCGTAGTCGTTGGCGTCGGTGACCGAGACCGTCGCCCGACCCGGCGGGACGACCACGACCAGGCGTCCGTCGGCGTCGGTCGTTCCCGTCGCCACGACGTCACGCCCCGATCGGATCTCGACGTCCCGGGCGATCCGGCTCGCGCGACACCACGGCTGGCCAGGAGGCGGGATCACGCCGCCGCAGACGGTCAGCTGCGTCGTCACCAGGATCCGGGTCGGTCCGGGAGGCGGCGGGGTCGGGGCGCACGCCGCACCTGCGGCGCACAGAACCACGACCGCAGCAGCCATCCGGGCTGGGAACCGCTTCGCCATGAATGCGAACCTAGTCCGAGGAGTCTCCGAGCGTCCCCTGTCGGTACGCGAGGAGCATGAGTTCGGCGTCGCTCCAGGCGACCGACGGTGGGACCAGCGCATCGGCGGCGGCTCGACAGCCCCGCTTGGTGGTCGCCAGCGCCAGGGTGTCCATGGACAGGAGTCGAGCGGCCAGTGACCGGACCGCCTCGGTGAGCTCACCGGCGGGGTGGATCCGGTTGAGGAGACCCCACCGTTCGGCGTCGGCTGCCGCGAATCGCTCACAGAGCATGACCACCTCCCGGGTCCGGGCCGGGCCGAGCTCCCGCATGAGACGCGGGATCCCCTCCCAGGTGAGCGGCATGCCGAGCTGCACCTCGGGGACCGAGAACCAGGCGTCGTCGGCGGCGATCCGGAGGTCGCAGCTGGCGAGCAGCAGCACTCCGCCGCCGACGGCCAGACCGTTCGCCACGCCGATCGTGACCTGGGGCAACCGGTCGATCAGTTCGCAGGTCCGACCACCCAGGTGGACCCGGGCGAGCCGGTCCTGGTCGTTGAGCGGCCGCCCGTCGGGGCGACTGCCGATGTCGGCACCGGCCGAGAACGCTCGCCCGGAACCGGTGAGCACCACGACCCGGGCGCGCACGTCCGTCTCGAGCTCGACGAGCACCTCCTGGAGCGCCTCGTGGGTGGCCACGTCGAGGGCGTTGAGCTTGGCGGGTCGGTCCAGCGTGATCGTGA
>VGBZ01000086.1 GCA_016870275.1 Actinomycetota bacterium
CCGGCGGTGGCGTCTGGCTCGGATCGTCGCTCACTCGTCCTCCCTGAGTGTGAACCGATTGTGAACCGGTTTCGCCCACCCTACGGCACTGTGGCGAGTACCGGGTCAACGACTACAGCGTTACGTGCCCGATGCCATGGGCGCACTAGCGTGATCGTCCATGCAGATCGGACCGGGGGCGCCGACACCGCCCATCGTGGTGGCCGGCGGACTCGCTGAGGCCGGATCTCGGACGAATGCGGAGCGGGTCGAGGTCGACGACTCCACACTGGAGCGACTCCGCAGCGTCTGCGGCTCGGTGACGAACGATCCGGAGGCCACTGGCGCTGCGAGCCAGGACTGGTGGCCGCTCGCCATGACCTGGGCGCTCGATGGTCAACTCGCTGGGCGGGCGGCAGTCGTCGCCACCCCGACGACCCCCGCCGAGGTTGCTGCCGTTGCGGCCCTCTGTCACGGCGAACGGATCCCGCTCACCGTCGCCGCTGGACGATCCGGCGTGTGCGGAGCCTCGGTTCCGGTCCACGGTGGCGTGGTCCTCGACCTGTGCGGACTCAACGGCATCCGTTCAGTCGATGAGACGTCCCTCATCGTCGACGTCCTCCCCGGAACCTTCGGCGACCTCTTCGAAGCGGACCTGCGGGCCACGTGGTCGCTGACATGTGGTCACTGGCCACAATCCATGAGTCTCTCCACCGTCGGCGGCTGGCTCGCCTGCCGCGGTGCCGGCCAGATGTCGACCCGCTACGGAAAGATCGAGGACATCGTGGTCGGGCTCGACGTCGTACTCGCCGATGGGACCCAGTTGAGCACCGGTGGTCACCCACGGCAGGCAACCGGACCGGACCTCACCCAGCTCTTCGTTGGCTCCGAGGGCACCCTCGGCATCATCACCGGCGCTCGTTTGGGCGCTCATCCGCTCCCCACCCACGAGCGTCGGGGCGCCTGGTCGTTCGCGTCGTTCGCCGACGGGCTCGAGGCGTGCCGCCGGATCCTGCGGCGTGGGGCCACTCCGGCTGTGGTCCGGCTGTACGACGGAACAGAGTCCGACCGGAACTACCACGTCGGCACCGACCGCAACGTTCTGTTGGTGCTCGACGAAGGGGATCCGGCGGTCGTCGACGGGATGTGGTCGGTGGTCGCCGACGAGTGCGGGCACGCCGAGGAACTCGACGTCGACCTCGTGGAGCACTGGATGCACAAACGCAACGATGTGGCGGCACTCGAGCAGTTGATCTCCGGGGGACTCGTGGTCGACACGATGGAGATCTCCGGTCCCTGGGCGAGCCTGCCGGGGATCTACCGGGCTGCGATCGAGGCCATCTCAGCGGTCCCGGGCACCCTCGCCGCATCCGCCCACTGCAGCCACAGCTACCTTGACGGCGCCTGCCTCTACTTCACGTTCGCCGGCCGTCCCGAGCCAGAGGGCAAGGACGACTTCTACCGGGCGGTCTGGGACGCCGGCACCCGAGCGGTACTCGCCGGTGGTGGATCACTGTCGCACCACCACGGCGTCGGCGTGAACCGGAGCCGCTTCACCGGGGCAGCGCTCGGCGGCGGTCTCGGCGTCCTGCAGGCGGTCAAGGACGCCCTCGATCCCCACGGGATCCTCAATCCGGGAAAGCTCGGCCTCCGCTCGCCGTGGGGCCCGGTGCCCGGCTTCGACGACTGAGCCCCGGTACCTGAACCACACGTCGTGGAACCGCTTCGACCTCTCCCGAGACTCAGCGCCGGTGCGGCGGTGTGGCGCGGCACGGCGACCGCTCTGGTCGTCGCACTGCCAGCCGCAATCCTGAATCAGTTCGCCGCCGAGAGCGGCGCCACCCTCTGGACGCTGTTGTTGTGGATCGTGATCATGTTCGGCGCCGCCAGCGGCGGATACGCCGTCCGACGGCTCTGCCCAGCGGCCCGATTGCACCACGCTGCCGCCGCAGGTGCGCTGGCGTACGTGATCGTTCAGTCGATCGGCGTGGTGCGGCGGCTCTTCTCCGGCGAACCCATCTCGTGGCTCGCCTACCCGTTCCTGGCGCTCCTCATGGCGTCGGTGGCGATGCTCGGTGGCGTGTACGCCAGTCGGATCGTCGGTCGCTACGGTGAGTCGGCCGACGGTCAGAGCGACCGCCGGAGTGACGGAACCGGGGAGGAACCGTGAGCATCCTCGTGATCGATGTCGGCACGAGTTCGGTCCGGGCAGCGGTGGTCGACGGATCGGCCCGAGTGCACAACGAGTTCGTGCAACCGACCCCACCGGAATCGCCGCACAACGGCCTCGTCGAGTTCGACGCCCTGGCCTATGCCGAGGCAGCGATCGACTGTGCCCGGGCATCGCTCGCCGCCCACGGGCCGGTTGACGCCGTCGGTATTGCCAACCAGAGGGCGAGCACCGTCGTGTGGGATCGCGACACCGGCGAGCCGGTGGCTCCGGCGCAGGGCTGGCAGGACCTCCGCACCGTTGGACGGTGCCTGGAACTCGCGGGCGAGGGGATACGTCTCGCACCAAATCAGTCGGCCACGAAACTCGCCGACATCCTCGACACTGTCGATCCCGACCGCTGTCGCGATCTGTGCTTCGGAACGCTCGACTCGTGGCTCGTGTGGCGGCTGACCGGCGGGGAACACCACGTCTCGGACCTGTCCAACGCCGCAGTGTGGGGACTCATGCGCGGCGACGGCACCCACTACGACGCCCACGTGCTCGAACGACTCGACATTCCCGCTGCGGCGCTGCCCCGGATCGTCGACTCCACCGGAGTGGTCGGCAGCGCCACCGTGCTCGACGGGGCGCCGCCCATCAGCGGCATGACCGGGGATCAGCAGGGTTCCTTGATCGGTCAGGCCTGTGTCCGGCCGGGGATGGCCAAGATCACGTTCGGTACGGGAGGCATGCTCGACGTCTGTCTGGGGCCGCAACGGCCGGACGCTGCGGTACGCGGCCGCGCCGGGACGTTTCCAATCGTGTGCTGGCGCCAGGACGGGCGAATCACCTGGGGCAGCGAGGCGATCATGTTGTCCGCCGGGACGAGTGTGGAGTGGCTCGTCGACGAACTCGGAATCGTCGACTCGGCCGAGGCGACCGGCCCGTTGGCGGAGTCCGTCGAGAGCACTGACGGCGTGGTGTTCGTCCCGGCGCTCCTCGGGCTGGGCACACCGCACTGGGACTACGGCGCTCGTGGGGCACTCTTCGGCGTGACTCGGGGCACGACCGCCGCCCACGTCACCCGTGCGGTTCTCGAGGGGGTGGCCGCTCTCGGCGCGGACCTCGTCGAGGCTGTGGAGACCGACACGGGCCTGACGCTCGAGACGCTCCGCATCGACGGCGGGATGGCCGCCAACCCCGTGGTCGTGCAACACCTCGCCGACGCCGCCCAACGGCCGGTGGAGGTCGCCCCGGTCCGCGAGGCGACGACACTCGGTGCTGGCTTCCTCGCTGGGATGGCCGTCGGTACCTGGTCCGGCTGGGACGAGGTGGCCGACACCTGGCAGCCGGCGCAGCGCATCGAACCGGGAGCGCCGACGGACCGTGACCGCTGGGCCGAAGCCGTCGAACGGGCTCGGGGTTGGTACCCGGAGTTGTCCTCGCTCGACTTCTGATCCAACTTCTGATCCGGGTGCGCCCTCGACTGCTACCTTCGGGTCTGCGGGTGGCTCCACCCGCTCGGAACCGGGGGGATCCATGGACGTTCGTCGCATCACCGTGGCCGCAGTCTCAACGATGATCCTCGGCGCAACTGCGTGCGCTCCTCCACCGGTGCCAACCACGACGTCGACCACGTCGACCACGACGTCGACCACGTCGACCACCACATCGACCACGACGACCACGGTGCCGGGCCCGTGGCTCGCCGCTGGATGCCTCGACGGAGCCGGGACGAACGGGATCGCCGCTCCGGATCTGCTCTACAACGGCACGCCCAACCAGCGGGCGAACGCCAGGTTCTTCGCAGTACTCGCCAACGGCACGTTGACGTTCTCCGGCAACGGAACCTGTTCGGGTTCGCCGTGGGGTGCGATCACGATCGTCCGAGCCCCCGGTGCCGCCCAAGCTGGGGCGCTGTGTGCCTCGCTGAACTCTGGCCCCACCGCCACCTCGTTCACCGGATCTGCCTGGACCGCACCCGCCGACGCCTGGGCCTGCTCTGAGACCATTCTGCTGTAGACCGACGCTTGGCGAGCGTGCCTCGTCTGTCGACCTGTCAACGTCCGCCGGCGCTCGCCCCCGGATCAGGCCGTCTGTCAGACTGTCCGCCGCTGGTGAGTCGGCCGGGTGACCGCGTCGGCCCGTCCCGTGAGGACGGTGTCGCCGAGGAAGGTCGGGACTCCACAGGGCAGGGTGCTGGCGAGAGCCAGGTCGGGGCGACCTGACGGTACAGGGCAACAGAGAGCAGACCGCCGATGGCGTCGCCTCCGGGTGGCGCACAGGTAAGGGTGAAACGGTGCGGTAAGAGCGCACCAGCGTCGCCGGCGACGGCGGCGGCTGGGTAACCCCCACCCGGAGCAAGGCCGAGCAGAGGGCACGGGCAGCCCGTCCGCCCCGTCAGGGGCACCCTCGGGTAGGCCGCAGAGATGGATGGTCACCGAACGGGACCCCCGCAAGGGACCCGGGAACAGAATCCCGCCTACAGGCCGGCTCACCAGCACCACCGGCGACAGGCCCTCCGGGACGGCCGGGCCGGGGCCGCCAATCCTCCCGGTAGCGTGGACGTGTGGCACCGCGACTGCTGCTCATGCTCCTAGCGCTCCTGACCGTCGTGGTGGTGGTCACGATCGCCGTGGGCATCGGCCTGCGGTTCCTTCGCGGCAGCGACCGCTGACGGTCCGCCGGTAGCGTCCGGGGCATGAGCGACCAGCAGTCCCCCGTGCGCGACTACGTCACGGGAGCCCTGGCACCCGTCACCGACGAGGTCACCCTCGGCGAGTTGTCCGTGACCGGTGACCTGCCAGCCGAGCTCGACGGACGCTACGTCCGCAACGGCACCAACCCGATCGACCCCGACCCGGCGACCCAGCACTGGTTCACCGGTGCGGGGATGGTGCACGGCATCCGGCTACGCGACGGACGGGCCGAGTGGTACCGGAACCGCTTCGTCCGAACCGACGAGGTCACCCGGGCCCTCGGGGAACCGTCGACCCCGGGAACCCGCCGTGACGACGCACCCACTGCAGCGGTCAACACGAACGTGGTCCAACTCGGTGGCCGGACGTGGGCCGTGGTCGAGGCCGGGCAGTGGCCCGTGCGGCTCAGCGACGAGCTCGAGACCGAGGCGATCGACCCCTTCGGCGGGACGCTGCGCGGATCGTTCAGCGCGCACCCGCACACAGATCCCCGGACCGGCCTGACGCACGCCGTGACCTACCACTGGACCGAGACCTGCGTCCGCCACGTCGTGCTCGACGCCGACGCGCGCGTGGTGCGGGAGGAGCCGGTCGAGCTCGACGGCTCCGTGATGGTCCATGACACCGCGATCACCGAGTCCCGGATCCTGGTGTTCGACCTGCCGGTCACGTTCCGGCTGGAGGACGCCATGGCCGGGTCGGTGTTCCCCTACGCGTGGGACGCCGAGCGCCCGGCCCGCGTCGGCGTCCTCGGGCTCGACGCACCGGGCACCACCGTGCAGTGGGCCGAGGTTGAGCCGGGCTACGTGTTCCACCCGGCCAACGCGCACGACACCGACGACGGTGGCGTGACCGTCGACGTGTGCCGCTGGGAGAGCGTGTTCGACCACGACCGACTCGGCCCGAACGAAGGCACCCCCCGCCTCGAACGGTGGCACGTCGACCCCGCCGCCGGTCGGGTGCGGACTGAGGTGCTCGACGAACGCGCCCAGGAGTTCCCGCGCATCGACGAGCGCCGCACCGGCACTCCCGTCCGGTGGGCCGTCACGGCCGGGCTCGCCTCGGCCGGCGCTGCGCACGCGCCGCTCTACCACCACGACCTGCGCGCCGGGACGAGCACCATTGTCGACTTCGGTCCGACCAGCGCCGCTCAGGAGTTCGTCGTGGTCCCCCGGGACGGATCGACCGCCGAGGACGACGCGTGGCTGCTCGGTTTCGTGACACACCGGGCCGAGGCGACCACCGATCTGGTGGTACTCGCCGCGGACGATCCGGCAGGCGGTCCCGTCGCCACCGTCCACCTGGGCCGTCGGGTCCCGGACGGATTCCATGGGAACTGGATGCCGACGAACTCCTGAGTCGGCTACTCGCCGGTCCCTCGCCGGCTACTCGCCGGTCCCTCGCCGGCTACTCGCCGGTCCCTCGCCGGCTGCTCGCCGGTCCCTCGCCGGCTATTCGCCGGTCCCTCGCCGGCTACTCGCCGGTGAGATGCGCGGTCTCGTTGAACGTCCGCAGCACCCGACGGCCACCGCCCACGGTGATCCGGCTGAGCGATGCCTGGTCGACGTGCGTCGTCCACGCCGCGCCCGGGCCGATACCCATGGCCCAGCCGACCGCCGCCTTGATCGGCGACACGTGCGTGACCAACACGACCGTGCCCTCGACCCGGGCGACGGCGGCCCAGTGCTCGCACGCCTCCTCCACCCGAACCTGCAGGGCGGCG
>VGBZ01000087.1 GCA_016870275.1 Actinomycetota bacterium
CGCACCCAGAACATCGACAGCTGGCGCCACTTCGGGTCCTTGGTCCGCACCGACTGGATGCCGAAGATCATCAACATCAGTCCGACGCCGAGCGACAACGGCGGGAAGATGAAGTGGAAGCTCGCCGTGAGCCCGAACTGGATCCGGTCCAGAATCACGTCCCTCAAGGGTGATTGTCCTTCCGTTGCGGCCATCAGGTCGAACGTGCGGAGATGCAGCCCGTCCTGCTACTGAGTTTGGCGCAGCTCCGCCAAAATGAAATCTACTGTCTCGGTCGAGTGGTGAGGGACCACCGTGGCGGCGCCCGGCACCAGTCGCAGAGGGGGTTGAAGTGATCGAAGTGACGGACGGAGGTGACGGGATCGGGCCGCTCGTCGTCATCGACAGCGGGTGGATGCGCGTCGAGCTCCTGGCGCTCGGCGCTGCAGTTCGTACCGTCGAGGTCCCCGACGCCTCAGGTGGCCGGGGTCATGTGCACCTGCACCTCCCGACCGTGGGCGACCACGCCGACCGGGCGCTCAACCCGCACCTCGGGGCCTCGGTCGGTCGTTACGCCAATCGGATTGCCGGTGCGTCCTTCCCGCTGGACGGACGCACTGTGGAGTTGGTCGCCAACAACGGTCCCAACCAACTCCACGGCGGCCCCGACGGGTTCGACCGGCACGTGTGGGACCTCCTCGACACCGACGGCGCCGACAGCGGTGGCGCCGTATTGTTCCGTCTCGTCAGTCCCGCTGGTGACCAAGGGTTCCCGGGGAAGCTCACCGCACAGGCGCTCTACGAACTCTCCGGTGACGAGCTCACTATCACCTACACGGCGAGCTGTGACGCACCGACCGTGGTCAACCTCACCAACCACGGATACTGGAATCTCGATGGAGCCGCAGTGGCCGAGGGTGCGTCGTCGAGCGTCGCCGGCCACTCCATCGTGCTGGCTGCGGACCGCTACCTGCCGGTCGACGACAACGGGATCCCCACCGTCGGTCTCGTGCCTGTCGACGGCACGCCGTTCGACCTGCGACGTCCAACGGGGCTCGGTGCCACCATCGACGCAGTCGGCGGGGGGATCGACCACTGCTTCGAGGTGCGTGGCGACGTCGGAGCCGTCCGTCATGCTGCGACGGTGGTGGCGCCCGGCTCGGGGCGGTGGATGTCGCTCAGCACGGACCAGGTCGGCCTGCAGGTCTACACCGGCAACGGGCTGCACCCGCCGTTCAGCGTGCACGGGTCGGTGTCGCTGGAGACGCAGGCATTCCCCGACACGCCCAACCGTCCAGAGTTCGGATCGGTCCGACTCGAACCGGGTCAGGAGTACGTGTCGGTGACCGTGTTGCGTTTCGGGGTGGGCCTGCCCGAGGCGTGAGCGGTTGGTTCGATCGCTGACGGCCCTCAGCTGCCGGTCGTGTCGTTGCCGGACCGGAGTCGGTAGGGCGCCCTGTCGGCGAGGGACAGGTTGGCGGCGGTGGTGACGATCCCGACGTGGGAGAACGCCTGAGGGAAGTTCCCGAGCATCCGCCCCGCTGCCGGGTCGTACTCCTCAGCGAGCAGGCCGACGTCGTTGCACAATCCGCGGAGCCGGTCGAAGACCTCCCGTGCCTCGTCGGTCCGGCCGGAGAGCGCCAGGGCGTCGGCGTACCAGAACGTGGTGACGAGGAAGGCTCCCTCGGTTCCGGCGAGGCCGTCCACGTCGTCATCGACGGACGTCGCCTCGGTCTCGTACCGTCGGATGAAGCCGTTGTCGAGGAGGGTCCGCCCGATGGCATCGATCGTCCCGGTGACGCGCGGATCGTCGGGCGGCAGGAATCCGACGAGCGGGATGAGCAGCAGTGCCGCATCGAGGTTGGACGATCCGAAGTACTGGGTGAACGATCCGAGCTCGGCCGAGAACCCCTGCTCGCAGACCTGGTCGTGGACCCGCTGACGGAGTTCTCTCCACCGGTCCACCCGTTCGTGGTGGTGACCGTTGAGCTCGGCCAAGGCCACCGCCCGGTCGAACCCGACCCACGCCATCACCTTGGAGTGAGTGAAGTGCCGCCGTGGACCTCGTACTTCCCAGATTCCCTCGTCGGGCTGGTCCCAGACCCGCTCGAGTTGCTCCATGAGAGCGACGATGACCTCGCCGTCGTGGTCGATCTGGCCCCCGAAGCCGTTGGTCGCTGCGGTGAGCGCAGCGTCCATGACCTCGCCGAACACGTCGAGTTGGAACTGCTTGGCGGCGCCGTTGCCGATGCGCACCGGAACTGAGTTCTCGTAGCCGGGCAGCCAGTCGAGTTCGATCTCGGTGAGCCGACGCTCGCCACCGACGCCGTACATGATCTGGAACTCGCCGGGGTTGCCGGCCACCGCACGACGGAGCCACCGTGACCACTCGGCTGCCTCGTCGTGGAAGCCCGACACCAGCAGCGCCTGGAGCGTGAGGGTGGCGTCCCGCAGCCACGAGTACCGGTAGTCCCAGTTGCGTACCCCGCCGATGTCCTCCGGCAGCGACGTGGTGGCCGCAGCGCACACGGCGCCGGTCGGTCCGTAGGTGAGTGCCTTCAACGTGATGAGTGACCGGACGACGTCGTCGCTCCATTCGCCGTCGTAGGTGCATCCGGCGACCCAGTCGCCCCACCACCGCCGGGTCCGATTGACCGCGGCGAGCGAGTCGATCGGCAACGGCGCCTCCTGCTCTGCAGAGGCGAACCAGGTGAGGGAGAACGAGAGCCGCTGGCCCTCGCCCACCTCGAACATCGCCACCGTCATGTGGTCGAGCCCATCGAGTCGCACCGGGCTGTGGAAGCGGAGCCCGTCGGGCCCGGCGACCATCACCAGGCCGTCGCCAGTGGCGCGCACCCACGGGGTAATCGACCCGAAGTCGAACCGGACGACGAGTTCGAGGTGCATCGTCACGACTCCGCTGCGACCCTCGACGATCCGGTGGATACTTGGATTGTCCTGTTCCGGCGGCATGAAGTCGATCACGGCGACGTCACCGCTCGGGGTGTGGAACAGTGTCTCGAGGACGAGGTTGTCGCCCTCGTAGCGACGAGTGACGGTGGAGTCCGCTGTTGGGGCGATCAGCCACCGGCCGTGCTCAGGGGTGCCGAGCAGCGAGGCGAACGCTGCGCCGGAGTCGATCCGTGGTGTGCACCACCAGTCGATCGATCCGCTTCGGTCCACCAGTGCCACGGTGGTCGTGTCACCGATGATTGCGTAGTCCTCGATCAGTCCCGCCATGGTGGTTGGTCCTTTTACCGGAGCACGTCGGATCGGGGATGGTGATCCGACCGGTGCGGCTCAGTCGTCGTCGTCAGGGTGGATCAGAACCCGGGCCGGTCGGTTGTGGGTCGTGAAGGACCAGAACCAGTTGCTCATGGCCGCCATCCGGCTGTCGCCGCCGGTGAGCAGAGCCAGGTGCACTGCTCCCCACATGGCAAACGCAGCGCGCCCCGTGAGCGTGATGTGGTGTGGTGGAACGACGGCGACGGCAGCGTTTCGACCGATGGTCGCCATGGTGCCCTTGTCCACGTAGTGGAACGGGTGTGGGTCCTTGTGCTTGCGTTCGAGTCGATCGATGGTCTTCCCGGCGTACTCGCCGGCCTGCAGGGCCACCGAGCCCAGCTGCGCCAGGACGACGCCGGTGGTGCTGTCGGTGGTGACGGCCATGTCGCCGACCACGAACACCTCGGGGTGATGTTCGAGTCGCAGGAACTCGTCGACTGGAACACGACCCCGGACGAGTTCAACCCCGAGTTCCGACGCCAGCGGAACCGGTTGCAGGCCAGCGCCCCACACTGTCGTGCCGGCCGCAATGCGCTCACCGGTGCCCAGGTCCACACCGTCGGCGTCGATCCCCATGACCTGCTCGCCGAGACGGACCTTCACGTTGCGATCGGTGAGTGTCTCGAGCGTGTAGTCGCTGATCCCCTGATCGAACATCGCCAGGAGGCGGTCTCCGTGTTCGACGAGCGTGATGTTGATCCTGCTGATGTCGATTGTCGGGTAGTCCTCGGGGAACACGTGGTGGATGAGCTCGCTCATTGCACCTGAGGTCTCCACCCCTGTGGCTCCGCCACCGACGATGACCACGTCGAGGTACCCCTCGTCGACCAGCGCCGGGTTCTTGGCTGCCTCCTCGAACCGCATGAGCAAGTGCTGCTTCAGTCGAACGGCTTGGGGGAGCGTGTAGAGCGGGAACGCGTGTTCGTCAGCCCCGGCGGTTCCGAAGAAGTTGGCCCGGGCGCCGAGTCCGACGATGAGGTAGTCGTACCCCTGCGGCTCCCAGCCGTCGAAGGTGACGGTGCGGGCGTCGAGGTCGATGCCGGTGACGGTGGCCTGGGCGAAGTCGAGGTTGTCCTGCTGGTGGACGAGTTCCCGGATGGGGTGACCAACGGTGGCCGGGTCGAGGATGTCGGTGGCCACCTGGTACAGGAGCGGTTGGAACGTGTGATAGTCGTGGCGGTCGACGAGCATCACGTCGACGGGGGCTTTGCGCAGCTTGCGGGCCGCACCGATCCCGGCGAAGCCACCTCCGAGGATGAGGACTCTCGGAAGGCCTTGGCGTTCAGTCACGGGAGGGAGGCTAGCGCGTCCAATTCATTTAGCTCGGTGCGATTGGCGAGTGCTGAGGGTGCTGTGCGCACCGAGGTGGTCGGGGCGGCCGGGATCGGTCGTGGCGATCCCGGTACGTTGCTGGCGTGACACTCCGGGTGGTGCAGTGGGCGACGGGTGGTGTGGGCCGGGCAGCGATCGCCGGGATTGCCGAGCACTCGGATCTGGAACTCGTCGGCTGCTGGGTGCACAGCGCCGACAAGGTCGGTGTGGACGCCGGGACCCTCGCCGGCGTCGATCCGTTCGGTGTGAAGGCGACCGACGACGTGGATGCACTCATGGCGCTGCGGCCCGACTGTGTGCTCTACAGCCCGATCTTCGCCGACGACGGGTTGGTGCGGCGGTTCCTCGCCGCGGGCATCAACGTCGTCACTCCGGTCGGGTGGATCAACCCGTCCCCGGAGGAGCGGGCGGAGCTCGACGCGCTCTGCGCCCCGACCGGTGCCACGCTCCACGGCACCGGGATCCACCCGGGCGGTGTGACCGAGCTGCTGCCATTGGTGCTGTCATCGCTGTCGGGATCGATCACCCACGTGCGCTCCGAGGAGTTCTCCGACATCCGCACCTACAACGCCCCCGACGTGATCCGCGACTGGATGCTCTTCGGCGCCACACCCGACGCGGCCCGCAGCAGCATCATGCTCGACGTGTTGGGCGCTGGGTTCGGCCAGTCGATCCGCCTGATCGCCGACGCCCTGGGTGTCGAGCTCGATGGCGGACTGCGCACCAGTCACGAGCTCGCCGTGGCGGCCGAGCCGATCGACTCGCCGATCGGGCCGATTGCGTCCGGACTGGTGGCGGCCCAACGGTTCACCTGGCAGGGCACCGTCGACGGCGAGCCGGTCGTGACCGCGGCGGTCAACTGGTTCATGGGCGAGGAGCACCTCGACCCGGGGTGGACGTTCGGCCCCGAGGGTGAGCGGTTCGAGGTCGAGGTCACCGGCGACCCGGGCTGCTCCGCGACCTTCCACGGTTGGCACCCGCCGAGCATCGAGGCGGGCCTGGCCCGCAACCCGGGCATCGTCGCCACCGCCCAGCACTGCGTGAACTCGGTGCCGGTGGTGTGCGCGGCCGACCCCGGTGTCCGCACATTCGTGGACCTGCCGATCGTCAACGGTCGTATCGCGCCGCACCTCCGGCGCTGAGATCGGCGCCTCCCACGGGCACTCCGGTCCGTTCGGACGGGCGGACCGGGTGGCGGGGGACGTAGGTTGCCGTCGTTCGAGGAGCAGGGGAGTGGCGTCGTGAGCAGCTTGCTGGACAGCGTGTGGAGCAACTGGACGGAGCGCGACGTTCCCGACCTGACCGGTCGGGTCGCCGTCGTGACCGGTGGCAACGGTGGACTGGGTCTGGCGACCGTCGATGCGCTCGCAGCGGCGGGCGCCCACGTGGTGGTCGCCGCCCGTGACCAGGTCAAGACCGCCGACGCCTTGGCCGACGTCCGCGACCGTCACCCGTCGGCCTCCCTCGAGGTGGTCCCGCTCGACCTGGCTGATCTGTCGTCGGTGCGCATCGCCGCCGACCGGATCCGTGACGGCCACGACCAGCTCGACCTGCTCGTGAACAACGCCGGGCTCATGGCCCTGCCGGAGCGCCAGACGGCCGACGGGTTCGAAATGCAGTTCGGGGTCAACCACCTGGGCCACTGGGCGCTCACGGCGCTGTTGATGGAGCCGCTGCTGGCAGCCGGTGCGGCCAGAGTGGTGACCGTGTCCAGCATCGCCCACCATCAGGGTCGTCAGGTCGACCCATCGGACCCGCACCTCCGCAACAGCTACTCACCGTGGAAGGCCTACGGGCAGTCCAAGCTGGCCAACCTGCACTTCGGGATCGGTCTGCAGCGGCGCTTCGAGGAGGCCGGTGTGCGGGC
>VGBZ01000088.1 GCA_016870275.1 Actinomycetota bacterium
CGCCGCCATTGACATCCGAGTCGTTGAGAGCTCGCTCACCGCTCGATCACGGTCCTCCCGAGCAGCGTCGATCGCAGCGTCGTGCTGATCGATGCGGCGTTGCAGGCCGACACGCTTGCGCCGCTCACCAGCGAGTTCAGCATTGACCCGATCGAGGTCCGCCCGGATCCTCGAGAGATCCTGTTGCGAGCGGGCCAACCGTTCGCTCAGGGCGTCGACACGACGAGCGGCATCGATCTGGGCCAGTTCGTCGCTGCGCCGGGCGCCCTCGGACTCAGCGGCATCGATCAGTGCCTCGAACTCCGCCTCCCAACCGGGAGGCCGGCGCAGGAGGAGATCGCTCACCGGATCGTGCTCGCTGAGCGCAGCTTCGACCCGGATCCGGAACTCCTCGTCATCGGCGAGGACCTCTCGAACCGTGTCGATCGTGCGTTCCGCCAGACGTCCCCTGAACCCGAGCAGCGGGATCAGCCGGGCGGGCGGCGGAGGCGGGTCGTCCTCGTGTTCTCCCCTCGCCACTCCCAGTGCCAGTTGGACGAGGGGCGTGAGGAGTCGATGGGTGGCGTCGACGGGTCAGCCCTCGGTGCTCTGGAGGGAAGCAGCAGAGTCGTCGTCGCTGATCTCCACCACGGCGTCGCCGACGCCACACCAGTGGCAGACGACGGACTCGACCCGCTCATCGAGCACCTCGACTTCCTCCACCTCGAGATCCCCGCCCACGGTGTAGTGGTGGAAGGCGCGGGTCCTCCTGAGGGAGGTCACGTCGAAGCGGGTGAGGTTGCCACACGACGAACATCGGTAGCGGATGGCGGCCGTCTTCGATACCGGATCGGACACCAGCGGAGCGTAACGCCTCGCCCTGACCGCTCCGGCGGGATGCTTGACGACGAACACCTGTTCGACTCCAATGGGACGGTGACCCGGCCCAGCACCCGGACAGACAACATGCCCGGCGAGGGGCGTCAGTGGTCCCTCGACGACCTCGGTGATCCACTCATCGACACGGTGTTCGTCGTGATCGATGTCGAGACGACCGGAGGATCCCCCGGGAGCGACGTCCTGACCGAGGTGGGTGCTGTCCGACTGCGGGGCGGAGCATTCGACGGGACCTTCTCCACGCTGATCAATCCCGGACGGGCCATCCCCCCGTCGATCACCGTGCTCACCGGAATCACCGAGTCCATGGTCCTGCGAGCGCCACGCATCGAGAGCGTGCTGCCCTCACTGCTCGAGTTCATCGGTGACGCCGTGGTCGTCGGCCACAACGTCCGGTTCGATCTGGGATTCCTCGAGGCGGCCCTCGAACGCTCGGGGCGGCCACCGCTGCAACCACGGTCGGTGTGCACGCTCGCCCTCGCCCGGCGACTGCTGCGCGACGAGGTGCCCAACTGCCGGCTCGGCACCCTGGCGGAGCGGCTGCGACTCCCCCACCAGCCATCACACAGGGCGCTGGAGGACGCACTGGCGACGGCCGACCTGCTGCACGTGCTGTTGGATCGAGCGGGCCGCCTCGGCGTCTGCGGCCTCGACGATCTGCTCTCCCTACCCGGTATGGCCGGCCATCCACAGGCACGGAAGCTCCGGCTCACCGACCGATTGCCTCGCTCGCCCGGCGTGTACCTCTTCCGAGACACCGTCGGGCGCGTGCTCTACGTCGGCAAGGCCACCAACCTGCGGGCCAGGGTGCGCAGCTACTTCTCCACCGACGACCGCCGGAAGGTGGGCCCACTCCTGCGAGAGACCGAGCGGATCGACCACAAGTCGTGCCCATCGACACTGGAGGCCGAAGTTCTCGAGGCTCGACTGATCCGGGACCTCCTCCCCCGCTACAACCGCCACGGCACCAACGCGAAGCGATCTCCTTATGTGAAGTTGACCCTCGGAGAGCCTTTTCCCCGACTCTCCGTCGTCCGGCAGGTCCGATCCGACGGCGCCCACTACCTCGGCCCACTGGGTTCTGCGGCTCAGGCGAGATCCGTCGTCGAGGCCATCGAGTCGGTGGTCCCACTGCGACGCTGCCGCCAGCCGGTGAGCCCGGGTGCGGTCCGTTCGGCGCCGTGCACCGCAGCACAACTCGGCGTGGCGACGTGTCCGTGTGCCGGCGGCGTCGACAGCACCGAGTACGCCGCTCATGTCCAGCGAGTGCTCGTCGGACTCACGAGCGATCCGGCAACGCTCCTCGGTCCACTTCGGGAACGGATGAACGAACACGCTGCCGCACAACGGTTCGAGGAGGCAGCGCTGGTGCGCGAGCGGCTCACACACCTGTCCCGTGCGCTGCAGCGGGATCGGGCGTTCCGGTCGCTCGCCGATTGCGTTCGGCTCGTCATCGGACTCCCCGACGGCGGCTCGGCGGAACTCCGGCACGGAGTCCTCTGGCGGATGTGGCCAGCGGAGCCGACGCCGTTGTGGGGCGAACGAGCCGATGCTTCTGCCCGGGACGTCGAGGTCCGTCCTGATCACCTCCCCGAGACGGGCGCACCACTGCCGGCAGACCTGGCAGTTGAACTCGTCGTCGTGGACGGGTGGTTGAGGCGCCACGCATCGGACCTGCGGGTCGAGGAGGTCGACGGAGTCCTCGCCTCGAGCTGGCCCCGTGTCGAGGTGATCCGTCAGACGCAGCCGAGCGGCACCGCTAGGCGTCGGTGATCGGCGACCTGAAACTGCCCGACGTCGAGACCAGCGTCCCGAGGGTGCGTTCCGCCTCTCCCGAATCGATGGCGCGAGCGGCCCGCTCCACGCCATCAGCGAGGGAAGTCGCCACCTCAGCGACGACCAGGCCGGCCGCAGCGTTCAACACGACCGTGTCGCGAATCGGGCCGGGTTCGCCCGAGAGGCAACCGATGGCCGCCGCAGCGTTGGCCGCCGGGTCACCCACGGCGAGGTCGGCGGCGGTGGCGCGCCCCAATCCGACCGATTCGGGGGTCAGCTCGAAGCGTTCGACGATCGCTCCGTCCCGGATCTCCACGACCTGCGTGGTGGTCGTCGTCGTGATCTCATCGAGGCCATCGTCACCGCGCACCACCCAAGACCACCTGGCGTCTCGGCGGGCGATCACGTCGGCCACCAGATCGACGAGCCGGGCGTCCGCCACGCCGACGACCCCGTGTTGGAGTCTGGCCGGATGGGATAGTGGACCGAGCACGTTGAACACGGTCGGCACACCGAGTTGCGCCCGAACCGGAGCGACGTGGCGCATTGCCGGGTGGAACATCCGGGCGAAGGCGAAACCCACGCCGGCGTTGCGGACACAGGCCGCAACGGCCGGGCCGTCGAGGTTGACCTCCACGCCGAGCGCCTCGAGCAGGTCCGTCGACCCCGACGTCGACGACGCCGCCCGATTGCCGTGCTTGCACACCCGGGCACCGGCCGCAGCAGCAACAATCGCCGCCATGGTCGACACGTTGAAGGCCTGGCCGCCGAGCGCTGAGGATCCGCCGGTCCCGACGATGTCGATCACACTGCCGGTATCGTCGAGGTCGAGTGGCGCTGCGGCGTCGAGCATGGCATCGACCATGCCGCTCACCTCCTCCGGCGTCTCACCCTTGATGCGGAGCCCGACGATGAACGCGGCGATCTGGGCATCGGTGGCCTCGCCGAGGAGGATCCGCTCGAGCGCCGAACCGGTGACCGTTCCGTCGAGATCCTCCCGGTCGAGCAGTCGCCGCAGGACACCCGGCCACGCACCAGCAGCGGCGAACGCCCCCACGGCGATCAGCCCGCTGAGGCCCGGGCCAGGGCCCGCTGACGGCGGCGACGACGGATGATCCGCTGCCGTTCCCGCTCGGTGGTGCCACCCCAGACGCCGTTGTGTTCCCGCTCGTCGATGGCGTGCTCGAGGCACGCCATCTGCACGGGACACCCAGCGCAGATCTCCTTGGCCTGCTCGGCCTCCTCATCGGTCGCTGGATAGAAGATGATCGGGTCGAGACCTCGACAGGCGGCTTCCTCAGCCCACAGCGCTTCCATGGGCGGATTCTGGCAACAGTGTCACCGGCTGTCCAAGCGAGAACCACATCGTCACCGCCCGTTCACCTGCGGCTCGCCCAACTCCCTCCGGATCGAGCGATTCGAACGTCCGGGACGTAACCTGAACCTGTGCCGCACCAGCCCTTCGTGAGGTCCTCATCCATCGACGCCCTCGCCGACCGCCAGTTCGACCTGGTCGTCGTCGGCGGTGGCATCACCGGCGCTGGGGTCGTGCTCGACGCTGCCGCCCGAGGTATGCGAACGGCGCTCATCGACAGCGGGGACTTCGCCTCGGGTACCTCGTCGAAATCCTCCAAGCTGGTTCACGGCGGTCTGCGCTATCTCCAGCAGGGCGAGATCGCCCTCGTCTACGAGGCACTCGCCGAACGCCAGCGACTCCTCCGCAACGCCCCGCACCTGGTTCGCACCCTTCCGTTCCTGATCCCCATGTTCGGCAAGGGCGGGGTCATTCCCGCCAAGATCGCCCGCCTGCTCGGCACGGCCATGTGGGGATACGACCTGACCGGAGGCTGGCGGGTCGGAAAGA
Organism: Actinomycetota bacterium; assembly: GCA_016870275.1. Lineage (GTDB taxonomy): Bacteria > Actinomycetota > Acidimicrobiia > Acidimicrobiales > Microtrichaceae > SXMI01. The sequence continues at coordinate 4,517 of VGBZ01000088.1, forward strand.
TCCACCGGCGCCTGTCACAGGCCGAGACCCTCGGCTACATGCCGACGCTCCCCCGGGAACGGCTCGTCTCGGGCTACCTCTACTACGACGCCGCCGCCGACGACGCCCGGTTGGTCCTGAGCGTCCTGCGCACCGCCGCACTCGAGCACGGCGCAGTGATCGCCAACAGGGTGGCAGCGGTCGGGCTCTCCAAGGACCGGACCGGGCGAGCCGACGGAGTTCACGTCAGCGCCGACGGAGGGGAGTTCACCGTACGGGCCCGCTCGGTGGTCAATGCCGCCGGCGTCTGGGCCGACGACGTCCGCTCCTTCGACGAGGGACGCCATCCCGATTCGATCCGCCCGGCCAAGGGCATCCACATCACCGTTCCCTGGGAGCTCGTCCGCAACCAGATCGCCGCAGTGGTTCCCGTTCCCTCCGACCGCCGATCGGTCTTCGTCGTCCCGAACGGCCGATTCACCTACATCGGGACGACCGACACCGACTACGAAGGACCCGTCGATGATCCGCAGTGCACGCCAGAGGACATCGACTACCTCCTCTCAGCCATCAATGCCTCGTGCTCGACCCAGATCACAGCCGCCGATGTGACCGGGACCTGGGCAGGCCTCCGACCTCTGGTGAAGACCGCTTCCTCGGGTCGCACGGCCGATCTCTCGAGGCGCCATCAGGTCCTCACCTCGCCGTCGGGAATGGTGACGATCACCGGCGGGAAGCTCACGACCTACCGGGAGATGGCCGCCGACACCGTCGACGAGATCGTCGAATCGGTGCTCGCCTCCACCTCCGGGTTCGCCGGGTACCCGTCGAGCAGCACGAAGCGGCTCCGACTGCGGGGCGCCGCTGGCTACGACACCCTCGGCCTGGCCGCAGAGGCGTTCCCGGCGGTTCCGCTCGAGGTCGTCGAGCATCTCGGCAGCCGTTACGGCGGCGAGGCGAGGGAACTCATGGCGAGCATCCAACGAGATCCGGCGCTCCTCGAGCCCGTCGTCGACGGTCTCCCCTACATCTGGGCCGAGGTTCGTTTCGCCATCGAACACGAGATGGCCTGCGACGTCGACGACATCCTGAGCCGACGGACACGCTCACGGCTCCTGGCGCGGGACGACTCCGCCGACGCTGCTGCTGCAGTCGCCGAACAACTCGTCGGACTGCTCGGGGTCGGCACCGCCGACGCCGAGGCACAGGCCGAGTCCTACCAGTCGTCGGTCCGACTCGAACGCAGCGCTGCCGGGCTCCCCGAAACCCACCTCGAAGGGCTCATCGGCGCCTGAGCCAACGGCGCCGATGGCCTCGCCCTAGTTCGTCGAGCCGCTGAAGATGCCGACGCTGCCGATGAACACCACGAACGCCACGGCGGCGAGAAGGCCCAGGCCGCCCATGACCATCCCGGCGATGGCGAGGGGCTTTCCCTCTCCGGCGAGTTCATCGGCCTTCCTCAGCCCCAGGAAGCCGGTGATCAGGGCTGCGATCCCGGTGATCGCACCGAGAGGCCAGCAGCAGAACGCGAGGACCAGCGTGACGATTCCCAACACGAGCGAGGTGATCGCCAGGGCGTTCTGCTGACGGGACCCGACACCCGGGACGTAGGGCTGGGCCGGCGGCGGTGCGAACCCACCCGGAGGCGGGGCGAACCCGCCCGGCGGCGGTGCCGGAACTCCCGGCGGTGGCGGCATCCCGGGCGGACCGGGCGGGGGCGGCACCCCGGGCGGACCCGGCGGAGGCGGCATCCCGGGCGGACCCGGCGGAGGCGGCATCCCGGGCGGACCCGGCGGAGGCGTCTGGCTCGGATCGTCGCTCACTCGTCCTCCCTGAGTGTGAACCGATTGTGAACCGGTTTCGCCCACCCTACGGCACTGTGGCGAGTACCGGGTCAACGACTACAGCGTTACGTGCCCGATG
>VGBZ01000089.1 GCA_016870275.1 Actinomycetota bacterium
GTGGAGTTCCCGGCCGAACCCGTTCGACTGTGCGCTCCGATGGATGCGACAGGACCGCCCGACCCGAATCGGGCGGTCTCGACGATCAGAAGTCCATGTCCCCCATGCCTCCGGGCATGCCGCCACCAGCGGCCGGCTCCGGAGCGTCGGCCACGACGGCCTCGGTGGTGAGGAACAGCGCTGCGATCGACCCGGCATTCTGCAGGGCGGACCGGGTCACCTTGGCGGCGTCGATGATGCCGGCGGCGACGAGGTCCTCGTAGTCACCGGTCGCGGCGTTGAGCCCCTCGGCCGGAGCCGTCAGCGACTTCACCTTCTGCACGACCACGCCACCCTCCAGGCCGGCGTTCTCGGCGATCTGCTTGATCGGGCCCTCGAGTGCCCGGGCGATGATCTGGGCACCCGTGGCCTCATCGCCGGTGAGCTTGCCGAGCAGGTCCTCGACTGCAGCCTGCGCCCGGAGCAACGTGACGCCGCCACCGGCGACGACTCCCTCTTCGATGGCTGCCTTGGTCGTGGACACGGCGTCCTCGATGCGGTGCTTCTTCTCCTTGAGCTCCACCTCGGTGGCGGCGCCGACCTTGAGTACGGCCACCCCGCCCGACAGCTTGGCGAGCCGCTCCTGGAGCTTCTCACGGTCGTAGTCGGAGTCGGTGTTGTCGATCTCGGCCTTGATCTGTGCGATCCGGGCGTCGATGTCCTCCTTGGAGCCTCCACCGGACACGATCGTCGTCTCGTCCTTGGTGACGACCACGCGGTCCGCCGATCCGAGGAGCGAGAGGTCGACGTTCTCGAGCTTGAGGCCGACCTCCTCGGAGATGACCTGACCGCCGGTGAGGACCGCCATGTCCTGGAGCATCGCCTTGCGTCGCTCGCCGAAGCCGGGAGCCTTCACCCCGACCGAGTTGAAGATGCCGCGGATCTTGTTGACCACGAGCGTGGCGAGGGCCTCACCCTCGACGTCCTCAGCGATGATCACGAGCGGGCGACCGGCCTGCTGCACCTTCTCCAGCACCGGCACCAGATCACGGATGTTGGAGATCTTGGACGAGACGAAGAGCAGGTACGGGTTGTCGAGCGCAGCTTCCATACGCTCGGTGTCGGTGACCATGTACGGCGAGATGTATCCCTTGTCGAACCGCATGCCCTCGGTGAACTCGAGTTCGATGCCGAAGGTGTTGGACTCCTCGACGGTGACCACACCGTCCTTGCCGACCTTGTCGATCGCATCGGAGATGGCCTCACCGATCTCGGAGTCGGCAGCCGAGATGGATGCCACCTGGGCGATCTGCTCCTTGGAGTCGACCTCCACGGCGAGCTCGTGGATCTTGGCGACGGCAGCCTCGACAGCCGACTCGATGCCGCGCTTGACACCCATGGGATTGGCGCCGGCAGCGAGATTGCGCAGTCCCTCGCGCACCATCGACCATGCGAGCACGGTGGCGGTCGTGGTGCCGTCACCGGCGACGTCGTCGGTCTTCTTGGCGACCTCCTTGACGAGCGCAGCGCCGATGTTCTCGTAGGGATCGTCGAGCTCGATCTCCTTGGCGATCGAGACCCCGTCATTGGTGATCGTCGGTGCTCCCCACTTCTTGGCGAGCACAACATTGCGGCCCTTCGGGCCGAGGGTGACGCGCACGGCGTCGGCGAGCTGGTTCATTCCGGACTCGAGCTTCCGGCGGGCTTCCTCGTCGAACTGGATGGTCTTGGCCATGGGGTCCTCCGTTGGGGATCGGATCACGGGTCCGGGTGTGCGGACCAGCCGGAACGCTCCATCTGGCACTCACACCCGATGAGTGCCAAGAAACTAGCACTCCGCAGCCGAGAGTGCTAACCGCCCGCGACGGCCGGGATGATCGAGATCTCGCCACCCTCGGGAACCGCCGTCGCTGTGCCCTCGAGGTAGCGGACATCGTCGTCAGCGACGAAGACGTTCACGAACCGACGGAGGTTGCCGTCCTCGTCGAAGATCCGCTCGGTGAAGCCGGGATGTTGGGCTTCGAGCGCCTCGAGAGCCTCGCTGACCGTGGCACCCTCGACGTCGACGGTGGATTCTCCACCGGTGAGCGTGCGGAGGGTCGTGGGAATGCGGATCGTGACCATGTGCGGCTCCATGAACGTGGGACATCTTCAGCGGCGCCCCGGGCGGCGCTGATCCTAACGCCGGTGAATCCGCAGCGTGGATCCGCAGCAGGCAAGCTGTGCAGGCATGGAGACCGATCAGACCGACGACAGCGAGACGCAGATCGATCCGGCGGTGCCCAGCCACCTGAGCGTCGTGATCCCCGCACGCAACGAGGCCGAGACCATCGAAGGCGTGGTCGCACACGCACGTGCTTCTGGCGCCACCGAGGTGATCGTGGTGGACAGCCGATCGAGCGACGACACCGCAGCCTGCGCCGCAGCAGCCGGCGCCACGGTCGTCGACCCCGACACGCTCAACCCGGAACATGGACCTACCGTCGGCAAGGGCGATGCTCTCTGGCGGGCCCTGCCGTTGACCACCGGCGACGTCGTCGCCTTCGTCGACGGTGACCTGACCGTGTTCGACGACCTCATCCCCCGCCTGCTCGCACCGCTGCGCCAGAGCTCCATCCTGTTCTCCAAGGCCGACATCCGCCGGCTCGACACCTCCGGCCATCGACGCTTCGGTCGGGTGTCGCAGTTCACGGCCCGACCGATGCTCTCGCAGTTGTTCCCGGAGCTCGCCGACATCACCGAGCCACTCTCAGGCCAGGTAGCGGCTCGTCGGAGCGTCCTCATGTCGCTCCCGTTCGAGCCTGACTACGGGCTCGAGATCGGCATGCTGCTCGACGTGGTCGCCGCCCACGGCCGGAGCGCTGTCGCCCATCCCGACTGCGGTCGGATCCTGCACGGCGAGCAGACCGACAGCGATCTCGAGGACATGGCCCGGGTCGTGGCCCGCACGATCCTCGACCGGGCCGGCCTCCGGTCCGGTCGCCGGGACCTGAGACCTCCGCACCACGGTGAGGTCCATTGAGTCAGGAGGGAGGCCGGTGCCGCAGGTGAACGGGGAGTTCGAGGTCCTCGCTCACGTCGACTGATCCCTCGACGACCGCACGCATGACGTAGAAGTCGCGGACGACTCCGGGTTCGTGGACCCTGATCACGTCATCTGCGTCCAAATCGAGCGCCGCCAGCACACCGTCCAAGCCCGCTGAACGTTCCCCGGGCGGTCGGGACAACACCGCACCGATCACGTCCTTGCGTGACAACGCAAGCAGCAACGGTCTTCCGAAGAACCGGAACGCCGAGAGGGAGCGGAGCACCGCAACCGTTTGCGCCGGTGACTTGCCCAGATCCGGTCCCGGGTCGACCAGGATCTGCGACTCGGCGACCCCGGCAGCAACCAGACGATCGATTCGCTCGGCGACAACCGAGAGCCCGTCGGCCACCGGATCGGTGACGAGGTCGCCCGGCGCCAAGCGCACCTTGGGCCGGGCCCGGTTGTAGGTCACGACGACCTTGACCCCTGTTGACGCAACGACCTCGACCAACGCCGGATCACGCAGGCCCGACGGGTCGTTGACGATGGTGGCGCCCGCTGCGACCGCTGCAGAGGCGACCTCGGCCCGATACGTGTCGACGGAGATGTCTGGGCCATCGTCCCCGAACGCCTCGCGACATGCCCGAATCAGCGGAACCGAGCGACCAGCCTCGACCTCGACGTCGAGTTCGGCCTGATCCGTGCGCAACGACTGACCACCGATGTCGAGAATCGAGGCGCCGTCGGACAGGTGTGCCGCAGCCGCCTCGACCACGCCGCCGAGGTCGACCACGCCTCCGGAGAAGGATTCGGGTGAGGCGTTCAGGACCGCCATCAGTCGGGGCATGCGCACAGGACCCACGACTCCCAGCCGACGTTCGACGCTCACCGAGATCTCCCGACGGCTGACTCACCGAACAGCGCGACGTCAAGCGCCAACTCACCCAGACACGCTGCGGCATCGCCGAGCGCTCGCTCCGCACCGAACCGATCGGTGAGGGACCACACGGGGATCGGCGCATCGACCGGGTCGGCGTCACCGACGAGCGCCACGCACGGCACTCCGGCTTCCGCTGCGAGTTCGGCCACCCCGCCGACGACCTTGCCTGCGAACGACTCGGTGTCGAGATGCCCCTCACCAGTCACCACGAGATCCGCAGCTTCGATCGCCTCGCCGAGACCGACAGCATCGGCAACGAGTTCCACCCCGGGCACGAGCTGTGCCCCGACACACGCCAGGCCACCGGCCAGTCCGCCTGCGGCACCCGCTCCCTCCAGTGTGCTGACGTCCACGCCGTACTCGGCCCGGTAGTGCTCAACGAGCGCATCGAGGCGCCGGGTCAGGAACTCGACCTGCACCGGCGAGGCACCCTTCTGGGGTGCGAACACCCGAGCAGCGTCAGTGAAGCGGGTCGTCACGTCGCAGGCCACCTCGATACGGACGCCGCGAAGGTGTGCCGTCGGATACAGCGCGCGCAGGGCGCCAGATCCGCCGTCGGTCGTCGCCGATCCACCCAACCCGACAATCAAGTGGGTCGCACCCGCCTCGACGGCTGCAGCGATGAGCTCGCCAGTCCCGTAGGTCGATGCGGCCACGGCGTCGACCTCGTCGACGAGAGCCAGCCCCGACGCCCGGGCCATCTCGATCACTGCGTTCCTGCCACTGAGCCGCCAGAGCGCCTCGACCGGACCGCCGAGTGGACCGCTCACAATCGTGGTGCGGTTGGCGCCACCGAGCGCGTCGAGTGTCCCCTCCCCGCCGTCGGCCATGGGGACCTCGACCACGTCGTGTCCAGCGGCCCGCAACGGGGCCGCAATCGCAGCAGCGGCCTCGACCGCACCGAGGGTCCCCCTGAACTTGTCAGGGGCCACGACCACACGCACGGCATCAGCGTAGGCCCAACCACCGTCCGCCGACCCGGCGACGCTGCGAACCGCAACACCATGAACCGGGCACTGAGCGGTGGAACCTGCGTTGCCGAGTTGGAACGAACCGACACCTAGACTCCATCGAGTGTCCGAACACCGCCTCGACGCACCGATCGTCATCTGCTCCAACCGGGGACCGGTCTCCTACCACTCCGTCAACGGTGAACTCGAGGGTGTCCGTGGCGCCGGCGGTCTGATCAGCGGCCTCCTGCCGCTGATGGAATCGGGCCAGGCTCGATGGATCGCCGCAGCGCTCTCCGAGGAGGACCGAGCAGCAGCGGCACTCAGTCTGCCGGAACGCTCCGGACCGCTGCACCTTCTCGACATCAACGCCGAGGACCTCGACCTCTACTACAACATCGTGTCCAACGAGGTGCTCTGGTTCCTCCACCACGGCCTCCTCGATTCGACCTACACCCCCAGCTACACCGACGAGTGGCGCACCGCCTGGCAGGCCTACCGACGGGTCAACACCGCATTCGCCCGAGCCGTTTGCCACCACGGTCCGGACGGCGCGACCGTGCTGGTGCAGGACTACCACCTCACGCTGCTGGCACCGCTCGTCGCCGCAGAACGACCCGACCTCCGCTTGGTCCACTTCCACCACACGCCCTTTGCTGGACCCAGCGAGGTCCGACTCCTCGAACCGACCGCTCGCCGGGAGATCCTCACCGGCCTCGCCGCCCACCACGCCTGCGGCTTCCACATCGGGCGGTGGGAGACCAACTTCCGGAGATGCATCGAGGACATGCGCCTCCCGTCGACCTCGACGTTCACCTCCACATTGAGCAGCGACCTCGGCGCAATCCGGGAGGTCGCAGCCTCGCCGGCGTGCGACGCTGCGTTTGCGGAGCTCACCGAACGGGTCGGAGATCGATTCGTGATCGCCCGGGTCGACCGGATGGAGCTGTCGAAGAACATCGTGCGCGGCTTCGAGGCCTACGACCGACTCCTGGGACTTCGACCGGACCTACACGGGCGAGTGGTCTTCGTTGCCCAGTGCTACCCGACGAGGGTCACCGTTCCTGCGTATCGCCGCTACCGGGACCTCGTCGTGGACACGGTCGAACGCATCAACGGGCGATGGGGGTCAGCGGAGTGGACTCCGATCGAACTCGCTGACGTCGACGACTTCCCGGCGTCTGTGGCGACCTACCGGCGCTACGACGCCCTGCTCGTCAATCCTGTCCGCGACGGTCTCAACCTGGTCGCCAAGGAGGGGCCGGCGGTCAATGAGCGACACGGTCAGGTCGTGCTCTCGAGCGAGGCCGGTGCCAGCGTGGAACTCGCCGGAGCCGCCGACGAGGTGCATCCGTTCGACGTGGTCGCAACGAGTGAAGCGCTCAGCGCCATCATCGACCGTTCACCTTCCGAACGCCGGGCACGAAGCGAGCAAC
>VGBZ01000090.1 GCA_016870275.1 Actinomycetota bacterium
TGCCCGTCTCACGGTTGCTAGCCCCGCGGGATGTCGAGAGCGGTGAGGGCGATTTGGGTGGCGTTGTGTGCGACTTCGGCGAGGAGGCCGGGTGCGGCGCTCTGGTCGGTTGCGATGGCGAGTGTTGGTGTGCGCATCACGGCGGGTCGGTCGTGCCAGGTGGAGCCGGGATGGTCGACGGCGCCGGTTTCGTTGGTGAGCTCGTAGGACCGCTTCCAATGGACATGGTCGGGCCAGCGTCGGCTGGTGGCGTCGAGCATGCCGTGGATGCGGCCCACGGCTGCGGAGAACGCTTCGCCGGGTTCGATCGAGGCGGCGATTTGGATGAGGTGATGGCCTGGCGGTGCGAGGGACGGGTCGACGTGGGTGTAGCGGGCGGCGTAGATGCGGTGGTCGAGGTCGAAGATGCGGAACCAGCCGATTGCGGCGTGTGGGCTGAGCCCGAGGTCGACCAATGCCACGCGGCTGCCGGTCCAGTGCAGACTCGGGTCCTGGGTGAGGTGTCGGGCCGCGCTCATGGTGGCCGTCAGCAGGGTTGGTTCGTGAGGGATGACAGTCATGGGGGCTCGGTGGCGGACCTCGACACCGAGCTCGGTTGCTCTATGGGCGAGTGAGTCGATGAGCTGCCCCCAGCCACCCTCGACGTAGCGGACGTGTGACCCGCCACGGCGGAGGCGCTCGTGCACGAAGGCGGCGGAGAGCTGTCCGGGGTCGTGGTGGTAGGTGACGATGAACGTCAGTCCGATGACGGCCTCGACGGTCTTGGTGTCATCGATGTGCTCGTTGAGCCAGGCGCGGAAGGTCTGATCGACCGGTGCCGTCGGTGGAAGCGTCGCGATGGCCTGGCCGACGGTCGGAGGCAACGGCTGTACCTGGCCGCCGACCCTGAACAGGGTCTCGCCTGATGGTGAGACGGTTGATGGTGTCAGGCCGCGTTGTTGGAGCCAGGACCACAGCGGGCCGTCGGCGTAGAGCGCGTGCGGGCCACGGTTGGCCCGATATGCACTGTTGAGTGTCGCGGCGCGGCCGCCGAGGGTGGAACGGGCTTCGTGTACCGTCACCCGCCAGCCTCGTTCGGCTGCGTCGATCGACGCTGCGAGGCCGGTGAGTCCGCCCCCGACTACGTTCAGGTTCATTGATGCTCCTCGTGTCGATGCATCCAAAGGGCGCGGGAACCTTCCGGAGGTTCCCGGCCCCTTTAGGTTCGTGGACCCGGGATTAGTGCGCGCGGCCCAGGGCGGCGACGCTGGCGCGATCGACGACTTGATCGATGCGCTGGTCCCGCTCGTGCGCTCGATCGCGTTTCGGGTCGCCGGAGCGCCAGCCGAGGATGCTTCGCAGGAGGCGCTGCTCGTGATCTTCCGCGACCTGCACGCGCTGCGAACTCCCGAGGCGATCATCAGCTGGGCGAGTGCCGTCACCGCCCGGGTCGTGTCGCGCATCGATCGCGGCGACCGACGGCACCGCGAAACCGAGACTGCGCTCGACGCGGACCGACCCGCAGCGTGGTTCGACACCGACGCGGTCGAAGTGGCCGAGGTACTGCGACGCCTGGCGACACACGACCATCAGCTGTTGGTCCTGCGCGACCTCCACGGGTACAGCGAACGCGAGGTCGCCGACACGCTCGGGGTACCGCTCGGCACTGTCAAGTCACGAGTCCACCGCGCCCGACGACGCTTCCGTGAGGAGTGGAACCGATGAGAGACCCCCTTGTCGAACCGTTCGACCCGATCGCACGCCTACGCGTGCTCGCGGCCGCGTTGCCTGGCTCGGTGATCGCGGAGCGAACCCTCGACGCGTCGTTCGACCAGGTGTGGCAGGTCATCGCGGATCTGGAGACGATGACACCTCGCTACGAGCACAACGTGTCGACCGTCGAAGTCACCGATCGAGATGGCGCCCGCGCCACGATCCTCGTCACCACTCGCACCGGCCACACCGAGACAATGGATGTACGACTCGTGCTCGGGTGGTGCCTGATGCACTCCCCATCCACCGTGGTCGCCTTCGCCGCCCGCGACGCCGGCAACCAGACCCTGCTCGCCCACCTCGAACTCAACCGCACCGCCCAGCCAGCATCGCAAACGGGCTCCTCCGCAGACGCTCACGACAAGCTGATGGACGAACTCCACACGATCGAGCTGCTCAGCCAAACACCCGACACACCCCCCACTCTGTAACAGCGTGCTCCCCGAACAGACGCCATCCCCGAACTCCGGTCACGCCGTCAACGCCTCCAACCCCAACACGTCGGCCTACCCGACGGACCCCGACGACGCACCACCGGACTACGACGAGAAGAGGTCGCCGAGCTCGCCAGCATCAGCACCGACTGGTACACCCGCATCGAACAAGGCAGACCAGTCACCCCGTCACCCGAAACACTCGACTCGCTCGCCCGCGCCCTTCGCCTCACCGACACAGAACACGCCCACCTCCGCGCCCTCGCCGCGCACGCCGACGGCCACACGCCCGAGCCCGAGGTTCCCGACGACGTCCGCCGTGTCGTGCACGCCATGACACAACCGGCGTACGTCACCGGGCCACGCTGGGAGATCCTCGACTGGAACCAAGCCGCGAACGACCTCTTCGGCTTCAGCCGAGTCGCCGCTGCCGATCGCAACACCCTCGTGCTGATGCTGACTCGACCCGTATCCCGGGAACTGTTCGGCGACCGATGGGCCGCCGAAGCACAACGGATGATCGCCCAGTTCCGCGCCACCTGCGACCTCATGGCCGGCGACCCCACCCTCCACGAACTGATCGACCGACTGACACGCCAGTCCCCCGAGTTCGCTCGCCGACGAGCCGACCAGTGCCCTCGACGTCACCAACGCGGCCGGTGTGATGCACCTGCTGAGGGCAACCGCCGACACCGGAGTCGCAATCGTGCTCGTCAGTCACGACTTGCGAATGCTCGCATCGATCGCGGACCGAGTCCTTGAATGTCGTGACGGAACCCTACGCCCGCTCGATGTCCTGGAGGCCCGATGACACTCCTCGATCCTGCGCCGAACGCCTGGGCGCAAGCCCGTCCACCCGTGACCCGAGGGCCGCTGCCCAGCGAGACCGTCACACTCGCGGCGATGGCCGACGCCCGATACCACGACTCCCTGCTGCCACTCCTCACCGCCAGTCATCGCAGCCGACGCAAAGCCGGAGCCACTCTGCTCCGCTACGCCATCGACGCCGCCATCGTCGCCATCATCGAGCCGCTCGCCCTCGACAACGTCGCCATCCTCGTCGAACCCGACACCCTCGGCGTGACCCTCGACAGCGACGGTCACGTGGCTAACATCTGGATCGGGCCCGTTGAGACACAACCTGGCCCGATTTCGTTTCGCTCCGTGGGTGCCCTATGTGCCGGCCTGCTCGAGCCGGTCGCCATTGCCGCACGGGCCACGACGGGACTCGGTACGCGCCGCGCCGATTACTCCATCTTGGACGCACTCCAAGCGGAAGGAGCACGGCTGGAGCGGCTTGCGCATGTCCCGCCGGAAAGCGAATGGATCATCGAACTGAAGGCAGGCACCGGGCTTCGAGCCCCCACGGCTCTACGTTCGATCGAGGTCCGACCCGACGCCGGTCCACCCTTCGAGCTCTTCCTCCCACGCGGGTGTTGCGCGGGCACCCGCGCACTTCCAGCAGACGCGTGCCCAACATGCCCACTTCATTCGGATGACACCACACGCCGTTCGGCCACCGAGGAGTGGCTGCGCACCCTGACACCGGCCGACTTTGTTTACGTCGTCGGCCGTGCCCGATCGGAAAGGGTCAGTCTGGGCTGGACTGGACCGGCTCAGGTGGCGGCGACGAACTGCATTGCCGACAGCGATGGTGTGGCGTGAGGTGAGCTGGACGAGCGCCGTCACACGCCAGGTGTCCGCAGTTGTGGGAAGACTCTCGAAACTGCAAGTCAGCCGTGCTCTGGCACCCAGCTTGAGTTGGTCGGATCTCTCCTGGCCAACGGGGTTCACCGGAACGGGCCAGCCGTTGGCGGCGCGCTATCCCCGTCCCGTCAGGGCGTCGACCCGGTTCGCCTCGACCCACCTTTCTACCTCGTCGCGTTGGAACCGAATGAGGTGGCCGACCTTCACGTATGGGATACGTCGCTCGGCAATGATCCGGCGCACGTAGCGCACCGAGACGCCGAGCTCGACTGCGAGCTGTTCAACACTGATCAGCCGGGCGTTGCCGATGTGGGGCATGTGCTACTCCAGTCCTGCCTCGGGTGTAGTCGTCACCCTCGTACCCGACCCGCGATGGCGATGTCTTGTGACAGATCAGTCGTCGGTCGACGGTGATGGCTGCCGACGGGCTCGACACTTCGCTCCAGCCGTCGGTGGGCTGATGCTCAATCGTCTGGTGTCGGCTCGTTGAGGAAGCTTTCGATCTTCGCATTGCCGATCGTCTCGTCGTCCTGCAGCGCGCCGACGTAGGTCGACACGAGAGTCTCGACGCTGTGACCGAGACGGCGCGCCGTCTCGCCGAGTGGAACGCCACTGCGGAGCCAGGTGGTCGCCGCTGCATGTCGACAGTCGTAGACGCGCAGTGGCGGTAGGCCGACGGATGCGAGTGCGCGGTGCCAGGAGCGGACCCAGTTCGACTGGCTTGGGCGTGAGCCGGTTCGCGTGCGGAACAAGAGTTGCGCATCGTCGACGATGCCTTGTTCAGCAACCCACTTGGCGAGCACTTTGACTAGCACCGGCGGGATCGGTACGTCTCTCGGCCCGGTCTTTGGATCGCCGGGCTCATCGAAGGAGATGTCGGCCTCGGTCACGTGTAGACGGCCCCACCCAGCGGTGGGAAGATCGAGCGACCGACGTCGGATCATCACAACCTCCGACGGCCTGAGTCCGGCGTAGTACGCGACGGCCGTCATCACCCGGTACGTCTGGCTGCCCGGTTGATGGTTTGCGATCGCATCGATCGCTCTTGCCATCGTCGGCGGATCGGGGAGCCGACGCGGATCGACCGAGCGGCGACGCCTTGCGACCTTGCGGCGGGCACGGGTACGTGATCGCGGTGGCCACGGGTCGCCCGAGATGGCGCCCGCCTGCACGGCGGCAACGATGCAGGCTCGAGCGACGATGCGTGTCCGGTTCGCAGTGGTCGCCGACAGTGGTTGACCATCGATCCGCAGCCCAAGCTGCCTGTCGATCTCCGCGGTCGACTCGCGGTCGATCGTTGACAGCAGCAGCGAGTGCTCGGTGAGCCACTTCTCCCAGCGGGCCTCAGGTCCGTCGGCATCGGGGCGTAGCGCTTGCTTGAGGTAGTGCCGCAGCTCGGCTTCTGTGCGCCCAACTTTGACATCGGCAGCGATGATGACGAGCTTCGCCAGACTCTCGACCGCGGAGTTGCGCGTCCGCGGTTGCCACTCGACCCACTGTTCGCCGAGCCAGCGTCGAGCCCATTCGTAGACGTTCAAGTCGCTCAGCGACGGCTGCCAAGAGGACGGATCGCCTGTCACTTCGTCGAAGCGCTCGCCGCGTTGAACGGCGTTCATCAACAGCACGCGGAATCTGTCCGCCTCGGAACGCGTGTGGAACGACTTGCTGCGTTGCCGGCCGTCGACGGACCAACGCACGACCCACGGGCGCTTCACGCGGTCCGAGGATCGGCGGTCCTGGATGCTGTACACCTGCACCTCTTGATGCGAGCGCTTCATGTGACCTCCCACCCGTATCACCCGACCTCCGGTGGAGGGTGGGGGTTACAGGAAATTGGGAGAGCTTTGGGAGGAGCTCCCTCCCTCGATCCGCAAACCAACCCTGAGCAGGTCGGACACTTGTCTTGACCAACGGTTTCCTAACACTTGTCGCCCGTCCTTCGGCGGTTCTCGGCGACGCGAAACGGCGCAACGACCAGAGATACGGGCCTCTACGGCCCTCGGCGGAACCCGCCGTCCCGCGGCGTGTGCGCGCAAATGTTCCCAACTCGAGCCGCTTGCCACTTTCAAAGTGCATTGCCAATCTCGCGTCATGGCTCGCATAGTCAGCATCCTGCGCACACGATTGCGGGAAGGCGTCATGGCAGAGTACCTGCCAGTTGCTATCGAGATGATGGAACTCGCGCGGACCATTCCCGGGTTCGTCGAAGCAAAATCGTTTGCCG
>VGBZ01000091.1 GCA_016870275.1 Actinomycetota bacterium
CCTCGACGCCCGACAGTGGTGGTCGCCGGACCGCCTGCAGCGGGACCAGGACCAGCGCGTCCGCGCGATGGTCCTGTGGTGCGCCCACCGGGTGCCCCACTACCGGGATCTGTTCGCCGAGCTGGGCCTGGATGCCTCGGACGTGCGCACCGCGGCCGACCTGGCGCAACTCCCCATGCTCGACAAGGAGACGGTCCGGGCGGATCCCGAGCGGTTCCTGCCCGATCCGCCCCGGCCGAAGCTCGTGGCGCAGACGACCGGTGGCACGACGGGAACGCCGCTCGCGTACTGGGCGACCAAGGACGCCGTCCGGTTCAACTACGCCACCTACGAGAGCCGCACCCGGGCCTGGTCGGGGGTCCGTTTCGGCGACCGCATGGCCTCGTTCCACGGGCAGCCGATCGTCCCCGCCGGTCAGGAGCGAGGTCCGTTCTGGCGTCGCAATCCGGCGTTCAACCAGCTGTACTGCTCGGTGTACCACCTGAGCGACGCCAATCTGCCGGCGTACCTCGACGCCCTGGCCGCCTTCCAGCCGGTCGTGCTCGCCGGCTACACCTCGGCGATCCACCGGCTCGCCCAGTACGTCCTGCGGGTGGGCGACACGGACCGCATCCGGCCCCGGGCGGTGATCGTCAGCTCCGAGACCCTGCTCCCGGCGGCCCGCGCCGACATCGAGGCGGCGTTCGGCTGCCCCGTCCACAACGCCTACAGCCTGGGCGAGCTCGTGGCCTACGTGTCCGAGTGCGACTTCGGCTCCATGCACGTGTCCACCGAGTACGGGGTGCTCGAGCTGCTCGACACCGACGAGTCGGCCGGGACCGGCCGCCACGAGATCGTCGCGTCCGGACTGTTCAACCGGGCCATGCCGCTGCTGCGCTACCGGACCGGCGACACGGCCGCGCCTGCGACCACCACCTGCCAGTGCGGTCGTGGACTCCCGACCGTCGACGAGCTCACCGGACGCTCCGATGACGTCGTGCACACGCCCGACGGGACGATCGTCGGACCGGCACCGATGAGCCTGGCCTTCCAGCGGGTGCCGCGACTCCGGCGGGCGCAGGTCCACCAGGACCGGATCGAGTCGATCCGGGTCCTCGTCGAGGTGGACGCCGACTTCACCGTCGACGACGAGTCGTTCATGGTTGCGGAGCTCGCCAAGCGGTTGGGCACCGCACTCGAGATCGAGGTGGAGCGCGTCGAGGCGCTGCCACGCACCTCCGGCGGCAAGGAACGGGTCGTGGTCTCCACGCTGCACCGCGACGGAGCCGACCGGTGAGCTCCATGGCCCCCGACACGCCTGCCCGCCGTCGGAGCGACGACTCCAGCGGCCACCGGAAGGCGGTGCTGGCCCGGACGAGCGCCAACCCGAGCATCGGCTTCGTCGGCATCCACTCCAACGGCCGGCCCGACCAGCCGGTCAGCCAGAACGAGACCCTGGCCGAGCTCTTCGAGGCGGCTGGTTACCGGACGCACCGGGCGTCGGGGTTCCGGAACCGTTGGTTGCGCACGGCGCACCAGATCGTCGGGATCCTGTCGTGGCGGCGCACCAACGTGGTCGTCATCGCGGCGTTCTCCGGGCCGTCGTTCCTGATCAGCGAGTTCTCGGTCCCGCTCGCCCACCTCACCGGGAAGAAGGCGGTCCTGTTCCTGCACGGTGGGAACCTGCCGACCTTCGGCTCGGCGAACCGTCGACGGGTCGAGCGGACCCTGCTCGCAGCCGACGCCGTGTTCGCACCCTCGCCGTTCCTCGCCCAGACCTTCCGCGACTGGGGCATCGACGTGCACGTCCTCCCGAACGTGCTCCGTCTGGAGCGCTACGAGTACCGCCGCCGTTCGCCCATCCGGCCCCGCATCATGTGGATGCGAACGTTCCACGAGCACTACGACCCGGTCTCGGCCGTCCGGGCCTTCGCGGTGATCCGTGCCGATCGGCCCGAGGCCACGATGACGATGGCCGGTGCCGACCAGGGGCTGCTCGACGAGACGGTTGCCGAGGCCGATCGCCTGGGTGTCCGTGATGCCATCACGTTCCCCGGCTACCTCGACGCCGCCGGCAAACGTGCCGCCTTCGCGGACCACGACGTGTTCCTGAACACGAACCTGGTCGACAACATGCCGGTGAGCGTGCTGGAGGCCGGCGCCTCCGGTCTGGTCGTCGTCGCCACGGCCGTGGGCGGGATCCCGGCACTGGTCCGGGACGGTGAGGACGGCGTGCTCGTCGATGCTGGAGACGCCGCCGCCATGGCCCGTACAGTGCTCGAACTGCTCGACGACGGCGATCGGGCGGGCCGGTTGTCGGAGGGAGGTCGGGCGATGGCGGAACGGTCGGGCTGGCCGCAGGTCCACGAGCAGTGGCGCTCGGAACTCGAGCTGATTCTGCCGAACCGGCGGGTGCGGTGAGCGACCGCTCCGCCACGGTGTCGGTGCGGGAGGCCCGGGACGGCGACCTGCAGGCGGTGGCCGAACTCCACGTGGCAGCGTTCCCCGAGAGCGTCCTCGGTCAGCTCGGCGTCGAGGCGGTCCGCCGCAACTACGTCTGGCAGCTCCACGGGCCGCACGACGTCACGGCGCTCGTCGCCGAACTCGGCGGTCGGCCGGTCGGCTTCCTGTTCGGGGGCGTGTTCCGCGGTTCGACCATCGGGTTCGTGAAGTCCCAGAAGTTCTTCCTGGCCGGCCAGGTCCTGCGCCACCCGAAGGTGCTGGTTGACCGCATCGGGCTGGACCGGGTCCGACTCGCCCTCCGCCTCGTCTCCTCCCGCTGGAGCACCCCCGCTCCCGAGGTCCCCGACGCCGTGCCGCGGTCTTCGTTCGGCGTGCTGGCGATCGCAGTGGACCCGGCGGTGCAGGGTCACGGCGTCGGCCGGGAGCTCATGGCCTCGGCATCGGCCGCAGCGACCGCCGAGGGATTCGAGGCCATGCACCTCTCGGTGCACCCCGACAACCTGCAGGCTGTGTCCTTCTACGAGTCGCTCGGCTGGCGACGCACACCCGAGGAGGACGGCGGCTGGGTCGGCCGGATGCGGATCGCCCTTGAGTCTCCGGAACCGGGTGTTGCGACCGGGGAGGACAGCGAGGCCGCTCTCGCTCAGCACCCGCTCGATCAGACCGACGATCGCGACTGAGCGTCGATCGTCGACGCCGCCTTCGCCCGGCTACTGGTTCAGAGGGGAAAGACGTAGCCGAGCACCCGGTTGATCAGGACGTCGAGTTCCTCGGCCGTCCGCCGGAACGCTCGACTGCCCTTCCCCATTGGATCGGCGACGTCGTCGTCGGTGCCGTAGTGGAGCACCGCCCCGGGGAGCCGGGCGGCCGACGCCCGGGTGCTCCAGGCGAGCACCGTCTCGTCGGCCCGCCGTGGGCCGATCAGCGTTGCGAGTGCGTCGAGTTCCCGCAGCGGGAACGCTCGGTCGATCACGGTCGGTGAGAACTCTGCCAGCGACATGAGGTGCGTTCGCTCCATCGTGATGACGAGGTTCGCCCAGTTCACGAGGTCGGGAGTGAGCTGGCGACTGCGGTGGGCTGAGATGTCGATGCCCCGCCGTCGAAGGGCCCGAACAGAGCCCGGATGCACTGCGACATCTCCCGGCAGCAGACCGGCAGATGCGATGCCCGCAGTCACGGAGTGTTGCTCCACCCACGACGTGGCAAGGGCTTCGGCCATCGGGGAACGGCACTGGTTTGCGGTGCAGATGAACAGAAGTGTTGGTGCTTCGAGCGGTGCCTGGGTCTCGCCCGCCGCGTCAACCATCGACCAACCTTTGGCCACGCCGGTCAGCGAGCGCAACTCGTGCCCGAGGAACCTCCTCCCGCACGCGTCTGTCGAGCCACGAACCGGTGCCGCCGGCAACCAGGTGTCGGATCAGCGTCATCAGCACTCCGACGTCGACGGACCACGTGGCCCGTTCCACGTACCAGTTGTCGATGGCGAGCTTCACGGGGAGCACGTTTCGCCGGTAGGCAGATCCGGTGGTGTCGGCGTCGATCGAACGGAGTTCCCACTCCCCGACGACGAGTTGGGTCGGTCCGGCGATCCCAGGTGGCACCCGGAGTACAGCAGTCCAGTCAGGGTCGTCGACGTCGACGTACGTCGGTGCCTCCGGCCGCGGGCCGAGGAGGCACATCTCGCCGCTGACGACGTTCCACAACTGGGGGAGTTCGTCGAGGTGGAGCCCCCTGATCCGCCGACCGATTGGTGTGATCCGGTCGTCGTCAGAGGATGTGAGTGATGGCCCGGAGGCTCGACCGTCGGCCCGCTCGACGCGCATCGACCGCAGCTTCCACATGCCGAACTCGACTCCGTGACGGCCGCTGCGAGGCACCCGGATGAGTGCCGGCCCTCCGTCGTGACGTCGGATGAGACACCCGAGGACGATGACCACAGGGGCGCTGAGCGCAGCGAGTAGGAACGCAGCAACCCTGTCTGCGAACAGTCGGATCCGGAGCCATCGACTGACCGGCGGACCGGCATACGCCGAACGGGTCCGGGTCACCGGCCGGCCCGAACAGCCCTGGGGATCCCACCTCGCTGGATGTCACGCCGCATGTTCTGAATCAATAGCTGTGCTGAGGGCGTCGCAGACGCGGGTCACGTCTGAGTCGGAGAGCCGTGGATGGAGCGGGAGACTCAGGGCTCGCTCGGCGAGTCTCCCAGCGACCGGTAAGCCCGAGGGTCCCGGTCCGAACCCTTGGGTGGCGAACCACTCGAAGGTGTGCAGCGGCCGGAAGTGCACGCTGGTTCCGATCCCACGGTTCTTGAGGTCGGCCTGGATCGCGGCGCGGTCGGCGCCGTGCGGGAGGATCACCACGAAGAGGTGGTCGGCGCTGTTGGGGTTCAACTCCGCCGGAACGAACCTCACCGGGCAGTTGTCGAGGAGGCGCCGGTACTGGGTCACGATCTCCCGGCGACGGGTCTGCATCTGGTTGAATCGCCGGAGCTGGACTCTCGCCACTGCGGCGAGAACATCGGGGAGGTTCGCCTTCAGCCCGTCACCGACGACGTCGTAGTCGAGTGTGCGTGCATCCGGCCGGTAGCGCGCCCACGCGTCCTTGCTCAGGCCATGGAGACGGAATGACCGGGCGAAGTCGGCGAGGCGTTCGTCGTCGGTGGCGATCGCTCCGCCCTCGGCGCTGGTGAGGTTCTTGGTGGCATAGAACGAGTAGCAGCACCCTGCGGTGCCCGATCCACCGACGAGACCCCTGAAGTCGGTGCTCCCGAGGGCGTGGGCTGCGTCCTCGATCAGCGGGACGCCCGCAGAGGAACACAGATGGTGGATCGTCTCGCTCACAGCAATCCCGGCGAAGTGCACGGCGATCACGGCATCGAGTCCCTCGCTCGAGTGGAGTGCCGCCGAGAGCGACTCCGGGCAGAGATTCATGGAGTCGGCCTCGACGTCGAGCAGCACCGGGACGAGACCCCTGTGGACCGCTGCCATGGCGGTTGAGACGAACGTCCACGTAGGAATACCGATCCGACTTCCCCGGGGAAGGTCGAGATGGGCGACTGCGATCTCGAGTGCCGCCGTGCACGAGGAGACTGCAACGACGTGGTCGACGCCCAGGAACTCGGCGAGTTCGGCCTCGAGAGCGAGGCACTCCTCGCCGGTCGTGATCCACCCGCTGAGTAGCGCCCGCCCAGCGGCCGCCACCTCATCTTCACCAACGTCGGGCTCGGAGAATCTGATCACGTCGTCTGCCACGAACCTGCCCCTGTGTCGTCCGGCTGAGAATTCACGACCATGGAAAGGGTACCTCTCTGATCCAGCACACCACCGACCGCAGGCGAGCGAGGAACTTTGGCCCCCCTGTCCGCCCTGAGTAGTCTCGGCACCGATGTCCAACCCGCTGAGCGCCTTCCTCCGCGACTACCTCACGGTCGGCATCTTCGGCTCGCTGGGGTTCGTCCTCGTGGGCCTGCTGTTGTTCATCGCGTGGCTGATCCGGCCGGACCGTCGGCAGGCGCAGAAGTACATCGCGTAC
>VGBZ01000092.1 GCA_016870275.1 Actinomycetota bacterium
GCGTCCGAGTCCGCGATGTCGCGGCTGGCCAGGTCGAGCTTGAGCTCGCCGTAGCGCCGCCGGAGTTCGGGGTCGCTGCGGAGGACGTCGCGAACTGCGAGGTGGTTCCGCAGCGCCAGCGAGGCGTCGACCGCGACGTACACATGCCGTGCGGGACCGTGCGGTGGTGCGTGGAACGCGTGACGGTCAGGGACGCCACGTTCACCCTGGTAGCTGTAACCAGCCGCCTCGAGGGCGGCGATCGCGTCGTCGACATCGTCACGGGCTACGACGACAGCGACATCGATGATCGGCTTGGCTGCCAGGCCCGGCACCGAGGTGCTGCCGACATGTTCGATCGCTCGCACCGGGGTCGACGCACACGCGTTGCTGAGCTCACGCCTGATCGATTCGAACTCGATTGACCACTGGGGATTCCACGGAACCACCGTGACGCGCACGAGCCGACGATAGCTGAGCGTGGGAACGGTTCGCTGACGACGTCGTAGGGGCCCGAAGCCGGCGTTATACCCAGGATCGCTGTCAAGGTCCTGATCCTTCGGCTCGGGTGATGAGGTCGTCGTAGAGCTTGGCTCGGTCGGTCTGGTGGTGGGTGTGGGCGTGGTCGCGTTGGCGTAGGAGGACGGGCACGAACTGGGGTCCGGTGTCGAAGTAGGCGCAGGTCTCGCAGATGGTTTCCATGCGGCAGTTGAGCTCGACGGGTCGGGTGCACAGGCCGTTGCCGAGCATGCGGGCGTGGGACTCGCGGCGGAGGCGGGTCATGGCGGCGGTCTCGATGTCGGCGGGGAGCGCGCCTGGGGTGGCTGCGGTGTTGTAGAGGGCGTCGATCTGTTCGCAGACCGAGGCGTATTCGTCGGCGACGACGCGGTCGGTGATCTTGGCGTTGACGAGGGTCATCTCGAGGGAGCGGTGTCCGAGCAGGGCGGCGATGGCTTCGAGGCGCATGCCGCGGTTGATGGCTTGGGTGGCCAGGGTGTGGCGGAGGCGGTGGGGGTGCATGTCGTCGATCCCTGCGATGGTGCCGATGCGGGCGACGATGCGGTGGACGGTGCGGCGGTCGATGGGGGCGTGGTCGTCGGCGAGGAGCCGTTGGGTGTGGCGGATGTGCTCGGCGTTGGTGGCGGTCCACTCGGCGAAGAGGTCGACGACGTCGGGGTGCAGGGGGATCATGCGGTCGTTGCGGAGCTTGCCGACCGGGACGCGCAGCCAGTAGCTGTCGGTGCCGATGCGGGTGACGGCGTCGGGTGCGAGCTCGCACAGTTCGGTGGCTCGTAGGCCGGTGCGGGCCAGGACCTGGGCGACGAGGCGGTAGCGGGCAACGGGGTGGGCTCGGGCGGCGGCCATGAACGCGGCGGCCTGTTGATCGGTGAGGAACCTGGGGATCGGCTCGGAGCGTGGTGGGATGTCGCCGCGCAGGATGGGGTTGCGGCCGGGAGCGTCGGGCCAGTCCCACTCGATGAGCCGCTCGAGGAAGATGCGGATCATCCGCAGCCGGTGCCGCTGGGTGTTCTTGGCGAGCAGCTGGCCCTTCTGGCCGGGTTGGGCGGCGAGCCACACCTTGTAGTCCTCGATGTGGGTTCTGGTGATGTCGGCGACGACGGTGACGTCGGTGCTGGTGGTGAGCCAGCGGGCCAGCTGGCGCAGGGTGGTGTCGGCGACCTCGACCGAGCGGGGCGCCAGGAACGTGTCGAGCTGGACCAGGTAGCGGCGCATGGTGGCGACCAGCTGCGGTGAGCGGCGAGACAGCTCAACCCACTCTCGGGTCGACGCGTTCGACGGGAACCATGCTTCGGTCGTGACCGCGTGCGCCGCGCTCATCGGTTGATCGCCTGCATGGCGACGAGCTCGGCGGCGGCGTCGGCGTCGATGCGTTCGGCGGCGCGCCGGTACTCGCCGGCGAGCCAGTTGTCAGAGAGGTGCAGGTAGACCCGGGTCGACTCGATCGAGACGTGACCGGCCTGGGCCTGCACCGCTTCGAGCTCCATGCCGGCCTCGCGTAGGCGGGTGAGGCAGGTGTGGCGCAGCTGATGACACGTCGCTCGCTCCAGCCCGGCGCGTGCCCTGGCCGCCTGGAGGATCTTGTCGACGCCATCCGCGGTCATGGGCTTGCCCCGGTTCGGGCCCTTGAGCGTGACGAACACCCGATCCGTCCCGGCGCCGTAAGGGCGTTCGTGGCGCAGGTAGTCGCCGACCGAGACGAAGAACGTGTTCGAGATCGGGATCACCCGCTGGTGGCCGCCCTTGCCTTCGGCGATGAACAACGACCGTTCCGGGACCTGGATGTCGCCGAGGCGCAGGCCGAGGACTTCGCAGCGGCGCAGCCCGCCCAGCACCATCGCGTAGACCATGGCCCGGTCGCGGTGGGTGCGCAGCGCGCCGAGCAGCGCCGTCACGTCTGCGGGCGAGAGGATCTTGGGCAACGTCCGCGGGACCCGCACCAGCGGCACCTCACGTCGCTTGCCGCCCCGGCGCCGCGTCGAGAGCCCCCGCGGCACCGGGTTCGAGGTGACCGCCGTGTCTCCCCGGGCGACGAGGAACGCGTACAGGCCCGAGATCGACGACAGCCGGCGGGCGATCGTGCGGGCCGACAGGCCCGACTCGCGATCCGACAGCCGCACCACCGTGCGGTCGCCACGCTGGTCAGCGATGAACTCGAAGACGTCCGCCGTCGTCACCTCGGCCGGGTCCTTGCCGACGACCCCGAAGAACGTCTTCAGGTCATGGGCCACCGCCCGCAGCGTGTTCGGCCGCGACCGCCCCGCCACGAACTCGAGATAGGAGTCCACGAGCGGGTCGCCGAGCGCGTAGCGGCGCTCCCCAGCCGCGTTCGAGGACCGGACCAAACACGGAACGTCGTTCATGCCCGCATGCTCCCCTCGCCCTGTGAAAGACACGGGGATGCCACATGGATCATCCGTGTATTAGGCGGTATGGGGCACATGGCCGGCGGAGGGTCGGCTACCAGTCTGCTGTGTTGCTGCGGGGCCAGGTCTGTGGGTGGGTTGTGCGGACCAGGTGGACGATCTCGGACACGTCGGCCTCGTCGCTTCCCGTCTCACCGATCGGGAACGAACCGATGTGCTGGTCGAACAGCTCATCAGGTTCCATCGAGTACCACCCGCTCTGACCGTTCGGTCCGTCGAGCGGTTGAGTCTGCCCAGCGGCAGGATTCTGGCGGTACTCGAAGTAGGACACCTCGACGGTGGTCGCAGACCAGCTCGTCGCCCATTCGAACGACAGCGGTCGCGCACCGTGTTCGGGGCGCAGTTGATCGGTCACCAGTCGTGCAATCCGCTCCGCTCGCGACTCCCATGGTCGGTCGTCGTGCGCACGACGGAGCTCCGACTCGTACTCGGCTCCATCGAAGGTGAACGGGCCGAGATCGACCTGGACATTGCCCTCGCGGAAGTTCGACCACGTCACTGCGTCGCCCTCGCGGGAGATCGTCACCGACAAGGATCCGCAGCCGACATCACCGCAGTCACATCGCTGGACGAGTACCTCGGCAGACTGCCCAGGCACCCCTGGCAGCAGCGGCATCTCCGGGTTGAGCAGCACATCGGGCTCCATGCCGACGCCACCCCATCGCCGCAGCTCGAGGACGCCGTCGATGGCGATGACCAGCTCCCGACCGCCGACCAACCCGGAGTCGTCGTCCTCGTCAGGTCCAGGTAACCCGGGGTGTGTTGGATCAATGAACTGGTCCGGCCGTTCCCCAACGTGGACCACCGCCAATCCGAGCCGACTCCGCTTCACAGCGCGAGCTTGGCGCACTGACAAACTCGGGTCGACCGAGATCGTTCAAGGCTGCGGATCTGCCGCCCTCCCTAGTCACGGTCCCGGCGATCTGGGGCGGTGTCCTCAAAGGGCGATCGTCTGTCCGGTCAGTGGGCGGGGCGGGTCCCGAGGTCGAGGAACGGGCGCCACAGGTAGCCGTCGGGATCGGCTAGGACGAACTGTCGGTTCCCGGCCTCGGTGAGTCCCGTCGCGCTCCAGCGGCCGCCGGCCTGGGCGACATCGACCCGGTACCAACGCTCCTCCATTGGCACGACGATCTCGCAGCCCCGATCGACGGCTCGAGCGTGGACCGCGTCGACGTCGTCGACGCGGAGCTGGAAGTTCACCCCGCGCCCGAACGGTGCTGTCAGGGGCGCCGTTCGGAATCGACGGCCGGGACCCGCAGCGTCCTGGATCATCAACTCCACGCCGTTGCACTCCAGGTACGCAAAGCGTTCCGCGGGACGCTCGAACAGGACCCGAAATCCGAGGACCTCGACGTAGAACCGCATCGACCGGGTCACTTCTGCGACGTCGACCTCCGGCACGAGCATCGCCGCACTGTATCGACCAGCCGACTGAACGGATCCAGCGTTCTGGGGGCATCGTGTGGAGCGGGTCCTGCGCCGCAGTCCCGGCGTTCTGGGGTATGCACGCTCGGCGCTGTGGAGGCCCCGGGGCCGTGGTGGACGCAGTCGGTACGCTTCGGCTGCGTGAACTGGATCCTGCTGATCGCACTGCTCGGCGCTGTCGCCGCGATGGTGGCGTGGCCGATCATTCAGCTCCGCACGGGCCAGGTCGACCGGCGATTCACGCCGTTGCTGTGGATCATGATCCCGGTGGTGTCGATCCTCGGAGTAGTCGTGGCACTCGCCGTGGCGTCGATGGCGTAGCCGACACTGCAGTCCCGGCGTTCGGAGGCGGTCAGCTGGCCGTCTCTCGGCAGTCGTCGACGGTCGGACGGTTCGATCCAGCAGTGACCACTGACTCGGGACGACACCCGAGCAGGCGACGATCGCCGAGGGGTTCATCGAGCACTATCGACATCGGCTCGACCACCAGGTCCGCAGTGCACTCGTTGCCGAAGAACTCAGCAGTGGCCCGAATCGTCACCGAACTGCTGGTCTCAGCAACGCCCCAATCCTTGAACTCCGAGCAGGAACTA
Source organism: Actinomycetota bacterium (assembly GCA_016870275.1). Lineage (GTDB taxonomy): Bacteria > Actinomycetota > Acidimicrobiia > Acidimicrobiales > Microtrichaceae > SXMI01. The sequence goes on from VGBZ01000092.1 coordinate 4,943, forward strand.
CCGCCGAACTCGGCCCGGACGTTGACCTCCCGGCCGGTCGGCGGCGAAGCCAGACTCCAGTCGACTTCGGTCTCGGTGCGGTCCTCGGTGCAGCCCGTCGCACACGCACAGACGGCCACCACTGCGACAAGTGCAAGCCGAGCGATCATTTCCACCTCCCGGGTGCGAGGGTACCCGTCGGCCTCGTCAGTGAACTCGCGCTGACGTCGAGCGACGGCCGATTTGCCATCCCATAGGTGCCGATAGGTGACGCTCGATAACGTCGCTCTGTAGTCCGCTTCGCAGCCACAGCTCCCCGCCCTACTTCGGCCCTTACCGGGTGCCCAATAATCCCCGCGGTCAGGCTGGCCGGAGCCCCACCCACCGCCGGCTCGGGTAACAAGTGACCTGAACCCCCGGCGCCCCACCACCGGCGACCTTTGGTCCCTCTTTTAAACCCTGCCTCTGACCAGGGGCGATGTGGTCGAACGTTGTCGATTTCACAACGACCTGTGGGCCCCGTGGGACTCGAACCCACAACCGACGGATTAAAAGTCCGCTGCTCTGCCAATTGAGCTAGAGGCCCCGCAGGACCGCGACATGGTCGACGGTCTCCAGCCGAACGCTAGACCACCGCAGACCGGGACCGGCCACCCGTCGACGGTCGGCCACGAGACGACCGCAGGTTCAGAAGTCGATCGCCGGGACCGGGGGGAACAGCGCATCCCGCTCGGCGCGGAGCCGCTCGCAGTCCCAATCCCGTCCGACTGGCACGAGGAGAATCGGACTGCGCGCCGAATCGGGGTGCTGATCCCACTGCGCCGGGTTGAGGAAGGCGTCGTCGGACGCACCGAGCACGAGCTGCTCGGAGTCGTCGCGCACGCTGCCGGTGAAGCGCCCGTCGGGCTGCTCGGCGAGGTCGTAGGCGAAGATCTCGCGACGGGCCAGGTAGAGCTCACCGGTGAGCGCACCGTCGCCCACCGAGATCGACGCCGTCACTCC
>VGBZ01000093.1 GCA_016870275.1 Actinomycetota bacterium
GGCGTCACCGAGTCGACCGGACGGGATGTCGCCGGTGAGCGCCCGGCGGTCCTCGGCACCCAGTGATCGCAGCCGGTCGGTGTCGTGGACGCCGGGCAAGACGGAGTTGACGGTGACCCCGGTGGCAGCGACCTCCGTGGCGAGCACCTTCAGGAAACCGGTGACCCCGGTGCGCGCTGTCGTGGAGGCAGCGAGCGTGCCGATCGGTTGCCGGGCCCCGATCGAGGTGATGGCGACCACCCGGCCCCAGCCGTTGGCCTGCATGGCCGGCACGGCCTGCTGGCACATGGCGACGGTCGACAGGAGATTGAGCTCGAGGGCGTCCCGGTACGCGGCGATGGTGGTGGTGGCGAACGTGCCCGGTGGCGGACCGCCGGCGTTGGCGACGAGCACGTCGAGTGCACCGCCGAGGGCGTCGGCGGCCCGCTCGACGAATTCGGCTGCGCCGTCAGGGGTGGCGACGTCGGCGACGAGCGGTTCGACCCGGCCGCCCGTGGCGCGGATGCGTTCGGCGGCCTCGGTGACCCGCTCCGCGTCACGCCCACAGATGGCCACCTCCACGCCCTCCCGTGCGAGCGCAGCGGCGCTGGCCAGTCCCAGGCCGGCCGATGCTGCGGCGACGGCGGCTCGACGGCCGGTCAGTCCCAGGTCCACGGTGCTGCGCTCCTCGAGGTGTCGGGGTCGATCGGGGGACGGTACCAGCGCGCTCGTTCAGCCACGGAGGCGACCGGTGCGGTCCAACCGGAGCAGTCGTCGGGCGTTGGCGTCGAGGGTCGCGGCCAGCGCACGGTCCCCGTGGGTCGGATCGACCTCCTCGTCCCAGCCGGCCAGGTTGGTGCCGCCGACGAGTCGCGAGTCGCCGACGGTCGCAACCAGTGCGGCGAGGGCCCGGGGGCCACCGACGTGCGCGTCCCACCACAGGAGCGCCAGTCGTCGGGCGACCGCGCCGTCGGCGCGCAGAGCGGGATCCGCCCAGGGTCGGGTGGCGACGGCGTGTTCGAGCCGCTCGGCGATCCACGACGTCGCCCCGCCCCCGTGGCTGACGCAGAGGTCCAGGCCGGGGTAACGATCGAGGACCCCGCCCAGCACGATGGTCGACACTGCGAGCGCCTCCTCGTAGGCGAACCCGAGCCACAGGTCACCGTCGAACCGGGCCAGACGCGGGTCGCGCACCGGGCCCGCCACGCCGTCGGGCACCGGGTGGAGGAAGAGGGGCACGTCGAGCTCGACGGCGGTGGCCCAGAGGTCGTCGAGTGCCGGGTCGTCGAGCGCCGGGCCCGGATCGGTGCTGATCGCCGCGCCCAGGAGCCCGAGTTCCGTCACGCTCCGCCGGAGTTCGGCTGCGGCGGCCACTGGGTCCTGCGTGGGCAGTTGGGCCAGGCCTCCGAGACGGTCGGGTGCGGTCGCCACCAGTCCGGCGACCCGGTCGTTCAGGTTCCGGGCGAGGTCGACCGCTCGGGAGGGGTCGAGGTCGGTCAGGTACGTGAGCGGGTTGGGCGAGAGCACCTGGAACGTGACGCCGGCGGCCTCCATGGCGGCGAGTCGCAGCCCGACGTCGGTGAACGCCGTGCCGCGGTAGTCGACGCCCTCCAGTGTGTAGTCGCCCACACGGAACGACGGGGGGCGGACGCCCGGTTCACCCTGGTCGAGGTGGACCACGTCCTCGTCCAGTCCGGCGAGCACCTCGGGCAGCACCACGTGGGCGTGCAGGTCGATCACGGCACCGTCGGGACGGTCGGGTCGAACACCACCGGGTAGCTCGACCAGTAGCCCCGGGCCGACGCCGGGTCGACGACGGCGGGCCGTTCCGGATCCGGGCGGGCGCCCAGCTCGAGCAGCGCGTCGAGGGCCACGGTGACGAGGCCGACCAGGTGGTCGCCGTCGGTGTCCGGTGGCCCGCCTGCCGCCAGGTCCTGTCCGATGCAGGCGTGGGCTCCGGAGCCGAAGCTCAGACCCCACCGTGCCACACCGTCGGGGAGTTCGCGGTCCGGGTCGAACCGATCGGCCCCGTCGCCGAACACCGCGGGGTCGCGATTGGCGGCCACCAGGTCGACCGTCACCTCGTCACCGGGTTCGGCCACCTGGCCGTCGGCCAGTTCGACGCGCTCGACGGCGCGCCGCAGCGCGATCGGGCTCGACGGTTGGAGGCGGACGGTCTCGTGGACGCAACGCTGCAGGAACGCCGGCTCCCGTCGGGCCCGCTCCAGGAGCTCCGGGTCGCCGGGGTCGGCGACCAGATGGTCGAAGGTCCGGACGAAGGCGGTGGCCGAGGTGTGCGCCCCGGCGAGCAGGTAGAAGCAGGTCTCCCGCAGCACGACGTCGTCGGCGAGCTGCAGTCCGTCGGTGTGGCGCAGGAGGATCGTCAGGACGTCGGCCGGGAGGTCGGACTCGTCGATTCCGCCGACGTCGAGCTCGGCGAGGAGCGCCAGCCGCCGGTCGACCGACGGTCGGACGAACGCCGCGTCGAACTCGGCCAGGGCGGCGGCCACCCGGTCGCGCACGGCGGCACGGTCGCCCCGGTGGTGCGCCAGGGTGGCCCCCTCGATGAACTGCATCATCGCCCGGTAGAGGCGTTCGGTCTCCTCCGGCGTCCCGAGCGGGCGGTCCACGCCGGCGGTGGCGGCGGCCAAGTTCATCATCACGTGGTGGCTGAGCCCGACCAGTTCCGCCCGGCCGGTCCCGACGTGCGGAGCGAACGTGGCGGCCACGATCGGGGGGAACAGTTCGCGCTCGTAGCGCTCGTGGGTGTCCCGGCGGAAGAGCCGGTTCTCGAGTCGCCGACGGTCACGATGCTCCGACCCGTGCAGGTTGACGAGCACGTCGGCCATGACCACCTCGCCGGCGTCGTACAGCGCCTGTCGGAGGTGGCGCTGACGCAGTGCGTCCCGGGCGACGACGAAGGTGTCGACCGTGAGCTGACGGGGCTCGTTCACCGCCCACCTCCGGACCGGAGCCAGCGCAGCGCCTGCCTGAGCAACCGTCGGTGCGCCGGAGCGTCGATGGACCCGGCGTCGTGGCCGAGCAGGTCAGTGACGACCCGTCCCTCGCCGACCGCCCTGGCCCACACGAGCGGCTGGTCGACCCCGTCGACCTCGGTCGACGCCAGCGGACGCACCTCGTCCAGCAGGTCCAGCGACGCGTAGGCCTCGTCGGTCAGTTCGAAGTCGTCGACCCCGTCGACGACGGGGTGGTCGGGGGTGTCGACGCGCACGCGGATGCTGCCGAACGGTGGGTGCCAGCTCGTGCCCCAGTCCCACACTCCCCCGCACACCTCGAGCCACCGGTCGTCACCGTCGAAGCAGACCACGGCGGTGTGCAGGGCGAGGAGCGACCCGCCGCAGTGGACCCAGTCGACGACGAGGTCCAGGTCGGCCGGGTCCGGTCCCGACGGTGGCTCGGTGCGGAGTCGGGCTGCCTCGGGTGCCGTCCCCCGGAGGTGCAGCGCGTGGACGGTCACGACGTCGCCCGCCCCGGCCATCCCGACGGCCCGGCGGAGTCCGTCCGGACCGGTCACCGTGGTGGTCGTCAGACCCTCGTCGGCCGCGACGGACCCGAGCGCCTGCGCCAGTGACTCGGCGTCGTGCCCGCCGGCGCCACCGTGCCAGAGCACCTGCCGGCTCACCCGTCCGCCGCCCCCGGTGCGGAACGTGGCAGTCGGGCCAGGGCGCCGAGAGCGACCCCGCCGTCGACCAGGAGCTCGGCGCCCGTGACGTAGGCCGCGTCGTCGGAGAGCAGGTAGGCCACGACGTCGGCAACGTCGGCCCCGGTACCCAGTCGGCCGAGCGGGACCGCTGCGGTCCGGGCCGTCCGAACCCCCGGGTCGGCCAGGACGGCGCTCGACATGCCAGCGTCGATCAGACCCGGGGCGACTGCATTCACGCGGATCCCGTCGGCCGCCCACTCGAGGGCCATCTGCTGGGTCAGCCGGGCCACGCCCGCCTTGGTGGCGCCGTAGGCGCCTGCCCCCGGACCGGGGAGGACGCCGTTGATCGAGGTGACGGTCACGATCGAGCCGCCCCGACCTGCGGCGAGCATGCGCCGCGCCCCCGACCTGGCGCTGAGGAACGTCCCGGTGAGGTTGACCTCGACGACTCGCCGCCACTCCTCGGCGTCGAGCTCGACGAGGGGTCCGAAGGCGACGACGCCGGCATTGCAGACCACCCCGTCCGGCGCCGGCGTCCCCGTGTGTGAGGCGAACGTGTCGAGCGCGTCGTCGAGCGACGCGTCGTCGGTGGTGTCGGCCACCAAGGCCACCGCCTCCGGACCCAGTTCGCCGGCCACCCGCCGAGCGGCGTCACCGTCGCGGTCGAGCACTCCGACGACGCTGCCGCCCCGGGCGAGTCGGACTGCCACCGCGGCACCGAGCCCGGACCCGGCACCGGTGACCACCACCATCGTCGGCGTCGACCGGCTCACGGGTCCAACAGGTCGCGGGTCAGGAGCTGGGTCGACCACACGCCGACGTGCTCACCCGGCAGGGGGTCGCGCTCGGGCCACGGTCGGTCCAGGTCGACCGGTACGCCTCGCGACACCACATGACGGAGCCGCCGGCGATCGCCGAGCACCCCCAGGTCCTGCGTCGGGTCGCCGTCGACCACGAGCAGGTCGGCGGCGGCGTCGACGGCGACCACGCCGATCGAGTCGAGCGGGCGTCGCAGGGCGATGGCGCCGTGGCGCGTGGCGCAGGAGATGGCCTCGAGCGGGGTGAGACCCAGGACGTCCACGAACAGCTCCACCTCACGGGCGTGCCAGTGCCCGTACGGGGTGAGCGAGAACCCGCTCTCCGAGCCGCACAGCAGCGGCACGCCGGCCTCGTGCGCCCGCCGGAGCACGGCGGCGGTGGCCTCGATCTCGCCGCGGAAGATGTCGACCTGGGCGGTGGCGGCGCCGACGAGCGCACCGTGGTCGGCCAGGTTGGCGAGGAAGGTGAACGTCGGGGCGACCGCGGCACCCGACTCGACGACCGCCTCGAGCGCTCGGTCGTCGAGGTGGCTCGCGTGCAGGATGAGGTCGACGCCACAGGTGGCGGCCAGCAGCGTGGAGTCGGCATTGCGGCAGTGCGCCACCACGGGGGTGTCGAGCGCGTGCGCCGTCTCGGTCACGGCCAGCAGTTCGTCGCGGGACCACACGGTCAGCTCGCCGGTCCGGTTGGGGAGCGACCCCGTGAGGTGGACCTTGATCCAGTCGGCGCCGTACTTCACCTGCTGCCGGGTGGTGCGGACGATCTCGTCACGGTTCCGGACCACCTGCGCGTAGCCGATGCCGCCCTCGTCCGGGATGAGCCGGCCGGCGGTGCCGCCGGCTGCGGTGAGCAGGGCGTTGAGTCCGGAGGCCATGCGCGGACCCTCAACCAGACCCGCCTCGATGCCGTCGCGCAGCGCCGGTCCCAGGTCGGCGATGCAGTCGGCGTCGAGGAACCCCGTCACGCCGGCACGGAGGAGCTTCGGGACGTTGAACGCAGCGAGGAGCATCGAGGTCGACGCGGGACGGTGGGAGAACAGCTCGTCGTTGCTCGCCGGCTCGCCGAAGGTCACGTGACAGTGCGCGTCGATCAGGCCCGGCATCACCGTGCACCCAGTGGCGTCGATGGTCACCGCCTCGGGCGGGGCGCCGGCGGCGACGCCGGCACCGACGGCCACGATCCGGTCGCCGTCGACGAGCACGTCGGTTCCGGGAGCGGCCGGGCCGCCCGTCCCGTCGACGACGGTGCCCCCGGTGATCAACAGTGGTTCGCTCGATCCTCGACCCACCGTGCCCCCCGTGCGTCCGGCGCAGCCGGTCTGTCCCGTCGACGGCCTGAAGAGTGTTTACTACGCTCTGGTGTCCAAGGTCGCCTCCGGAGGTCGACCGAGTCTGGGGGACGC
>VGBZ01000094.1 GCA_016870275.1 Actinomycetota bacterium
GGCAGGGGGGCGGCTCAGGGCCGGGGGCGGGGTGCTCGAGGTAGGCGGTCGAGCACCGACGCCAGCAGCAGCGGCAGCGCCGACACCGTGAACACCGCGACGAACACGCTCCCGACGAAGGCCCACATGGGGTGCGCCGGATCGGACCTCGGGTTCCGCAGTCCGTAAACGGCCACGCACGCCAGAACCGCCAGACCCAACGGGATGGCGACGTCAGCCAACGTCACTCCCCGACGCTCGGCTCCCCTACCACCCAACACCTCCGCACCCGTCGACCACACCACGACGGCCAGCACCAACGCCGCCACCATGGCGGCCAGCCCGATCCCGCCGACCACGTCGCTCATCCGGTGCCAGCCCGTGCCGAGGATGGCGGCGGCACCGACGCCCACACCCACCGCTGCGGCACCCGCCACCCAGGCCCGCGACCGCTCCGCCACCACGACCACCCAGACCAACGACACCGACGCCACCAGTGCGGCGTGACCACTGGGGAACGAGTTGCGGGCGTTCGCCCACATGAGGTCCACCAGATCGGGCCGCTCGATCACCCGTTTCAGTCCCGTCGCCAGCACCGGGGGCACCGCCACGACCACGGCCGCAGCGGCCGCCAGCACCAGACCCCGCCGCCGGAACGCCACGATCACCGCCCCGACCGCCGACACCACCGCCACCGGCACCCAGACGGCGCTGAATCCGCGGGTCCCGACCTGACGCAACCGGTACCACGTCGCCTTGCGACCCTCGAACGCGTAGTCCTCGAGTTGCTGGCCCCACCCGGTCCGCACGCCGATCCACCAGGCGACCACTGCCATGACCGCGCCGAGCGCGCCGAACACGGCGAGTGCGACCAGCGCCCCCGACGTCGACCCGGCCCGCCCGGTGTCCCGCTCCGTCACCGCCGGCTGCACGCTCACTGCGAGTTGACCACCTCGGCGAAGGCGTCCGCGCAGGCCGGGTCGATGGTGCCGGGCACCAGGATGAACTCGTCCACCCCGGCGGCCTCGGCCTCGTCGAGCGCACGCCGCAGGCGGTCGACGTTCCACACGGGCGCATCATCAGCAAGAGTGCGAGCGAGCCCCACCCCGAAGATCGCCAGGTAGTCGTAGGTGAACGCCTGCAGCACGCCCTGATCGTCACCGGTGCCGAGCACGGCGAAGCAACCGGAGATCACCCGGGGTGGCTCGCTGCGGCCGGCGGCGTCCCACGCCTCATGGGCGGCGGTGACTGCGGCAGCCATCTCGTCGTCGTCGGCGGTGAGGGCGAAACCCGAGATGCCATCGGCCCACGCTGCGGCCCGGGCGAGGGCCTTGGGGCCCATGGCGCCCGCCAGGATCGGTGGGCCCCCGTGCTGGACCGGAACGGGACCGACGGGATCGCCTCCATCGAACGGCGCTCCACCGGACCACAGCCGACGAAGTTCGGCGACGCCCTCGTCGAGCCGGGCGTGGCGACGCTCGAAGGTGGACCCCGCTGCCCGGTAGTCGTGCTCACGGCCGCCGACGCCGACCCCGACGGTGACCCGGCCGCCGCTGAGCACGTCGAGCGTGGCGAGCTGCTTGGCGATCACCGGTATCGGGTGGAAGGGCAGGACGACGAGGTTGACGAAGATCCGCACCCGTTCGGTGAGCGCAGCGGCTGCGGCGTTGAGGACCATCATCTCCTGGTTGCGGAACGTGATCCGCTCCCCACAGGAGATGCTCGAGAACGGTCCGGCGTCGATCCGCCGGGCCCACTCGAGCGTGGTGGCCCGGCCGTAGTCGGGGGCCATGGTGGGCAGGGCGACCCCGACGTCCATCACGTCAGGCTACGCCAACCGTCCTGCCCCGCCCCCGGCCGACAGACCCCGCAGCAGTAGCTGCGCCACCGTGGGCCGGGTTGGTTCACTCCGACGAGACGGAAACGAGCGACGGGCCCGGAACCGGTGGCGGGCCGGCGGCGTGGCCGGTGGGAAACGCCTCAGAGGGAGGGACGACGATCTCATCGGAGAGCACCGGCAGGTGCCGACCCTGACGGCGGTCGACGGTCGAGGCACCGACCGGCACGACCGGTGTGATGACGAACGTGCCGGGGTGGCCGACGCCGACGGGCTCGTCGGCGTCGATCGGAACGTCCATGCCCACGGGGTGCGCCGAGTACGGCGGCGGCGTATGGAGCACGGGCGCATCGATGAGCGGCAGACCGTCACCGGGCGCCCAGTCGCCTGCACCCGACGTGGACCCGCCGACCCCGCCCTGCGGACCCCACCCCCCGACGATGGTCGTGCCGATCGCCTCGGGGGCGGCGGTGAACCGGCGGGGCAGGTCCCTGCGGTTGCCACGGGAGCGGACTGGTTCGTGGATCCGACGCAGTGCTGCGGGCTCGTGGCGACGCTCGGCGGTGGTGAGCAGCAGCATCAGCCCCACGATGATCGAGACCATCGCGCCGACGAACGCCACCAACGGCGGATCAGCCCACACGGGGAATGTCACGACACTCCTCCGCAGCTCGACGGGCTCGACATGCTCAACCTGGCAGCGAGCGGTGAGGGCGGTGCTGCCGGAACCACGTCACACTGCGAGTGCCCTGCACCCGCTGTGCTCGCCCAGATCGTCCCGGTCCCCATCTGCTCGCAACCTACGACGGGGTGCACCATCCTGCACACGCTGGAAATCATCGGACGAAAACGGGACAACGTGAGAAAAAATCCGGCGCCGCAACGCCTCGGGCGCTGCGCTCAGGGCGCCTGCGGGCGGCGAGGACCACAGGCGTTCACCCCGCAGAACCGCCAGTCGAGGATGGTCACCTGTCGGGGCACGGTGGCGGTGCCGTCGATCGAGTCGACCTCCACCAGCATCTCCGCCCACGGGTCGCCGTCGATCACCGCCTGGATCCGGCCCTGCTGCGGGTTGGGCAGGTAGCAGCAGACCACGCCGACCTCTGCGTTCTCCGAAGCGGCGTTCTCCAGCTTGTCGACCTGCAGATTGCCGACCACGAGTGGCGAGGACAGTGTGGTTCCAGCCCCCGGAGCGCCTCCCAACCACCTGGTCTGCAACTCCGAGCCGCCCATCAGCACGTCACCGAAGATCTGCGCCACGGCGAGCGCTCCCCCGCTGCCATCGGCGTCGGTCGTCAGCTCCGATGCCGGCGGCGGGTCGGCCACCACATCGGTGGCGGCCTCCAGTCCGACGAATCCCAGGTCGGGCACCCGCACGGTGAGGCAGTTGCCAGCCTGGTCGTACAGAGGCTGCGGGAATCCGTTCGGGTTGAACGCCGGGGTGAACCGCGCACAGCCCAAGTTGTAGGTGAGCGTGACGACCAATCCATCCACGTCGCCGGAGCGGAGCAGGTCAACTGCGCAGTCGGGCCGCTCGAGCAGGTCGACGCGCACCGGCCGGCTGGACCGCCCGTAGCCGAGCAGGCCGAAGGTGCACAGTTCGGTGCCGTCACGCTCGATCCGGACGGCGAGCGATGAGCCGTCGCCGGCATCGGACACGGCGCTGGCGGTCGGGTACGCCTCGGCCGACACCGTCTTCCGCTGGCTGGCGACCACCAGGTCGAGCGAGCTCAACTCGACGTTGCGGCCCTGGAAGTCGAGGTTGTCGAATCCGATGTCGTTCACCGTGGCGGTGCGGGTCGAGTTCGGCGCGGCCCACGACCCGTACTTGGCGGCCTCGGTGGGGAGTCCGCCGGAGGCGGCGATGAACGAGGCGACCTGGTTGTCGTCGTAGGACAGTGCCCCCCCGGGGTTGGCCCAGCCGGTGGCGGTCGCCAAGTCGCCGCTGGCCCGTTCGGTGTTGACCTGTAGGTGGAGGTCCCAGATGCCCAGCTTGATCTGCGGGCCGAGAACGACCGGCGAATCCCGACCGTAGCGAACGCTGACTTCGAACTGGGCGCCGTCGAGCACTGACGCAGACCCTCCGACCAGGCCGGGTGGTGCGCAGGCGCCCAGATCGATGGCGGTACCGAGGCCGGGGGTTCGGCCGAGCGCCGAGTAGCTGCAGGTGAAGTTCGCCCCGGGCGACCTGACGTTCGTGACCCTCACCTGAACGTTGCGGTCCTGGGGTTGGGTCTTGGGCTCCTCGATCGAGTTGAAGACGAGTTGCACCTGTTCGATCGTCACATCCGGCAGGTTGGTCGTGGTGAACACAACGGTTTTCGTCCGGCAGTTGCCCCGCGGGTTGTCGAAGAAGAACGGAGGGAACCCGCAGGTCTGCGGGAACGTGGCATACGCCGGGTTCGCAGCGCTGGTGACGTTGGCGGCCGGACTGAATCCTGACGACGTCACGGTCACCACCGGGTCGAGGCCGGCGTTGGGGATCTGCGTGATGGCGGCCTGGCCGTTGGCCGGACAGACGGCCAGTCGGCCCGCCCGGTGGCGCAGCGCCGTGCGGCCCGACAGTTCGATGCTGGACCCGGACTCGGTCCGGTCGCACAGCGGCGCTCCGGCGCCGCCGGCGGCGGCCACGCCGAACACGACCGTCACGCCGGAGTTGTCCAGGACCAGCGCCCCGCGGTCGGCACCGGCGTCCGGGTCGTTGGCGTCGAACTGGTAGACGCTGTCGGCCGGAGTGGCGGCGGGGGCGAACACGAACGTCGCGTTGTCGCACGTCTCGAACAGCTGGTTGAGCTTCTCGACGGCCGCCGGTCCGTAGTAGCCGGGGGCGAACGTGGTCGTGGCACAGGTGGCGGCGGACAGGTTCACGGCGTTGCGCAGCGGCGAGCGGCCCTGGTCCCGCGGCAGCGGCGCGTCGACGAGCGGGGTGCCGTTCGTCTGGACGAACCGGCACTCGGGCGTGTCGTTGCGGTCGGCCACGCGCTGCGGATTCCCGGGAGCGACCAGCGGACCGCAGTCGGTGGACGCCTGGTCACCGACGCCCACGCCGGCGAGCCCCTGCCGGTACTGCCCGAGCACCTGGTAGGCCGGACCGGCGCCGGTGGACGGGCCAGTGGCCCCACCACGCACCGACACGTCGGCGTCGAAGCGCAGCGGCGGTCCGTCGCCGGTCTGGAGCGCCCCCTGGTTCTGATCGGCGACGAACACGTTGGCACCACCGAAATCGGCGTCGGGATCGTCGATGAGTTCGTCGCCGGTCCCAGTGACGCACTCGACGTCCACCGTCACCTGCCCGTCGGCCTCGGTGAAGTCGGTCTGCGATCCTCCGGCCGGCAGGCTGTCGCACGGCGATGCGGTGCCTTCGCCCACGGCGATGATCGCCGCTTCGAGCGCACCGTCGGCGGCCCGGTTGCGCGTGTTGGCCTCACGCTGGGCGGCTGTCACCTTGGAGGTCGTGAACGCCAGTCCGAGCAGGGCGATGATCGTCAGGAACGTGAGGGCGATCACCCCGAGCGCGATCATGAGCACGTAGCCGTCCTGGCCGGGCGCACTGCGGCCTTGTAGTCGACGACGGAGCACCTGCATGGCGCGCTGGGGGCTCACGGCGCAGCCACCTCGACGACCTCGGTCGTCTCGCTGACGAGCCCGTCGTTGTCGGTCACGGTGAGCGTGACGGTGTAGGTCCCCGGCGTGTCGAACGTGTAAAACGGCGCCACGTCGGTGGACGTGCACGTCGGGTTGTCGCACACGCCGGTGGACGTGCACGTCGGGTTGTCGCAGCCGAAGTCCCAACGGCGCGACACGATCTGCCCGTCGGGGTCGGTCGAATCAACAGATGTGAACGTCACCGTCTTGGGGACGGTGCCGCCGGTTGCGGTGATGTTGATGTCTGCGGTGGGCACCCGCCCGACCCGGAACCGGTAACGCTCCCGCTCCACCGGCGCCAGGTCGGGGCCGGTGGCGTAGGCGACCAGGTC
>VGBZ01000095.1 GCA_016870275.1 Actinomycetota bacterium
CGGGTTCACCGGCATAGCCCCGACCACCCCGCACGAGCTGCCCACCGACGATCACCCCTCCCCCGATCCCCGTACCGAGGGTGACGGCCACCAGATCGCTCACGCCCTCTCCGAGGGCGGCCCGAGAGGCGACCGCAACGCAGTTGGCGTCATTGTCGATGACGCATGGGACGCCGAGACGTTTCGCCATCATCCCCCCGACGTCGAGACCGACCAGACCGGCGGCGTTCGGTGCGGTCCGCACGATCCCTGCCTCGTCGACGAATCCGGCGAGCCCGAGGCCGATCGCCGCCGGTGGCCCACCCCGGTCAGCGAGGGTCGTGGCCGCATCGGTGATGGCGTCGAGCACTCCGGGTGCGCCGGCATCGGATGCTGCCTCCACCGAGTCGACGACCTCCGGAGCTGCGGAGCCCTCGGGAACCCAGAGTCGCACAGCGAACACCTTGGTTCCGCCCACATCGACGCCGATCAGCTCGCCGTCAAGGTCCTCACCACTCGATCGCACGCCCGGCATCTTCGCCGATCGCCCGCCATCCCGCCGGGACACCGGCGCTGACCACGATCACCTGGACCCCGGCCGTCAGCGTCTCGACCAGACGCCGAACCTCGCTCGATGGCTCCGAATCGACGAGCAGCAGCAATGGCAGCGCCCCGGCCGACGTCGGGTCCTCTGGCATCAGCAAGGCCAACCGATCCTCCAGCGATGCGATGGCATCGGCGTCACCGGACGGAGGCGACATCAGCGGAACTCCGACCGGCAAGGAGTCGACATCTCGATCCACCGCCTCGACGAGCACGTTCAACAGCCGTTCCGCTTCGATGAGCTCGACGGCGATCGCCCGGGAACGGGCCCGAAGGTCATCCACCCCTCGGGGCTCACCCGCTGGTCCCAACGGATCCGGATCTGCAGCAGCCGGACCTTCAGGACCGTCGGCCGCTTCGAGAGGCGGGCCGTCACCGGCGAGGATCCGTCGTGCCGCAGCGAGCAATTCGATCGGATCCCCCGAACCGGGTGGCGGCTCCGCTCCGACCGCCTCGAGCGCCCGAACCATCCGACCGACCGCACCGGCGAGCCCACCGGCCACAGCAGAGACCCCAGAACGGTTCCGGAGCAGGTCGGCGACCTCAGTGACGGTGAACCGCCGGACGGTGGAGACGTCGATTCCGAGCAACCCGGCCGCCTCGGCTTGGATCCGGCTGCGCTCCCGCAGCGCCGTGTGGGCATCGACCTCGCCCGGGAGCGTCGACCGGAGCCGGGCGAGCTCGTCATCGAGGATCCGGCGGCGCGCCTCGTGCACCCGGTCACGGCGTCCGTCCCGCACCGGTGCGCCACTGAGATCGTCGAGGAGAAACGTGACGTAGTCCTCGTAGCCGAGCTCGTCGAGCAGGACCGCAGCCCGAGCGTGCATGGCTGCGAGGCGTTCCCGCTCCCCGGAGGCCACCGGCCCCCGTTGGTCGAGTTCGAGGAGATCGGACCGGATCGCCTCGAGCTCGGCGACGAGGACCGACCGCTCGGCGGCTGCTTCGAGGGGCCCGCCGAGCTGCGCCACCTCGCTGCGCAGCTCCTCGATCCTCCAGGTCGTCGCCTCGGCCCGGATCGCCGCCTCATCCGCTGCGTGAGCAAGCCCTCGGAGGCGTTGCTCGAGTTCGCAGAAGTGATCGGTTCCGTCCACGTGAGGATGCAACATCGACAAGGACAGCTCATCAGCAGCCCCCTCGAGCTCGACGCGCCACTCCGGGCCCGTCACCGACTCCGGCGCGGGACTCAGGGAGTCGATCGAACGGATCGTCGCCTCCACCCCTGCGAGTTCGGAACGGAGCTCATCGATGCGGCGCACCGCTCGCCGACGCGCCAGAGCACCCGGATCGGCGTGAACGACACCCCTCAGGTCCACGACCGGGTCGCCGACTCCGGCCGCAGCCATCGCTTCGATGACCACGATGCTGCGATCGAGCTCCACGAGTCCGGCGGGTGCGGGAACTGCCGGGTCACGCAGCGCCCGGACAGCCCTGACGACCACGCCGAGCAGTCCGGCGGGCGCGCCGAGGATGACCGTGAGATGCGGATCGAAGTTCAGGTCACTGCCGTCCGGCCCCCAGCCGTCCAGGCGGATCAGTCGCATACCTCACTCCCATCGGCGCATCCGACGCTGATGTGAGGAACCGTCACGACGTCAGTCGACGGGGATCCGGCGGACCCGCCCGGATCGCGGCGTGGGCTCCGGGTTCACCTCGTCCTGCTGACTTCCACCTGAGTCAGGGCTCGGCTCGGAACGCTGATCGGCCGTTCCTGCGGCGTCGGGCGGCCCCGGCTCATCGAAGTTGACCGCTGGGCCCCAGGGTGTCCGATCGCCACCACGGGCGGTCTCGATGAGCTCGCCGACGAAACCGGTGAACGATTCCGACAGTCCACTCAAGCGGGTTCGGTCCTCGACCACGGCCTCGACTGCATCGAGGAACGACCGTGCAGCTGCGACGAACTCCCGGCCGGCGGACTGGAGGTGGTCGATGCCCTCGACGACCCGTTCATCCGGCTCGAATCGCTCAGAGCGCTCCCCCGGGTCATCAGAGGCATCTGCATCGTTCACAGTGCGCAATCATGGCAGGCAATCAGTCGGCCGACACCACGGTGACGGGCGACCGGCGCTGCGACAGCTATCCGACGGCCGGGACCGGACCCGAGAACGCCACACGCAGTTCGCCGTCGACCAGCGAAGCTGATGTGACGTCGCGACGGCGGAGGGCCGCCGGGAGCGGAAGGCATCGCCGGAGAGAACCGACTGTGACGACCAGTTCGTCACCGACGACAGCAACGTCGACCGAGCCCCGTTCGGCCAACGGCAACTCCACCACGAGCATCGGTGTCGATCCGTCGGCGAACCGCAAGGGTTGACCCGCCACCAGACGGCCCGCCGGGTCGAGGTCGCCCCACGTCGACGCTGCGAGTTCGACGAGCTCACCGACTCCCACGGGCCCGGCGGCGTGGGCCTCGGCGTGCACCACGGGAAGCGGCGCGAACTCCGACCTCACCGATCCCAGGTAAGGGGCCTGCGCCCGTCGCGCCCGCCCGATGAACTCCCCGTCTGCGGACGCCGGCAGCACCCGATTCACCACGACTGCATCGACGGAGTAACCGAACAACGACAACGACGTCCACGTGCGACGCGCCTCGGCGAGCACCATCCGTTCGGGCTGGACCACGAGCCGGACCGACGTCGCTGCCGGGTCCGCGAGCAGCGCCCGAACGGCCTCGAGGCGCTTGAGAAACGCGGCTCCGCTCTCGACCACCCGGTCGTCGGCGACTGGCAGGTTGGTCAGGCGTCCCAGCACGGGGCGCACGATCCGGTGGACCCGTCGGGTCACGGGGAAGAAACGATCGGCGTACCAGCCGAGCACGTCGGGCAGCGACAGCAGCCGGATCGTCTCGGCCGTCGGGCCGCAGTCGACGACGACCACGTCGAACTCACCCGAGGCGCACAGCCGCTCGATCTCGAGCAGCGCCACGAGATCATCGAGCCCGGGGAGGACGGCGAGTTCCTCGGCCTCCACCGAACGCACTCCCGCCCAATCGAGCACCTCGACGAGCCAGTCCCGGATCTCACCCCAGTGCTCCTCGAGACGCAGCCGGGCGTCGACCTGTTGGGCCTGCAGGTTCGACGCCACCTCCGAGAGCTCGCTGCTGAGGGGAACGTCGAGGACGTCAGCGAGCGAGTGTGCCGGGTCAGCCGACGTGAGAGCGACAGAGCATCCTCGCTGTGCGAGCAGCGCAGCCGTCGCCGCAGCGGTCGTCGTCTTGCCGACACCGCCCTTGCCGGTGAACAACACGATCCGCGTCGTCGGGCGGCGCTCGGTGTTCACCGGGACGAGCCGTCGGGTCGCTCGGGGAACACGCCGTGTCGAGCGCCCCAGAGACCGCAGAGGGCCAGTGCCAGAACGGGAGCGAGGGTGCCGAAGGCGAGCGGTGTGAACGGGCGGGCGGCGGCACCGGCGAGCGCGACCGCCACCTGCACGACGAGTGACGCCAGCAGCGGTGTCCGTCGCGACGACGGGGCTGAACCGGCCAGGAAGAACAGACCGCCGATGCCGACGTCGACGCTGCGACTGCGACACGCAGCGAGCACGATGTCGACCATGAACACGCCACAGCCGATGACGAACCACGCCAGCGCCACTGCGAAGAAGACGCTGATGAATCGATCCGGCCACACTGCGGCGAGCAACGTGACCACGGCGAAGATGACCGTGGAGGCTGCAGATGCGACCACGATCCACCGGCCGGGGACTTCGTCGCCGAAGACCACAGCGAAACGGGCAGCGCGCTCGGCGCGGACCTGATCGCGTGAGGCCTCGACCCGGGCACGAGCCTCGGCAGCAGTCTCACGGGGAGTCACAGGTGCCATCCTCCCAGCACGACCGCTCGTGTACCACCTCGGGCCGGTCGACCACTCCCGGTTCATCGAGCAGGTGGTCACGGCCGAGCCGGAGCGCAGCCCACGCTGCGTGTTCCGCCAGGACGCCCGGACCACGCAGGTGCGTCCGCAGCACCGCATCGGTTCGCTCTGCGGCGTCCGGGCTCGCTGCGGCGGTCTCCGGGGAGTTGCCGAGTGCCACGAGCGCGTTACGGCGAACCACGTCGACGTCACGGCCCGGGATGTACCAGTGACCAACAGCGTCGAGGATGGCCACGTCGTCGACGCTGAGCAGCCACCAGAGATCGATGATTCCGGGACGGGTCGGCGAGATCGTGCGGCGGCCCGCCACCCGACCGTTGGGCGGGCACACCTCCTGGCACTCGTCACATCCGTACACACGGTTCCCGAGTGCACCCCGCCACTGGCGCGGGAACTCACCCGGCACCTGAACGAGCCACGCCAGGCATCGTCGGGCGTCGAGCACGCCGGGGGCCACGAGAGCACCGGTGGGGCACCCGTCCAGACAGCGACGACAGGTTCCACAACCGTCGGCCACCTCCTCGGTGGCCGGATCGAGCCACGCATCGGTGACGACCGAACCGAGCACGAACCAACTGCCCTCGTCGGGGAGGAGAACATTGGCGTTGCGGCCGAACCAGCCGAGCCCCGCACGAACCGCAGCGGCCCGGTCGACGAGGGAATTGTCATCTGCGAGCACCAGAGCACGGTGACCAGATGATCGGAGCACCTCTGCCACCGACCCCAGCGCCGCCCGCAGCGGCCGATACGCGTCGACCTGGGCGTAACGGGCAACGAGTCCGACCGGAGTGCCGTCCACCGACTCTGGAACAACGCCGTTGGCGTCTCCGGGGGCGGCGTACCGCCACGCAGCAACGACGAGCGACCGGGCCCCCGGCACCGAGCGACCCGGGTCGGTGGAACGCTGCGGATTGCGGTAGGTGAACTCCATCCCTCCATGGAGTCCCTCCGCCTTTCGCTTTTCGAGGATCTCCCGCGTAGCGTGGAAGGGCGAAGCGTCCGCAACCCCGACGTGGTCGATCCCAGCGACCGCAGCGGCAGCGAGGACCTTCTGGGTCAGACCCCCGTCTGGCCCACTCGACGACGAGGAGACAGACGTGGGCATCTCCACATCGTTGTCGGTCCCGCACGGGATCGGCGACCCGACGGCGAGTGACCGCACGGTCCAGCCGAACTGCAGGGCCGAGCGGGAGGTCACGGCGTGAGCATCCCCGTGGCAATCGGCG
>VGBZ01000096.1 GCA_016870275.1 Actinomycetota bacterium
AGTTGAGCGGTCGTCGAAGCAGGAATTACCTTGTCGCTCGTACCCTGGGTGACGAGCGTCGGCACCGGGATGGGTTCCGCGCCCGGGGAGTTCGTCTCGAGAATCGACCGCCAAGGATCTCCGTTGGTGAAGCCATCCACCCAGAGCGAGGGAGCCACCGTGCTGTCCGTGTCGAAGACCCGCTCGAGTCGTTCGTCGGCGTCCTTCGAGCCTCCGACCACACACTCGGTGGCGAGCCGCTCGACCGTCCCGACCGCATCGGGCGTCACAGCTGTCGGGAGTCGGGCGTCGTAGAGGTCCGACCAGGAACCCACCATGTAGGACCCGACGTAGGAGTACGCCTCGGTGTTCTGGGACAGCTCGAACTGCTCGTGGAGGTTGCCGGACGGGGCCGCAGCCACGGCGCCGACGAGCGTGAGGTCCGGTGCCTGCGTTGCTGCGAGTTGGCCGGTGAACAGGGCGGCGTGACCCCCCTGGGAGTGACCGAACACACCGAACCTCGTCGAGGCGCCCGTCCCGTCGAGGGCGTGCGCAGCGCGTACCGAGTCGATCACCGAGCGTGCCTCGCTGGCCCCGATGAGGTACGGGTGTTCGCCATCGGTTCCAAGTCCCTCGTAGTCCGTCGCAACGACGACCCACCCCTTCGAGAGGAACTCCTGCAGTCCCATGATCGAGTCGAAGGGCTCGGCCTGCTTCGAAGGCGCACACGAATCGTCGATCCCGGTCGTCGGGTGGGCCCAGGCGACCACCGGCCGTCCGTTCGCCGGCGGAATGCCAGTCGGAGCGATCACCATCCCCGTGACGACGATCGGATCGCCCGCATCGTTGCTCGACGAGTACATGATCCGCCATGCCAAGGATGACGAAGACGGCGGATCCATGGCTTCTGAGCGGACGATCGTGCCCGGGGCGTCACCCGGGAAGGTGCGTGGGACGGCGTAGAAGTTGCCAGCGGCTGATTCCTCTGCCGGATCGGCACAGGACACGGTGAGGAGTGCGAGCGAGACCCCAAGGATGCTCAGCCGACGTTTGGGCCCCAGACGAGAGGCCGGTGACCGTCGTTCCCGCGAAAAAACCATGCCGTCTCGACGGTATCGGGAGGAGTCCTCCGTCCAACCCGATCAGAGGTTCGCAGGTGCCGAGACGGCGGTCGCGGCTAACGACTGCCGCGAGGGCACGGCGGAGCGGTTGTCGCGTCTGTAGGCGCAGCGACACCGGCGGACATCTGCACGGTCAAGGTGGCATCGGCCCGAACCGCTGATACGTAACGGACATGGCTTCTTCGTCACGTCCGCGCAACGTCGTCATCGTCACCGTCCTCGGCATGATTCTGTCGGGATTCGGCTTCATCGGCGGCGTTGCTCTGCTGTCCTCCAGTGATGGGCGTCAGGGCGTGCTCCTCGTCCACGCCCTGGTCCTCACGTTTGGTGGGGCACTGATGTTCTTTCTGTGGACGAGGTTCTTCAATGGCCACCACATGGCCCGAACCGTTCTGGCGGTCATGGTCGTCCTGCACGTCGTCAACGCTCTGTTCGCTGCGGTCGCCAGGCCCAGCGCCCTCACCATTGAGATCCTCATCGGTTTCGCAGTCCTCGAGACCATCGTCCTGCTGCTCATGTACGCCGGCGGCGAGACCAAGGCGTTCTTCGACCGCAACCGCAGTCAGGTTCCCGGTCTCTCGCAGACCCCGTCCTCCGCGACGTGACCGGGAGCTGTTGACGGGGTCAACTCCTCAGTGCCGTCGAACTCGTGGATGCGGCATGGGGCCAACGGACCCCCGCCGAGCGGGCGTGGTTCCGCACCGCCGGGTGTGAGGAGATTCACCGCTGAGCAGAGTGTCCCTCGGGCTCGGCGGGTCCGGCGGGGCCGGAGGGCCAACTCACCAACAACCCCAAGGGGTCTGCCTCGAGCGGGTGACAAGAATCGAACCCGCACTGTCAGCTTGGGAAGCTGAATGTACGCAGACCGGATGCTCCTGAATCCCTTGCCGTTGCTGGGATGCGGGCGTTGCTGCCACTCGGCAACGTTAGGGGGCGTTAGGGGGAAGGTGCGAGCGGCTCAACGCGGCCTCCGAGAGCTGGAACTCGACCCTCGAGCACGAGCTGTTGTCGCGGAACACGTTCGCTACCAAGGACCAGGCCCGTCGGGCCGTCGCCGGGTTCATCGACGCCTACAACACCCGCCGGCGCCACAACAGCTGCGAGATGCTGGCGCCCATCGCCTACGAACGGCTCCTCGCTGAGCGGGCAGCCGAAACCGACAACCAGAACCGAGCAGCCTGAACACCGGCCTCGACCCTGGCGTCACCACGCCACGGGTGCAAGGCTGCAACCCCAATCAGAAACCCTCCACGATCTCGGGGGAAGCCCAGCCACCTCCGGTTGTTGTGTGTGAGGTGGGTTCCGGTCAGGATGGGAGGGGTGCGAGCCGTCTTGGTGCTTGTGGTTGGTCTGCTTTGGCTGGGTTGCCTGGCTGGGGCGGTTGGGTTCACTGGTTATGCCGGCTGGTTAGCGCTTCGTTGGCGGACACCTGCGAGCGCTGAGCCGACGGGTGGCCGAGCGTTTGCTCGCGCGGTGGTGATCGTGTCGGCGGTGTACGCGGCCGTGATGGCGATCTGCGCCGTAATCCTCGCCGGGGTGGTCTTGGTCGGACCTGAGCCTGGTTCGGCGAGCGAGGCGGCGAAGTGGGCAGCCATCCCGTCGTGGTCAGCGGCAGCTGCCGCCGTCACTTCGCTGCTGCAGCTGCGTCGGCTTCGGTCGGTCGCTTGAGTGGGCCGAGGTCGGGTCGCGGTGCTCAGCGGTAGAACGACGCAGCGAAGGTCTGCCAGACGTCGCGATCGGTGGAGATGGTGACTTCGGCCCAGAACCGGCCGGCGTGCCAGTAGTAGTCGCGGCGTGTGCTTTCGATCTCGAACACGTCGGGGAGGACGCCGAAGGCGGGCATGTTGCACTCGGGGATGTCGGCGAAGACTTTGCGCAGATTGAAGGTGCGGAACAGGTGGTTGAGGAACAGCACGGCGGACTCGATCACAGCAGTGTCGGCGCTGTCTTCGAAGTCGAGGCGTTGCACGGCGAACGCGCAGTGCTGTGCTGCTGGGTCGTAGTTGTACGACGAGCAGAAGGCGACGAGGCTGTTGTCGTCGACGCTCGCGAACGCGAACTGGGCCAGGACGGGCATCCCCTCGGATCGTGGAGACATCCACTATGTGGAGGTGTCATGCCGGAAGTGCGAAGGAAGTACGACCCGGAGTTCCGTGAGGGCGCGGTGCGGATCGTCCGGGAGACCAGCAAGCCGATCGCCGAGGTAGCCCACGATCTGGGGATCCACCCGGGCACGTTGGGGATCTGGGTGAAGAAGGATCGCATCGAACGGGGCGAGTCCGAGGGTCTGAGTGTCGACGAACGGGCCCGGCTCACCCAGCTCGAGAGGGAGAACGCGGAGCTCCGGATGGAGCGTGATGTCCTCAAGCGATCCGTGGTCCTGTGGGTCAAGGAGGCGACGCGATGACCGTGGCATCGTTCATCGCCGCCCAGAGGGCCGATCATGGTGTGCCCCACGCGAAGTGCTGCCGGTGGCTGGGGGTGAAGCCTTCGACGTTCTACACGTGGTGGAACCGTCCGCCGACACCGACCGAGCAACGGCGGGAACGGTTGGACGCGGCGGTCAGGGAATCCTTCGACGAGGTCCGGGATCGGATCCGCCGCAAGTCTGTGCCGGGAGAGTGGGGCACACTGACACCGCCACGTCCGAGTCCGTCGCAGGGGGCCAAGATGCCGGACATCGATTCCCTCGACTCGGCCGAGCGTCCAGGCGGGCCCGATAAGCTGAGCGCTCCGGAGGTCTCGGCGTGTGTCACCGACAAAGTGGCCCGTCGCCACCCCGGGAATCTCGTCGCACACCGCCACGACCGACCCGCCGCCGCGGGGGACCGGAGGACCATGGCCCACCTCGAACCAGACCTGGTGCCCGACGAGGACGCCGTGCGGCTCCTGGACCGAGCTGCCCCGGATGAGCGCCCAGCGCTCATGGCCACCCTTGCCGCCGATCCGGACCCGACCCGCCGCGCGGCGGTTGCGCCGCGACTGTCGTCCTGGCAGGGGGTGCCTGACGACGTCCTCGCCGTCCTCGCCGCCGACCACGACGTCCGGGTGCGCCGTGTCGCCGCGGCCGTGGCGGCGGCCACCGACCGCAGCTCCGCCCTGGCTGCCGACCCGGACTGGCGGGTGGCGGCCCGGGCGGTCACCTTCTGCAACAGTACGGACACCGGGGTGCTCGACGACGGGGTGCTCGCCCGCCACCGCGCCCTCGCAGAATCCGTGGCCCTCGCCGACATCGACGCCGTGCTGGCGGACGCGCCCGCGTCCCTGATGGAACATCGCCGGGTCTCCAGGACCGAGCAGTGGCACACCCTGTTCTGCACCGCGCCCGCCGCCGGTGCGGTGATGGTCGACCCCCGCACGAAGGACCCGCTCCCCGCCGCCCGGGTACTGCTCGACGCGTTGTACGCCACCCGCCACGTGGACCTCGGCCCGGGTGGCATGCACGCCACCTACGAGGAGCGGGACATGGTGCTCGGTCGCGTCGCTGCCCGGATCGACCCGGCGGACCGCAGACGGGCCCAGCGCCTACGCGGCCTGCTGCGCAGCATCCCCCGCCGCATCAGAGAACTGGCCAACCCGGAGGACTGACCAGTACGGACGCCCGCCCAGTACGGAGACGTGTCAGGACGCGGGTCCATGCTGCAACTGGGCGCGGACCCTCCGGGAGGTAGCCCGGTAGGTGCTACGAGTAGGCCGCGCCGTGGTCGGCGAAGGCCTGCTCGATGTCGCCCTTGTTGCGGACAGCCTTCAGCGACTCGCGCACAGTTGCGTCCTTGAGATCGAGCATCCGGAAGTCGCCGGCGGCGTTCTGGATGACGCCGACGATGCGGGCGTACTCGTCGCCGTGCTCGGCGGCGTACGCAGCCAGTCCGCGTAGCTTGTCGGCGGCGTCGGCGAGGTGGTGCCCGTGCGGGTCGACGATGCTGGCTCGCAGGTCCTCGTCGTCTTCGTGCAGGACGACGAAGTCCGGGTAGAGCTTCCCGTAGCCGTTGCCCGTGTCGTACGGGACTCGAAGCGCCCGCTGGCCACCAGTGGGGTTGCGGTACCAGGCGACGAAGCCGGGCCGCGCGCTCTCGACGCTCAGTACGTGGGCCTCCCAGCTGCCGAGCGTGGCGCGGTACTTGCCGTGTGACTCGGCGTAGAGATGCTTGTCGTAGGTGGGGATGTTCTTGTCGCCGGGCATGGTGATCGGGCCGGTCGGAAGGCCTGGGGTGACCAGTTCGGGGGTGCGCGCCATCGCTCGCACCTCGGCGTAGCGGGCCTTCTTGTCCTCCGACAGCTGTGTGATCGCGCGAACTACGCCGACCCTGGTGCCTCGGGCAAGTTCAATGCGACCCTCGACAAGGCTCCAATGCGGCTCACGTTGCTATACGTCACCAGCGCCGCATTCGACCTCGACCCAGCCGACGTCGATGAATTGCGCCTGACCGGTGAGATCGTGTATGACCCGTCACGAGAGAACGGCGGCGGGTCATGACCGCGTCGAGCAGCAGGCGAATCGCCCGCAACCGGATGATCCTCGCGCTCGCATCCGCCACGCTGGTGGTCGCCTCCGTA
>VGBZ01000097.1 GCA_016870275.1 Actinomycetota bacterium
CCAGCGCTCCCACAGCTCGTTCTTGCCTTCGTCGGACATCCCCGGTCGACCCAACCTGGCCATGACCACCTCCTCCGGTCACGACAAGGAGACCACCCCCGTTGCGCTGACCGGTTGAACCCAGTTCGGCTTTCTTCGGGGCGGAGCTCGACCGCCAGTCGAGGAAGTGATCCGGTTCATCGACGAACACAAGGATCGCCGCAGCGGCACGCTGCGGTGGGGTATCGAGCCGATCGCCATCCAGTTGGGGATCGCCCCGTCGACCTACTACGCGGCGAAGTCCAGGCCGCTGTCCGCGCGAGCTGTTCGTGACGCAGAGCTGCGTCCGATCATCGCCCGGGTCCACGCGGAGAACTACGTCGCCTACGGCGCGGACAAGATGTGGGACCACCTCAACAACGTCGAGGGCATCAGCGTGGCGCGTTGCACCGTGGAACGACTGATGCGCGACATGGGCCTGTCCGGCGTGCGCCGGGGCCGGGCCTGGGTGAAGACCACGATCACCGGCGACGGCGTGGAACGGCCGACCGACCTGGTCGAGCGGAACTTCACCGCGCCGGCGCCGAACCGGTTGTGGCTCGCGGACCTGACCTACGTGAAGACCCACGCCGGCTGGGTCTACGTCGCGTTCATCATCGACGCGTTCTCGAGGATGGTCATCGGCTGGCAAGCCTCCCGATCGCTGCGCTCGGACCTCGCGATCGACGCGTTGGAGATGGCCGTGCACAACCGTCGCCGCGCTGGCGCGGACCTGTCGCAGCTGACCCATCACAGCGACCGCGGAGTCCAATACCTCTCCGTGCGCTACTCCCAGCGCCTCGACGACAACGCCATCGTCGCGTCGGTCGGTTCCAAGGGCGACAGCTACGACTGTGAGGAGAATGGCGGGGTCGTCGGGTCGGGTCTGACTCTTGCTACGACAGGCCGCTGAGTGCCTTTGCGTTGATCTGTCGACCCGGCCCGGCGGCCCCACCAAGTGCCGCTGGCTGGGCGGGAGGGCAGTGACCGAATAGGGGCCTGCTGCGAAACCGACCCGTCACAGTCCTGTCCGCCCACCCGACCAGCTGGCGTGCGCTTCCACCAATCGGAGGAACCACATGACCAGCATCGCACCCGACGGCCCACCCCGGAAGGTGATCATCGGCGTTGACACCCACAAGCACATTCACGTCGCCGTTGCGATCGATCACCACGGCGCCCGCCTCGGCGACCTGGCGGTCAGCGCCGACACGGGCGGCTACGCCCAGCTCGAGAACTGGGCCCGAGCACTCGGCCGCGTCGACAAGTTCGGGATCGAGGGCACCGGCAGCTACGGCGCGGGGCTGTCGAGCTACCTGCGGCGCTGCGGCCATCGAATCGTCGAGGTCAACCGCGGCGACCGGCGATCGCGACGCCAGAACGGCAAGTCCGACACCCTCGACGCCGAAGCCGCCGCCCGATCGGTCCTCGCCGGCACCGCGACGTCGATACCCAAGACCGCCGACGGGCTCGCCGAAATGATCCGCCAGGTCAAGATCGCCCGCGACACCGCCCGCAAAGGCCGGACCTCGGCGATCATCACCCTCAAGCAGATCGTCGTGAACGCCCCGGCGGAGCTACGAGAGTCCGTCGACGGTCTTCCCGACAAGGCGCTCATCGACCGCTGCGCCGGCTACCGCCTCCGCGCCATGACCACGACGTCGGACTCGGCGAAGCACTCGCTTCGAGCGCTGGCCCGCCGTTGGCTCGACCTCGACGCCGAGATCCGCGCCCACGACTCCGTGCTCGACGACCTCACCGCGCAGGCATCACCAACGCTGCGCGACGGCTACGGCATCGGTCCCGATTGCGCGGCGGAGATCCTGATCGTGTTCGGCGACAACCCCGACCGGATCCGCTCCGAGGCCGCGTTCGCGAAGCTCTGCGGCACCTGCCCGATCCCCGCCTCCTCGGGGCTCACCAACAAGCATCGGCTCTACCGAGGCGGGCATCGACAAGCGAACGCTGCGCTCTACCGCACCGTGATCGTCCGCATGCGATTCCACCAGCCAACGATCGACTACGTCGCCCGACGCACCGCCGAAGGCCTCACGAAGAAGGACATCATCCGCTGCCTCAAGCGGTTCCTCGCCCGCGAGGTCTACCAACGCGTCATGACCGACCATCGCGCCAGACAAGGCCTCGAACCCGCCGCATGATCACGTCTTGATCTATAGGGGCGTCAACGCGATGATCGAGAGCTTCAACGGGCTCTACAAGTGGGAGCTCATCTACCCCCAGGGTCCCTGGGCGGGCCTCGAGGACGTCGAGTTCGCCACCCTCGAATACGTCGACTGGTTCAACCACCGGCGACGCCACGGCGAGATCCTCGACGGACGCCGCCGCTTCACCACCCCAGCAGCGCATGAAGCCGAGTTCTACAGTCAGACAGCCCCCGCCACCCCGGCGGCGGCCCAATAGCCAGAGCCTCTACAAAACCCGGGGTGCTTCACCACGTTTGTTGGACGGATTCTTGGATGGATCCGGGCAACACCGGGCGGAGGAAGTCCGGTCTTCCGCACGGTGGCACGCAGCGCTACTCCAACCGGGCGGCCAGCGCCCCGCGGTGCGCCCCCCCGCATCGCGCAACTGGCCTGGTAGGTCGATATCGACGTCGACGTGAATCATGCTTGGGTCTGCGCCGACCTTCGGCGAGGCAACAGCGTCTGTGCCATCCCCACCGCAGCGGGTCGGAAGTCGCACCATCGAGTTCAACACAGGACCCGCAGTCCTGATGACTCACCAGCACCGCAGGACGCTCGAACGCGGCGAGACCGCCGAGGGCGACCGGGTCATGGTCCCGATTCACCGGGGCTCTGGTTCAGCATTCCGAACAGCCAGCCATCTCGCGGTTGTTCCGATGTGGACTCCCAGCTGCATTACGGCGCCGGCAAAGCCATAAGCCGCTGTACTCGTCGCCGCTCCGGCAAGGTCGCGGGCGGTCACACACTTGACGGTCACCTCCTTCGACCGCGCTGAAACCCCCAGACGAGCGTGAGTGCAAGGATGGCTGCGAGCGCGACGGATATCGAGCCCTCGACGACGCCGATCGCATAGTTCGGTGTGGCCCCGCGACGCTCAGGACTCCTCGAGCTTCGGAGGGTTGCTGACCGGCGGAGGCTTCCCCGGGGTCCACCAGAGTGCTCCGTCCAGGTCGGGTCGCTCGCCAAGCCGGTCAGCGACCAGGGCCAGGAACGACCGTGTACCGCAAACTCGCAACGGCAGCGGTCGAGGGGCGGGGGGCAACTCAGGGCGTTTCCAGAACATCGTCCCGTTGGTCCCCGGAATCCAGTCACGAGTTGCGCCGCGGAGCACAGCCAGATTCGCGGTTCCGCGTAGAAAGCCAGGTCGATGCGCGTACAGCACGGAGTCGCCAGGCCTCAGGTCGAACTGCTTCCGGGACAAGATCACGGTCATGGTCGGTGCACCCGATGCTGCGTCTCGCTGGAAGGAGACTGGCCGTAGGGCGATCGCGCCGAGGACGATGCCGAGTAGGAGGATCACCGCGCCGAGCGCACCTCCTCCGGTCAGGATCGCAGTGACTCCGATAGCCACGACCGGGAGGAAGGCAAGTTTGTGGAGGGACCACACCCATACCCGCTCGCACCGCATCACTTGACCCTTCGGAGGAATGCCAAGGCCAGTTTCAGGCGACGATCATCGCCTGAGATCCGGGTCACACCGGTGTAGTTGTTCGGACGCACGGAAATGTCGCCCGGTCCAACTCCGACACCGAGCTGAAGCGACCAGGCCCTGTTTCTGCGCTGACCGGGTATCGGTCCGCAGACTTCACCGCCGAATCGAGCGAGGCTCACGCCGACACACAGAGATCGGTTTCCCTCCTCATTCTTGCTTCTGAGGTCCTCCAAGCGCCGATGGGTTGAGGCGTAGAAGGTGACGCCCGCGCCCAGACCGATCCCCCCACCCCAGCTGAACGTGCCAACCAGACCCCAGCCGGTCCCGTCGTTCAGGAAGCAGCCAGATACGGACGCAGCGACGAAGGCACCGATGTTGCCGCTAATGCAAAACCCAAAAACGGCTTCACCGGTGAGGTCTTGTTGGTTGATGGGGTCGGAGGGGTAGTTGTAGTCGTTGGTGACGCCGCCTTCGATGGGGTCGATCTCGAGGAAGCGGGCGAGGGTGGGTGAGTATTGGCGTGCGCCCATCTCGATGACGGGTTGGAGTCCTGCGAGGAGCTCGACGGGTCGGGCGTGGCCACCCAACCAGGCGTCGTCCATGCTGCCGGGCCGGGTGTCGGCGGTGCCGCCGGTGACGGGGACGCCGTCGGGGTCGTAGATCGTCGTCGCGCCCGCTTTGGCGCCGGTGGTGGTGGCTTGGGCGGCGATGGTGCCCTGCAGGTTCGGATACGACCACCGCGACGCGGTGGGCGTGGCGGGGTTGTGGTGGTAGATCCCCCCACCGGGGAGCGACACCGCGACGCGGGTGGGTTGGTTCGAGGTGTTGAGCGTGACCTGGGGGGCGTCACCGGCGCCGGTGTGGCCGTAGCGGACGGCGCCTTCCCCGGTCGCGGTGCGCGCGACGATCCGATCCGTCGCGTCCCGGACGTAGGTGACGGTCGGTACCGGCGCCTGGTCCGCGTCGACGTCGACGACCGCGCCGTTCGCCGGATCTGTGACCGCCCACAGCTCTGCTGGCACCGCCGTCGCCTGACACGGCTGCGCGGTCAACGCGACGCCGTCACCACCAGCCGGGGTCGAGGTGACGCACCGGCCGGTCGACGCCACGGTGATCCGCCACCCGCCGGTGTGCTCACCGAACGTGAACCGCTGGTTCGCCGCGTTCAGCACTACTCGTCCAGCCACGAACGGCGCTGACGGAACCGCCGCCCTTCCCGGACGGCGCTCACGATGAAGGTCCCGGTGCAGGAGAGCGTCACGAGGATCCAGATCGCGGCCTCAGCATCCG
>VGBZ01000098.1 GCA_016870275.1 Actinomycetota bacterium
TCGACACCCTGATGGTGGCGAGCAGGCCGGTGGGGCTCGGGGCGGGACGTCCTCGAACGGTTCCTCGCCGCTGCGCTCTGGGTCGGCGCGCCGGAGTTCGGCGGCGACGGGCTCATCCCCCTGTGCCGACCCCACGACCGGTTCACCGCCCCCGGCCTGGCCCTGGTGGGCGACGCGGCATCCCAGGTGTTCCCGGCCCACGGCAGCGGCATCGGGATCGGCCTCATCGCCGGCACCGTCCTGGCCGAGCAGGTAGCCGGCTTCGCCGACCCCGGTGGCGAGGCGGCGACGTGGTCGTACCAGGCCGCGTTCCAGCGCGGGTTCGGCGGGACCCTCGCCGCGTTCGACGTCATGCGGCGGTTCAACTCCGCGATCGGCACCGACGGGGTGCGCGAGCTGTTCCGGTCCGGCATGTTCACACCGACCGTCGCCCGCGACGGCCTGGAGCAGCGCTGGAGCGTCCCGCCGGCCGCGGAGGCGCTCACCTCGTTGCGGCGCATGGCCGCAGCACCCCGCCGGGGTGCTCCGATGGCGGCGGCGCTGGCCCGTGCCGCCGCGGTGCGGTCCCTCTACCGGCGCCACCCGGCTGGGCCCGACGAGGCCGCGCTCGGCCGGTGGTCGGCGGCGACGGCCCGCCTGTTCGGACCGGCCGTCACCCGGGCCTCGTCGTCATCGACGCCGAGCCGTCCGGCGCGAGGGCCGGTGCCATGAACATCGGCCTGGCCATGGCGTCGGGCGAGTTGGTGTGCGCCGTGGACGCCGACACGCTCGCGGATCCGGACGCGATCGCCTTGCTCGTGCAGCCCTTCCTCAAGGACGACCGCGTGGTGGCGTCCGGGGGCACGATCCGGGTGGCCAACGGGTGCCGGGTGGACCACGGCCGTGTGGTGGAGGACCGCCCACCCCGGGGGTTCCTGGCCCGGGTCCAGGAGGCCGAGTACGTCCGGGCCTTCGTGTTCGGCCGGCTGGGCTGGAACCGGCTCGGCGGCAACGTGCTCATCTCGGGGGCCTTCGGGCTGTTCCGCACCGACGCCTTCCGGGCCGTCGGCGGCTACCGGACCGGTTCGATCGGCGAGGACCTCGAGTTGGTGCTCGCGCTGCGCCGCTGGGGTCACGACCACGGCGGCCCCGACCGCATCGAGATGGTGCCCGACGCGGTGGCCTGGACGGAGGTGCCGGCCGACGGTCGGTCCCTCGGTCGCCAACGCAGCCGCTGGCAGGCCGGGTTGCTGCTGGCGCTGTGGCGGTATCGGGGGCTCCTCGGCCGGCCCCGTTACGGGTCCATGGGCACGTTCGGACTGCCCTGTTACGTGGTGTTCGAGCTGCTGGCCCCGGTGGTGGAACTCCTCGGGCTGGTCCTCATCGTCGCAGGGCTCGCGACCTCCACGCTGGGGGGTGTCGAGGTCGTGATGTTCGCGACGCTCGCCTACGGGTTGGCGCTCGTGGTGGGGCTGTGGGCCCTCGTGCTCGACGCCTGGGTGGACCCGGGTCGCCGGTCCGGCCGGGAGTGGGCATCGCGGGCGGCGACCCTCGCGGCCGAACAGGTCGGGTTCCGCCCACTGACGCTGTGGTGGCGTCTGCGCGGCCTCGTCGAGACACTCGGCGGTCCGCCCGCGTGGGAGGAACAGGTCCGGACCGGGTTCGGCGACCTCAGCGCGGCCCCTGCGGCGCGTTTCACCGGCATTGGTCCGTCCGCCGGGTAGCTCCGGGCCGCGGTGCTCGGGGAACGGCGCTGTGGTGGTCGATCCATCGCTCCGAGGGCGCATCTTCCCCGAGCCGATCCACGATCTGCCTCGTGCGGTCGAGGTCGTCCGCGGGCACAGCCCCGATCGACGTGCGCCCCACGGCACCGGGGTGACGGTCCCGTGGAGCGGCGAAGCGGGTACGCGTCCCCATTGACGCAGGAGCCGCCCCGGGAGAGGGTGAAGCGGTTCTCGTCGGAGAGGAGAGGGACTGTGGGCATTCGGTCCGAATTGGCGGTGGTGGTCCGGTCGTCGGCGGTGCTGGTCGCCGTGGTGTCCGTGCTCGGCGTGGTGGAGCCACCGGCGGAGGCGGAGGCGCAGCCGTTGCCGTCCACGCCGGTGGTGCACTTCGTGGTCGACGTGTCGGGCTCGATGGGGGGCCAGCCGCTGGCCCAGGCCAAGCAGGCGGTGGTCGACTCGGTCAACGCGTTGCCAGACGGCGTCGCCCTCGGGCTCAGGAGCTACGCGGGGTCGTGTTCGCAGCCGGCTGCGCCGCTCGTACCCATCGCCACGGGCAACGAGCAGCAACTGCTCGCCGCAGTCAACGGTCTCGCCACCGGCGGACTCACGCCGACCTCCGCAGCGTTGGCGCTGGCGATCAATGAACTGAAGGCGTACCCCAGTTCCGGGTCCAAGCGGCTGGTCCTGCTCACCGATGGCGACAACCAGTGCGCGCCCTCGATCTGCGACACGGTTCGTAACGGTCTGACGACCAACCTCGAGTTCGCGGTGTTCACCGTCGGGTTGGACGTCAACGCAAGCGCCGCGTCCGACCTGTCGTGCGCCGCGACGGTGTCGAACGGCCAGTACTTCCCATCCACGACGACCGGGCTACCCGAGGCCATCGTGAACGCGTCGCTGAGCCCGCTCGGGGGCCAGCTCACGCCGGGCGAGGTCCGGGGCGGTGGGAACCCCGGGTCCCGGCGCTCGGAGTGCAGCCAGGGTGAGGCCGGCGACCCGGTCAACACCGCGACCGGCTTCTGGTACCAGTCGTTCACCGACCTGGCGATCGCCGACCGCGGCCCCGGCCTGGTGCTCGCGCGCACCTTCAACTCCGACGCGGTCGGCGAGTCGGGCATCTTCGGGCCCGGGTGGGCGTCGACCGCGGACATGCGGCTGCAGTTCGCCAACAACGTGGCCCGGATCGTGCAGGAGAACGGGTCGGAGGTCCGCTTCACTCAGGTGTCACCGGGGGTGTTCGTCGCCCCGCCCCGCATCACCGGGACCCTGTCCCGTGCCGCCGACGGATCGTGGACCTACTGGGTGAACCGGTCCACCCGGTACGGGTTCGACGCCGCCGGTCAGCTGACGCTGGTCGCCGACCGAAACGGCCTGGCCACCACCTTCACGCGGCCGACCCCGACCACGTTGGTCATGACCGGTGCCGGCACCCCGGCCCGGTCGATCACCCTGACCCTCGCCAACGGCCGGGTGACCCAGGCCCAGGACCACACGGGCCGGCGGGTCACCTACGCCTACGACGCCGCCGGTCGGCTCGTCACCACCACCGACCCCGTAGGGGCCGTCACCGGCTTCGTCCACGACGCGTCCGGGCGGATCGTCCGCTGGAACCGCCCCGACGGCACGAACGTCCGGAACACCTACGACGCCTCCGGTCGCGTGACGACCCAGACCGACGGCACCGGCGCGGTGATGTCGTTCGACCACTCGAACCCGGCGACCGGCACGGTCATCACCGACGCCCGGGGCAACCGACGGGTGGACCGCTACGGGGTGGGCCTCCTCCGGTCCAGGATCGTGGCCCAGGGCACCCCCGTCGAGGGCACGTGGCAGTACGAGTACGACCCGGTGTCGCTCGGGTGCATCTCGATCACCGACCCCGGGGGGCGGACCACCACCAAGGCCTACGACGCCCGGGGCAACCTGACCCGGGTCACCGATGCCGAGGGCCGCACGACCACCTTCCGGTACCAGGCCAACGGTCCCCTCGGCCCGGAGGACAAGCCGAGCTCCATCACCGACCCGACCGGTGTCGTCACCACCCTGACCTACAACCCGGCGGGCGAGCTCCTCACGACCAGCCGGCCGCTCGGCACGACTGCCGCCACGATCTCCTACCGCTACGACGTCCCCGGCGAGGTCACCGCGGTGACCGACCCGACCGGCCGCCGGAGCACGTTCGCCTACAACGGCTCCGGTGACCGGACGGCGAGCACCGACCCGGCCGGCAACACCACGACCTGGACCTACGACGCCCTGGGCCGCAGGCTCACCGAGCGTCAGCCGTCGGGGCGGACGAGCACGTGGGCCTACGACGCCCGCGACGACGTCACCTCGATCACCGACCCGTCCGGCGCCCAGACCCGCTTCACCCTCGATGCCATGCGACGGGTCGCGTCGACGCTCACCCCGACCGGCGCGGAAAACGTCTTCGCCTTCGACGCGGAGGGCCGGGTCACCACCCTCACCCGCCCCGACGGCACCCGCATCCAGCGCTCCTACGACGCCGTCGGCAACCTGACGAGCCACACCGACGGCGGTGGCTCCGTGACCCGCTACGCCTACGACGCCCGGGATCGCGCCACCACCGTGACCGACCCGCTGGACCGGGTGACCACCATGGCCTTCGACGCCGTCGACAACGTCACCCTCGTCACCGACGCGGCCGGGCGCACCACCGACCTCGACCACGACCGGGTCGACCAGCTCACCCGGGTGGACTACCAGGACCCGGCCACGCCGGACGTCACGATCGGCTACGACCCGCTCGGCCGGCGCACCAGCATGGGCGACGGCAGCGGGCAGAGCTCCTGGACCTACGACTCCCTCGGCAGACTCACCGCCAGCGTCGGTGGCTCCGGCCTCGAGACCCTCTACGAGTGGGACCTCGCCGGCCGGCTCCTCCAGGTCGACTACCCCGATCCCGGTGGTGTGGTCACCTACGGCTACGACGCGGCCGGCCGCGGGACGACGGTCACCGACTGGCTCGGCAACACCAACACCTGGGCCTGGGACCCCGACGACCGGCCCGCGACCCGGACCGCACCCGGTGGACTCACGACCACCTACGGCTACGACCAGGTCGGCCGCAGCGCGGCCATCACGACCACCGGGCCCTCGCCGCTGTCGTTCCAGTACGCGTACGACGCCCGCAGCCTGCTGACCGCAGCGACCAACGGCGGTCT
>VGBZ01000099.1 GCA_016870275.1 Actinomycetota bacterium
CGGGAGGGCGAAGACCAGCAGCACCTGCACGATGAACGTCATCCAGGTGAACACCGGCATCCGCATGAGCGTCATCCCCGGCGCCCGCATGTTGAGCACGGTCACCGTCAGGTTCACCGCCGAGACCGTCGATCCGATTCCCATGATGAGGAGACCGACGGCGTAGAAGTCGATGCCGTGGCTCGGCGAGAAGACGACTCCTGAGTTGGGGGCGTAGTTGAACCAGCCACCGTCGGCGCCGCCGCCGAGGAACCACGACGTGTTGAAGAAGATCGCCCCGAGCAGCCACACCCAGAGCGACAGGGCGTTCATCCTGGGGAACGCCACGTCGCGTGCGCCGATCTGCAACGGCAGGAGATAGTTGGCGAACGCCGCTGCGAGCGGCATCACCACGAGGAACACCATGGTCACGCCGTGCATGGTGAACACCTGGTTGTAGAGGTCC
Organism: Actinomycetota bacterium; assembly: GCA_016870275.1. Classification (GTDB taxonomy): domain Bacteria; phylum Actinomycetota; class Acidimicrobiia; order Acidimicrobiales; family Microtrichaceae; genus SXMI01. Next base: position 446 of record VGBZ01000099.1, read on the forward strand.
GCGGAGAGGAGCTTGTTGCCGGGAACTGCGAGCTGCGTTCGGATGAGGATCGCCTCCAACCCGCCGACGAGCAGGAAGAAGAACGAAGCAAACCCGTACATGATGCCGATCTTCTTGTGGTCGACCGTGGTGAACCATGACGCCCACCCGCGGGTGGCCCTGGGACGGTGGAACACCCCGAGCGGCTCGATGTCGAGCGGCGGAAGGTCGCCGGAGGTCAGCTCGAGTGGTGGACGTTCCTCGGTGATCGCCATGGATGATGGTCCTCGGTCAGGTTCGTGATGGTCAGGGTAGCGATGACGAGCTGGGACGTCAGGCCGATGGTCGGGTCGTGGGACCGAGCGTGACGAGATACTCGGTCAGGTCGTCGATCTGGTCCTCGGAGAGATTCAGGTTGGGCATGCCCTGATTGTTCTCGGCGTACATGGGCTTCACGTCCAGGGGGTTGCGCAACCAACGCTTGATGTTGACCTTGTCCGGTGTGGCGCCGGGAACGTCGCCGGGTACGGCCACCACGGCAGTCGAGGCGTCGCCCTCCCAGAGTGCGAGCAGGTTGCCAGCGAACGTCTGGCGCATCATGAAGTTGGTCAGGTTGGGGGCGTTCTTCGACGACAGCGACGAGTCGACCTCTGCGCCGTAATTCGGAGACGGCTTCGCTGCGTATGCGTACGGCTCCGTGCTGTTGGGGTCGAGGCCGTTGACCTCGTGGCAGCGGGCGCACTGCCCCACGAAGAGCGCTTCTCCCCGCGCTGCGGCCGCCGACGAAGGTTGCTCCGGGGGCTTCAGCATGCTCGCCGTCCAGAGATCGAACTCCTCGGGCGGGAGCACCTTGATCTGCATTCGCATGACACCGTGGGAGAGTCCACAGAACTCGGTGCACTGTCCCTCGTAGATGCCCGGAGTGTCGGAGTTGAACGCCAACTCATGAGTACGACCCGGCACTGCGTCCTTCTTGCCGTTCAGCGCCGGAATCCAGAACGAGTGGATCACATCGTTCGACTGGATCTTGACCGTCACGTCACGCCCGGCCGGCATGGCCATCTGTGTCGCAGTGATGATCTCCGGGGTCTGGTCACCGTCGAGGTCGTAGCGGTACTCCCACCACCACTGCTGTCCGACGACAGTGACCTCGAGCGGATCGGCACCCACGTCATCGAGTTTCAGCAGGGTCTGGACGTTGAGGATGGCGAGCACTGCGAGCAGCACCGCCGGGACAACTGTCCAGCCGATCTCGAGTGGGGTGTTGCCGTGTGTCTGAGTGGGTTCGTCATCCCCCTCGACCGCGCCGTCTGGCGAGCGGAACCGGACGACCATCCAGATCATGGCGACGAGAACCAGCATGAAGATCACGCCGGCGACCGCGAAGACCGGAATGGTGAGGTTCTGAATGTCCTGAGACTGTTGCCCGAACGGAGCGAGGGTGTTGAGCGGCTTCGTCGGGGTCCCGATGTTGCGAATGATCAGCCACAATCCCGCCAGGAGAACGACCGCCCCGACGAGGGCGACCACTGTGGCCTTCTGCTTCCTCGGCATTCCCGTCCTTTCCTTACGTCTCGTAGATCCGCTCAGAACCTTCAGGACCCGGCGTTACCCGGGTTTTGATCAGTATCGCCCACGGTCACCACAAACGCCGAACCGGCGAGACCCTCCTCGCTGTGACCTCCGTGACTCGATCCGACGATCCCGCCGACGATCCCACCGACGATCAGGAGCAGGCCACCCCCGATGAGCACCCCGACGAGGATCGAACGCTTGAGTTGTGGCCGGTTGGCCAGCACCACCGCAATGACGAACACCACGACGGCGAGGGCGATGATCACGTAGGTCGCCGCAGCGATCGGAATGGCGAGCAGGATCTGAGCGATGCTGACCGCGATGACACCCATGGCCACCAGCGACAACACGGGGATCTCCAGCGGATCGACCATGGTGTGTCGGAGTTCACTGCTCGCCTCGCGGTCGGCGGTGGCCCGGTCAGACCAGGTTCTGATGGTCCAGGAGAACCCGGCGACGATCACGAGTACAGCGCCGAGGACGAAGAACGCCGTGTTGACCGCCAGCCCCACCAGACCGATCGCCACTGCGAACGCAGTGAGGAGCGGCCAGTAGCTCAGGCCGGTCGGTACTGCGACCGGCCCGGCGTCGCCCGACGGTGTGATCCGCGCCACCGCCTCGACGCTCCCGTCACGGAAGGCCGTCGTGAAGCCGCCCAGACCGGCGAACACTGCGGCGGCACCCATCAGCACCGTGTAGCCGACGTGCTCTCCGACGCCGCCCTTCCAACCGAGACTCAATGGTCCGAGGATCGCCTGAACCACACCGCCGTCACTGAACACCCCGAACACGCCGGCCTGATCCGAGGCACTCGTGATGAACCCGTAGAGCAGTGCCGTCAGGAAGGACACGGCCGCAGCGGCGAAGAAGAACTTGGAACCACGGGTGATCATCGACGGCTCACTTCATCACGTAGACGGCGATCCAGACGACCGCGTAGGTGGCGACACACGCATACCAGTACACGGCTGCGGCTGACAGACCGTCGGGCTGGCGGCTTGAGAACTGCCCGGCCAACACCCGGAACGCCATGATGACGAGGAAGACCAGTCCGGCGACGACCATGGCCGTCTGGAAGCCCACGACGGAGTAGAAGAGCGCCCCGCCCGGCTCGGCGAGCACCACGTTCGCCTGCTTGACGAGGAACGTGGTCTGGTTGACGAAGGCCGCTCCGAGCAACAGCGTCACGCCGAGCGCCAGGTACGTGTGCAGCCGGTCGTCCCGGCTGATCGAGTACACCGCCCACTGCATGGTCACCGCCGCCATCACCAGGGTCGCCATCTGCATGTTCGCCTGGGTCAGCGGGATCCGAGATCCTTCCAGCCAGAGATCTCCCGCTGCATTGCGAGCCGCGAGGTAGGCCCCGATGAGGGTGACGAACACCATCACGACCCCTGCGGTGCCGAACGCCGTGGCAAACAACAACTCCCGCCGACGCAGCGGTGGTGCTGGTTCGATCTCGTCGAGGTCGATCATCGTCAGATCGCTCACCGTGACACCTTGACTGCAGACTCCTCAGCCGGTGCGAGTGGATAGGGAGACGAGACCTCGGGAAGGTCCTCCGGGATCCGAGCACCTCTCGCCGGAGTGGGAAGGGCCCACTCGAGGGTCTCGCCGGTCACCTCCGGATCCGGTGGTCCATCAGATCCGGCCCGCACCGTCCCCCGGATCGCCGAGAACGCACCGAGCACCCCGAGCAGGTACGTCACCGCCGCGACCACGACGAGCACCCCGAACAACTGATTTGCGGGACGTTCCCCGTTGCGCTGGATCAGTCCCTGCACCAGAACCACCGTGGTGAGCAGCGATCCACCGAGAATCGTGAGACCGGCAGCAGCGAGTGCTGGAGCCGATCGGACCTCAGCTCCCCAGAACTGCGGGGCCCAGTGGAACACAGCACCGATCACACCGGTGACGAGCGACGCACCGACGAACGTCACCTGGGCAGCACCGAGCAATGTGGTGTCGAATCCAAGGAGTGTTCCCGAGCCCGCCAGGTTGAGGGCCCAGAGCAACCCTGCGGTGGCCGAGCCGAACAGGAACATGACCGAGACGACGACGAGAGGTACAGCCGGTGTCAGCTTGAACCGGCCCCTTCGGAACGAATCTGCGATCAGACCCAGGATCCCGACCACGGGAAGTGCGATACCGAGAGCGAACAAGGTCCACACGATTGTGTTGATCGAGCGGTCCGACTGCGCCCACACGCCGATGGAGAGCACAGCGAAGGCACCCACGAGACCCTGCGCCAACCCGTAGAAGCGGATCCGAGTTCCCGTCACCGACGAGGTCACGTCGAGCGCGATCCCGAGGATTGGAATGGCGAGCACGTAGACGGCCGGAGCCCGTGACATCCAGAGGATGCCGCCGACGAAGTTCTGGGCCAGCCCCTCGGCGTTGGCCCGCGAGACGTGTCCGACGACGACGTGAGCGAACGCAGACGCCATCGTGATGATCCAGAGACTCGATCCGAGGAGTGCGGCCCACGACGAGAAGGGCACCCGAGCCAAACCCATCCCCGGAGGACGATGTGTCAGCACCGTCGTCGCCACGCACACCGCTGCGAGGGACAGCGACGCCAGGATCGCCCCGAGTGAGACATTGCCCAGTCTGGCCGCCTCGGTGTTCGCACCACCGACGCCACCGTCGAACGCCACGCTCACCGTGAAGATGAACATGGCCAACGACCACGCCCAGAAGGCCAGAGCCGCTCCCCGGGGGTAGGAGATCGCCGGCGAGGCGAGTTGCAGCGGAACCAGGACGTAGAGCACTCCCATGAGGGCTCCGGCGAGTCCCAACGGCCCGATCACACGGGCACTGTTGGACACGACGGCGAGCCAATCACCGAGCACCCCGTTGTCGGCGACCATGTCGGCCCCGACGACCCC
>VGBZ01000100.1 GCA_016870275.1 Actinomycetota bacterium
CGAATCGTGCTGGCCCCCGGTGGGCCGGCGGCCGGAGCGATCGGTGCGGCGGTGCTCGCCGGCCAACGAATCGGCGGCGCACCACCCGGGGCGTGAGACCGGGGCGTGAGACCGGGGCGCAAGACCGGCCCGGGAAGTGCGGGCGGCTCGCAATAGAGTGCGGTCGTGGACTTCAGGCGAATCAACCAGCTGCCCCCGTACGTCTTCACCATCATCGACAGCCTGAAGGTCGCCGCCCGCCGGGAAGGCGCCGACATCATCGACCTCGGATTCGGCAACCCGGACCTTCCCTCCCCTCAGGTCGCGGTCGAGAAGCTCGTGGAAGCGGCCCGCAACGGCCGGAACCACCGTTACTCCTCGTCCCGGGGGATCCCTCGGCTTCGGGAGGCCGCTGCGGACATGTATCGGCGGCGCTTCGGAGTGGAGCTCGATCCCGAGACCGAGGTGCTCAACACGATCGGGGCCAAGGAGGGGTTCAGCCACCTGATGTGGGTCCTCCTCCAGCCCCACGACGCGGCCCTCGTCCCGGCACCGAGTTATCCGATCCACATCTTCGGTCCGCTGTTCGCCGGAGCCAACGTCCGAGAGATTCCGCTCGGCGTGGGTGAGGAGTTCTTCGACAACATGGTCCGGGCCTGGGAGTACAGCCACCCGAAGCCGCGGGTCATCGTCCTGTCGTTTCCCCACAATCCGACCACGACGTGTGTCGATCTGGCCTTCATGCAGCGGGTCGTCGACTTCGCCCGGGAACGTGATGTGATCCTCGTCCACGACAACGCCTACGCCGACCTGGGATTCGACGGTTTCCGACCGCCGTCGATCCTCCAGGCCGAGGGCGCCAAGGAGGTTGCGGTCGAGCTCTACTCGATGACCAAGTCGTACTCCATGGCCGGATGGCGGGTGGCGTTCCTCGTGGGGAACCGTGAGGTCGTGGCGGCGCTCGCCAAGTTGAAGTCCTACCTCGACTACGGCACGTTCCAGCCCATCCAGATCGCTGCGACGGTGACGCTCAACGAGGCGCTCGATTATCCGAGCGAGGTCAACGAGGTCTACCAACTCCGGCGAGACGCTCTCTGTGATGGTCTCGCCCGGATCGGATGGGAGTTCGAGCCGCCCATGGGAACGATGTTCGCCTGGGCTCCGATTCCCGAGCCGTACCGGGAGCTGGGTTCGGTCGAGTTCGCCTCGACGCTCGTCCGGGACGCTCACGTGGCTGTCTCACCCGGCGTCGGGTTCGGTCCGGGTGGGGAGGGGCACGTCAGGTTCGCGCTGATCGAGAACGAGCAGCGAATCTCTCAAGCCGTACGGAACCTCAAGCGGGCACTGCCGAAGCTCGGCTGAGTTGGCGGGCAGCCTTGACCGTCACGTCACGTTCCTGACACACGGACTCGGTAGCGTTTTCAGCCGTGGCCACCTACGTACTGCGGATCTGGCTGCCCGATCGCCCCGGTGGCCTCGGTGCTGTCGCCAGTCGGGTGGGTGCGGTCGGTGGCGACGTCATCGGGATCGAGATCATCGAGCGGGGTGCCGGGCGTGCTGTCGATGAACTCGTGGTCGTCATTCCCGAGGAGAAGCTCCTCGATCTCCTGCTGCAGGAGATCAACCAGGTCGACGGAGTCGACATCGAGAACGTTCGACCCCTCGATGGGCTACCGGCAGACACGGCGGTGATGTCGCTCGACGCTGCTCGGGACCTCCAACTCGCCGGAACTGTCGCGGAGCGTTGCGGGGTGCTCGTCGATCGGTTGATCCCACTCGTTGGCGCCGACTGGGCCGCAGTGGTCGACGTCGCCGACGGTCACGTGATCGCCTCGAGCGGTGACGGGCTTCCGGCGCACGGTTGGATCGTGGCGTTCGCCTCGGGCGTGGCGACGGGATCGGAGCCGCCTGATGTGCCCGAACTCGCAACCGGAGCGATTGCCTCGGGAGGGCTCGTCGTGGTCGGACGTCCGAACGCCCCGCTGCGCGGGCGTGAGCGTGATCTCATCCGGGCGCTCAGTCGGTTGGCGTGAGTGGCGCTGCCCCGGGACCGCTCACCCGGCTGATGGCCATGAGCCAACGTCGGTAGGCCGCATCAGCCGGAGCCCGGTCGGCGGAGGGTTCGACGACGGCGTCTGAACTCCAGGTCCCGGCGATCTCCACGGCGTCGGCCCACACTCCTGCTCCGATCCCGGCGGCATAGGCCGCTCCGAGGGCCGTGGCGTCCTGTGTGGCGGATCGCTCGATCGTCACCCCGAGTTGGTCGGCCTGAAGTTCGAGCAGCAGCCCCATGGCGCTCGCCCCACCGTCGACCCGCAGGGACTCCAGCGGCCGGCCCGATGCGGCCGTCATCGCATCGACCACGTCGCGGGTCCCGAAGGCCATCGACTCGACGGTCGCCCGGGCGAGGTGCGCCCGTGTGGTGCCCCGGGTGATTCCGAGGACGGCCCCGCGCGCTCGCGGATCCCATTGGGGTGAGCCGAGGCCGGTGAACGCCGGGACGAGAACCACTCCGTCGCTGTCGGAGATGCTCGCTGCGAGCGGGCCACACTCCGCGGCATCGTCGATCAGACCCAGCCCGTCGCGCAGCCACTGCACCGCCGATCCGGTGGAGAAGATCGAGCCCTCGAGGGCATAGGTCGTCACGGTCGTGCGCTCTGGCTGACCCACAGCAGAGCCCGGGAGTTCCCAGGCGATCGTGGTGAGCAGGCCGGTGCTCGGTTCGGGGCAGGTCTCGCCCACGTTCAGGAGCACGAACGAACCGGTTCCGTAGGTGTTCTTGGCCATGCCGGGTTGGACGCACGCCTGACCGAACAGGGACGACTGCTGATCACCGAGGATGCCGCTCAGCGGAACTCCTGCGGGCAGTGGGAGCCCCGATCGGGTTCGGCCGAGGATGCCTGCTGAGGGCCGCACCTCGGGCAGAGCCGAGCGGGGGACCGAGAAGAGCTCACACAGCTCAGCGGACCACTCACCCCGGCGGATGTCGAACAGCATGGTCCGGCTGGCGTTCGACGGATCGGTGATGTGCTCGCCGGTCAGGTTCCAGGCCAGCCAGGAGTCGATCGTCCCGATCGCAAGGTGTTCGTCAATGGTCACGTCGCCGTGACGCAGCAGCCACTCGATCTTGGTGGCGGAGAAGTAGGGATCGAGGACGAGGCCGGTCAGGGACCGGATGCGGGGCAGTTCACCGGCCGCCTCGAGTTGTTCGCACCGGTCAGTCGTCCGACGGTCCTGCCAGACGAGTGCCCGGTGGAGCGGTTCCCCAGTGCGTCGATCCCACGCCACGACGGTCTCGCGTTGATCGGTGATGCCGATCGCAACGACGGGCTGGTCGACAGTTCGGACGGTCCGATCGACCACGTCGAGTGTGGCCTCGAGGATCTCCGTTGCGTCGTGCTCCACCCATCCCGGGCGGGGGAAGTGCTGGGTGATCTCGCGGTAGTTGGAGGCAGCAGGACGCCCGGAGGTGTCGACGGCGAGAGCCCTGACTCCCGTCGTCCCCTCGTCGATGGTGATGATGACGGACACGCCGGGGACGCTACAGGGGGCAGCGCCCCGTGGAGTGGTGGGGACTCGAGGGTGATGCACGTTGTGGGTCAGTCGCCGGTGTTGAGTTCGGCGGTGACTGTGGGTTGATCTCTTTGTCGACCCGCTCGAGCGGGTTCGTGGACCGCACTTTCTTCCGGTGTTCGATCGGGAACGCTCTGAACGCGAGCACCTTGGCCTTCGCTGTGTTCATGAGCGCAGCACCGTGACCCTTGCCCCCGGCGTCGCCGCAGGGATCCGCTGTGTCATGGCGGAACGGGGCAGCTCGTTCAAGGAGGCGCACCACGAGCGGGCCAGGTCGGTGCTCGACACCCTGATGGTGGCGAGCAGGCCGGTGGGGCTCGGGGCGGGACGTCCTCGAACGGTTCCTCGCCGCTGCGCCCTGGGTCGGCGCGCCGGAGTTCGGCGGCGACGGGCTCATCCCCCTGCGCCGACCCCACGACCGGTTCACCGCCCCCGGCCTGGCCCTGGTGGGCGACGCGGCATCCCAGGTGTTCCCGGCCCACGGCAGCGGCATCGGGATCGGCTACGACCCGCTCGGCCGGCGTACCAGCATGGGCGACGGCAGCGGGCAGAGCTCCTGGACCTACGGCTACGACCAGGTCGGCCGCAGCGCGGCCATCACGACCACCGGGCCCTCGCCGCTGTCGTTCCAGTACGCGTACGACGCCCGCAGCCTGCTGATTGCGGCGACGTCCGGCGGTCTGGGTGGCGCCAACGGCACCGTCTCCTACACCCACGACAGCCTCGGGCGCGTGGGCGGGTCCGGCGGCGGCACGCCCGCCTACAGCCCGGCCGGCGACCTCACCCAGCTCGACGGCGCCTCCCGTGCCCGAGACGTCGCCCGCCAGCTCTGCTGGACCGCCCCCGGACTGTCGCAGAACGGCTGTGCGAACCCGCCCACCGGCGCAACCGTGTTCACCCACGACGCCAACGGCAACCGCACGCTGCAGCAACGTCCGAACGGGAACCGGACCCGCTACCTGTACGACCAGGCCCACCGGCTCACCACGGCCAGGAACGAACCGCCGCCCCGGGCGGCCGGCGCGCTCCCGGCGCTGCCCGACTCGCCGTGGCTCGTCCTGCCGGCCGCCGGTCTGCTCGCCGCCGGCTGGTACGTCACCCGCAACTCCCGCCGCCGCATGGTCCTGCGCACCGCCACCGGGGTCACGATCGCCGTGCT
>VGBZ01000101.1 GCA_016870275.1 Actinomycetota bacterium
TCGGGCGATGTCCCGTCTCATCGCTGAGTGCATCGGCGGTCTCGCCGAGCCGACGTTCGTGGGAGTCGGAGATGATGAGCCTGGCGCCTTCGATCAGGCACCTGCGGGCGAGTGCGCCACCGATGCCCGTGCCGGCGGCGGCGGTGACCACGACGCCGAGGCCGTCGAGCAGTCCTCGTCCCGGAGGCTCAGGGGGTGCGCTCGGCCGGGTCACACCATCAGGTCGTGGGCTCATCGAGGTTCCTTGGGCAGGCCGAGCGCCCGTTCGCCGATCAGGTTGCGCTGGATCTCGTCGCTACCGCCGTAGATCGTGTCGGCCCGGGAGAAGAAGAAGAGTTTGTGATCGACGCCCATCTCGTCGTCGCCGGCATCGCCTTCATCCGGGTCGGAGTATCGGGTGAGCAGCGCATCGGCACCGAGGACGTCGATCGCGGCCTCACCCATGGCCTGGTGCAGGTTGGCCCAGTACAACTTGTTGATCATGGCCTCGCCGGCGAGCTCGACGTCCTCGTCGACCCGGAGGGAACGCACGGCGTTCCAGCGCATGATGTTCACCCGGGCCCAGAGATCAGCGAGTCGCTGACGGACGAGCGGGTCCTGATTGGAGCCGTTTCGACGGCTGGTGTGAATCGTGTGGGCAAGTTCACGTTCGAACGCCATCTGTTGGCCGAGGGTGAGGACGCCGCGCTCGAATGCGAGTGTTCCCATGGCGACCCGCCAACCCTCTCCGGGCTCACCGACGATCATGTGAGCCGGGGTACGGGCCCCGGTGAAGAACACCTCGTTGAACTCGGCGGTCCCGGTGATCTGCCGTATGGGACGGACCTCGATACCCGGCTGGTCCATGGGGACGAGCAGGTAGCTGAGGCCCCGGTGGCGCTCACTTCCGGGTTCGCTCCGGGCGACGACGAAACACCAGTCGGACCACTGAGCCAGCGACGTCCAGACCTTCTGCCCCTCGATGACCCATTCGTCGCCGTCGAGCGTGGCGCGGGTGGACACGTTGGCCAGATCGGATCCGGCGTTGGGCTCTGAGTACCCCTGACACCAGAACTCGGTGCCGTTGCAGATTCCCGGGAGAAACTGTTGCTGGAGCTGTTCGGAGCCGAAGTGGATCAGGGTCGGTCCGAGGAGACCCTCGCCGACCAGACCGGCACGACCCGGGCCGCCGGCGCGGGCGTACTCCTCGTGGAAGGCGACCTCGAGGTGGAGCGGGAGGCCACGGCCACCGTGCTCGATGGGCCAACCGACGCAGGTCCACCCACCGGAGGCGAGCTCCCGCTCCCAGGCCATGCGGTCCTCGACGAAGGCGTGTTCGTCGCCGGGCCCGCCCCGATGGGCGAGGTGGGCGAAGTCGCCACGCAGGTGTTCACCGATCCACGTACTCACCGATTCGCGGAAGGTGCGCTCATCGGGCCATTCCGCTCGATCGGAAACGACGGCGGGACCAGTGACATTGGTGGTGGTCACGGAGACAAAGTACCTGACGACCCGTCAGAAGCCGACTCGGAGCGCCGATCGCTGACCGTGGTTCCCGCCGGGATCCGCCTAGGGTGCCGCTGCGAGTTCGAGCACCCGGGAGGCGGTGTGGGCGTGGTGCCCAATCGACGCAGAACTGCGTTCGTGGTGATCGGCGCAGCATCACTGCTCATCATCGGGCTGGTCGCTGGCCTGGTACTCCCAGGAAGCGATGGATCGGCGCCCGGTTCCGGTGATCCGGCGTCGTCGAATCAGGAGCCTCAGCAGGCACCGAGCTCAACGAACCCGACGGTGACCACGACCGAGCAGCCCGCCGGCCGACCCGGGGATCCGGTGGTCTTCGGGGAGGGGAGCATCGAGGGCGGAGTCCGGACCCAGACGGGCACCGTGATCGAGGGGATCGTCCAGCGGCCCTTCACCGTGCTGTCGCCGGCGGAGGTGGAACCGGGTGAGCGGCTCCCTGTCGTCGTGGTGCTGCACGGGCGCACCGTTGACAGCGCCAGGATGTCGCGGGCCGCCGATTGGCGCGGTGCGGTGGCCCGCGACCGGTTCGTGGCGGTGTTCCCCCAGGGGGTGCTCGACTCGTGGAACGCCGGACCGTGCTGTCCGCCGGCATCGGCACTCGGCACGAACGATGTGGCGTATCTCGAGGAGGTGCTTCGCCAACTCGACACCCGGCCCGATGTCGACCCGGCCCGGCGGTACCTGACGGGGTTCTCCAACGGTGCGGTCATGGCCTACTCGTTCGCCTGCCAACGTCCGGGGGTGTTCGACGCCGTCGCGCCGCTCGCCGGGTCGAACCTGTCGGGATGTGCGCCGGGAGCACCGGTCAGCCTGCTGCACCAGCATGGCGACCCGGACCCTGTCGTTCCCTATGACGGCCGACCGACGCTCAGTCAGGTGCTCAGCAGCGCCCCGTTTCCGCAGGTGCCGGTCTCGGTGGCGGCGTGGGCTCGTTCGGCGGGATGCGATCCGTTGCCACAGGTCCGAAACGACGGACCGGGTGTCGTGCGACAGACCTGGATTGGCTGTGCTGCGGATGCTCGCGTCGAGTTGCTCACCTATCCGGGCAACGATCACCGTTGGCCGGACGCTCCAGTCGACGGCCTTGACGAACTCCTCCGGTTCTTCGGGATCCGTCGGTGAGGCGTCCGTCGGCGAATCGTCCGTTGGTGACTGGTTGACGCCGGTGGGCGGCCACAGCGCGGCGGAGTTGCGCTGCGGTGGCGGGTCCGCGCTGCAGGCATCCGTGAGCGCTGAGGTAGAGGAGGTAGGTGGTCAGCGTCGAGATGACCCGCTCCGGCGGTGGGAACCGGACACCCCGGCTCCGGCACCACTCCGTGACCCCGGCCCAGAGCAGGTCGTCGATGCGGTCGACGGTCCAGGTGGCTCCTTCGGGAGGCGTTCGCAGCACCCGCTCCGGCCCGGATGGGCGGCTCCCACCCTGACGGGAGTTGGTGTGGTCGGTCATGCACCGTTCAGGCGACGTAGCGGCGGTGGATCCGGTCAGGCCGACGATGATGGCGAGTGAGTCACGGTCGACGGGGTGTCGGTGCTCGAGGGCCCACGCTGCCACCGCTGAGCGTCGGGCACGGAGGACTGGCTCGGCCGGGACGCCGTGGGCCCGCCGGAGATCGTGTCGTCTGTGGGGTCTGTGGGGGAGGTGCTGGTCCATGTCCCCACTCTGACCGGGGGGTGTGACAGCGAGGAGAACACCTGTTCGTCTGGTTCGGACCGGTCTCCGGACTTCGGTCCGGGCTGCATTGGCTCCGGAGTGGAGACGCTGGCTGATCGACGCCGTCGGGACGGGGTTGGAGTCAGGGTTGAATCGGTGCGGCGTCGAGGTAGTCGTCGAGGAGTGCCGGGCGGAGTCCGGCCGCCTCGATCTGCTGCACCAGCGTCTCGAGATCCGCAGCGAGGTGGTCGTTGAAGTGCATCAGGATGATCTCGCCCCGCCGGAACGGTTGCTCCTGCAGCGCCAGGGTGCCGTTGTTGTAGGTCGCCGACCACCACAGGACTGCCTTCAGACCACAACTCTTGGCGGCGAGCAGGGTGTTGGTGTCGTAGTTGCCGTACGGCGGTCGGAAGTAGCGAGGCCGCACGCTGTAGTTGCGCTCGTAGGAATCCACCGGCTGGCAGACCTCCTTGGTCTGGAACTCGAGCGACTTCCCCCGCAGGCTCGTGTGCGTGATCGAGTGCGCCTGGACCGTGGCGCCGAGGTCCTGGAGTTGCTTGAAGTAGCCGACGCTGTCGCCGCTCGTGTACCGCTCGGTGAGGAACATCGTGATGGGGATGCCGGTGGCCCGGACGTACTCGACGAGTTCCGGTCTCTGGATCCCACCGTCGTCGATGGTGATGAACACCACGGGGTCGAACGTCCCGATGCGGAACACCACCGGAACCGGGCGCCCCTTCGCCTCGAGCGCACCGACCGTGATCTCGGGGACCGTCGTGGTCGGTGTCGTCGTCGGCGGCGGCTCCGTCGCCGACGGCTCAGCGGTGGACCCATCCGACTTGACACCGCCGGGTCCGGCCTCGACCTCGGCCCGAGCCGTCAGGGCCTCGGCACCGGATCCGCTGACGATCCTCCACGTCAGGACCCCGAGGACCGCCACGACCACGATCGCCGACACGGCGGCGACCGGGCGGATCCGGTCACCCCGTCGTGGGGTACGCCGGCGTCGCCGGAGGACGACCTGGGGCTCCTCGACGCTCGTCACCCAGTAAGGTTAACGGACGGGGTGACGAGTCAGACGGAGGCCGACCGGCTCAGCCGGTGAAAGCGAGTTTCGTTCCCCCGAGCCCGGACGGCGAGGAGGTCTCGTTGATACCCCCAACTTCTGGGCCGCCGGCGACGAGGACATCGATGTCGG
>VGBZ01000102.1 GCA_016870275.1 Actinomycetota bacterium
GATCGCCAATGGTGCGCTGTTCCTGGCATCTGAGGAGTCTTCGTTCGTCACCGGACAGTCACTGCTCATCGATGGCGGGATCACGGCGGCCTACACGACCCCTGAGTAACCCCGCTCTGCGACCCCGAGGAGAACACATGCCAACGACCGGATCGATCGACCTGCCGGCTCTGCGACGGCTGGTCGAGACCGACGAGATCGACACCGTCGTGGTTGCGTTCACCGACCTGCTGGGCCGCCTCATGGGCAAGCGTGTCACCGGTCAGTTCTTCGTCGACCACGTCGTCGACGAGGACGGCACCGGTGGCGAGGGCATCGAGGCCTGCAACTACCTGCTCACGGTCGACGTCGACATGAACGTCGTCGAGGGGTACGAGTACACGAACTGGGATGGTGGGTACGGCGACTTCCGAGGCCGGCCAGATCTGTCGACGCTGCGCATCACGCCGTGGCTGCCGAAGACGGCGATGGTGCTCTGCGACGTGGTCGAGCACGACGGCAGCCCGGTGCCGGTCTCACCCCGTCAGATCCTGCAGCGCCAGTTGGAACGGGCCGCCGAGTTCGGCCTACGGGTGATGATCGGTTCAGAGCTCGAGTTCTTCGCCTACTCCGAGACCTACGACGAGCTCGCAGCCCAGAGCTACCGCAACCTCGAGGCCCAGACCTCGTCCTGGTACAACCTCGACTACCACGTCTTCCAGACCACCAAGGACGAGCCCCTCCTGCGCGAGTTGCGCAACCAGATGCTGGCGGCGGGCCTGCCGGTCGAGTTCTCCAAGGGCGAAGCGGCCCCCGGCCAGCACGAGCTCAACCTGCGCTACTCCGACGCCCTGACGATGGCCGACAACCACACCATCTACAAGAACGGCGCCAAGGAGATCGCGCACCTGCAGGGCAAGGCGATCACGTTCATGGCCAAGCCCCGGATCGACCAACCGGGCTCGAGCTGCCACATCCACTCATCGATCTGGTCGACCGACGGCACCCCGCTCTGCCCCGGCGACGGCCCGCACGACATGTCACCGATCTTCCGGTCCTGGATGGGCGGACTGCTGGCCCACTCACGGGAGCTCGCCGTCTGCTTCGCGCCGTTCGTGAACTCCTACAAGCGATACCAGCCCGACTCCTGGGCCCCGACCGCTGTCGTGTGGTCACCGGACAACCGGACCTGCGGACTTCGTCTGGTCGGCCACGGTGCCAGCATGCGCGTCGAGTCCCGCATCCCGGGCGCCGACTGCAACCCGTACATCGCATTCGCCGCCGTCGTCGCCGCCGGCCTCGACGGAATCGATCGGGGGCTCGACTGCGGTGACCCCTACCTCGGCAACGCCTACACCGGCGACGACGTCCAGCGGATTCCGTGGAACATCGCCGAAGCCATTGGGCTGTTTCAGGATTCGACCTTCGCCCGTGAGGCGCTCGGCGAAGGCGTCCACCAGCACCTGCTCCACCAGGTCAGCGACGAGTGGAGGTCGTTCAACAACACGGTCACGGAGTGGGAACTCCGGCGGAACTTCGAGCGGATCTGAGGACGGAGGAATTCCGGATGGGGAGCAGCGAGTTCAGGACGACCCTGACCTGGGTCGGCAACGACGGGACCGGCACCAGTCCGCGCACCTACGCCAAGGACGGCGGCCTCGCCGCCGACGGCCGTCCGACGATCCCCACCCACCCGCCGGACGGACCGGACGGTTGGCGTCCGGGCCCGGTCACCCTCCTCGTTCCCTCAGCGCAGCGTCGAGAACCGCAGCGAACCGATCGACATCGCCGTGGCATCCGTCGAGGTCACCGGCGGTCAGCAGCTCGACCAACGACCCATCGTGCAACTGAGCGACGACCGTGGGAGTCCGTCCAGCCGTGAACCGGGCGATGTCCTCGGTCTGCTCGTTGCGGTGCCACACCATGATCGGCACGTCGAGCGAGCAAACCAGTTCATCGAAGCTCCGTTTGCGACGCAGCCGCCCGTGGGTGATGTCACAGAGCCCGCAGTGGCGCCCGGCGAGCTTGCCGGCGACGTAACGCAACTCGCCCGCCAGCCCGGCATCGGCGTCGTAGACCATCACGATCTGGTTGACTCCCACGAACAGCCTCCGCAACGTCATCCCGGGTCGCACGACTCGGTGCCGCCGACCACGACCCGAGTAGCGTAGGCCGAGTTCAACCGGATCAAACGGGGGTCGGCGTGACTGAACTGATCGACGGGCTCGTGGCCATCGTGGGGACCGAGGCGGTCAGCGCCGGAGATGCGGTCCACGAGGACGACACGCACGACGAGTGCCTGACCGTCGAGGCAGTTCGCCCGCTCGCCGTGATACGCCCCACGGAGACCGCTCAGGTCGCTGCGGTCCTGCAACTCGCCGCCGAACTCGGAGTGCCCGTCACTGCCCGGGGCAGCGGCACCGGGCTGTCAGGGGCGGCCACCCCGTTGCCGGACGGCATCGTGATCTGCTTCGACGAGATGGACCAGATCCTCGAGATCGACACCGAGAATCACCTCGCAGTAGTCCAACCCGGGGTTCGACTCGTCGACCTCGACCAGGTCCTCCGTCCACTCGGCCTCGTCTACCCCGTGTACCCCGGGGAGTACTCCGCCAGCATCGGCGGCAACGTAGCCACCAACGCCGGAGGCATGCGGGCCGTCAAGTACGGCGTGACCCGACATCAGGTGCTCGGCCTCGAGGTGGTGCTCCCCAGTGGTGAGATCATGCGAACCGGGGGTCGCATCGTGAAGTCGACCACCGGCTACGACCTGACCCAGTTGATCGTGGGCAGCGAGGGCACGCTCGCCCTCGTCACGGAGGTCATCATCAAGCTGTACCCGCGACCTGAGCACCAGGCGACTGTCCTGGCCCCGTTCTCGACGCTCGACGAGATCACCGCCGCCGTGCCGAGAATCATCGACTCGGGCATCGGCCCGCTGGTTCTCGAGTACATCGACCTCCTCACGATGTCGGCCACTGCCAGCTACAGCGGTCTCGAACTCGGCATCCCCCAGGAGATCAAGGACACTGCGCTCGCCTACCTGGTCGTGGTCCTCGAGAACGCTCACGAGAACCGCCTCGAGGATGATCTGGGCGCAGTGGCCGAACAGCTCGCCGAACTGGGAGCTCTCGACGTGTTCGTGCTCCCGCCCGCCGCCGCAGGCGACCTGATCTCTGCCCGGGAGCAGGCCTTCTGGATGGCCAAGGCCAACGGCGCCGACGACATCGTCGACGTGGTCGTGCCGAGGGCACAGATTCCCGTGTTCATGAAGCGGGTCTCGGAGCTCGCCACGGAGTACGACGCCTGGATCGCCGGCTGCGGCCACGCCGGTGACGGCAACGTCCACCTCGGCGTGTTCTGTGCCGACGACGAGCGGCGAAGCCGGCTCATGCAGGAGTTGTTTGCCTCCGGCATGGAGCTCGGCGGGACCATCTCCGCCGAGCACGGCATCGGCGGCGCCAAGAAGGAGTACTTCCTGCAGCTCGAGGATCCGGCGAAGATCGCGCTGATGCGTCGGATCAAGCAGGCATTCGACCCGGCCGGCATCCTCAACCCCGGCACCATCTTTGACTGACCAATCCCGAGTGCACCGGAGGACCTCGCTGTGAACGGCGCCAATGCCCTGATCCGAACATTCGTCGACTCCGGAGTCGACGTGTGCTTCATGAACCCCGGCACCTCCGAGATGCACTTCGTGCATGCGCTCGACGACGTGCCGGAGATGCGCAGCGTGCTCGCACTGTTCGAGGGCGTCGCCACCGGAGCGGCCGACGGCTACGCCCGAATGGCGGATCGACCGGCAGCGGTGCTCCTCCACCTCGGTCCGGGGCTCGGTAACGGACTCGCCAACCT
>VGBZ01000103.1 GCA_016870275.1 Actinomycetota bacterium
CCTGACCGGTGCCAAGCTCGACGAGCGGGTCGTCTACCACGACTCGTGCTACCTCGGTCGACACAACGACATCTACATGGCACCGCGGAACGTGATCGGCCACCTCGGCGGAGTCGAGATCGTCGAAGCGAGCCGGAATGGAACCAAGGGGATGTGCTGCGGCGCCGGCGGTGCCCGCATGTGGATGGAGGAGCACACCGGCAAGCAGGTCAACGTCGAGCGGTCTCAGGAGTTGCTGGCCACCGGAGCGTCTCGCATCGCCACTGCGTGTCCGTTCTGCTACGTGATGATCGATGACGGCGTGAAGTCTCAGGGCGTGGAGGAGGACGAGGTGAAGGTCGGCGACCTGGCCATGCACATCCTCGACGCACTCGAGCAGGCCGAACCAGTGTCCGTGCCGCCGATCGCCGAGATCGTCGAGGCCGCCGACCGCTGACCTCCATTCGGTCTACGACGTTCTCGGTGCCATCGGCCCCGGCCGGCGAAGTTCGGGCCACCGAGATCGTGGAGACCGGCGTTCAGGTTCGGAAGTTCTTCCAGTACTGGCTCGGCGTCGGACCGACCTGCCCGGCGTACTTGGAACCGAGTGGCGATGCGCCATACGGGTGCTCGGCCGGGCCGTCCATGCGCAGGAAGCTGATCTGACCGATCTTCATTCCCGGGTAGAGCGTGATGGGAAGCGTCGCCACATTGGAGAACTCGAGTGTGAGCTGCCCGTGGAAGCCGGCGTCGACGAACCCCGCAGTCGTGTGGATCAACAGTCCGAGGCGACCGAGCGAGGACTTGCCCTCCACCCGACCGACGATGTCATCGGGCAGCGTGAACATCTCAGCGGTGGCACCGAGCACGAACTCACCGGGGTGCAGGATGAACGGCTCGGTCTCGGTTGCGGTGACCTGTTCGGTGAGGTCGGTCAGGTCCTGGCGCACGTCGATCACGGGTCGTGTGTGACTCCGGAAGACGAGGAACCGATGGTCGAGCCGAACGTCGATCGAACTGGGTTGCACCATGGCCGGGTCGTACGGGTCCACCCCGATCCGGCCGGACTCGATCTCGTTGCGAATCGATCGATCAGAGAGGATCACCGCACGAATCGTAGTGTGCCGCTGCGCAGGCCGGTGTGGCCCGACGTCGGGCCGTCACCTCACTTGATGACGGGACCGGCCGACACCATTGGTGAGAGGACGATGGGGACGACCGAGGCCGAGCGTCCGCCGATCGTCGTCTCCCGTCCTGAGGGGAACGACGAGAAGATGGCCCACGGGTTCCCTGCGGTGTCGGAGAAGAAGCTGAGGCCGCCCGTGCCCGACCGACCGTTGCGGGAAGAGATCCACGGGCCGGGTCGGTGGGACGTGCACGGCCCGAGCGGCGTCGAGCAGCGGGCGATGCCAGTTGCGTAGCCGGCCTCGAACCACCGACCAGCGGAGTACGCCAGGACGTAGTTCCCACGGAGTGGGTCGAACATCATGGATGGGTTCTCGATGAAGTGGTACTCCCATGGGTGGCGACGACCCAGGACGATGTTCCAACCTCCGATCGGGTTGGCGTTTCCGTCGAGTTCGATTCCTCGGATCGGCTCGAGGGTGTCGCCGAATGCTGCGAGGAGGTAGGTGCGACCGCTTGGATCGCGGAACACCTCCGGGTCGAGCGCCCCACCCACCTCGCCGATGCCGCACGTCCACGGCGCTGCCTCAGCGACGAACGGGCCGAGTGGGGAGTCGGCCCAGGCCCGCCCGATACATGTCGGGTTCCATGGCTGTGGCGGATTGGCACGATCGGCACTGAAGAACATCACCCACTTGGCGTCGAACTGGGCAACCGTGGGCGCCCACAGCTGGTCCAGCCGAGGCGACCACGGGGGTTTCGCAGGCATCGCCTCGGTGGTGACGGCGTTCTTCTGGTCGAGCGAGAGGACCTGGGTGGGGTCGGTCAGCTTCGTCACGGGAGCCCGGAGGTGGTTGTCGGAGCCGTAGATGAAATAGTCGGAGCCGAGCCGGACAACCGCAGGATCAGATGTCTCCGGCAGGTTCACCGGCGGCACGCTCGACATGGGCCAGATCGGGCCGAGTTCCGGACCACAGGCACCCAACACCAAGCTCAGGACAGCGAAGAGGCCGGCGACGCCGAGCCGGCTGCGCCGCAGAGTCACCTCTCGAGCAATGAACGGTCTCACCTCGATGTCCTCCTTCCACTTCTCCAGTCGGGGAGTCTAGCGGCGAGTCGGAAGACCCGGCACCCGGCCCCCATCGCCGACACCCAGTCCGACGAAACTGAATTGACCGGTGATGACAGTCGGACCACGACGTCATCAGAGCGGTGAACTGAACAGAGCTACGCAGCCACGACTACGCTTTCCGGCGGCTGCTGAGCAGACCTAGCGGGTGTAGTTCAATGGTAGAACTTCAGCTTCCCAAGCTGACAGTGCGGGTTCGATTCCCGTCACCCGCTCCACTCGAGAGCCCAGTCCCTGCAAGGGATGTGGGCTCTCGCCGCGTCTGAGCGGCTCCCCCGTTCCCCCTAACGGTCCCCCAAACCAGCCTCCGCTCTGGACCCCTGGCTCTCCGCGTATCCGGACCAGAACTCGTCAGCGCGAAGCGGGTCCTTGCTCGTGGAGGACCCTCACTGCTGCCGGGCGGACGCGTTGGCGGCGTCTTGGTTGGACGAGGAGATGGTGCTGGAGCGCACGGTCTGGAGCTTATTGGGGTAGATCCCGCCGGAGCCGACGTCACCGCCGGTCAAGTCGGTCGTGACGCCGCCGCTGCATGCACGGTTCGTGACCTGGACCTCCCGGCCTGATCGCTCGCCCAGCTCCCGGGCAGCCAGCTCGCCCCAGGTATTCCGGCTCCGGTAGCAGTCCTTGGGGCCGTAGTAGGAACCCGCACCGTTGCCCGCCGAGTAGGAGTCTCCGAGGATGAGGACTCGAAGCGGATCGATCTGTGCGCCGGCTGACGACACGGGCAGTACGGAGGCGACCACCAGCGTGGCGGATGCGAGCGCGAGGATCATCCGGTTGCGGGCGATTCGCCTGCTGCTCGACGCGGTCATGACCCGCCGCCGTTCTCTCGTGACGGGTCATACACGATCTGACCGGTCAGGCGCAGTTCATCGACGTCGGCTGGGTCGAGGTCGAATGCGGCGCTGGTGACGTATAGCAACGTGAGCCGCATTGGAGCCTTGTCGAGGGTCGCAGTGAACATGCCCGAGGCACCAGGGTCGGCGTAGTTCGCGAGCAGCGTCCACCCGTCGGCCACAGCGGCGTCGCGGAGCTGGGCCGCAGCGGCCAGCAAGGCGGGCTCGTTCGGCGCGAGGTAATGCCATCGTTGCATGTTGAACCGAACCAGGGTGCCGTCCGCGAACTCCTCGAAGCTCTGATCGAAGGTCACGCCAGATGGGCGCACCTCGTCGATGCTCTCCTCGAGCACCGTGTCCATCGCTGCCTCAGGTCGGACCACCTCGCCCGGTGGCTCACCCGTGTTCGGTTCGGGCGGTGTGCACGCCACCGACCACAGCGCGATCGCAGCCACGA
Organism: Actinomycetota bacterium; assembly: GCA_016870275.1. GTDB lineage: Bacteria > Actinomycetota > Acidimicrobiia > Acidimicrobiales > Microtrichaceae > SXMI01. Next base: position 3,527 of record VGBZ01000103.1, read on the forward strand.
CGAACGCAGCGCGCGCATGCATGTTCTTCACGTTGTTCCCCTCCCAACTACTTGAGCAACTGGGCTTCCCCCGAGATCGTGGAGGGTTTCTGATTGGGGTTGCAGCCTTGCACCGGTGGCGTGGTGACGCCAGGGTCGAGGCCGGTGTTCAGGCTGCTCGGTCCTGGTTGTCGGTTTCGGCTGCCCGCTCGGCGAGGAGCCGTTCGTAGGCGATGGGCGCCAGCATCTCGCAGCTGTTGTGGCGCCGGCGGGTGTTGTAGGCGTCGATGAACCCGGCGACGGCCCGACGGGCCTGGTCCTTGGTAGC
>VGBZ01000104.1 GCA_016870275.1 Actinomycetota bacterium
ACCTGACTCGGAGTTCTGGCTCGGATCATCCGGGGCACGAACTCACTCACCCCGATGGCCACACCGAACACGTTGACCCCGAAGCACCAGCGCCAGTCGTTCGGCTCCTGCTGCCAGGGTAGGCCTCCTCCACCAGAGGTGACACCGGCGTTGAGGAACAGCAGCTCGCACGAGCCGAACCTGTCGTAGGTGCGCTCGGCGAGTTCGTGGACCGCTGCCTCGTCGGTGACGTCGGTGCGGATGCCGACCACACGATCGGTGCCGTGATCGACGGCCAGATCGGCGGCCGTTCGCTCGAGGGCGTCGATCTCGACGTCGGCGAGTACCACCGCTGCGCCCCGTTGGAGCAGCTCACTGGAGATCGCCCGACCGATGCCGCTCGCAGCTCCGGTGACCACAGCGACGCACCCGGAGACCTCGATCCGCTCGGAGCGCGGAGTGGTGACGGACCCGGGGCCGCTCACGATGTCGGCCACTCGATGCCGTACGCGTCGAACCACCATCGTGCCGTGCGAACTGCGTCGGGGGCGGTACGGAGATCGGCGTCCTGGTTGAGGTCCGATGGCCGGGGGCCGATCTCTGCGGCGACCTGCTCGAGCGCCGGGAGGTCCAGGTCGTAGCACCGCACGGCGTTGAGTCCGAGCAGGAGCCGAGTGTCCTCGATCGAGACCTGCTGGAAGTCCTTCTCGAGTCGTTCCCGGGTGTGGGGCCAGGAGCCTTCGGGGTGGGGGTAGTCGGTGCCCCACATGAGTGCGTCGACGCCGTTGGTGTGTCGTCGTCGTATCTCCTCCGGGCTCATCGTCGATGCTCCGATGAAGACATTGGTGCCGACGTACTCCGACGGCAGCCGCTGGATGAGCCCCTTGGTCCTCGAGTTGAGCTTCTTGACCTTGGCGTTGGCACCGAACGTGGTGTCGGCCTTCCACAAGAGGTCGCCGAGCCAGTACGAGCCACACTCGACGACGGTGTACCTGAGACCGGGGAACCGGTCGAACTTGCCTGACAGGAGGAGTTGCCACAGCGCCCGGTGAGTCCAGAACGGCACCTCGAGCACGAACTGGGCGATGTTGTCGTTGTACGACGCCCAGTCACCCTCGCCGGAGTGCGTGTGTACCACTAGGCCTGCCTCGGCACATCGGGCCCAGAAGGGGTCGTACTGAGGGTGCCCGTACGACGGATTGTCGTGCCACATGGTGGGGATCATGATCCCGGCGATGCCCGGCCGCCCGGCGATCCAGTCGATCTCCTCGACCGCCCGATCGACGTCGTGGATGACCGGAACGAGCGCCACCCCGGCCCGACGTGCGGGGTTGGTCGCACAGAACTCCACCAGCCAGCGGTTGTGGGCCCTCGCACCGGCGAAGGCCAGGTTTGGGTCGGTGATCTGTCCGGCCGCCAGTCCGGCGCCGAACGGAGGTGATTCCTGACCCGTGACGGAGTCGCCGTCAGCGAAGATCACCTCGCCGGCGATGCCGTCGGCGTCGAGTTCCTTGTCCCGGATCGCTGGGTCGTACGCACCCTTGAGGCCCTCGGCGTTCTCTCCCTCCCACTTGGCCACGTACTCGCCGTTGACCTCCTCGACGAGTCGACGGTGGCGGTGTCGTTCGACGACCCACTCGTCGAACTGCGGGAGGAACTGAGGATCGAGGTACTCCCGGTACTCCTCGACCTGCAGGCCGGCGTGGGTGTCGGACGAGACGATGACGTAGGGGGCGTCGCTCGTGTCGACGGCTTCGAGTGGATGGCCCACGGTGCGACTCCTCCCCGGCGGTCAGGCCGGATCCGGTTCCCGGTGCGGTGCCGGCAGTGGGTCGGCACCCGTGGTCGGGACGTTGATTCTTGAACAGTGTGCAAGAGTGTTGCATGCTGTCGGTCGTGCCGTCCACCATCCGCCCCCGATCGACGACTCCATCGCCGAGACGTAGTGGTCCAACGTCGAGGCGTGTGGGTCTTCAGCCCACCGACGTGGTCGATGCGGCACTGGCGATCGTCTCAGCAGACGGTGCCGACGCCCTCTCGATGCGTCGACTCGCCGCCGATCTGGGGGTCACCACCACGACCATCTACTGGCATGTCGGCAACCGGGAGCAACTCGTCGTCGCCGTGGTCGAGCGGATGGCAGAGCGTCTCGGTCGAGCAGCGGTCACCGGTCGGGAGCCACAGCAGCGGGTGCACTCGGCTGCGGTCAACATCTGGCGCAGCGCCAGTCGCCACCGCAACGTCACGGCGCTGGCATCGTCCATCGGTGCGACCACCCTGCTCGAGCTCCCGCTCGAAGTGGCGCTGCTTGCGGAACTCGAGCAGGCCGGGGTCCGCGGTGCTGCTGCTCGCGATGCTCTCGCCACGGTGCTCGCCTGTGTGGCGGGGTTCCTGGTGACAGCCTGGCGTCCACCCGAGGAGCGTCCGGATGGACTCCGGCCCTCGCAGATCTGGGCAACGGTCGACGATCCGAGGATCCCCCGGGCGACCGTCCGTGCTGTGTCCGGGTCGGTCGACCTCGATCGCCTCGCCGAGCGGGCGCTGCTCGCCGTCGTCGTCGAGCACCTTGGTGCGACAGCCGAACGAAAGGGGGGTGGACGGTGAACACACCGACCCGGTTGCCGGGTGATCTGCTGGGCACACCGAAGCTCGTGCTGCGCTACCCGACGGACCCTGCGGCGATCGATCTGCTGCTTCCACCCGGTTTGGAGCGCTGTGGTGACCCTGTCGTCTCGATCGGCATCTACTGCGTCCCGGTCCACGGCGAACCGGAGTTGGGTGTCAGCACCAAGATCCCGGCGGCGCATGACGGGCAGGAGGGCGGCTACACCCTCGGGATCGGCATCGATCAGGAGTCGGCGATCTTCATCAGTCGCGAGACGAACGGTCAGCCGAAGTTCCCCTGCGACGTCCGGTACCACCGCCTCGGTGACGCTGTTCACGCATCCTGTGCTCATCAGGGAACGACCTTCCTGTCCTACGACGGCCAACTCGGTGCCGTCGTGGACGGTGGAAACGCGGAACGCACCGAGACGGAGTGGTGGGTCAAGTACTCCCGTGCGGTCGGTGGTGCCGAAGGCGACTACGACCTGCCGCCACGGGTGGTGCGGGTCGAGACCACCTCACAACTCCTCAGCACCATCCCGGTCGACGGCGAACTGTCGCTCCGGCCGAGCCGCTGGGATCCCTACACCGACCTGCTCCCGATCCGAGGCGAGGTCGTCGCCGAGCTGGTGGCGACCAAGGTGACCGGACGGACCATCGAAGTGGCCGGCGCACTCGATCCGGCGGCCTTCTGGCCGTTCACCGATACCATCGGGGGCTCGCGTTGGCCCGGACTTCGGGGAGCACCTCGTGTCGACTGATCACGGCATCCCACTCCACGATCTCCTCGACTTCGAGTTCGTGTCTCCACCGCCGGGCGCCACGACTGCTGAGGTCCGTATGCCCATCGGCCCGGGATCGGTCGGTCCCACCGGCAACCTCCACGGCGGTGCGATCGCCACGCTGGTCGACCTGGCGAGTGCGCTCGCAGCGGCCAAGGCCACCGGGTTCGACCTGGAGCGTGAGTCGCTCATCACCACCGACATGCACGTCCGCTACCTGGGCCGGCCCCGCACCGACGGCGTGGTGGGCAAGGCCTCCATCGTCCGACTCGGTCGCCA
>VGBZ01000105.1 GCA_016870275.1 Actinomycetota bacterium
CAGCGTCGAGGGTGTGGTGAGCGCAGAGGTGTTCACCTACCTCCACCTCGAGAAGCAGACGTACTCGTGGGGGACTCGCTGAGGATCCGAGCGGGGTTGCCGACGACCGTCGCCCCGGCCGGGACGTCACCCACGACCACCGCACCGGCTCCGATCACCGCACCGTCACCGACTGTCCAGGGGCCGATCACGAGCGCACCCACGCCGACGTCGACGTCGTCGCCGAGGACCGGCGCCTGTCCATCGGGCCCGTCGCCGTGTCCGCGGGCGCCGATTGTTGTGCCCTGGCGGAGAGTCACTCCGGCACCGATCCGGGTACCTGAGTGCACGACCAGACCGGTCCCGTGGAACACGGCGAGTCCCGGCCCGGCCTGCACTCCAGCAGGGATCTCGATGCCCATGACCCAGTCGACGATGAGCCGATAGAACGCCAGCACCGGAACGGCCCACCAGCGCCGCCGCCCCGATCCGCCGGCGGCGTGAGCCAGACGAAACGCCACCACTGCCACCTTGCCCTTGGGACTTCGACGGTTGGCCTCTAGGTCGGCCCGGATCGTCGCCCTGAGATCGGTGGTCGACATCACGTCGACGGTATCGGCTTGCGGCTGCGAACCCGACGCAGCGCCTCCCGGGTGGTGTCCGCGATCCGGTCCAGTTGTTCGTCGCTGATCACGAGCGGCGGGCAGAACGCAAGCGAGTGTGTGGCGATCGGCCGGGGGATCACACCGAGGCGGAGCATCTCGTCACGCACCACGAGCGCCGAGTCCTCGGGGTGCAGCGCCAGCGCCCAGATGCCGTCGGTCCCGCGGACAGCGGCAGCCAGCCCCTCGTCGACGATCGACTGCAGCGCCGGGGCGAGTTGCGCCCCGATCGCCGGGGCGCGCGAGAGCAGAGCGTCGCTGCGGATCACCTCGAGGTTGGCCGTTGCTGCGGCGCACGCCGCCGGGTGGCCGGAGTAGGTGAACCCGTGGCGGAACCACCGGTCGCCATCGGCCTCGAGCACCTCACGGACGCGTGGACCGACGAGCACGCCACCGAGTGGCTGGTAGCCGGAGGTCACGCCCTTGGCGAACGTGATCAGGTCGGGGGTCACGCCGTAGCGCTCGGCCCCCCACCAGGTGCCGAGTCGACCGAACCCGGTGATCACCTCGTCGAACACGAGCAGCGCCCCGGTGCGGTCGCACAGGTCGCGCAGGCCCTGCAGATACCCCTCCACGGGTGGGAACACGCCGCCCGCTCCCTGGAGCGGCTCGGCGATCACTGCGGCGATCCGCTCACCGTGGACGGAGAGCTGGTATTCGACCTCCTCGAGCGAGTCGGCGTGCACCTGCACGACTCCGCCGAGCAGCTCGCCCCAGTGCTCCTTGTTCGCTGCGAGTCCCTGCGCGCTCGTACCCCCGTAGGTCACCCCGTGGTAGGCGCGATCCCGGCTCACGATCAGGTTGCGCTGCGGTTCGCCCTGCCAGGTCCAGAACAGACGGCTGAGCTTCATTGCGGTGTCGACGGCTTCGGAGCCGGAGTTGGTCAGGAACACGCGGGCGTCGGGCACGGGGGCCAAGGCGACGAGTTCCTCGGCGACACGCTCTGCTGCGGGGTTGGTGAACAGCTCGAAGGTGTGGAATGCATCGAGCGTGCGGAGCTGTTCGCCCACGGCATCCGCGATCTCAGCCCGGCCGTGGCCGACGACGCAGTACCACAGCGACGCCAGGGCATCGACGTACTCGCTGCCGGCGGCGTCCCACACGAGCGCACCCTGGCCGCGGACGATCTCGATGAAGCGCTCCGATGTCGGTCGGGCGAACGGGTGCAGGAACGCCGGCACGGTCATGACAGGTGTTCCGGTGGGGACAGGAGACGAAACATTCCCAGAGTGTGCTGCGTCGGGATCAGAGATCTGCCGTCGGGCCGATGACGTTCTCGCCGAACCCGCTCAACGAGGCGACCGGGTCGCCGAGGAACATGAGCGACGGCACGATCACCCGGTTGACGCCGGCTCCTGCGAGGCGCTCGACCTCACCGACCGGATCGGAGCTGAAGATCTGTTCGTTACCGAAGGTGATCTCGATCTGCTCAGGGTCACGGCCGCAGTCGGCGGCGGTCTGGCGGACGATGTCGGCGAGCTCGGCGATGTCACCTTTGCCCGGGAAGAATCCGTCACCGATCCGACCAGCGCGTTCGGCCGCAGCGCGGCTGTGGCCGCCGATCGTGATGGGCACTCGACCGCGTGCCGGCTTCGGGTTCATGCTCACCCCGGCGAAGTCGACGAAGTCGCCGTGGAATTCGGCATGATCGGCGTCCCACAGTGCCCGCATGGCACCGATGTACTCGTCGGTCCGTGCCCCGCGCCGCTCGAACGGCACGCCGAGCGCGTCGAACTCCTCGCGCAGCCAGCCGACTCCGATGCCGAGTTCCATGCGGCCTCCGGTGAGGTGGTCGATGGTTGCCACCTCCTTGGCGAGCACGACCGGGTTGCGCTGGGGGAGTATCAGGATCCCGGTGGCCAGTCGGATGTTCTCGGTCACCGCGCCCACCCAGGTGAGCCACACGAGCGGGTCCGGCAACGACGTGTCGGGTGTCATGGCCATCTTGCCGCTGTCGTCGTAGGGGTAGGCGGAGCCGTAGTCGTCGGGGTAGACGACGTGCTCGACGGTCCACAGCGATTCGAAGCCGGCCTGCTCGGCCGCCTGCGCCAGCTGTGAGAGGCCCGGCTCCTCGGCGAAGGTCAAGATGTTGGCGAACGCGATTCCGAACTTCACGAAGTTCCCCCTGGGTCGGTTGGGCGCAGTCTTCCAGAAGCGCCCGCCGCCCGCCGTTCCGGTACGTTGCCCGAGTGGTTGGACCAGTACGCACCCGGACCGAGGTCGTCTCCGAGCTCACCGCACCCGGACAGGCGTTCGAGGTCGTCGTCGTCCAGACCGATCGCGGTCCGCAGCGGCGGTTCCGCAATGCCCCGGCGAGCCTGGCCGAGGTGGTGGCCGAAGCGCGTAGCGAGGCCGAGTACTACGTCTACGGGAACGAACGCCGCACGTTCGAGGAGACCCACCAGCGGTCGATGGCACTGGCGCACGCTCTGGTGGCGGACTTCGGTGTACGCCCGGGCGATCGTGTGGCGATCTCCATGCGCAACCGTCCCGAGTGGATCGTCGGACTGGCAGCGGCCTCGGCGGCCGGTGCGGTGGCCGTGGCGTTGAACTCCATGTGGAGCACAGAGGAATTCCACCACGGCCTCCGTGACTCGGGCGCAGCAGTCCTCCTCGCCGACGGCGAGCGAGTCACGCAGCTCGCCGGTCTGGGCGGCTCCGTTCCGGTGGTCCTCGCCGTCGACGCCGATGACGTCGAGCTACGCCGTGTACCCGGGGATGTGTTCGATCTCCTAGCGATCCTCGACCAGGCCGGTCAGG
>VGBZ01000106.1 GCA_016870275.1 Actinomycetota bacterium
TCATTTTCGCGGCGAGAGCGTTGGCAACGGTGACCATGTCACGGCCGTCGAGCTGCACGAGCACGGTGAACCGCGACGCCCGTTCGACAACGGTGGCCAACTGGGAGACGCCACGGCCGAGCAGCAGGTCGCCGTCATCGCAAGGGCAGCATGAACCGCCCAGGCCCCGCTTCAGGATCTTGCTCCCGCCAGCGGAGAGGTTCCTCGAGATCACGAAGGATGTCCCGTCTGAGCGCCGAACTACGTTGTTGAAACTACAACGAGTGGTCGCAAGGGGACAGTGTGATGGTTCAGGACATGTGCAAGGGGGCAGCTTTCGAACCCTCGCACGGAGTTCGAGACCCGTGCAGAACAGGGGTCGAAGCGCCGTGGAGGTCGAGGGAGGGCAAGGGACCGTCCGGCCTCGGAGGGCCAGGAGGGCCGTCGCTGAGCGCCCGGCGAAGCAATGGGACGGTATTCGAATCCCTGCTCGGAGACATGCGACCGATTGAGATCCTGGAGGGTCCTCAGATCTTGGCGATCGATGCCCTCAATCTGAGCTTGGTCTTGCTCGGCCAGCCGCGATCCGTCGTGACGAGGTGATCCGCGTTCAGGTGACTCGCCGTGGCGATGACGATGACGTCGGGAAGCTTGAGCGACCGATGGTGGCCTCGGAGCGTTGCCGCTGCAACGGCGATCTCCGTGCCGAGGGGTTCGATCTCAATGGGCACACGCTCGACCAGGCCGTGCACCGCAGCGACCGCCTCAACGCCTTTGCGTGATGGCCCGACAAGTACGTCGGCGAAGGCGGAAGCTGGCAGCACCAGTCGATCGTGACGGTCAAGCGCCGCTCTGAGAGCCGAGTGCGCTGCTTCGTGATGGACGTCATTGCCATCGAGAAAGCCGATGACGACGCCCGTGTCCAGCACTGTTACTCCCATTCGTCGCGCAGCACAGCGAGTTCGTTCGGCTCGTGGATTCCGGTGAGAGCCCCGGAGAACTCGGCGAGAACGTCGGCTTCCCGCTCGAACACCACCCGGCCAGGTCCATCGGCACGAGCAACCAGGCGCTCGCCGACCTCAAGGCCAGCCGCCCGCAGCGCGTCTGTGGGGATGGTGACCTGGTGCTTCGAACTCACTCGCGACGTGCCCCGGCGCCGATTCTCTACATCACGCATGAGTGTAAAGAAAAAGTCCTCGATTCCGGCCTGGCAACCTCTCACACGCGCTGCATGCGAGCGGCTGGCAATCCGATCGAACTACATCATTGTCATTTTTACACTGTTGTGGAGGTGATGGGACGTTACTCAAACCACAAGTCCAATTTGCTCGGCCGTGTCGCCAGCCTGGAAGCCGGTGCACCCGACATCGCCGCTCGGTGAAGGTGAGCGCGTTCTTGGGCCGGCACTTCACCTCGGGTGTTCAGAGCGCCAGCACCGGCAGCAGTGCCTCGGCAACCTCCGACGGTCGTTCCTCGTGGGAGAACAGGCCGGCACCCCGAATCACGGTGAGGCGCGCCTCGGGGAAGGTGTCGACCATCTCCCGTGCCCAGTCGACAGGGAAGAACTTGTCTTGCTCGCCCCACACGAGTTGGACCGGAACGGTGATGTGCCGGTGCAGCCGGGTGAGTTCCTGGACGTAGCGGGGGTCGAAGCTCCGGAGCACCTTGATCGCTGCGGCCCGTCGGAGCGGATCGGCCGCCAGGGGACGGAGGAAGAACTCGTCGAACTCGCCGTCGAGGAGTGACCGGTCGACGAAGGCGTCCCCCAGGACGAATCCGTTGCGACGCAGCCGTGGCTGGCCGGCGAGCCATCCGAGCGCTGATCCGAATCCCGGGACTCGGCGGTTCGCCAGGAACACCTTGAATCGCCAGCTCAACCCGTGTGGTTGTTCGGTGTCGATGAGCCCCATACCGGTGAGTCGACTGTCGCCCGCCAGCGCGTGGCGGGCGATCATCCCGCCACTGTCGTGGCCGACCACCGAGAACCGCTGCAGCCCGAGCAGATCCACAGCGCGTCGCACCGCCTCGATGTGTTGATCGATCGAAAGGGGGCTGTCCGAATCGAACCGGCTCGAACCGGCGCCAAGGAGATCGAGCACGTGACAGGTGACGTGGTCGGCCAGGTGCGGGAGCAGCGTTCGGAACGTCGCCCCGCTCACGGGCCACCCGTGCACGAAGACCACATCGGGCCCGGAGCCGATCGTGCGATATGCGACGTCACCGGCGCCGACGTCGAGGTACTTCTGGGGTTCGGCACGAAACAGCTCCGAAGCGTCCGCGGCGGTCAGTGTGGCCATGATCAGTCTCCTTGGCTCGGCCATTCCGAACGTCGCACGGGATGACGCCGGCCGCAACTACCTCCCGAGGTAGGTGTCAGCCGCAACGACCGGGCTCTAGGGTCGCCGGCGATGGGTTCTACCGAGCAGCGAACGGGATTGGTGCCTGCGCTGTTGAAGCAGTGGCGCTCCCGGCGTGGGCTCAGCCAGCTCGACCTCGCGCTCGCGGCCGACGTCTCGGCACGACACATCAGCTTTCTGGAGACGGGGCGGTCGCTCCCAAGCCCGGAAATGGTCCTCCTGCTGGGATCGACTCTCGGTGTCCCGCTCAGCCAGGTCAACGCGATGCTGGTGGCGGCGGGCCACGATCCTGCCTTCGACGAGTCGGACGACGCAGTACCTGAGCAGATCGCGCAGGCGATCGAGCTGTTGAAGGCTCACCACGAGCCCTTCCCGCTGGTCGTAGTCGATGGCGCCTATGACGTTGTCGATGTGAATCAGGGCGCAGCCACGGTGATCAGCGCGGTGCTGGGGCTACCGCCAGGACCGCCTCCGACCGCGGAGTTGGTTGCCGACCTCGGGTTGAACCTCGCCCGACTCACGTTCGATCCCGCTGGCGCCCAGCCGTACTTGGCGAACTTCGACGAGGTCGGCCGCCAGGTCCTGTGGCGCATCCAGCGCGAGGTTCTCGCCGATCCGGGAAACCGCGAGCTGGGAGCGCTCCTCGACGAACTCCTCGACATGCCGACCGTCTCGCAGCAGTGGCGTGAAGCGGACCTGTCGGTTCCATCGGAGCCAGCGCTGGTGCTCCATCTTTCGCGGGACGATTTGGAGCTCCGCTTCCTCACGACCGTCACCGCGTTCCAGGCTCCCCAGAACGTGGAGGTCGAGCGGCTGCGCATCGAGCACTGGTTCCCCTATGACGACGCGACGGCCACCGCTTGCCGCCAGCTCGGCGCCCACTGACAGGCTTCGGCCTGAGCGATGCGAGTCAGCACGGAAGTTGTCATTTCCGCAACCAGTGGAGGTGATGGGACTCGAACCCACGACTTCCTGCTTGCAAAGCAGGTGCTCTAGCCAGCTGAGCTACACCCCCGGCGGCGGCCACCGTAGCCCGG
>VGBZ01000107.1 GCA_016870275.1 Actinomycetota bacterium
CGACCATCGTCGAGGGCGTGTCCTTCGACGTGCGAGCTGGTGACAAGGTCGGCCTGGTCGGCCGCAACGGGGCCGGCAAGACCACCCTGTTCCGGGTGCTCGGCGGGGCCGACGACCCGGTCGACGGTTCAGTCCGGCGGCCCGACGCCACCGGCTACCTGTCCCAGGACCCACGCTCCGACGACGTGTCCGACGACACCAGCTGTCTGTCGCACGTCCTGTCGGGCCGGGGGCTGTCCGCCGCCGCCGAACGTCTCGAGGACCTGGGCGCGCAGATGGCTGCGGACCCGACCGACCGGGTCATCGCTGCGTACTCCGCTGCGCAGGAACGGTTCGAGGCGCTCGGCGGGTACGCCGCCGAGGCCGACGCCCGCCGGCTCGTCGCCGGACTCGGCCTGGCCGACGACCGACTCGACCTGCATGTGGGCGCGCTGTCCGGGGGCGAACGGCGACGGCTCGAACTGGCACGGATCCTGTTCGCCGGCAGCGAACTGCTGTTGCTCGACGAACCGACCAACCACCTCGACGCCGACGCCCGTGACTGGCTGCTGGACTTCCTGCGCTCCTTCCGGGGGGCGCTCGTCGTGATCAGCCACGACCTGGGGCTGTTGGACGACGCCATCACCCGGGTCGTGCACCTGGACCGCGCCCAGGGCCAGGCGTCGGGCACGATCGTCGAGTACCGGGGCAACTACTCGAGCTACCAGCGGGCCCGCGCCCAGGACGAGGAACGCACCGCCCGGCTCGCCGACCGCCAGGAGCGGGAGATCACACGGCTCGCCCGACGGGCCGACTCGATGCGCGGCCAGACCGCCAAGCGGGCCAAGGTCGCCAAGAACCTGGACGCTCGCGCCCGACGGTTGGAGGCCGAACGGGTCGAGGGGCCGCAGCGCCGACGCGCCGCCGAGTTCCACCTGCCCGACCCGCCCGAGGCCGACCGGACCCCACTGGAGGCGCACGACCTGGCCCGGTCCTTCGGGGCACTCGACGTGTTCCGGGACGTCAGCTTCGACATCGGCCGGGGCGAACGGATGCTCGTCATGGGGTTCAACGGCGCCGGTAAGACGACGCTGCTGCGGATCCTGGCCGGTAACCTGGCCGCCGGCGGCGGGAACGTGCACCGGGCCCGACGCACCAGCGTCGGCTACTACGCCCAGGAGCACGAGGGGATCGACGCCACCGCCACGCTGTTGGACCACGTGCTGCGCAGCGCCGAGGTGGGGGAGCGGCAGGCCCGGTCGGTGCTCGGCATGTTCGGCCTGTCCGGCGACCAGGCGTTCCAGCAGGCCGGGACGCTCTCCGGTGGGGAGAAGACCAAGTTGGCGCTCGCCCAGTTGGTCGTCGGTGGACACAACGTCCTGCTGCTCGACGAACCGACGAACAACCTGGACCCCGAGGCCCGCACCGCCGTGGGTGACGCGCTCGCCGACTGGCCCGGCACGATCATCCTGGTCAGCCACGACCCCGAGTTCGTGCGGGCGCTGCGCCCCGACCGGTGCCTGATGATGCCGGACGGGCAGGTCGACCACTTCGACGAGGAGATGCTCGAGCTGGTCGAGCTGACCTGAGCGGGGCGGGGGCAGGGCCATGGAGGCCTGTCCTGCACAATGTGATGCTGAAGCATCAGCTCATGATGATAAGATGCGACTGTGCGCACCACGATCAGGATCTCCGAGCAGCTGTACCGCAACGCAAAGGCCCGCGCCGCAACGACGGGGCAGACGGTGAGTGAGGTCATCGAGGACGCGCTCCGTGAGGCGCTCCGGCCCAAGGCGTCGGAACCCGCATCGGTTGCTTCGTTGCCGACGTTCGGCGGGAGCGGGGTCCTGGCCGGGATCGATCTCACCGACAGTGGAGCCCTACGCGATGCGATGGACGACGGAGCCGGGTTGGATGCTCTGCGCTGACGTCAACATCCTGGTGAATGCTCACCGGCCAGAGGCCCCGAGGCACGAGGGTTACAAGACCTGGCTCGAGGAAGCCCGTCGAGGAGTCGAGCCGCTCGGTCTTCCGGCAATGGTCCTGAGCGGATTCCTGCGTGTGGTGACCCATCCGCGAGTGTTCAAGGAACCCACGCCACTTGAGACGGCATTTGAGTTCGTTGAAGCGGTTCGAGGGTCCCCGGCTGTGGTCCCGATCGCGCCCGGCGGACGGCACTGGGAGATCTTCGCGGGGCTCTGCCGGCGACTCGATGCCCGGGGGAACACCGTTCCCGATGCATTCCTCGCAGCGATTGCGATCGAACAGGGAGCGACCTTCGCGAGCGCTGACCGGGGTTTCGGTGGTTTCCCAGGTCTGCGCTGGATCGATCCGCTAGCGACCTGACCTGGAACGAGGTGGTCGCCTGACCGGCCGGGAGCACCGCGCGGCGAAGGCCCGACTGCTGGACCTCCCGGAGGAGGTCGCCATCGTGGAGATCACCGAGGCGCTCGTTGCGGTCGCAGCCGACCTGGCCGAGGAGGAGGCCCTCCGGGGTTACGACGCCGTGCACCCTGCCGCGGCGCTGGCCATCGAGGCGCAGATCCTGACCAGCTCCGATTCGGCACTGTGCGATGCCACACAACGCCGTGGGCTCCGCGTGCCCAACCCGATCGACGACTGACCGATCCAGCGGACGGCGGCCGAGGCCCTACGGGCCCGTGCGGGCGACGCGCTACCGGGCGGCGATCAGGGTGCGCAGGTGGCCCGGGTCCAGCTCGGCCGGGTCGGTGCGCTCGACGAAGTCGCTGACCACGTCGGCGAACTCGCGGGGCCGTTCGCAGTGCGGGAAGTGCCCCACGCCCTCCATGATGACCAGCTCGCTGCCCGGCATCAGCTCCTGCGCGGCGTGTGCGTGCGCCACCGGGATGATCGGGTCGGCGTCACCCCAGACGACCAGCGTCGGCACGTGTGCCGCCAGGTACAGGCGGTCCGCGGCGCTGACGCGCTGGCCGCGCACGTCGACGACCGACCGGAGCGTGTGCAGGAACGCCCGCCGGGTGTCGGCGTCGATCAACGAGGTGTAGGAACGCCAGATCTCGACTGTCGCCGCCGACGGTCTCAGGCCGACCCGGCCGAACCAGCCGGTGACCGTCTCCACGCCGGTGCGCATGAACGACTGGAAGCCGAGCGGCAGCACCAGGTCGACACCGGGTGCGGTCAGCGCCCGCAGCACGAACGCCACGTCGTCGCCCAACCCGCCGGCGGACACGAGCACCAGGCGCTCGACCCGCTCCGGGTACTGGTAGGCGAACTGCATGGCGATGCCGCCGCCGAGCGACTGGCCGACGACCGTGGCACCGTCGTGGCCGAGTGCGACCAACAGGTCGCGCAGCATGGATGCCTGC
>VGBZ01000108.1 GCA_016870275.1 Actinomycetota bacterium
CCAGTTGGTCGCCCAGGGTTGGGTGGTCGAGGACACTCCCGCTGGAACGGTGCTGCGGCGCCACTGACGCCACCACGGCACGGCTGGTGGAGTTTTTCGGGTTTCTGGTGGAACTTGCAGTTACTCATGGGTAACCTACCGATGGTAACCACGGGATCGGCTCCGGTTGACCCGCAGGAATGAGCAGCCGGAAGCCCGGCCGGATGGAGGTGTCCAGATGAGTGGCGAGTACTCCCTCGAGTTGAACGAGGACCAGATCCAGATCCAGAAGTGGGTGCACGACTTCGCCGAGAGCGTGATCCGTCCGGCAGCAGAGGAGTGGGACGAGAAGGAGGAGTTCCCGTGGCCGATCGTCCAGGAGGCCGCCAACATCGGCCTCTACGGCATGGACTTCATGGCCCAGGCGATGCTCGCCGACCAGAGCGGACTCACCATGACCGTGGCGATCGAGGAGATGTTCTGGGGTGACGCCGGTATCGGGCTCAGCATCTTCGGCTCGGGCCTCGCGGCGGCTGGCATCGCCGGCAACGGCACCCCGGAGCAGATCTTCGAATGGGTGCCGCAGTGCTATGGCACGCCCGAGAAGGTGCAACTCGGAGCGTTCTGCGTCTCTGAGCCCGACGCCGGATCCGACGTCAGTTCGCTGCGCACCCGAGCCGTCTACGACGAGGCCAAGGACGAGTGGGTGCTGAACGGCACCAAGGCGTGGATCACCAACGGCGGCATCGCCGATGTCCACGTGGTCGTCGCCGCGGTCGAGCCCGAGCTCAAGGGCCGGGGACAGGCGAGCTTCGTCGTCCCGCCGGGCACCCCGGGGTTGAGCATGGGCCAGAAGTACAAGAAGCACGGCATCAAGGCCTCCCACACCTCTGAGGTGGTTCTCGACGACGTGCGCGTCCCAGGCAGCTGTCTGCTCGGCGGCAAGGAGAAGCTCGACGAGAAGCTCGCCAAGGCCCGTGAGGCGCTCATCAATCCCAAGGTGACCTCCGGCAAGCAGCCCGCCATGGCCACCTTCGAGGCGACCCGCCCGGCCGTGGCCTCGATGGCCGTCGGTGTGGCCCGGGCGGCTTACGAGTACGCCCTGGACTACGCCCAGGAGCGTTACGCGTTCGGTAAGCCGATCATCATGAACCAGTCGATTGCGTTCATGCTCGCCGACATGGCCACCCAGATCGACGCCGCACGGCTCATGACCTACCGGGCGGCGTGGCTGGCCCGCAACGGCGGCGGCTACAAGAACGCAGAGGGCTCCATGTCCAAGCTCATGGCCGGCCGCACGGCGGTCTGGGTCACCGAGCGGGCCATCCAGATCCTCGGCGGCTACGGCTACACCCGGGAGTACCCGGTGGAGCGTTGGCACCGCGACTCGAAGATCTTCGACATCTTCGAGGGCACCGAGCAGATCCAGCAGCTGGTGATCGGCCGGGCCATCTCGGGCCTCCGCATCGAGTAGTCGGCGGCTCGGCCGAGGTGGCGCGCCTGCGAGCATCTGTCGCGGTTCGCGAGACGCGGTACGCGGTCGTCGGTGCTTCACTGATCACTGCTCACCGCTACCGTCAGCGCCCCAACGGGTGATGCACCTCGGGCAGCGTCTGGCAGACTGACGGAGGCACAGACGGTGACCCTGACCGAGGAAGGACGGCATCGGCTCCACACCTCGCTCACCCTGGCGATCGGTGCGGACGCGGCGAACACGCTCATGGAGACGCTCCCACCGGTCGGCTGGGCCGACGTCGCAACGAATCGGGATCTGGACCAACTGCGAGCGGAGATCCGCGCCGAGTTCACCGAGGTCCGTTCCGAGATGTCCGAGCTGCGTGCGGACCTCCGGGTGGGGCAGGCCGAGCTGCGCTCCGAGCTGCACTCGACCCTGCGGACGAACAACCTGACCATGATCACGGCGAACGCAGTGCTGGTGTCGGTGGCGGTGGCGCTCACCCGTCTGCTCGGCTAGGTGACCGGTCGATACCGACTCCGCCTCGGCGGGAGTCCGTTCGCCGTCTCGCAGGACTCGAGACGGCCGAATATGGACTGCCCGGTGGATCGGAACCTCGGTGGCGTGGTGAATATGTGGACGGGAGTCGGGCGGATCGGGCGGTCACGCCGCCACGGGCGCCGACTGGTCCTCGCTGCCGTGCTGCTGGCCGGCGCAGTGGCGGCTGCGTGCGACCCGCCCGCGATCCCGGACCCGGGTCGGACGGTCGGCGCGCTCGGCGGTCCTCCCAGTCAGGTAGCGCTGACCTTCGACGACGGACCCAACCCGCAGTGGACCCCCCAGGTCCTCGACATCCTCGACCGCTACGGCGTGTCGGGGACCTTCTTCGTGACCGGTGAGCAGGTGGCGCGCCACCCCGATCTCGCCCGGGCGATCGTCCAGCGTGGCCACTCGATCGCGAACCACACGTGGAATCACCCGACGCTGACCAGGATCTCCGGTCGGGCGATGGTGGACCAGCTCGCGGGCACCTCGAATGTCATCCGGGACACCACCGGCTACATCGTGTCGTACGCCCGCCCACCGTACGGATCGACGAACGCCGGTGTGAACAACACGATCGCCTCGCTCGGGATGCGACCGGCGCTGTGGTCAGTCGACACCCGCGACTGGTCGCGCCCCGGGGTCGGCGCCATTGTGCGCTCGGCGCTGTCGGCGCGTCCCGACAGCGTCGTGTTGTTCCACGACGGTGGCGGTGATCGCTCCCAGACCGTCGCTGCACTCCCTGCGATCATCGAGGGGTTCCGGGCGCGTGGAATGGATCTCACCCGGGTCTGCGATTCGCGGCCCGGCGTCGGCCCCCGGTGAGCTGCCGACGGACAGGTGTCGGGAGTCGAGTCGGCGGCCTCAGGAGGTCGAGCGGATCCGCCGCATCGCGTTCGCGGCGTCGACACCGTTGACCCGGTGCCAGTCCCGGACGTCCTGGCACATCGCCGCGGTCGCCGCGCTCGGCAGGCCGCATCGGCGCGCCCACCACGACGCCGCTTCCTCGGCGTAGATCAGCGCAGCGATCGGTCGGGCCGACCGGGTCGCATCGAGCGCGTCGAGGTGGTCCCACCCCAGACGCAGCAGCACGGCGTACGCCATGGAGGGTCTGCGGTTGATACCGATGTGGCAGTGGACCAGCACCTGACCGTCGGTGCGTTCGAGCAGGTCGAGGGCGCCGGCGGTGCCGTCGTCGAACCAGGTGTCGGGCCGGCGGGAACCGTGATCGTCGATGCCGACGTGGCAGTAGCCGATCTCTGGCGCCAACCGGCGCACGAGTTCCTCGTCCGACCACTCCTCGCGACAGTCGACGAC
>VGBZ01000109.1 GCA_016870275.1 Actinomycetota bacterium
GGGAAGACCACCGTGGAGTCCATCCAGTCCGGGGCGCTGTACGGGTATGCGTCGCTGGTCGACGGCATGTGCGAACGAATCGGGCAACAGGTCGGTGAGTCGACGGTCATCTCCACCGGCGGGCTGGCCGGCCTGATCGGACCGATCACCACCTCCATCGAACGGGAGGAGCCGTGGCTCACGCTGCACGGTCTCCGGCTCGTGTGGGAGAAGAACCAGTCGTGAGTGACCCGATCTCCGACACGCCGGCGAGCGACCGGACACACCCGGACCGGGCCCGCACCGGTGAGTTCGACCAGCCGTACACCTACGACGTCGATACCCGAGCCGCTGAGATCCACCAGCGGTTCGCCGACCTCGAGCCCGGAGCGGAGACCGGCCACGTCGTCAGCGTCGCCGGACGACTCATGCTTCGCCGGGTGCAGGGAAAGCTGGCATTCGGCACCCTGGCTGACTCCTCCGGACAGGTGCAGCTCTTCGCCGTTTCGGCGACCACACCTGGCTTCGCCGACTTCTGCGACCTCAATCTCGGTGACTGGATCGGAGTGAGGGGCGAGGTGATGACCACCCGCCGGGGCGAGCTCTCGGTGCGGGTCGACGAGTGGAGCCTGCTCGCTCCCACCCGCCGCTCGTTTCCTGACAAGTGGCACGGCATCACCGACCCGGACACCCGCTTCCGTCAGCGTTACGTCGATCTGTGGGTCACTCCGGAGGCCCGCCGGACCTTCGAGCTCCGCTCGCAGATGGTGTCGCTCATCCGCCGGTTCCTCGAGGACCGCCACTACCTCGAGGTCGAGACCCCGGTGTTCCACCCGATTCCCGGGGGTGCGCTGGCCCGTCCGTTCGAGACTCACCACGCTGCGCTCGACACGCAGCTCTACCTGCGTATCGCCCCGGAGCTCTACCTGAAGCGCCTCGTCGTCGGCGGGTTCGAGCGTGTGTTCGAGATCGCACGCGTGTTCCGCAACGAGGGCATCTCCACCCGGCACAATCCGGAGTTCACGATGCTGGAGTGCTACGAGGCCTACGCCGACTACCACACGCACATGGAGCTCACCGAGCAACTCGTCGCCCACCTCGCCGAGACGCTCTGTGGGACGACGTCGCTCAGCTACGCCGGGCGGCCGCTGGATCTCTCCGCTCCCTGGCGGCGCGGATCGCTCGCCGAGCTCACCTCCGAGCGGATCGGTGAGGAGGTCTCGATCCACTCCGCACCCGAGCGCCTGCGGAACCTCTGTTCGGACCACGGAGTGGCGGCCGCCCCCGGTTGGGGACCCGGAAAGCTGTTGCTCGAGCTCTACGAGAAGACCACCGAGTGCGAGCTCTGGGAACCGACGTTCGTGACCGACTATCCAGAGGAGGTGTCGCCGTTGTCGCGGCGTCATCGATCTGAACCGGGTCTCGTCGAGCGGTTCGAGGGCATCGTCGTCGGCCGTGAACTGTGCAACGGGTTCTCCGAGCTGACCGATCCCGTCATCCAGCGTGAGCGATTCACCGAGCAGCTCGAACGCCGCGACGCTGGTGACGACGAGGCGATGGTGGTCGATCACGACTACCTGCGGGCACTCGAGTACGGACTGCCGCCTACCGTTGGTCTCGGCATCGGCATCGATCGGCTGGCCATGCTCCTCGCCGATGTCGGATCGATCCGGGACGTCGTGTTGTTCCCGACCCTCCGACCGGAACAGAGTGATCACGGAGCAGACTGAGCCCGTGAGCACTGCTGCTGTGGAGACCGAACAGTCGGCCCGGGTCGAGGTCGCCGGCGTCACGAAGTCGTTCTCCGGCGAGGCGGTCCTGCGTGGCGTGCACCTCGATGTGGAGCCGGGGTCCACCGTGGCGCTCCTCGGCCCTTCCGGTTGTGGCAAGACGACGTTGCTGCGGGTCATCGCCGGTCTCGAACCCGCCGATGACGGTGTCGTCGTCGTGGGCGATCGGGTGCTCACCGGTCCGGGGGTGTTCGTGCCGCCGGAGGACCGGCGAGTCGGGCTCGTCTTCCAGGACTGGGCACTGTTTCCCCACCTGAACGTGGCCCGCAACGTCGGTTTCGGCCTGCCCCGGTCCGAGCGGCGTTCGTCGCCCCGGATCGGCGCGGCGCTCCGCCTCGTCGGCATGGAGGACTTCGCCGACCGAATGCCCGACACGCTCTCGGGTGGCCAGCAGCAACGGGTTGCGCTCGCCCGTGCGGTGGCGCCCCGCCCTCGTGTCCTGCTCCTCGATGAACCCTTCTCCAACCTCGACGCCACGATGCGTGTCCGGGTGCGCAACGAGATCCACGAACTCCTCCACCTGCTCGGGATCACGTCGATCTTCGTGACCCATGATCAGGACGAGGCGTTCGTCCTCGGCGACCGAGTGGCGGTGGTCGACGCCGGAGCCATCGTTCAGACGGGTTCGCCGGAGGAGATCTACGAGCGACCCTCGACGCCGTGGGTGGCCGGGTTCGTCGGGGCGGCGGACTTCGTGACCGGCCAGATCTCCTCGACCGCCGCAGCGATCGAGGTCACGACGATGTTCGGTCGGTTGCCGGTCGCCCGGCCCGGCACCGATGATGCCACCGGTACCGCTGTGGGCTCGACGGTGTCGGTCCTCGTCCGCCCTGAGCACCTCCGGGTGTCGGTTCCCGGCGACATCGACGGCGCCCCGCATGCTCCAGGCGTCGTCCGAGCGGTCGAGTACGTGGGCCGGGACACCGTGTACGCGGTCGAGTCGGCCGGTGCGGTGCTGCGGGCGAGGGAACTCGGTCCTCCACTGTTCGCCGTCGGCGATCCCGTGCTGATCCACCACCACGGTGGGCCGGTCCGTGTGTTCGTCGGGAGCGCCGAGTTGCCGACGGGGTGATCCGAGCCACCCGGTCCGCTCGGGTGTTAGGCATACTTGATATTTGGGCTGAACTGTCACTACGTTGGTCTCGTGACCCCTCCTCAATCCCTCCACCCCTCACAGACGCAGGGCGCTCTCAGGCGGCGCATCTTGCGGTGGTTCGGGGCCCGCCCCGCCGGTGACCGAGACCAGGCCCGAAATCGGGACGCCCGGCCGGATGTCACGGGTGGTTCGGGTTCACACCGCCGTGGCACACGATTTGGGGCGCTGCTCGCCGTCGTCACCGTCGTGTGCGCCGCAACGGTCGGTTGTGGCGGCACCGACTCGACGTCTGAGAACGCCTCGGAGACCACAGCGGCGAGTGGATCCAAGCTCGTCGTCTACTCCGGTCGCAACGAGGAACTCGTCGGTCCGTTGTACGAGCGTTTCGAAGCGGCGACCGGCATCGATCTCGAGG
>VGBZ01000110.1 GCA_016870275.1 Actinomycetota bacterium
GACGCAGTGCGGAGGATGACGAGCGCCACCGCCGACCTGTACGGCCTCGGCGATCGGGGTCGGCTCGTCTCCGGCATGGTCGGAGATGTCAACGTGATCGATCTCGACCGGTTGCGGTTGCGTCGGCCGGAACGGGTGGAGGACCTTCCCGGTGGCGCAGGCCGTCTGGTGCAGCGTTCCGAGGGGTATGTGGCGACGGTGAAGTCGGGTGTCGTCACGGTGCTGGACGGCGTTCTCACCGGTGAGGAGCCGGGCCGCCTGTTGCGGGGTGCCCGGTGAGCGGACCGGTACCGGGGTCGGGCCGCTCGGCGATGTCGCCGACCCGGGTGACGGCGGCGTTCTGGGAGGCGCTCTACCGCCGGGACTGGGACGACGTCGCCACGTTCTTCGGACCGGAGTCGATCTACTTCGACGTGCCGACGGGGCCGTCGACCGCCGCCCGCGGGCCGGTCGACGTGGTGCGTCGACTGCGTCTCGGGCTGGATGGACTGAGCGGCTACGAGCACTCCGGCGAACCGCTCGTCGTCGCTGACGGCGAGGTGGTCATCACGGAGCACACCGAGGTGTGGCACTGGCACACCGGTGAGTCGGTCGCGCTGCCCTTCGTATCGGTCCAGCGAGTCCGCGACGGTGTGATCCTGGTCTGGAAGGACTACTGGGACTACCAGACGTTGCTTGGTGCCTCACCGGCCTGGTGGCAGGAGCGGCTGTTCTCCGACGACCTGTCCTGGGTCCACGACGCCACGGGCCACCCGCTCGTCTGATCCTGGCCGGACCGACCGCAGCGGGCCGGCGCTGCTCATCAAGCGAGCAGCTTGGCCTTCTGCGACTCGAACTCGTCGGCGGAGATGACGCCCCGGTCCCGCAGGTCTGCGAGCTGGGTCAGCTGCGAGGCGACGTCGCCGGTGCCTGCGGTCTGTCGCACGTAGTCGTCGAACGCCGCCTGCTGGGCGGCCGCGGCGTTGGCGTGACGTTCGTGCATCTTTCCGCCACGCACGACCAGGTAGATGAACACGCCCAGGTACGGGATGACGAGGACGACGAGAAACCAGAGTGCCTTCCCCCAGCCGCTCAGGTCCCGACTCCGGAAGATGTCGAACACGACCGTGATGGCGATGAAGATCCAGATCACGAAGAGGAAGAAGTAGAGCATCGACAGGAAGACCTGCAGCAGCGGGTAGTTGGTCTCGGCGGCGAACAGCATGGATGCTCCTGAACTCGGGGACGGGTTCAACCTAGCCATCCCCGACAGGGCCGCAACGGATCGGTGGCACCGTCCGGTCGCCCCGTTGATCCGTGGTGCGCATCGGCTGCCCGGGCGTCTTTGGGCACGCCTCCGCCGGCGGTGTCGTTCGGGGGCATGCTCGGCCGGACGGGCTCACTCTCCTCCAGGGCCCCGATGCGGGACCGGATCCGACGCCGGGTGCGATCAGCCGTCCTCCGGGGCGGGGTAGGTCCGGAGTTCGACCACGTGGCCGTCAGGATCCCGCACGTACACGCTGCGACCCTCGCCCCGTGCACCCCACCTGCCGACCGGACCGGTGACGACGTCGAACCGCCCGGACGTTGCGAGTTCGTCGAGGTCGACCTCGTCGACCACGAGCGCCAGGTGGTCCAGGTTCTGCCCGCTGGCCCGACCCTCGAGGAGGTCGATGATCGTCGTGTCGTCGACGCGCACGGACGCGAACGGGACCTCGCCCCGCCGCCACTCGTCGTCCCGGAGCGGCTCGAGGCCCAGTTCCTGCGTGTACCAGTGCAGCGAGGTCTCGGTGTCGGCGACGACCAGCACGATGTGGTCCAGACCCGTGATCCTCATCGCACTCCTGCCGGTCGACTCCGGCGAGGGTACTCCGGCACCCTCCGGCCGACGGCTGGGCGAGTCGTGACGTCGCCGTTCGGATCGGGCCACGCTCCACATGCGCCTCCGGGTCCTGCGGCTCGGAGGAGGGGGGTGATCAGGTCACGAGTTCGTCCCCGACGCCCCGGACAGAGAACGAGGCGCCGATCGCTCGACGCCTCGCACTCCGGGTTGGGCCTGTTCGGCCAGCGCGCTCGGAGGGACTCGAACCCCCAACCTTCTGATCCGTAGTCAGATGCTCTATCCAATTGAGCTACGAGCGCTGGTGAAGCGCCGATCCTAGAGCCGAGGAGTCCCTGCGACCAACGGCGTGATCCAACAGCCATTGGCTCCTGACAGAGCACCTCAGTGCCTTGCTGGTAGCCGACTGTCTCCCTCGTTTCGAGATAGGTCATCTCAGGACGTTGCAGTGTTCCAGATCGCCGACGGTGGTGGCCTCTGTCGAACATGGCGGCCACGGGTCGAGCCCCTTCTTGATCGGCGCCATCTTGCCGGCGCGTCGCTGGCTGCGCCGTGCGGGTCCGATCTCCGAGCGCTGAGCGGCCGGGCCAGTGGTCAACTTGTCGAGATCTTCGAGACCGTGTTCGAGCCGTCGTTGGCCACCCAGATGTTCGACCCGCCGTACGCCACCCCGACCGGGCTGGAGCCGACGGGGACGGTGGCGGTCACCGTGTTCGACACCGGATCGATCTTCGACACCGTGTTCGAGCCGAAGTTGGCTACCCAAATACCCGACCCGCCGTACGCCACCCCGACCGGGTTGGAGCCGACGGGGACGGTGGCGGTCACCGTGTTCGACACCGGATCGATCTTCGACACCGTGCCTGAACCGAAGTTGGTCACCCAGATGTTCGACCCGTCGAACGCCCCCCCGTACGGGCTGGAGCCGACGGCGACGGTGGCGGTCACCGTGTTCGACACCGGATCGATCTTCGACACCGTGTTCGAATTGAGGTTGGTCACCCAGATGTTCGACCCGTCGAACGCCACCCCGAGCGGGCCGGAGCCGACGGGGACGGTGGCGGTCACCGTGTTCGACACCGGATCGATCTTCGACACCGTGCCTGAACCGAAGTTGGTCACCCAGATGTTCGACCCGTCGAACGCCCCCCCGTACGGGTTGGAGCCGACGGCGACGGTGGCGGTCACCGTGTTCGACACCGGATCGATCTTCGACACCGTGCCTGAACCGAAGTTGGTCACCCAGATGTTCGACCCGTCGAACGCCCCCCCGTACGGGCTGGAGCCGACGCCGACGGTGGCGGTGACCG
>VGBZ01000111.1 GCA_016870275.1 Actinomycetota bacterium
CGGGGGGCTGAACGCCACCGCACCGCTCCCACTCCGTTCGGTGTTCGGCGTCGGCCGATCAGACCGACAGACGAACCGACAGGCGGAGCCGGGCGATCACTTGACGGTCTTCCCCAGGGCGACCGCTGCGGCGGCGATCGGGTCGGCGAGTCGAACCACCCCGGGCGCCTCGGAGGGACAGTAGGTGTGGCCGATCTCGTGATGGTCACACAGGTGGATGCCGTCGGGTGAGCGAACGGCGACCCCGTCGATCTCACCGACGTAGCGGCCGGTGTCGGGATCGACAAATGAATCCGTGAGATCGACGAGCTCGGCCCCGCTCTCGGCTGCGACGCTGCGGGTGGCTCTCGCAGCCGGTGAGGGTGCCTCCTCACCGACACGGCCGGGCATGGGTACCAGGACCACTCGGACGCCTCGAGCCTGCCAGATTCGCACCGCAGTTCCGAGATCCTCCCGGTAGAGCGTCTCGAGGTCGCGATCGATCGTGCACGGCGTTTCCTGGTTGCCGTAGAACCCGATGACGACGACCTCGATGTTCCAGTTCGAGGAGGCATCGACCGCCATCTGCTCCAGATGGTCACATGGAGCCGTCCCCCACAGGACCCGCTCGAGCGTCGACCAGTTGGGGAGGCCGGTCACGGTGAGGGTCCGCCAGCGTGGCGCCGAGGAGGCCAACAGCGAATCGCCGTAGAAGGCGACCCGCTTGGGATGGATCCCGGGTGGGGGGCCCGGGAGCGGACGGCAACCAGTCGCCACCACGAGCCCTGCGATCAGGAACGAGCCGACGAGCCACCACGGTCCGCTCCGTTCGCGACGTCGGCTCGATGTGCTGCGACCCACCCGATCCTCCATTCGACCCCGGCGTGGGCGTCGTGATTGCCGGCTTCAACTTAATCGGAGGGTCGGTCCCCGATCTGAGTGTTTGTCTGATTCAGCGAGTGCCGATCACTCCGCCGACCGCACCGATTCACACTCCGTGCCACCGAGCGAGGTGGCGAGGACCCGTTCGTCACCGCCATCAGCGACGAGGTCCGGCGCGAAGAAGACGTTGACGGTGGCTCCCGCACCGGCATCGACACCATCGAGCGCTGATCGAACCGCTTCACACACCTCGAGCGCAGGAAGCGACTCGTCGTTGGCCGAGACCGAGACGATCAGTTCCTCACCGGGCGACACCGCCACCCCGGTGATCGACTCCGCCCACGGGCCACTGCTCACTGCTGCGTTCACGGCCTGTTCAGCCTGTCCGACAGGTCCATCGGAAGAGGCTGTCGTCGTGGGCTGACCGGATGAGTCGGACCCGCTCCCACCGGCGTTATCACCGCTCTGATCGCCGGTGGTCGACGGAGACGACGAGGTGTCGCCCGAGGCGCTCTGTTCGGAACCAGCGCCGGCCGGGGTGCCCGACTCCTCCTCACCACAGCCAGCGAGCAGCAGGCCGAACGCCAGAGCGACGGCTGCCACGACGAGTACAGGACGCAGGTGATGTCGATCAGTCACGCGGGCCACACTATTGGACCGCTTGGAGATCACGACGGCGGAGCGTCAATCGGACGAGCCGCAGCCCCGACCATCAGGGGCGGTCACCGGTTCCATCACCGGTCCTCCTCGGAGGTCGGAGATGTCCAGCCACGCCACGAGCGATCGCCCCAGCGGTTGTGGTGGACCACATCACCGACGGGCCGGCGAGTCGTCGGCCCGTAACGACCCCGTGGCCAGCCGAGTGGAACCATGCAGACCGGTTGGACGCTGACCGGCAACCCGAGGGTCCGTCGAGCCATGGTCACGCTCCACAGTGGCAGCGTGATCAGCGACGCTCCCAGTCCGACGGATCGGGCGGCGAGGAGCAGGTTCTGCACGCTCGGGTAGATGGATCCGTAGTGGCTCGTCTGGGCCAGCGTCGGGAACGGAGCGAACCGGACCGCGCCGCGCAGGCACGGGACGACCACCACCGGGATCTCCTCGAAGTGGTCGACCTGCCACTGGACGGCCCCGAGCACCTTGGTCATCGATGGATCGCCGGCATTCAACCGTTCGCCGATCCCTCCGTAGATCCTCCACGCCGATCGGTATCGGCGGGCGAATTCAGCGAGCACCGCCCGGTCGTCGATCACGACGAACTCCCAGTTCTGCCCGTTCGACCCGGTCGGAGCGCGGAGCGCAAACTCGATGCAGCGGATGATGATGTCTGGGTCCACGGGATCGGGGAGCACCTTTCGCACGGCCCGCTGGGTCATCATCGCCTCGTCCAGCGGCATGGAGAATCGGTCAGCGATGGCGGCGTAGCTCCGATCGCCGTCTGGTCCTCGTTCGTTGAGCGTCATTGCGTCACCTCGGGGTTCTTCGGACAAGTCGCCCGACAGGGCGTCCGGGCAGAGTTTGAGCATCGCAGGTTCCGTCTCGCTCCGCTGCACCAGCCCTGCTGCGCTCCCTCAACTGCACCGACACGCGACCGCTCCCACCGGCGCCGAGGCGCTGGTGGGAGCGGCGGTTCCCGCTGCGACCGGGGGACGGGAGCGCAGGGGGAGGGGGTCGTGCGCCGACGCCGGGCCCGGAGGCAGCCGACGCCGGCGGGCGATCACGACCTCCCGTTCCGGGCCCGGCGAGCGAGCACCGAGATGCCGGCGAGCACGCCACCGGCACCGAGGAGACCCGCACCGGCGAGCGGCAGGAAGGCGTCGGAGCCAGTGAAGGCCAGCACGCCCTCGGCGGACTCGACCTTGACCGGGGTCGCCTCCGCTGAGGCGGGCTCCGGGGCGGTCGGGCCGTCTGTGAGACCCTCGCCGTCGGGGTAGCCGAGACCGGGCACGGTGGTCGTCGTCGTCGTCGTCTCGTCCGGGGTCAACTCGTCGTCCGGGGTCGGCACGTCATCAGGGGTCGGCACGTCGTCGGGGGTCGGCACGTCGTCGGGGGTCGGCACGTCATCAGGCGTCGTTCCCGGGTCGATCGTGCAGTCGATCACGGTGCAGTCCAGGATCGGACGTTCCGGCCGGAAGTCATCCGGAGTGATTGCCGGCGGGATCGTCACCCTTGGC
>VGBZ01000112.1 GCA_016870275.1 Actinomycetota bacterium
CCTGCACCGGCGAGGCACCCTTCTGGGGTGCGAACACCCGAGCGGCGTCGGTGAAGCGGGTCGTCACGTCGCACGCCACCTCGATACGGACGCCGCGAAGGTGCACCGTTGGATACAGCGCCCGCAGGGCGCCAGATCCGCCGTCGGTCGTCGCTGATCCGCCCAACCCGACAATCAAGTGGGTCGCACCCGCCTCGACGGCCGCAGCGATGAGCTCGCCGGTCCCGTAGGTTGATGCGGCCACGGCGTCGACCTCGTCGACGAGGGCCAGCCCCGATGCCCGGGCCATCTCGATCACTGCGTTCCTGCCACTGAGCCGCCAGAGCGCCTCGACCGGATCGCCGAGCGGACCGCTCACAACCGTGGTGCGGTTGGCGCCACCGAGCGCATCGAGTGTCCCCTCCCCGCCGTCGGCCATGGGTACCTCGACCACGTCGTGGCCAGCGGCCCGCAACGGGGCCGCAATCGCCGCAGCGGCATCGACCGCACCGAGGGTTCCCCTGAATTTGTCAGGGGCCACGACCACGCGCACGGCATCAGCGTAGGCTCAATCATCGTCCACCGACCCGGCGACGCTGCGAACCGCAGCACCATGACCCGGGCACTGAGCGGTGGAACCTGCGTTGCCGAGTTGGAACGAACCGACACCTAGGATGGAATAAGTGTCCGACCACCGCCTCGACGCACCGATCGTCATCTGCTCCAACCGAGGACCGGTCTCCTACCACTCCGTCGACGGTGAACTCGAGGGTGTCCGAGGCGCCGGAGGTCTGATCAGCGGCCTCCTGCCGCTGATGGAATCGGGCCGGGCCCGATGGATCGCCGCAGCGCTCTCTGAGGAGGACCGAGTAGCAGCGGCACTCGGTCTGCCGGAACGCTTCGGACCGCTGCACCTTCTCGACATCAATACCGAAGACCTCGACCTCTACTACAACGTCGTGTCCAACGAGGTGCTCTGGTTCCTCCACCACGGCCTCCTCGATTCGACCTACACCCCCGACTACACAGACGAGTGGCGCACCGCCTGGCAGGCCTATCGACGGGTCAACACCGCATTCGCTGAAGCCGTTTGCAACCACGGTCCGCACGGAGCGACCGTGCTGGTGCAGGACTACCACCTCTCGCTGCTGGCACCGCTCGTCGCTGCAGAACGACCCGACCTCCGCTTGGTCCACTTCCACCACACGCCCTTTGCCGGACCCGGCGAGGTCCGACTCCTCGAACCGACCGCTCGCCGGGAGATCCTCACCAGCCTCGCCGCCCACCATGCCTGCGGCTTCCACATCGGGCGGTGGGAGACCAACTTCCGGAGGTGTATCGAGGACATGCACCTCCCGTCGACCTCGACGTTCACCTCCACATTGAGCAGCGACCTCGGCGCAATCCGGGAGGTCGCAGCCTCGCCGGCGTGCGACGCTGCATTGGCGAAGCTCACCGAACGGGTCGGAGATCGGTTCGTGATCGGCCGGGTCGACCGGATGGAGCTGTCGAAGAACATCGTGCGCGGCTTCGCGGCCTACGAACGACTCCTGGGACTCCGACCAGAACTGGTCGGTCGAGTGGTCTTCGTCGCTCAGTGCTACCCGTCGAGGGTCAACGTTCCTGCGTATCGCCGCTACCGGGACCTCGTCGTGGACACGGTCGAACGCATCAACGGGCGATGGGGGTCAGCGGAGTGGACTCCGATCGAACTCGCTGACGTCGATGACTTCCCGGCGTCTGTGGCGACCTACAGGCGCTACGACGCCCTGCTCGTCAATCCTGTCCGAGACGGTCTCAACTTGGTCGCCAAGGAAGGGCCTGCGGTCAATGAGCGACACGGTCAGGTCGTGCTCTCGAGCGAGGCTGGTGCCAGCGTGGAACTCGCCGGAGCCGCCGACGAGGTGCATCCGTTCGACGTGGTCGCAACGAGTGAAGCGCTCAGCGCCATCATCGACCGTTCACCTTCCGAACGCCGGGCACGAAGCGAGCAACTACGACGTGACATCGAGTCCCGCACCCCACAGGACTGGCTCGCCGATCAGCTCCACGCCGCGGAGTGAGTTCACTGATCGAGTCTGTCGAGCAGGTCGAGCACCCCCGCCGGACCGTCGAGTACCAAATCGGCCGCCGCAGTGACGCCGGCTGGCGTCTCCGCCCCGATGACTGCGGCTGCGAGCGTGATGCGGCCGGTCGATCGGAGTCCGGACAACACTCCGAATGCCGGGAGGTCGCCGAGGTCGTCACCGACGAAACCCACCGGTCCGGGGTGGCGAGACGCCAGGTCGGCCATTGCGGTCCCCTTGTCCACCGACGTCGGCGGGTGGAGCTCGATGCTCAGCTTCGCAGGCCGTACCAGCAGACCCGTGGCTGCAGCAATCTGCCGTGCTACCTCTTCTACCGCCGGTGCCTGATCACGAGCCGTTCGGTAGTGCAACGTCAGCGAAGCCCCCTTTGACTCGATGCCGACCCGCTCCAGGGACGATTCCCGAGCGAGCTCAACAGCCCGCCCGACGGCGGCACGCCACGCCGCTGCGTCCGGGTGCTCGCTGACGCTCCCCGCACGTCGGATCTCGAGCCCGTAGAGTCCCACGAGCGTCACCTCGGGAGCTGGAAGATGCCCCTCGAGGAACCTCAACGGCCGACCCGACACCACAGCCACCTCGCCCCACCGGGAAGCGGCCCGCTCCACAGCGGCCACAGCACCGGGCAAGGGGACTGCAACCGCAGGATCCTCAACCATCTCCGCCAGCGTTCCATCGAAGTCGAGTGCGAGCACCGAAGCAGGACGATTCGCCCGCACCGCAGCGACGAAGACCCCGACCGGATCGTCTGGACGTTCCTCGCCCGGCATCACCGCAGCGAGCGTTGACGCGGGTCGCTGGGTGGATCAGTTGCCACTCGACCCCGAACCACTCGACCCCGAACCACTCGACCCCGAACCACTCGACCCCGAACCACTCGACCC
>VGBZ01000113.1 GCA_016870275.1 Actinomycetota bacterium
CTGGTTGATGGACGAGCTGGCGTCGATGGTGAACTCGGTGTCGCGGTAGCCCTTGAACGGCGTGACGACGGCCTTGGCGATGGGCGGCCGGCTCCCGGGCCGGGTCGGGTCGTCGGCGCCGCCGGAGTCGTCGGTCGCCCGGCGGGTGGCGGCCACCTGCACGGCGACCCCGGACACGGCCGGGGTGGTCGACAGGGTGACCTGGGTGGCGCCCCGCCCGCAGGTGGATCCGGCCAGGCCGGGGCAGGCGGCCACGGTGGAACCGGGTGAGATGTTGCGGAACAATTCGGTGCCCTGCACTGGCGCACCCGGATCGGTCGGGTCGCAGGTGCGGCGCCACAGGCTGGTGGCGCTGCCGGTGGCCGACGACGGCGCCTCGGTGTAGACGATCCGCTGCGGGTCGTCGCCGGCGCTGATGAGCACGAGCGCAACCCGGCCGCCCGAGCCAGGTCCGGCACCGCAGTCCTCCAGGCCGGACAGCTGGCCGGTGGAGACCACCGACCGGGCGGTGGCCACGTCCCGGGGGAAGTAGGCGTTGAGCAGGCCGGTCTCGTTGGACCGGCCGAGCTGGTCGGTCACGGTGGCGGTGGCCTTCAGCGTGGTGTTGAGCCAGCTGAGCATGGGCACGGCGATGACGATGGCGACGACCGAGGCGACGAGCACCTCGATCAGCGTCACGCCACCCTGGCTGCGGACCCGCTGGGCCGGGCGCCTCGGGGTCACGGTCCGGTCCCCGGTGCGGGTCGACGGAGCACGATCTGGGCCGACGTCGTCTGACCCTCGACGGTGACCTCGACGGTGAGCCGCTGGGCACCGGCGTCGGTGGGCGTGCCACCGGCGTCGGTGGTGCAGTCGGCGTCGAACTTGCCGAACCCGCCCGGGTCCGGCTGCCAGTGCTCGACCGCTGTCACCTTGGCGGTGCCGGTGGTGGGTCCGGCCCACCCGGCGGGCGGGTTGGCCAGGTCGTAGTCGTCGGGGGTGGCGCAGTCCTCGTAGGGGACGACCTTGAGCGCCTCGGTCCAGGCGGTGACGGCGGCCTGGAGCTTCTGGGTCTCGGCGTTGGCCCGGCTGGTGCCGAGCAGCGACAACATGCCCGTGGCGAGGGCCAGGATCACCGTCGAGAGGAGGGCCACGGCGACGATCGACTCGACGAGGCCCACACCGGCCTGTGCGCCAGGCAACGGGGCGCGCCAGCCCGCTCGTTGCAGTGTCCCCAGCTGCGTGTAAGGGCGCAGCGTCATCTGGTTCCTCTTCCCTCGTGACGTCGGAGCCGGCGGGTCGGGACCCGCTCGGATCGAGCCGATCTGGCGTTGACAGCCTCACGGGTTGTGGTCGGGGTGTCAACGCCAGCCTAGGGGTAGAACCCCCTGTTCCCAAGGGGCTGCTCAGGTGGTGGCGGTGCCGCCGAACGCCTCCAGGATGGGGGCGGCCAGCACGATCGCCGTGTAGCCGCCCAGCACGATCGACGGGCCGAAGGGCACCTGCGCCTTGCGACCCCGGGCCCCGAGCGCCCCGATGCCGATCACGATCCCCAGCACGGCCGCCACGAACACCGCAATGGCCACCAGGATCCCGGTGGCGAGCGGCGATCCGTCGGCGTAGAACCCGGTGGTCCAGCCGACCAGCACCGCCAGGCGGACGTCACCGAACCCCATGCCGCGGGGGTGGATGAACCAGATGGCGAACAGGGGCCCGGCGAACACGGCCAGCCCGACGGCGCAGCCGACGAGCAGGTCCCAGCGGCCCAGCAGGCCGGCTGCGGCGGCGCAGACGGCGACCTCCACGAAGAACGTCGGCCAGATGATCCGGGTGGGGACGATGAAGGTCCGCAGGTCGATGACGGCGAGCGCGACGGCCGGCGGGATCAGGACCGTGACGGGCAGCAGCGCCCAACTCCACCCGTACCGCCAGAACGCCAGGGCGAACAGCAGCGGGACGAGCAGCTCGACGAGCAGGTGGAACGCCGGGATCCGGGTGCCGCAGGAGCGGCAGCGGCCGCGCAGCAGCAGGTAGGACAGCACCGGGATGTTGTCGGTGCTGCGGACCTCGGTGCCGCAGGTGTCGCAGCGGCTGCGGCCGGCGACGACCTCTCGCCAGGTGCGGGTACCCCAGGCGTCGCCGTACTCGTCGGGTTCGTCGAGTTGGTAGGGCATGCGGTCGATCACCACGCAGGTGAACGAGCCGACGAGCGCGGCGAGCAGCACGGCGGCGACCAGGAGGACCCAGGCGGTGGGGCTCACCGCAGCATCTGAGCAGACGCTGCGCTCCGAGTCGGTGATCCTGCGGTCACGGCGGGCCCAGCGCCGGGCAGTCCTGGGCGCTGACGTCGGCGAGCGTGTCGGGGCGCCGCTGACCGTCCGGTTGGAAGTTGCGGAGGTCGTCCCCCAGGTAGTCGGTGGCGGTGTCGGAGGTCTCGGGCGTGGCCTCGGCGGTCGACCGGGCTGTGACGAGCGTGGCCCGCTCGGTCGCGCACGCGGCGGGGTCGGCGCTGCTGGCGAACTCCCGGGTGGCGAACACGCCGACCCCGAAGAGCACCCCGGCCAGCGCCAGGCCGCCGAGCACCAGCACGACGAGCGTGACCACGATCGCCACGATCCTGCCCGTCGACGGGCCCCGCGCCGGCGGTGCGGACCGGGGGACGCCCAGCGTGGGCGGCAGGCCCGCCCCGGGGTCGTTCGCCCAGCCACCCGCCGACCCTGCGGCGGGCCTCTGCACCGGCGGTGGGACCGCTGCGCCGGTCGGGGTCCACACGGGAGGCGTCGAGCCCGGCGGTTGCGAGACCACCGGCGGCTCGACGGGTGGCGGCTCGACGGCTGGCGGCTCGACGGGTGGCGGCTCAGGTTCTGCGCGGTGGTCCGGGTGCATCTCGGGCGGGTACCACCTGCCGTCGGTGGCGAACCACCAACCCGGCCCCTGTGACTCGTCGCTCACCTCGACCCC
>VGBZ01000114.1 GCA_016870275.1 Actinomycetota bacterium
CGCTGTCCGCGGGACCGACGGCATCTGGGCGCTGGCGCTGCACCCCGAGGACTCGGCGCTCGTGGTGCGTGACGAGATGCTCCGCCTCGGTGTGATCCCCCGGCCGATCGCCACGCACTCGCTCGCGTTCTGCCCACCGCTGGTGATCAGCGACGATCTCCTCGACCGCATCGCAGACGCCGCCCGGGAGGCACTGCGTCGGGTTCGCAGCCGCAAGCAGATACCGTCGGCGTGATGTCGACCACCGATCTCAGGGCGACGATCCGGGCCGACCTGGAGGCCAACCGTCGTAGTCCCAAGGGCAAGGTGGCAGTGGTGGCGTTTCGTCTGGCTCACGCCGCCGGCGGATCGGGGCGGCGGCGCTGGTGGGCCGTCCCGGTGATGGCGTTCTATCGGCTCGTCGTCGACTGGGTCATGGGCATCGAGATCCCTGCGGGAGTGCAGGCCGGGCCGGGACTCGCCGTGTTCCATGGGACCGGTCTGGTCGTGCACTCAGGAACCCGGATCGGTGCCGGAGTGACCCTCCGTCAGGGCACAACGATCGGCGCCCGGGGACACGGCGACGGGCCCGACGGACAGGCGCCGGTCCTCGGCGACGACGTCGATGTCGGCGTAGGTGCGCTCGTGATCGGCCCATGGACAGTCGGTGACGGTGCGGTGATCGGAGCCGGTGCGGTGGTCGTCGGTGACGTCCCGGCCGGGGCGACGGTCGTCGGCAACCCCGCTCGGATCCTCAGCGAGTCCCCCACGAGTACGTCTGCTTCTCAAGGTGGAGGTAGGTGAACACCTCTGCGCTCACCACACCCTCGACGCTGCGCACCTCACGGTCGAGCAGCTCGAGGAGCGCATCGTTGTTGGCACAGACCACCTCGAGCAGCAGGTCGAAGGATCCGGCGGTCACCACCACGTAGTCGATCTCCTCGACTGCGGCAAGGCGTTCGGCGAGCTGTCGGAGGTCGCCGCTGACGCGCACCCCGATCATGGCCTGGACGGTGAAACCGAGCCGCTGCGGATCGGTCACCGCCACCACCTGCACGATGCCCGTCTCCACGAGTCGCTGCACCCGTTGGCGAACCGCTGCCTGGGAGAGACCCACGAGCGGGGCGAGCTGGGCGTACGCCATGCGGCCGTCCCGCTGGAGCTCCCGGATGATGGCCTTGTCAACCTCGTCGATACCAGCGGCCCGCCACGCCGACGGTTCAGCGAGTTCCGACACCTCAGGCCCCGAGCACGTCGTGGATGTCGACGTGCTCCCGACCGAGCGCCTCGGCCACGGCAGCGTTGACCACGGACCCACCGGCCGTGTTCACACCGAGGGCGAGTGCCGGATCGACGCTAACGGCCTCACGAACTCCGAGTCGGGCCAGTTCGGCCAGGTACGGCAGCGTCACGTTGGTGAGTGCGTAGGTGGAGGTGTGTGGGACGGCCCCCGGCATGTTCCCCACTGCGTAGTGCACCACGTCGTGGACCACGAACGTCGGATCGTGGTGCGTGGTCTCGTGCGAGGTCTCGATGCAGCCACCCTGATCGATGGCGATGTCGACGACCACCGATCCGGGCTTCATGGAGCGCACCATTTCCTCGGTGACCACGACCGGAGCACGCCCGCCGGGGACCAGAACGGCCCCGATCACCAGGTCTGCCTGCTCCACGGCACGCTCCACCTGGCCCCGGTTGGACGTGAGCGTGGTGATGCGGCCCATCTGGATCTGGTCGACCCAGCGGAGGCGCTCGACGTTCTTGTCGAGCAGGTCCACCTCGGCCTCGAGGCCGGCGGCCATCCAGGCGGCGTTCCAGCCGACGTTGCCCGCACCGAGCACCACCACCCGAGCCGGCCGCACCCCGGGTGCCCCACCCATCAGGACACCCCGGCCGCCATTGTGACGCTCCAGCAGGTGCGCACCCACCTGCACACTCATTCGCCCGGCCACCTCGCTCATGGGGGCCAACAGCGGCAACGACCCGTCGACTGCTTGCACGGTCTCGTAGGCCACACCGGTCACGCCGTGGGCGACCAGAGCCTCGGCCACGCTCGGGTAGGCGGCGAGGTGCAGGTAGGTGAACAGCACCAGTCCGTTGCGGAAGTAGCCGTACTCCGAGGCCTGGGGCTCCTTGACCTTGCAGACGACGTCGGCACGCTCCCAGACCTCACCGGCGGTCGGGGCGATCTCGGCCCCGGCCGCCCGGAAGTCAGCGTCAGGGATGGACGCACCGGCGCCGGCGCCGGCCTCCACGACGACGTCGACGCCGTGGGAGTGCAACTCACGCACCCCGTCGGGGGTCATGGCGACCCGGTACTCATCGGACTTGATCTCGGCGGGGACCCCCACCAGCGACTGACCCACGGCGCTCCTGACCTCCCGGATACGGAGACTACGTCGCCCGTGATCGGCGACGTTGCGACAGCGGCCCGATGGTGAACAGGATCAGGGTGACGATCAGGATCAGCGTGGCGAGCACGTTGACCTGTGGGGGGTAGCTCACCCGGAACGCGTTGTTGACCTGGATCGGGAAGGTCGTGAACTCGCCTCGAGTGAAGTCGGTGACGATGTAGTCGTCGAGCGACAGGGCGAAGCTGAGCAGCGCTGCGGCCAGGATGCCCGGGAGGATCAGCGGGAACGTGACCTTCCAGAACACCCGCAGGGGACGGGCGCCGAGGTCCATGGCGGCGTCCTCGACGGTCCAGTCGAAGCCGCGGACACGGGCCTTGACGGTCATGGCGACGAAGCTCACCAGGAACATGATGTGGGCGATGGTCACTGTCGCCTGACCGAGGACGACGTCGCGACCGAGGAACAGTTGGTAGAGCGAGGCACCGAGGACGATCTCCGGCGTGGTGAGCGGGAGGATCAGGAACACCTCGGTGGCCTTGTTGCCGGTGAAGCGG
>VGBZ01000115.1 GCA_016870275.1 Actinomycetota bacterium
CCGACCGGCACGCTTCTGGGTGGACCTGGCCGCGGACCGGGCGGGTTGGGAGCCGATCGACGACCTCGAGGGTGACTTCAACCGCATCAACCCCGCCTACGACGGGGTTCGCGTTCGCTACCTGTACATGTCGGCGTTCACCCGTTCGGATCGGCACCTCGGCGACTTCGACGCCATCGTCCGGTACGACGACCTGACCGGTGAGCGGGCCGTGTGGAGCGCCGGGCCGCACGGTCACGTGGGGGAGGGCGTGTTCGCCGCCGACCCCGACGGGTCTGCGGAGGATGACGGCTGGGTGCTCGTGGTCGTCACCGACGCAACGACCGACGCGTCCGACCTGGTCGTGCTCGACGCCCGAGACGTCGCCGCCGGGCCCGTCGCCCGGGTGCACCTACCGCAGCGGGTGCCGTTCGGGTTCCACGGGAACTGGTTCCCCGAAGTGGCGGCGTGAACGGTCTCCGCAGACGTCGACCGGGTCACCTCGGAGCGCTCCTCACCGTCCCGGTGTTGGTGCTGGCCGTCGCCGCCGGCTGCACGGGCACCGACGCCGGCTCCTCCGCCGACCGGAGCACCACGACGGAACCCTCCGACACCCCGGGCGCGCCGCTCGCCGGCGAGGAACTCGCCGCCGCGGACCGGGTCGCCGGTCGCTACGCGCACTACGACGTGGTGGCCTACGAGGGCAGCGGCATGAAGACGCTGATCATCTCTTACGGCTTCACCGACCTCGACGTGGTCGACGGCCGTCTCGTGGAGCAGGAGACCTTCTGCTTCGCCGACCACCGGTCCGACCAGCCGATCAGCGTCACCTTCTCCGACGCTGCGACCCAGGCCATCCGCCCGGTGCCTGCGTACCCCGAGCTCGAGGTGGTCGACGGACGCGCCCGGATCGTCCGGCCCGCGACCCCGACCGGGATCGGCGTCGAGCTGGACGACCCGGCGACGGAACGGCTGCCGACCGACCCCGGCGACCCTCGAATCACCGACGCCGACGGCGACGGGCGGCCCGGAGTGACGGCGTCGATCTCGGTGGGCGACGGTGCGCTCACCGGTGAGCTCTACCTGGCCCGTCGCGAGATCTTCGCCTACGACCTCGCCGAGCAGCCCGACGGCCGCTTCACCGGCAGCGTGCGCGACGACTCCGAGCAGCTCGTGCTCGGTGCGTCCGACGACGCCTTCCTCAACCCGGCGCAGTGGGACCAGCACCCCGATCCGGCGCGCAGTCCGATCCTCCTCGTGCCAGTCGGACGGGACTGGGACTGCGAGCGGCTCCGCGCCGAGCGGGATGCGCTGCTCCCCCCGGTCCCGGCGATCGACTTCTGAACCTGCGGTCGCCTCGTGGCCGACCGTCGACGGGCGACCGGTCCCGGTTTGGGGTGGTCTAGCGTTCGCCCAGGGACCGTCGACCATGTCGCGGTCCTCCGGGGCCTCTAGCTCAATTGGCAGAGCAGCGGACTTTTAATCCGTCGGTTGTGGGTTCGAGTCCCACGGGGCCCACCATCGTCCTGTCGTCCCAACCCTCGGGTGCTCAGGTCGCGTGCAACGTGAATGCGACCGTGCGACCTCCTGGGGCACGTAGCGACGCCAGCGGGCCCGGCGATGGGTCGGCGGCATCGACACCCGGCGCTGGACAGGGTCCAGAAGGCCGTCTGCGGAGGTCCACAGGGGTCACCGTCCGGGGATCGGTGATCGGCTTCATCGGTTGTCAGTTCGATCATCACTATGCTGGTCGGGAGCCACTGAGCCGGTTCCCCGACCCCGGCCCGATGGAGTCAACCGGTGTTGTCGACGACCGGGAGGATGCGGACATGCCCACAGATCATGCGCAGGCCACGAACGGGCCCGATGGGATGGACGTGGCATCCGGATCGACGCCGACGAGTCGTCGGTCCTCGTCACGACGGTTCGGGCTGATCGCCATGATCGCCGCCGGCATTCTGTTCATCGCCGCTTGTGACAAGCCGCCGTACCAGCTCGTCTTCCCGGTTGCGGGGACGAGTCGCTACAGCAACACCTTCGGCGCACCCCGGGGACCCAACTTCACCCACCAAGGAGAGGACATCTTCGCTGCCAAGGGCACACCGGTGATCGCAGTGACCGACGGGACGATCACGCACATGCGGTGGGGGAGCGGCGTTCGTTCGGGCAACCTGCTGCAACTGACCGACGACGGCGGCTGGTTCTATTACTACATCCACCTCAACAACGACACGCCCGGGACCGACGACGGAGCCAACCGTTACGACCAGGCGTTCGCCGACGGCATCTCGATCGGTCAGCGGGTCAAGGCGGGCGAGGTGATCGGGTATCTCGGTGACGCCGGTGATGCTGAGAACACCGCACCGCACCTGCACTTCGAGATCCACAAGCCCGGAGGTGACGTCATCGATCCCAACGGTGCCCTGTTTGAAGCGAGGCGGTTCGTGCGATCCGACGCCGAGCGTGCCGCCGACAGTCCGACCGGTTCGGCCGAGGCGATCATCTTCAATCCCGATGGCACCGTCCGGATCACCGGGTTCGCCATCGACGCCTACCGCAACGACCCGGTTCGGGTCAGCGCCTACGTCGGCGGCAACCTCATCGCCACGACACGTGCCGAGTTCGAACGCACCGACCTGGCCCCACGAGGTCGGGGCACCCGTCACGGATTCACCTTCGAGTCCGTTGGTGGGCGAGGAGGCGGCCCGGTTCCCAAGGGGGCCGAGATCTGCGCCGTCGCC
>VGBZ01000116.1 GCA_016870275.1 Actinomycetota bacterium
CGGGCCGGTCCTGTGGTGCCGACCGCTCCGGATCAGGGCGAGGGCGCCTGAACTCGGCGAGGGAGATCAAGGCGGATCGGGAGTTCCATGGCGTCGGCGACGAGCAGGGGTCGGGCCAGCCCGAATCCCTGCGCTCGCATGATCCCGATCGCGACGAGGAGCTCGAGTTGCTCTGCGGTCTCGACTCCCTCTGCGATCACGTCCAGACCGAGCGTCTCGGCAAGTTGGTACGTCGCAGAGACCAGGCTGTTGGGACCGAGTGCCGGGTTGAGTTCGGCGACGAACGTCCGATCGATCTTCACCACGTCCACCGAGAAGTCGAGCAGGTGAGACAGTGACGAGTATCCGGTTCCGAAGTCGTCGAGAGCGACTCGGAATCCCAGTCGACGGAGATGCTTCAAGCGGGCCGAGACGACATCCGGGGCGGCCACGAGGGCACCTTCAGTCAACTCCACCACGATGGAATCCGGTCCGACACCGACCCGGCTGAGCCGCTCGAGCAGTCGTTCAATGAAGTTGGTTTCGACGATCTCCGTCGCAGAGGCATTCAACGTGAGGTAAGCGGCACGACGATCAGGATTGCTCTGTTGCCAATCGCGAAGGAACTCGAGTGCTTTGTCCATCACCTGAGCCTGAATCCGCGGAAGCAGACCCGCTCGTTCGGCCGTATCGATGAAGGCGCCGGCGGGAACCAGTTCGCCGCCGGGACGCTGCCAGCGGGCGAGAGCCTCGAATCCGGCAATCGAGCCGTCGCAGAGATTGACGATCGGTTGGACCGCTGGAGCGTAGGCAGACTCATCGAGTGCTCGCCGCAGGTTGATCTCCATGTCATGCTCATCATCGAGTTCCCGCTGCATGGCATCGTCGAACACCCTGATGGACCCCGGCAAGTCACGCTTGGCGTGGTACATCGCAATGTCGGCCCGCTGCAGCAGATCGTCGGGAGAATCAGGAGCGCTGTCGTTGCACTCCGAGACAGCACAACCGATGCTCGCAGTCAGGTGCCACTCCATGCCCTTTGGGAAGTAGGGACGAGAGAGGACCTCCACAAAGTGGGCCGCTCGTTTCAGAACGGCCTGAGCGTGGTCGACGATCGGAGGGGCGCCGACCGTTGGCTCGCCTCGAACGTTCGACCCCGGTTCGATCCCGGCGAGTGGAAAGCGGTGGATCACCACGAACTCGTCCCCGCTGAGTCGATAGACCGACTCGTTCGAATTGGTTGTATCCCGCATCCGGCTCGTCACCTCGCAGAGGACTTCGTCGCCGGCTGCGTGACCTGAGGTGTCGTTGACCTGCTTGAAGCGATCGAGGTCGACGAAGAGGAAACCAATGGGAGCGTCGTAGCCCTCGACATCCTCGAGAAGGGCGGATCGATTTCCGAGACCGGTGAGAGCGTCCTGTCGTGACTGTTCCCACAGAACATGATGCGCCTGTTCGATCGTGCGGCGGGCCGCTCGCTCACTGCGCACCGCATCGGCCACCCTCCAGGAGACCAGGAACGCAATCACAGCGGTCGAGATCAGGAGCACGGGGACGGCGATTGCGTTCCCCACCCACAGGATGATGGCCGCAGTGATGGCTGGAGCCGCCAGGGACGCTCCGAGCAGGATGAAGCGGGCTCGGCCGATCTCGCTGGGGTCGGCGGACGGTTCCGCCAGTGTGATCGCCGATCTGGAGGTGGCAGCCAGCCCGAGGCAGATGAACGCCACGGTGTAGACGAGGCTCGACCATGGCGCGCCGTCGTCGGTCAGCAGCGCTTCTCTCAGGAAGATCACGTCGCCCACGATCGTGGCGAGTAGGTAGCAACTGATCCAGACGACCACGGCACTGAGTTGACGTGAGGAGAGAACGACACCGACTGCAGCGCCGAGAAGCACCAGGTCGAGGAGCGGATAGGCCAAGAGGACGCCGGTGTCCCAGTTCAGGGCTGAGGCGGTGGGTTCGAGTGTTGATCTGAGGAGTTCCCAGACCAGCATGGACAGACCCGCAGCCAGGAGAAGCCCGTCGAACATCGCCTGAACGCCAGCCGGACCGCCTCGGCATCTCGCCACCCACCACAGGGCGATCAGGAGCAACGGATAGCCGGCGATGTAGACGATGTCGGCGACCGAGACAGTTGGATCGAACCCGAGGGCGAGGAGCATCGAGTGCACACCGTCGCCGATGAACCCGCTCAGAGTCACCACGGCGAGGATCGTCCACGCACGCCTGGTATCAGGAGGGGCGGCCCGCGCCGCAAGCACGCTGGCGGCGAAGACCACACTGATCAGGATCAGGTTGGGAACATCAAAGTCGGTGAAGACCGATTGGGTCACCGTGCCCGTGGCCACCATCATCTGCCACACGATCACAGCGATGCCCAGCAGGACGACTGCCAGACGCAGCGAAACAGCAGCATGTGCGCTGCGGCTGCGAGGACCCGGGCTCACCCGGAGCACACTTCCGGACACGACCGGAATCTACCCGCGCCAGCGAGAGACACCACCGTTGAATCTCAATTCCCACCTGACCGAGTCGGGCTGGGGAGATTTGAACTCCCGACCTCTTGACCCCCAGTCGAGATCCGGCCGTTTCGGCGGGTCCGGCTGGTGGCCCCCGGTCCCGCGATCCCCTTGTTTCCGGGGATCTCACTTCCGGGCGGTAGTGGGAG
>VGBZ01000117.1 GCA_016870275.1 Actinomycetota bacterium
GGCCGCCGTTGCGGATGTACCACTGGCGAGACGTCACGATCTCGAGCGGCTTGTCGCCCTTCTCGAAGAACTTCACGGCGTGGGTGATGGGGCGGACGTCGCCGATCAGTTCACCGCTGTCGTTGAGCATCGCCACCATCTGTTCCCGGGCACCGCCGGGGGCCTTGCGCGCGATCCGGCCGTAGTGCTCGCGGGCGGCATCGGTGGTCAGCCAGTCGGGAGCCTCCGCGCTGAAGCGACCGTCGCGCTCGACCACAGCACGTGTGGGCAGGTCGAGTTCGCGCCACCACACCACGTCGGTGGTGTCGCCGAAGGTGCAGATCATGGCGATGCCGGTGCCCTTGTCGGGCTCGGCGAGGGGGTGGGGGTGCACCGGCACCTCCACGCCGAACACCGGCGTGGTGACCGTCGAGCCGAACAGCGGCTGGTAGCGCTCATCGTCGGGGTGGGCGACGAGTGCCACGCAGCTCACGACCAGCTCGGGTCGTGTGGTGTCGATCAGCACGTCCCCGCCGCCGTCGGTCCGGTGGAACGCCAGCTGGTGGTAGGCGCCCGGTCGTTCGCGGTCCTCGAGTTCGGCCTGGGCCACAGCGGTCTGGAACGTCACGTCCCAGAGGCTCGGCGCCTCCTGGGAGTACGCCTGACCGCGCGCCAGGTTGCGCAGGAACGCGCGCTGGCTCACCCGTCGGGACGCCTCGTCGATGGTGGCGTAGGTGGAGGACCAGTCGACCGACAGGCCGAGTCGGGTCCAGACGTGTTCGAAGGCCTGCTCATCGATGACCAGCAGTTGCTCGCACAGCTCGATGAAGTTCGGCCGACTGACCGGCACGAAGTCGCGACGGTCGCCCGGCGGCTCGGTCGGCGGGGTGAACGCCGGGTCGTAGGGGACCGTCGGGTCGCAGCGGACGCCGTAGTAGTTCTCCACCCGACGTTCGGTGGGCAGGCCGTTGTCGTCCCAGCCCATGGGGTAGAAGACCTCCATGCCGCGCATCCGCTGGTAGCGGGCGATGGTGTCGGTGTGGGTGTAGGAGAACACGTGTCCGACGTGCAGCGACCCGGACGCGGTCGGCGGGGGCGTGTCGATCGAGAACACGCGGTCCCGGGTGGCGGTCCGGTCGAACGCGTAGGTGTCCTGCTCGGACCACACGGGTGCCCACTTCTCCTCCAGGCCGTCGACGGTCGGCTTGTCGGGGACGTCCCGGGTGGGTCGTGGACGGGGTGGGTGCGCGCTCATTCCGGCGACAACCTACCGGGGCGCCCGCTACGGTCCCGAACGCTGCGACGCACGGCGGCCACGGTCGACCGGGGCGCTCGAGGGAACGGAGACGAGGGGTCGATGACGGATCAGGAGCCGGACCGACAGGACGGACAGGACGGCGGCGTGCTCGGACGGGTCGCTGACGGTCCGGTCGTGGTGACCGGTGCGGGCGGCACGATCGGAACCGCGCTCGCCGTCACGTTCGGCTCGCTCGGACTGCGACTCGTGCTCAGCGACTACGACGAGGGCGGGGTGGCGGTGACCGGGGCACAGGCCATGG
Source organism: Actinomycetota bacterium (assembly GCA_016870275.1). Taxonomy (GTDB): domain Bacteria; phylum Actinomycetota; class Acidimicrobiia; order Acidimicrobiales; family Microtrichaceae; genus SXMI01. Next base: position 1,539 of record VGBZ01000117.1, read on the forward strand.
CCGCCGGTGCACCCGAGGTCCGCATCGTGGTCGGTGACGCCGCCGACCCGGAGGTGGCCACGACGCTCGTGGATGCCTGTGCGGATTGGGGCGGCCCGGCCGTCGCGGTGTTCAACGCCGGCATCTTCGTGGCGGGGCTGGTCTGGGAGCAGCCGATCGATGTGTGGCGGCGGCAGGTTGAGGTCGACTACTGGGGGCCGGTCCACGGTGTGCGTGCCATGGTGCCGGCGATGTTGGAGCGGGGTTCCGGTCACGTGGTCGCCGTGTCCTCCGGTGCCGGGTTGGTGGCGACACCGGGGATGGGTGCGTACGTGTCGGCGAAGCACGCCGTGGTCGGGATGATGGAGTCGTTGCACCACGAGCTGGTGCGGCTGGACGCCCCGGTGCGGGCCTCGGTGGTCTGTCCGGGGCTGGTGCTGTCGAACCTGTCCGACAACTCACTGCAGGCACTCGACGTCGATCCCGAGGACCACGAGCTCGCAGGGGTCGCGGCCGAGGTCGACGCGACGATCCGGGCCGGCGTCGACGCCGGTGCACCGGCGCAGACCGTGGCCGATGCCGTCCTCTCGGCCGTTCGTGACGGCAGCTTCTGGGTGCTGCCGCAGCCCGAGGTGGCGCTCGGTGCGCTCGACCGGTACCGACGTCTCGCCGAGGGCGGTCCGCCCGTCGACCTCCTCTGAGCGCTCCCACCGGGCCGCTCGGGTCGGACTACTCGACCGTGATCGTGAAGTTGGTCGGTGAGCCGACGCCGTTGGTCGATCCGAAGAACTGCACGGTGACCTCGCTGGTCCCGGGGGCGACGGCAACGCCACCGGCGTTGGTGGTGTAGGTGCCCTCGTTCTTGCCCTCGTTCTCGACCTTGAACACTGCTTCATCGGAGCTGGTGGCGACGAACCGGCCCTCTCCCGGCTCGCCGAGGTTGAAGGTGACCACGGTGCCGACCTTGACGGTGGCCGAGGTCTCCTCGGGGGTGAGGATGACGGGTGGGAGCACGCTGCCTCCGATGGGTG
>VGBZ01000118.1 GCA_016870275.1 Actinomycetota bacterium
CGATCCGAAGAACTGCACGGTGACCTCGCTGGTCCCGGGGGCGACGGCAACGCCACCGGCGTTGGTGGTGAAGGTGCCCTCGTTCTTGCCCTCGTTCTCGACCTTGAACACTGCTTCATCGGAGCTGGTGGCGACGAACCGGCCCTCTCCCGGCTCGCCGAGGTTGAAGGTGACCACGGTGCCGACCTTGACGGTGGCCGAGGTCTCCTCGGGGGTGAGGATGACGGGTGGGAGCACGCTGCCTCCGATGGGTGCTGCGGTCGTCGTGGTGGCCTCGGCGGTGGTCGTCGTGGTGGTCCCGGAGGACTCATCGGACGAACAGGCCGCCGCCGAGAGGGCGAGCACGGCGAGGAGGGTGGCTGCGCCAACTGGTCGGATTCGCACGGTCGAATCTCCCGGGTGGGGTCGATGGTCAGGTCTGGTCCGTCGACGGGTGAACGTGCAACTGTGCGTCAGCGGAACCAAGGGCGACGGTACACGGTGACCTGCCGGTGACGGCGTCATCTGGTCGGGCCGGAGGTCGACTCGGCCGTGGTCGCTAGGGTCCGATCCGTGATCCGGCTCCACGACACCGCCCGCGGGGCGGTGCTTCCGCTCGCCCAACGGACACCGGGAGAGGTGTCGATGTACGTCTGCGGGCCGACGGTCTACGGACCGCCGCACCTGGGCCACGGTCGGTTCTCACTGGTGTTCGACATCCTGCGGCGCTACCTGACGTGGTGCGGCGAGCGTGTGGTGTACGTCTCGAACATCACCGACATCGACGACAAGATCATCGAGCGCGCTGCGGCCGAGGGGCGACCGTGGACCGAGGTGGTCGAGGAGTTCGAGGCGGTGTGGTGGGACGCCATGGACGCCATTGGTGTGCTCCGCCCCGACCACGACCCGCACGCCACTGCGTACGTCGACCGGATGGTGTCGCTCATCGCCAACCTCATTGCCGACGACCGGGCCTACCTGACCGACGACGGCGTGTACCTCTCGGTCGCAGACGTCGACGGCTACGGACTGCTCGCACACCAGTCGCTCGAGGACCTCATCGCCGGCGGCGGTGATCGTGCGGTGGTCGGCAGTTCCGCCAAGCGGCATCCGGCGGACTTTGCGCTGTGGAAGTTCGTCAAGCCGGGTGAGCCCTCGTGGCCGGCGCCCTGGGGCGACGGCCGGCCCGGGTGGCACACGGAGTGCGTCGTGATGAGCCTCGACCTCCTCGGCGAGGGGTTCGACCTGCACGGTGGTGGTCTGGACCTGGCGTTCCCGCACCACGAGAACGAGCGGGCTCAGGCTGTGGCATCGGGCCAGGACTTCGCCCGACACTGGATGCACAACGGGTTCGTTGAGGTGGCGGGGGAGAAGATGTCGAAGTCGCTCGGCAACTTCACGACGCTCACCGAGCTCGTCGAGCAGCACGACCCGCGCGCCTACCGACTACTGGTCCTACAGGCGCACTACCGCTCGCCGGTCGAGGTCACCGCCGAGACGATTGCGCAATCGGAGGCGGCGCTGTCGCGACTCGATGCATTTGCTCGGCGCTCAGAGTCGCTTCCTGACGCCGAGCCTGACGCCGAGGCGCTCCGGCGGTTCGGCGAGTCCATGGATGACGACCTCGACACCCCTGGTGCGCTGGCCGGTGTGTTCGGGCTGGTCACCGAGGTCAACCGACTCCTCGACTCGGGCGATCCGGATGCTGCGGCGCCGCTCGCCGCAGCGGTGCGTTCTGCGCTCGAGGCCGTGGGCCTCGACCTGCGCGACCAGAACGCCGAGTTCGTCGACGACGACGCCCTGGCGCTCGCTCGGGCCCGCGATGAGGCCCGAACGGCCCGGGACTTCGCTACTGCCGACATGATCCGGGACCAGTTGGTCGCCCAGGGTTGGGTGGTCGAGGACACTCCCGCTGGAACGGTGCTGCGGCGCCACTGACGCCACCACGGCACGGCTGGTGGAGTTTTTCGAGTTTCTGGTGGAACTTTCAGTTACTCACGGGTAACCTACCGATGGTAACCACGGGATCGGCTCCGGTTGACCCGCAGGAATGAGCAGCCGGATGTCCGGCCGGATGGAGGTGTCGACATGAGTGGCGAGTTCTCACTTGAGTTGTCCGAGGACCAAATCCAGATCCAGAAGTGGGTTCACGACTTCGCCGAGAGCGTGATCCGTCCGGCGGCCGAGGAGTGGGACGAGAAGGAGGAGTTCCCCTGGCCGATCGTCCAGGAGGCCGCCAACATCGGCCTCTACGGGATGGACTTCATGGCCCAGGCCATGCTCGCCGACCAGAGCGGCCTGACCATGACCGTTGCGATCGAGGAGATGTTCTGGGGTGACGCCGGCATCGGCCTCAGCATCTTCGGCTCGGGCCTCGCAGCGGCAGGCATCGCCGGCAACGGCACGCCGGAGCAGGTCTTCGAGTGGGTGCCGCAGTGCTACGGCACGCCGGAGAAGATCCAGCTCGGTGCGTTCTGCGTCTCTGAGCCCGACGCCGGTTCCGACGTCAGCTCCCTGCGCACCCGTGCGGTGTACGACGAGGCCAAGGACGAGTGGGTGCTCAACGGC
>VGBZ01000119.1 GCA_016870275.1 Actinomycetota bacterium
CACGACAACGACCACCACGACAACGAGAACCCCGCCCGAACAGGCCGAGCCGACTCGACCCGTTCCGGTGCGGGCCAACCCGACGGCCCGAGGCTGCTGATCGAGTACTCCGATGACTACGTCGACACCGGCGAGGGCTTCGACACGCTGTCCAAGGCCTCCCACGTCGCCGAGCTCCTCGAGGGCGACCCCCGGGTCAGGCTGGTCGAGCCGGCACCAGCAACCTTGAGCGAGCTCACCGCCGTGCACGACCCGGACTACGTCGACGCCGTGCGCACCGGCACCCCCGAGGAGCTGGCCACGTCCAACGGGCTCGCCTGGGACGACCGGCTGTTCACCGCCGTGTCGTCCTCCACGGGCGGAATGCGCGACGCCGCACTCATCGCGCTCGAGGACGGCGTCTCCGGCTCGCTCTCGAGCGGGCTGCACCACGCTCGCCGTGACCAGGGTCGCGGCTACGCCACGTTCAACGGGCTGGTCGTCGCCGCCCGGGCGGCGCTCGCCGCCGGTGCGCACCGGGTCCTGATTCTGGACCTGGACGCGCACGCCGGGGGCGGGACCGCCGAACTGATCGCCGGTCTCGACGGTGTCGTGCAGCTCGACGTGTCGGTGTACCACTACGACACCTACCGCGACCGACCCGATGCCCACCTGGTCGTGACGGGTGCCAGCGAGTACCTGTCGACGATCGAGGCCGAACTGAGCGGCTGGCAGGGCGGACCGGTCGACCTGGTGCTCTACAACGCCGGCATGGACGCCCACGAGCGCGCCGGCGGAGTCGCAGGCATCACCACCGAGGTGATCCGCCGACGCGAGCAGATGGTCTTCGACTGGGCCCGCTCGATCGCAGCACCGATCGCGTTCACCTTGGCCGGCGGCTACCGGAGCTCCGGGTTCGACCTGCGTGACGTGGCGGCGCTGCACCGCCTCACCGTCGACGCCGCCGTGTCACATCTCTGCGGCGCGTGACTCGATCCCATCACGACAACACAGCACCCCAACACAGCACCCCAACACAGCACCCGAGAACGAACGCGATGCCACCAGCGGCGTCGTCACCCGAGGAGAACACACCCCATGGACGAACACATCACCCTCGAATTGACCGGCCAGATGACCGGCGCCGCTGCGATCCCGGAGACAGATCCGGCGACCTGGCACCGCCGCCTCTGCGTCGTCGGCGACCGGATCGTCGTCTCCGGCGACCTCCACATCGAGGAGGAACTCGCCGTCACAGCGTTGCGCACGTGGCAGGACACCGGCATCACCGGCGTGGTCGACTGTCGCGAGGAGTGGTCGGACGAGGAACTCGTGCGCCGGTTGGCGCCAGAGATCGGCTACTGCCACGTCGGCATCGACGACGACGGTTCCCGCCGGCCCGACACCTGGTTCGACGACGGCACCGCCGGCGCCCTCGAACTGCTCGACCGCACCGACGGTCAGGTGCTGGTCCACTGCCACATGGGTATCAACCGCGGGCCCTCCATGGCGTACGCCGTGCTGCTGCGTCTGGGGTGGGACCACCTCGACGCGCTCGATGCGATCCGGTCGGCCCGACCGATCGCCGCCCTGATCTACGCCGAGGACGCGGCGTCGTGGTGGGCCCGTCGCAACGGCGTCACGGACGCAGCGGCCGACGCGATGTGCCAGGACGTCCGGGACTGGCACCGGGTCAACGGTGTCGACGCCGCACAGGCGATGCGGCGGATCCGCTCGACCTCCTGAGGCCGCCGACTCGACTCCCGACACCTGTCCGTCGGCAGCTCACCGGGGGCCGACGCCGGGCCGCGGGAACCGCAGACGCGGGTGAGGCCCACCCCGCGGGCCCGGAACCCCTCGATGATCGCCGGGAGCGCAGCGACGGTCTGGGAGCGGTCGCCGCCGCCGTCGTGGAACAACACCACGCCGTCGGGGCGCGCCGAGAGCGCCGGTCGTGCGACCCGGATCGGGGATCGCCGGTGGCTCACACGCCGCTGCGACGACGCCCGCGAGCAGCCCGACCACGACGGCCATGCGTCGCCGATGCCCTCGGGGTGCTCGCCCGGTCCGCCCGACTCCCCGCCTCATGTCGGCCACGGGACCGAGCGTGCGGGCCGACCGGCGGTCGTCGCTCGATCGTTGCGATCCCCTCGAGCCGGCGAGCGGACTCCCACCGAGGCGGATTCGGTAGGGACCGATCGCCTAGCCGAGCAGACGGGTGAGTGCCACCGCCACCGACACCAGCACTGCGTTCGCCGTGATCATGGTCAGGTTATTCGTCCGCAGGGTCGAGTGCAGCTCGGAACGCAACTCGGCCTGCCCCACCCGGAGGTCCGCACGGAGTTCGGACATCTCGGAACGAACCTCGGTGAACTCGGCGCGGATCTCCGCTCGCAGTTGGTCCAGATCACGATTCGTTGCGACGTCGGCCCAGCCGACCGGTGGGAGCATCTCCATGAGCGTGTTCGCCGCGTCCGCACCGATCGCCTGGGTGAGCGAGGTGTGGAGCCGGTGCCGTCCTTCCTCGGTCAGGGTCACCGCCCGTGCCTCC
>VGBZ01000120.1 GCA_016870275.1 Actinomycetota bacterium
CAGGAACCCGTGATCAGGACGTAAAGAAACACCGCCACCATGAGCGCGGCGGCCGAGAGGGGTCGCGCCTTCTGAACGACGCCCTCGCGCTTGGTCGAGTCCCACACGAAGAACACCACACCGGCAGCGATCAACAGTGCCGCGACACCGGTCGATGCCGACACCTACGACCCCCAGTGCCACATGTGGACGAACCCTCCACCCCGTTCGCGCAGGTCCGACGACAGCGACCGTGGGATGACCGGGACAGAACCCACAGCGGACAGTCTTGCCAACGGCGACGACACCGTCCACGGGCACGACTGCCCGCCACGCGTTCACCCGAGCGACAACTCGAAGCGGCTCGTCATCTTCAGGACACCGGAGTTGAAGAGGAACAGGACGAGACCGATCGTGCGCTCGTCGAGGTCCCCCCGGATGGTGGACCTCCCGTGCGCACCCCTGCTTCGGGCGAGGACCCGTTCGGTCCCGTCCAGGAGGTCGGCCCGGAGGACGCCGACTCGGCGAGCGCGCCACGTAAGCCCCTCGCCGGTGATGTTGATCTTGCGGCCACGGCCCGGCTCGCGCACGGACGCCACACGAGCCGGACCGAGGGGCCAGTGGAACGCCGCCCCCTTGCGCAGGTCGCGCCAGTTCCAAAACGGTTCGACCCACTCGATCCGCTCCCCTGACGGGGTCACGATCGCGCCGCCGACCATGCCCTTACGCCCGGGTATGCCTCCCCAGTCCTGGGTCTCCCAGGTGTACCGGCCTCGCGGTGTGTCGACCTGAAAACCGTAAGGACCGGTGCTGACGTAGGACGGTTCGAGGAACTCGGACTTCGCGTTCACGGCCGCCCTCCCCGCAACACCGGGCCGCCGCCCACGACTGCGACGCCGTTGGCGGCGGCCCATGACCGGAAGGCGCTTTCCTGCTCCTCCCCATCGGTGAAGGTTCCGAGACCGATCCGGTGGTTCATGGGTCGTCCTGCCTCGAACACGTGAACGACCCGCCCGACCCCGCTCCGACGGTGGCCGGTCGTGTCACGGACTCCCTGCCACCCCGCACGTCGCACTGGGTCAGCAAGCCTGCGATGTCCGGCGTGGCGGTGCCGGCCCGGGTGACCACGCGCGGCCACGTCCAAGGGCCGAGACGAGGCAGGTACTGATGGGAGCCGACCGACCAACCTCGGGCAAGGGCGTCATCGGCGAGGCTCGCCGGGGCACTGACCATTCCGAAGGTGAGGAACGTGACGGTCGCGTCCAGGGCGATGTCGCCCCGTGCGTCCTCCCAGCCCTGCTCCTCGAGCGTCTGCTGGGACCGAACGCCGAAGGCCGCCACCGTCGCTCCGGCGCACACGACGGTGCTGACTCCACCGCCAGGATGGCCCCAGGCCGAGGGGATCGGTGAAGGCGAGCAGGCTGTTGGCGGCGTAGGTGCAGGGGTCGCCGGTGAGCGCTCCGGCGGGATCGTGGGTGATGAACTCGGCGGTGGCCGGGTCGTACCAGCGGGCCCGCAGGTAACCCGCGACGGGTTCCGGAGCTGGTCAGCCATGGACCGTCACACCGTTGGCGGCAGCCCATGACCGTATGGCGCGCTCCAGCCCATCCCCGTCGGTGAAGGTTCTGAGACCGATCCGGTAGTTCATGGGTCGTCCTGATTCGAACACGTAAACAACGGGAAGGAATTCGCCGATCCTCACGCGTCTGACACGTTCGGGTTGGATGTGACGGGTCCACGGTCCATAGCGGACGAGGAACGCAGCGTCACTGACTTCCGGGACCGAGACCACGTTGACGAGATACGACGCGCTGATCGGGGTGCAAAACACGGCCAGCGCGAGCGTGACCGCCGAGGAGCTGTCCCGGAACTCGGCGAGGAAGACCAGGCACATCAGGAGCAGCGCCAGCGTCCCGACGAACTCGAACAGGAAAATGCCGGGTCGGCGGCCCGGCGGAACAAGTCGCACGGAAGCGTTCTAGCAGCCGGTTACGAAGTCCAGGAGCGGAGCCAACGCATATCCGCCCACCACCGACGCACCTGCGTCGACCGCTGTCTGGCCGTAGAAGCGAGTCGCCCACGGCCCTGGATTCCATACGTTGCTGATCCTCGACGGAGTGAACCAGTTAGGGTTGATCCTCAGCCCAGGGATCCTCCCCGCCGCTTGTCCCGCCCCGAACGAGAACACCGCGCCGCCGAAAGTCTCAAACCCAAGCCGTTCAGGCGAGAAACCCTCCTCGTCGGAGAGCGCCGTTCGAACGAGATTGCTGGCCGCTGCGCCCGCAGCTCCACACAAGGCAGGGTTCGCCGTCACAGTGACGCATGCGCCCGCTGCCGCGCCTCCCACCGCCCCGCCCGCCGTGTTCGCTCCCAATTCACGCCAGCTGAAGTCCCGGTCCGACGTGAGAACGAGGAACTCGGACCTCGCGTTCACGGCCGCCCTCACCGCAACGCCGGGCCTCGGCCAACGACCGCGACGCCGTTGG
>VGBZ01000121.1 GCA_016870275.1 Actinomycetota bacterium
GTGTCCGAGGTCGCCTCCTGAGGTCGACCGAGTCTGGGGGACACCGAGTGGACGCCATGCTGGAGGACCGGATCCGGGCCGAACTCGAGGCCAACCGAGGCCGGACCGGGCCGCCCGAGGGCGCCGTCGAGGTGCCGCCGATCCCGTCCGGTCGCTACTGCGATCCCGGGTTCGCGGCGCTCGAGCGGGAGCGGGTCTGGCGTCGGTCGTGGCTCGTCGCCGGTCACACGTCGCAGCTGCCCGAGCCCGGCAGCTACCTGACCACGCAGCGGTCCGGGTCGCCGCTGGTGGTGGTGCGCGGCGCAGACGGCGTCGTCCGGGCCTTCTACAACAGCTGCCGGCACCGCGCCGCTCCGGTGGTCCGCGACGAGTGCGGGACCGCCCGGCGGCTCACCTGCCAGTACCACTCCTGGTCCTACGACCTGAGCGGCGGGCTCGTCGCCGTGCCCGACTCGCGCAGCTTCGTCGACCTGGACCAGGACTCGCTGGGGCTGGTGCCCGTCAGGTGCGAGGAGTGGGAAGGGTTCATCTTCACCAACGAGGACCCCGAGGCCGAACCGCTCGCCGACTACCTCGGTCCGCTCGCCGAGCAGATGCGGGAGATCGACGGGACCCGGCTGCGGTGGATCGACCGACAGGTCCACCCGGTCGAGGCCAACTGGAAGGTGGTCGTCGACGCCTTCCTCGAGGTGTACCACATCCGCACCGTGCACCCGGACAACGCGGCGCTGCTCTACGACGACTCGACCGTCACCGTCGCCATGCTGCCGAACGGCCACAGTCGGCTGAGCGTGGCGATCCGACCGGAGCTGCTGGGCGTGATGGACCCGTCGCCCGTCGCGGACAACCCGAGCGTCGGCGAGCTGTGGCGCCAGACCAGCACGTCCTTCGGGTGGTTCCCCAACGTGGTCGCACCGCTCGACACCGGGGCGTTCCCGCTCCTGTGCATCTGGCCGGTCGACGAGCATCGCAGCGAACTCGTGCTCGAGTGGTTCGCACCGGACTGGGGTGAGGGCGAGATGCCCGAGGAACACGCGATGCGCGTGAGCCTGTTCCAGACGGTGATGGCGCAGGACACCGCCAACCTGGGGGCGATCCAGCGCTCCGTCGAGTCCCCCGGCGCCCGGCCGTTCCACGTCGGCTGGCACGAACGTCTCGTGTTCCACTTCCACCGCGCCGTGGACCTGGCCCTGGGCGGTGACCGCGTGCCCGCCGGCCTGGCGGTCTCCGAAGAACTCGACCGGTTCGTCGAGGACGCTTCGTGAGCCCGGCCTCCGTGCCCGCCCCGCTCGTGGGGCAGGTCCTCAACGCAGCCGGTCAGCCCGATCTCTCCGGGGTGCGACGCCCGGTCGCCGACGAGGTCGACGTCACCGGGTGCGCCGTCAGCGGGGAGCTCCCGTCCGGTCTGCGGGGTTCGTTCGTCCGCAACGGACCCAACCCGCTCTTCGAGCCGATCGGTCGCTACGACCTGCTCGACGGCGACGGCATGCTCCACGACGTCACGTTCGCCGAGGGTGGCGTGACGTACTGCAACCGGTGGATCAGGTCCCGGGGGCTCCGGGCGGAGCTGGCGCTTGGCCGGGCCGTGTACCCCGGGCTCGGCGACGTGACCTCGTTCCCCGACCGTTCGCTCACCGGCGACGCGGGACCGGTGAAGAACCCGGCCAACACCCACGTGATCGAGCACGCCGGTCGTCGACTCGCCCTGTGGGAGGGTGGTCTGCCGACCGAGGTGACCCGCTCGCTCGAGACGGTGGGGGAGTACGACTTCGACGGTCGGCTCGTCGGTGCCATGACGGCCCACCCCCGCCTCGACCCGCGGACCGGTGAGCTGCTCGCGTTCGGTTACTCGCTCGTCGAGCCCTACCTCCGCTACCACGTCGTCGACGCCGACGGCACGCTGTCCCATTCGGTCGACCTCGAGTTGCCGGCCCCGGTGATGATCCACGACTTCGTCGTCACCGAGACGCACGCCGTGTTCCTCGAGTCGCCCTACGTCTTCGACCTGGCGAACCTGGGGTCGGGTCCGCTCGTCAGGTGGATGCCCGAGCGGGGCGCACGGATCGGCGTGCTGCCCCGGCGGGGTGCCGCGACCGACGTCCGGTGGTTCGACGTCGAGCCCGGGCACGTCCAGCACTTCTGGTCGGGGTTCGCCGACGGTGACCGGATCGAGTTCCACGGGTGCCGCTACGACGCACCGGCGTTCGGGATGGACGACAGCGTGCCGCTCGACGAACGCGCCGCCCAGGACCACACGGCCCGACCGGCACGCTTCTGGGTGGACCTGGCCGCGGACCGGGCGGGTTGGGAGCCGATCGACGACCTCGAGGGTGACTTCAACCGCATCAACCCCGCCTACGACGGGGTTCGCGTTCG
>VGBZ01000122.1 GCA_016870275.1 Actinomycetota bacterium
TCGGTCCGGCTCCGCATCCGAACCAGCTCCGGACACCGAGGACGGATCCGCCGCACCGGCCCCAGCACCGTCGGCCACACCATCGGTCGGCCCGTCGAGGAACGTGGGGACGGGTGTCGACGCCACCGTTGCCGGAGCAGCAGTGCCGAGCTCGGTCGTTCCCTCGGATGCACACCCAGCGACCACACCGGCGAGCAGGGTGACGGCGGACACGACGGAGACGGCGACGGTGCGGCCCGAACAGCCACAATGACGCGCCGCGGCACGATGGCCCTCCAGTTCTGGCACCGCTGACCGCCCGCCGATCACGGGCGAATGGTACCGGGGGTCGGATCAGGCCCAGGGGTCGGGATGCCGGCGGGTCAGGCGGCGGCGCGCGAAGTGCACCAGTGCTCCGACTGCGAGCAGTGCGATCCCGGCGAGCACGCTTCGCAACGGCAACGACACCGCCACGACGACACACCCCACGAGCCCGGCCGCCGGGATCCAGCGCGGCCAGCGGCGCTCATCCGGCCGCAACCGCAACGCCGAGGCATTGGCGATGGCGTAGTAAGCGAGCACGGCGAAGCTGCTCGCCCCGATGGCGCCGCGCAGGTCCACGACCAACACCACCACCGCCACGGTCGCAGCGACTGCGACCTCGGCTCGGGCCGGCACCGCACGATCCGAGACCGCAGCGAACCACCGGGGGAGGTCCCCGCGATCGGCCATGGCGAACCCGGTGCGGCTCACCCCGACCAGCAACGACAACAGCACCCCGAGCGACGCCACCGCAGCGCCGGCGGCCACCACCGGCTCGAGCGCCGGCAGTCCGTGGCGAACCACGTCGACGAGCGGCGCGTCGGACGACGCGAGCGTCACCGGACCGACCGCAGTGAGCGCCGTGACCAGCACCACTGCATACACGGCGAAGGTCACTGCGAGGGCAATGGGGACGGCGCGGGGGATGGTGCGGGCGGGGTCACGTACCTCCTCACCCAGCGTCGCGACGCGGGCGTACCCGGCGAACGCGAAGAACAACAGGCCCGCCGCGCCGAGCACGTCGCGCACGTTGGTCTCGACGGCACTGCCCGACGGCGACCACGACAATCCGCCCGCCACGCCGCCGGCCACCGCAACCGCCAGTGCGCCGAGCACCACCACGAGCAGGATCTTGGTGGCACCGACCGTCCGGTGGACCCCGAGCAGATTCACCCCGCCGAGCACGACCACGGCGGCCGCACCCAGGAACCGGGCGCCGGAGGGCCAGAGGTACGCGCCGAACGTCGTGGCCATCGCCGCGCAGCTCGCCGTCTTGCCGACCACGAACGCCCAACCCGCCAGGAACCCCCACCCCTCCCCGAGTCGCTCACGCCCGTAGACGTAGGTGCCACCCGACTCGGGGTGCACCGCTGCGAGTTGCGCCGACGAGAGTGCATTGGCCGTGGCCACACCGGCGGCGACCACGAGGGCGAGCGGCAGCCACCAACCGGCCTCGCCGGCAGCCGGACCGATCGCCGAGAACACCCCGGCGCCGATCATGGCGCCGAGTCCGACCACCACGGCGTCGGTGGTGCCGAGTCGCCGCGTCAATCGACTCGGCGGGTCGGCGGACACGGCGGCGAGGCTACCGTCGACCCCGAATCCCACCCGCCACAGGAGCACCGTGCCCCATCCCCGACGATTCCGATTCGCCGTCGAGCTGCACCACCCGTTCGACGGTCGCACCTGGACCGACACGTTCCGTGAGGCCGATCAGCTCGGTTACTCCACAGCGTTCTTCCCGGACCACCTCGACGAGGGGCCCGGCCCACTCGCTGCGGCGGCCTGGTGCGCTGCGGTCACGACCGAGCTGCGCGTCGGACTGCTGGTGCTCGACTGCGACTTCCGACACCCGGCGATCCTGGCGAGGGAGCTCGCCACCATCGACGCCGCCTCGGAGGGTCGACTCGAGGTGGGTCTGGGCGCCGGCTGGAAGACGCTCGACTACACGCAGACCGGGATCCCCATGGACCGGCCCGGGGTGCGCGTGTCCCGCATGCTCGAGCACCTCGCCGTGCTGCGGGGGCTGTGGTCCGACGGCGAGTTCAGCTTCGACGGCGAGCACTACCGGATCGACGCACTCGACGGCACGCCCGCACCCCACTCCCCCGGCGGGCCGCCCATCCTGATCGGCGGGGGCGCACCCCGTCTGCTGCGCTCCGCCGGTGCGCTCGCCGACATCGTCGGGGTGAACGCGTCGATCCACTCGGGCGAGATCGACCAGGCAGCCGCGCACGACGGGCTGGCCGAACGCATCGACGAG
>VGBZ01000123.1 GCA_016870275.1 Actinomycetota bacterium
ACGGCCATCGGGAGGTAGATTTCCCAGCGCCATGACTGTCACCGATTCACCAGAGGTCGACGAAGCAACCACGGTCCCCGGACCAAAGCGTCTGCGACCACAACAGATCGCCATCCTGCTCGGCGTCGGCATCGCGCTCGTCACCATCGTGTCCGGCATCGCCTCGGCGGTGTTCCAGTTCCACGACGAGTCGGCCATCCAACGGGAGGTCTTCGGGGGTGTTCCGACAGCCCTCAAGGTTCTCTTCTACCTGATCATCCCGATCATGTTCATCGTCGGGGCGGTCCTGTTCTCCCAGCGGATCAAGAACTGGGAGCGCGGCGCTCCGGACAACAGGTCCATCACGCCGAAGAACGCCAAGCGCCGACTCGAGCGACTCCGGGCCGGCCTCTACATGCAGACGCTGATGAGGGATCCGGCCGCCGGGATCATGCACTCGATGATCTACTTCGGCTTCCTGATCCTGCTGGCCGTCACGACGATCCTTGAGATCAACCACCAACTCCCAGAGGCCGCCAAGTTCCTGAACGGCCGGTCGTACCAGGCCTTCGCCTTCGTCGGCGATCTCGGAGGGGCGATCTTCCTGGGCGGCGTCATCTGGGCGATCGTGCGCCGATACGTGCAGCGGCCCTACAGGATCCGCATCAAGTCCAAGCCCGAGCACGCAGTGATCCTCGGCGTGTTGTTCGCCATCGGGGTGACCGGGTACCTCGCAGAGATGTTCCGGATCGCCGAGGAGGGCCGACCCTCGTTCGAGGTCTGGTCGTTCATCGGCTACCCGCTGTCGGGTCTGGTCGACGGGATCTCTGGACTGAGCGGGTGGCACGTCGCCATGTGGACGCTGCACGTACTCACCTTCGTGGCGTTCCTCGTCATCCTCCCGGTGACCATGCTGCGACACATCTTCACGTCGCCACTCAACATGTACCTCTCCGACCGTGACCGCCCCAAGGGCGCCATGCGAGCCATGCCCAACCTGATGGAGACCGAACTCGAGAGCTTCGGGGCGGTCCAGGTCGAGGACTTCACCTGGAAACAGTTGCTCGACACCGACGCCTGCACCATGTGCGGCCGGTGCACGTCGGTGTGTCCGGCGCACGCCACCGGCAAACCCCTCGATCCCCGAGAGATCGTGCTGAAGACCGGAGAGGTCATGGCAGCGACCGGCGACCCGAAGGTGTCCCCGCCCATCGGCGTGGACGGCGAGATCACCGTGACCGCCAACTCCGTGTTCGAACGCATCAGCGCCGAGGAGGTCTGGGCGTGTACGTCGTGCAAGGCCTGCGACGAGAACTGCCCGGTGAACATCGAGATCCTCGACAAGATCCTCGACATGCGCCGGTACCTGACGCTGATGGAGTCGGACTTCCCGACCGAACTGGGTAACGCCTACCGGGCCATGGAGAACTCCGGTAATCCGTGGGGCATGAGCCAGACCGATCGGGCGGCGTGGGCCAAGGACCTCGAGGGAATCACCGTGCTCGAGGGCGGCGATCCCTTCACCGCTGAGTACCTCTACTGGGTCGGGTGTGCCGGGTCCTTCGACGACAAGAACCAGAAGGTCACCCAGGCCATGGCCAAGCTGATGAAGCGGGCCGACGTGAGCTTCGCCATCCTCGGTCCGGCCGAGAACTGCACCGGCGATCCGGCCCGCCGGTCGGGCAACGAGTACATCTTCCAGATGCTCGCCATGCAGAACATCGAGACGCTCGACGGCATGGGCGTCCGCAAGATCATCACCCAGTGCCCGCACTGCTTCAACACCCTCGCCAACGAGTACCCGCAACTCGGCGGCCACTACGAGGTGGTGCACCACAGCCGGTTCCTCGAGGACCTGATCAGCTCGGGTCGACTGGACCTGACCGGTGCCAAGCTCGACGAGCGGGTCGTCTACCACGACTCGTGCTACCTCGGTCGACACAACGACATCTACATGGCACCGCGGAACGTGATCGGCCACCTCGGCGGAGTCGAGATCGTCGAGGCGAGCCGGAACGGAACCAAGGGAATGTGCTGCGGCGCCGGCGGTGCCCGCATGTGGATGGAGGAGTACACCGGCAAGCAGGTCAACGTCGAGCGGTCTCAGGAGTTGCTGGCCACCGGAGCGTCCCGCATCGCCACGGCGTGTCCGTTCTGCTACGTGATGATCGATGACGGCGTGAAGTCTCAGGGCGTGGAGGATGACGAGGTGAAGGTCGGCGACCTGGCCATGCACATCCTCGACGCACTCGAGCAGGCCGAACCAGTGTCCGTGCCA
>VGBZ01000124.1 GCA_016870275.1 Actinomycetota bacterium
GAGCACCGAGGGCTGACCCGTCGACGCCACCCATCGACTCCTCACGCCCCTCGTCCAACTGGCACTGGGAGTGGCGAGGGGAGAACACGAGGACGACCCACCTCCGCCGCCCACCCGGCTGATCCCGCTGCTCGGGTTCAGGGGACGTCTGGCGGAACGCACGATCGACACGGTTCGAGAGGTCCTCGCCCATGACGAGGAGTTCCGGATCCGGGTCGAAGTTGCGCTCAGCGAGCACGATCCGGTGAGCGATCTCCTCCTGCGCCGGCCTCCCGGTTGGGAGGCGGAGTTCGAGGCACTGGTCGATGCCGCTGAGTCCGAGGGCGCCCGGCGCAGCGACGAACTGGCCCAGATCGATGCCGGTCGTCGTGTCGACGCCCTGAGCGAACGGTTGGCCCGCTCGCAACAGGATCTCTCGAGGATCCGGGCGGACCTCGATCGGGTCAATGCTGAACTCGCTGGTGAGCGGCGCAAGCGTGCCGGCCTGCAACGCCGCATCGATCAGCACGACGCTGCGATCGACGCTGCCCGGGAGGACCGTGACCGAGCGGTGAGCGAGCTCTCAACGACTCGGATGTCAATGGCGGCGCTCCGAGAGGAACTCGAGGCGGTGCGTCGAGGTGATGATGCGGAGACCCAAGCGGTGTTGGAGCGTCGCCGTGAGGCCGTCGAGACTGCGAAATCGGTCCTCGGGCAGGTCCTGAGCCAACTGGGAGCGATCGACGACGGCCTCGGTGAACTCGTTGCCGACCTCGTCGCCGACCTCGTGGTCGACCACCGGGCACCGGATGAGCCGGCTCCAACTGTTCCGGCGGCAACGGGCTCGGCGGCAATGGGCTCGGCGGCAATGGGCTCGGCGGCAACGGGCTCGGCGGCAACGGGCTCGACTCGACGTCGGCGGCCCCAACGTCTGGTCCGCGGTGCGGTCGAGGGGACTCCGGCGGGCGTGGACCAACTCCTCCGTTCCCCCGGCGCTCTCGTCGTCGTCGACGGGTACAACCTCGCCATGGCGGTGTGGCGTTCGCTCAGTCCCGCCGAGCTGCGGGACCGCACCGTTGGTTTCCTGACCGACGTTCGCAGCCGGACCGGGGCCGACGTGGTCGTTGTCTTCGATGGCGGAGAGGTCGGTGAGCGGTTGGCGGTGGCGGCACCGGTCGGAGTCCGGACGATGTTCAGCCCGACGGGGGTCGAGGCCGACGACGTGATCATCGACCTCATGGCCAAGGTGCCGGCCGAGCAGCCGGTCGTGGTGGTGAGCAGCGATCGACGGGTCCGAGACGGCGTGCGCCGTCAGGGAGCGAACGTGATCAGGAGTGAAGAGCTGTGGGCCTGGTCGCAGGCTCTGGCTTCCGGTTGACGTCCCGTGGTGTCGGTTCGGTTCCCGGTGATTGTCGAGCGTCCCGATCGGCCACGCCCAACAGCACCTCTCGGTCGTTGACGACACCGTCGAGGAGTGCCGATCGAAGGTCTGAGACCGCCTGTTCCCACGGGTGACCGGCGAGCCGGTCCTCGATCGCTGCGATCGAGCTGGCGAGATCGGTGGCTTCCTCGACGCCGAGCACGGTCGGGAGCGAGCGTGATGCCCGCCACCAGACGAGCAGTCCGGCGAGCACTGGATCGGTGACGGGCGAGCGCGCGAGACCACGGGCGATGTCGACGCGGGGCTGGAGGACGACCCACGTGGCACCGAGGTCGTCACAGTCGAGGATCGTGTTGACCCGGCCGAGTTTGCCTCGCATGTCGGCCCCGGGCGGGAAGGCGTCGGCGTCGAGCGACGGCGGAGTGGTCCGCACCGACACCCAACCGGAGACCCTCTTGGCGGCCGCACCACCGCCGGTGACGTACGCAGCGAAGAGCACCCCGCTCATGGTGTCCACCACATCGGAGTTGCGCAGGGAGATCGAACTCGGACCGGTCCGCAGGACACCCCACCCGAGCCCGGCCGCCGGAGCCATCGCTGTCGGTGCTTCCTGTACGTGTGCAGCGACGGGTTCGGGAGCGACGGGTTCGGGAGCGACGGGTTCGGGAGCGACGGGTTCGGCAACGACCGGTTCGGCAGCGACCGGTTTGGCAGCGACGAGCGGGACCGGTGCGGAGATGGCTGTGGTCGACCGTGCTGGCTCAGCGAGTTGGATTCGCTGCACGACTCGTCCCTGCTGTTCGAGCAGCATGCTCACGATCACGAAGAGCAGGAGCGAGCCGAGGATGACGCCGATTGCCACGGGGATGCTCACGCCGTGACCTCCCGC
>VGBZ01000125.1 GCA_016870275.1 Actinomycetota bacterium
CGCGACGCTCTGCTCGCCGAGACCGAGCGGGCCGACATCGACCCGCTCACAGGCCTGCTCAACCGTTCCGGTCTGGAACGTTGGCTCGGCGTGGATCCGACCGAGCCGGGCACGACCGAGCTCCCACCCTTCGGACTGATCATCGTCGACCTCGACGACTTCAAGGCGGTGAACGATCGCTTCGGCCACCCTGTCGGCGACGAACTCCTCGCCAACGTCGGCATTGCCGTGCGCAGCTCCGTGCGGCCCGGCGATGTGGTGTGTCGATGGGGCGGTGATGAGTTCGTGGTGCTCTGCCCCGGAGCGAGCGACGTCGACCTCGCCTCCATCGGCGACCGCCTGGTCGACACAATCGCCGCAGTCGACGTCGATGGTGCCAGCGTGACCGCTTCGGTCGGTTGTCAGCGGACATCACGACATCCCTTTCCGATCGACGCCGCCGACGATGCGCTGTACCGGGCCAAGGCCGCCGGTGGCAGCACCAGAGTCACCACCGCCTGACCCCGCCCACAGCGGCACTGCGGTGGCACGCCGCCGCCCCAAGCGGCACACTGGGTTCAGGCGCAACCGGGGGGTTCAGTGATGAAGGCCAGTCGAAGAGAGTTCCTCACTGCCGGTGCAGCCGGTGCCGTCGGCGTCGCTCTGGCCAGCAGTTGCACACCGGCGCCGGCGCCGACCGGCCCGGCTCCCGGGTGCCCGACCACCCCTCTGGTGCTGGGACCGTCGGCGTTGCCGGTCCCGGGGAGCACCGGCCTGATCGACGAGGCGGTTTTCCAGGCTCGGACCACCGAGTACCTCGAGCTCGCCACCCAGACGCTGCGACCCGACGACACCGCCAGCGTGATCGCCCACATGGTCCGCTCCGAACGAGACCCCGGTTTCTCGTGGGACCCATCGCTGGTCGGCGCCGGCATCGTCAGCACCGACCCCTATCGCGACACCGACGACTTCGAACTCATGCACCTCCAGTGGGTGGTGCGACTCGGCCGGGGCGTCCTCCCGCAGGTGGCGATCGACGCCGTCGAGGACAAGATCGCCGGCGCCCGCTACCGGTACGACGACCCGCTCCCACCCGGTGACGTCGACAACAAGTGGTTCTGGTCGGAGAACCACCGGATCCTCTTTGCGGTCGACGAGTACCTGGGCGGCATGGCCATCCCGGACCGGGTGTTCGGCTTCACCGGACTCACCGGTGCCGAGCACGCCGCTCGCGCCCGGCCGGTGGTGGTCGACTGGATCCGCGAGCGGGCAAAGTTCGGCTACAGCGAGTGGCACTCCAACACGTACATGAAGTTCGATTACATGCCGCTGCTCACGCTCGTGCAGTGGGCCGAGGACCCAGAACTGATCGCCCTCGGTGCAGCCGCTGCCGACGTGTGCCTGTTCGACCTGGCCGCCCACACCTTCCGAGGCGTCTACGGCGTGACCCACGGCCGGGGGTACAAGGCCGCCAAGACCAGCGGTCGGAGCGAGAGCACCTTCTCGACGGCCAAATTCCTCTTCGACACGACTGACGAGAGCTACTCCAACACGACGGACCACGGCGTCCTGTACCTGTGCGGCAACGACCGCTACCGGCTGCCGGAGGTGATCGAGCGGGTCGCCCGCCACGACGGACCGGTGCGCATCCGGGAACGCCACGGCGTGCCCGTCGACCCACGGGAACCTTGGAGCCCCAACCCGCAGGGCGCCTACGGATACGACTACACCACCGAGAACCTGACGTTCTGGTGGAGCCACGGTGCGCTCACCACGTGGCAGTTCATCCCGCCGACGCTCGCAGCGTGCAACCGGTGGAACCTGTGGGACTCCGAGCTGTTCCAGAAGTTCTCGGCGGTCGAGCAGTTCTCCGGGGTCGACCCGACGGTGGCGCAGCTCGCAGCCCGTGAGCTCGCTCCGTTCG
The DNA here is from genome assembly GCA_016870275.1 of Actinomycetota bacterium. GTDB lineage: Bacteria > Actinomycetota > Acidimicrobiia > Acidimicrobiales > Microtrichaceae > SXMI01. The sequence goes on from VGBZ01000125.1 coordinate 1,904, forward strand.
CCGCCGCCGGCGTGCTCGGCGAGGCCCACACCTACACGTGGCGGAGTTCCGAGGCGATGTTGTCCTCGGTCATCGACCACCGCTTCGGTGACGCCATGGAACAGGCTCACGCATGGCAGGCGACGATCGGGACGAATGCCGTGGTGTTCACCACCCATCCCTCGGCACCGGTGAAGCGGTCCACGAGTTGGAGCGAGGACAGCGGCTACTGGGTCGGCACGGCATCGATGCCCCGGAG
>VGBZ01000126.1 GCA_016870275.1 Actinomycetota bacterium
CTTCGTCTACCTGCGGGCCCGCTGGTACGACCCGGCCACCGCCGAGTTCATCACCCGCGACCCCGCTGAATCGCTCACCGGCGACCCCTACGCCTACGCCGCCAACAGCCCGCTCGCCTTCACCGACCCCCTCGGCCTGTGGCCATCCTGGGAGGACGTCGGCGACACGATCGGTGGGGCAGCATCCTGGGTCGGTGACCGGGCCAGTGACGTTTGGAACACGGACCTTGGGAGTACGGACTGGGGGGGCATGGCTGCGGCGGGGTTCAACGTCGGCTACGGGACCTACAGTTTCGTGGGTGGAGTCGTCATCCTCTCCGGAGGAACAGCAGCGACTGCGACGATCCCGATAGTGGGGCTAGTCGCCGGGCCGGTGGCGATCGTGTTCGGCGGGTACAAGGTGTTGTCAGGTGGAGCGCGTACGTACCGCGGCCTTGGTCAGATTCAAGATCTCATCGACTGTGGCCAAGTGGAAGCAGGGCCCGACGGCCAGTCCCTCGGCGACAACGTTGGGCGGTTCTGGTACAACGTCACCCCGTCGCTCAGCGAAGGTTTGTGGGATTGGCTGGGCGGGCTTCCATGATCCGGAGGTTCCGTTGATCGTTCCAGAGTCACTGTCCTCCGATCTGAGAGAGCACGGCGTTTCGGCCTCCGCGTTCGTTACTCTCGGCACTCGTCCCTCGATTCTGCGGGCCCTTCCTGCCTTCTGGTCGGCTGGAGGGAGCCGGGTGCTGTGGGTGGAGGGTGACCAGGTGGTCGTGGCTGAGGCGGCTATGAATCATCGGCGTCTCAAGCGCGTGCTCGCACAGGCCCACCTCGCAGACATTGAGGTTGCGCCGAGGATGGGTGGCCGTCAGCTCATGGTCCGGTTCCCTAGCGGTGAGCGCGTCGTCATCGACGGGCGTTCCGAAGTCCAGCGGGCGTCGGTGGTTCTCCGAGAAGGACCGGGATGACCCGCCCGTCTGTGAGTGATTCAGAGTCGCCGGACATCGCGCACAGCGGTCGGCGGCTGCACGCGTGCCACGAACCGGGTTGGTGGCGTCCGTGTCACCGCATCGCCGCATCAAGTCCTGGTCGAGTTCGCTGCGCTCGAGGAGTTCTGACCCGTGGAGCAGCCGGCGGGTTCGCGGGCAACGGAGCCAGCGTCAGGGAGGGACGTAGGTGTCAGCATCGACCGGTGTCGCGGCGTTGTTGATCGCCGCCGGTGTGGTGTTCTTCGTCTGGGACTCAACCAAGCGCAAGGGCCTCATCCAGAAGGCGCGGCCCCTCTCGGCCGCCACGCTCATGGTCGCGGTGTTGCTCTACGTCCTGATGACGGGCTCCTGACACGGTCCGGTTCTCCTTGCGGATCTTCGTCGCCGGGTTCCAGCGGTGGCTGGTGGTGGGCACGTGGACCGTGTTCTTCCTGCTCGGGTTGTCGGGCTTGACGTCCGACGACACCGGCACCCGCCGGTTCCTCGCGGGACTGGCGTTGGTGTCGTTCCTGCTGGTCGTCCGTTCGTTGTACGCGTTCTCGTTGACGTTGACGGACTCCGCGTTGGTGGTGCGGAGTTGGGAGAGGACGAACACGATCCCGTTGGCAGAGATCGTGGCGGTGCGGACGGGGTTGGTGAGCAGTGTGATCGGGGTGGAGAACCATGTCCTGTTCGTGACGACGCGGGACGGGCGGGAGCGGAGGTTCGTGAGCATCTCAGGGTCCCAGCGGCCCCGGAAGCCGATCCACGACCTGCCCCGCGCGGTCGACATCATCCGGTCGGCGCTCGCAGCCGGTGGGGTGGCAGGGAGTCCGTGACACGACCGGCCACCGTCGGAGCGGGGTCGGGCGGGTCGTTCACGCGTACGAGGCAGGACGACCCATGAACCACCGGATCGGTCTCGGAACCTTCACCGATGGGGAGGAGCCGGATAGCGCCGTCCGGTCATGGGCCGCCGCCAACGGCGTCGCGGTCGTTGGCCGAGGCCCGGCGTTGCGGTGAGGGCGGCCGTGAACGCGAGGTCCGAGTTCGACGTTCTCACGTCGGACCGGGACTTCAGCTGGCGTGAATTGGGAGCGAACACGGCGGGCGGGGCGGTGGGAGGCGCGGCAGCGGGCGCATGCGTCA
>VGBZ01000127.1 GCA_016870275.1 Actinomycetota bacterium
GAACAACAGCGTCTGGTGCTCGCCCTCGACGTTTCGAAGGATCCACTCGACCTGTGGGAGGAATCCCATGTCGGCCATCCGGTCCGCCTCGTCGATCACGACGTGTTCCACATCGGCGACGCTGAGATCACCACGTTCAATCAGGTCGATCACCCGACCGGGGGTGCACACGGCGAAGTCGACGCCGGAGGCGAGTTGCTTGATCTGCTTGTCGATCGGATCTCCGCCGTAGATCGCAGCCATGCGGACGCCGAGAGCGTGCGCCGCTGGGAGCAACTCGTCTCGCACCTGGACAGCGAGCTCGCGAGTGGGCACGAGCGCCATCGCAGTCGGGCGTCCGGGCGCCGCACGGCGGAGTCGCTGCACGATGGGCAGGCCGAACGCCAAGGTCTTCCCGGAACCGGTCTTGGCCTTCCCGCACACATCCCGCCCGGCGAGGATGTCGGGGATCGTCATCTCCTGGATGGCGAACACCGTGGTGATGCCTCGTTCGGCGAGCACGTGACAGATCGACTCGTCGATCCCGAGGCTGGAGAACTCTGCACTCATGGCGGGGGGCGATTCATGACCTGATGGAGCGTACCCTCCACCCGATGGACCGGACGAAGTGGGACCCGAGCACCCGCTCCGCAGCCGTGGTGCGTGACGGCGTGGTGGTGGAGCGGCATGGCGAGACGGCCGATGCCCGTCCCGTGGCATCGATCACCAAGCTCGTGACCGCCACGGCAGTGCTCGTCGCCGTCGAGGAGGGAACGGTGGATCTCGGGGATCCCGCAGGGCCCCCGGGGTCGACCGTGGCGCACCTGCTCGCGCACACGAGCGGTCTCGCTTTCGACGGTGATGCTCTCGTGGACCAGCCGGGCCGTCGCCGAATCTACTCAAACACCGGATACGAACTGCTCGGGGCCCACCTCGAGGAGCGCTCCGGATTGAGCGCAGCGACCTACGTGACCGAGGCCGTGCTCACGCCACTGCACATGGAACGGAGTCGACTCACCGGATCGGTCGCCGCCGGACTCGAGGCCTCCGTCGATGACCTCGTGCGGTTGATCGGCGAGTTCCGTCGACCAAGCCTCCTCGATCCCGACACGGCCCGACGCTTCTCGGACGTGGCCTTCCCCGGAGTCGCCGGGGTGGTGCCGGGATGGGGTCGACACGATCCCTGCGACTGGGGGCTTGGTCCCGAGATCCGGGGAACGAAGGAGCCGCACTGGATGGGCCAGCGCTGCTCCCCGGCGACCTACGGACACTTCGGCGGCAGCGGCACCTACCTCTGGTTCGATCCGCTGGCCGACGTCGGCTGCGTCGTGTTCGCAGACCGGGAGTTCGGCGAGTGGGCCACCACGGTCTGGCCGGTTCAATCCGACGGCATCTGGTCAGCCGGCTCGGCCTCCTGATCCGGCTCGGCCTCCTGATCCGGCTCGGCCTCCTGATCCGGCTCGGCCTCCTGATCCGGCTCGGCCTCCTGATCCGGCTCGGCCTCCCGGTTCGGCTGCAGGGCGAAGATGTCACTGAGCGGCTCGCCCGCTCGGAGCCGCTCGTTGCCCTGACGGTCAAAGGGCGAGCCGCCCCAGAACAACCACAGGAGACCCAGGCCCATCGCCAGCAGCGAGGTCCAGATGTTGACCCGGAGACCGAGGATCTGCGTGGCGGCGTCGATCCTGAGCGACTCGACCCACAGCCGACCCAGGCCGTAGCCGATCACGTAGACGGCGAACCATCGGCCCGGCTTGAGGACGATCCGTTTGGATCCGACGATGATGAGGGCGACGAGCGCCAGGTTCCACAGCGCCTCGTAGAGGAAGGTGGGGTGGTAGGTCGGGACGTCGATCAGTTCGATCGGCCGGTTCTCCGGTCCGATCTCGAGCGCCCACGGCAGGTCGGTGGGGCGTCCGTAGAGCTCCTGGTTGAACCAGTTGCCGAGTCGCCCGATCGCCTGGGCCAGCGGTAGGCACGGCGCTGCCAT
>VGBZ01000128.1 GCA_016870275.1 Actinomycetota bacterium
ACAGGATGCCGGCGGCGATCACGGCGATCAGCCCGAACCGTCGTGACGAGGACCGACGCCCCGTCGGCGTCGATCCGGGTGCCACGTCCGTCCCATCGGGCCCGTTCGTGGCCTGCGCATGATCTGTGGGCATGTTCGCATCCTCCCGGTCGTCGACAACACCGGTTGACTCCATCGGGCCGGGGTCGGGGAACCGGCTCAGTGGCTTCCGTCCAGCATAGTGATGATCGAACTGACAACCGATGGAGCCGATCACCGATCCCCGGACGGTGATCCCTGCGGACCTCCGCAGACGGCCTTCTGGACCCTGTCCAGCGCCGGGTGTCGATGCCGCCGACCCATCGCCGAGCCCGCTGGCGTCGCTACGTGCCCGAGGAGGTCGCACGGTCCCGTTCACGTTGCACGCGACCTGAGCACCCGAGGGTTGGGACGACAGGACGATGGTGGACCTTTGGGGACGGCTCTCCAACCCTCGCCGAGTCGTGAAATCCCTTGCAGAACAGGGGTCGCGGGGCCCTCGGCGGCCGCTTCAGCACCGCAAGGAGGCGCAAAATCGGGCTTCGGCGGGATCCTCGGGCACGGTTCCGAAGCAAGAGGGACGGCTCTCCAACCCTGTGCAACGGCGGCTGTCTGAGCGCGACGTCGACGAGCTCGTGACCGCCTACCTCGCGAGCTCATCGATCGACTCACTCGCGGCCCAGCTCGCCGTCAACCGGACGACGATCATCAGCCACCTCGACCGCCGCGGCATCGAACGCCGGAAGTCCGTCCGGAAGATGACCGATCGCTCGGTCCGGCAGGCCGCGAAGCGCTACAGGACGGGCGAGTCGCTGAAGGCCATCGCGGTTCAGTTCGACGTCGACGGCAGGACTCTTGCCCGAGAGTTTCGGCGCGCCGGTGTGAGGATCCGTCCCCGCCGAGGACGGCCACCGTCGACCTGAGCCCTGCCGGTCACGGCGGCCACGGCTATCGGACACGTGTCCGAGCGACGCGAGGCGAGTGAGCCACGCCCCGCTCGACACTTCGGCCGCGCACCGCCCCAGCCGGATGCTCGGGGTCATGGGACGGTCCGAAGGCTCGCTCCGGCACCCGACTTCGCCGGAAGTGTGCGCCCTACTGCAGCCGACCACTGGAGCGAAGTGTGCGTCCCCAAGCCGGCGATCTGGGGCAGTCGCTACGGCTCGCCGTTCTCGGTCCGGGACCGCCATCCTTCGCCCTGGATCCAGAAGTCGCCGGACACGGTCGCTGCCGCAGACTCGGCGAAGTCCCGCACCAACGAGCGGGCATCGTCATCGGTCCCATCCCACGCCGACCAGCGGTGGCCGCCGAAGAACGTGAGCTTGATCGCCGCGTTCGCTCCGACGCGGGCGACATCAAGGTGTGCCGAAGTACGGATGGTGTCCAAGTGGCCGCGCTCGTCGTCGTTGAGGGACTCTCGCAGCGTCACGTCGAACAGGTCGAGTAGCGATGTCGCCAACGCAGGGTCGACGTCGGACAGCGCAACGGCGGCTGCCTCCATCCGATCCCATTCCCACTCGCCCTCAGCCACCGGACCAGTCTGCACTTGGAGGACAGGCCTGGCGACGAGAGAAGCGTCAGGCCTGTCGCAGTCCCGGCGATCAGGGGCAGGGGGCTCGAACGGTTCGGCGGCGCTGGGTCAGCCGGCGTCCGGTGCGTTGTTGAGCGCTTCGATGGTGGCGAACTCGGTGGGACTGAAGCGGCCGGACGCGTGCAGCACCTCCTGCAGCACTGGTGACTTCGCAGCCACGTAGGCATCCGAGTCCGCGATGTCGCGGCTGGCCAGGTCGAGCTTGAGCTCGCCGTAGCGCCGCCGGAGTTCGGGGTCGCTGCGGAGGACGTCGCGAACTGCGAGGTGGTTCCGCAGCGCCAGCGAGGCGTCG
>VGBZ01000129.1 GCA_016870275.1 Actinomycetota bacterium
AGCGGTCGCCCTGGGGAAGACCGTCAAGTGATCGCCCGGCTCCGCCTGTCGGTTCGTCTGTCGGTCTGATCGGCCGACGCCGAACACCGAACGGAGTGGGAGCGGTGCGGTGGCGTTCAGCCCCCCGCCGAGACCTCGAGGTCCTCGACGTACTCGATCGGCACCGGCCAGGCGTTGACGACGCCCGGCCCGAGTCCGGCGCCGGAGTCGTCGAGGCCGAGACCTGAGCGCAACTGGGCCACGGTGAAGCTCTGCGTGATCTGCCAACCGAGCATCGTGTCGATCGCCTCCGGCCCGCAACCGTCGACGGCGCCGGCAGCGAGTGACTCCGGCAGGTCGAACCCGATCGACTGGGCGATCCCGATGAGGTCGCTGCCGGATCGGACCGCCAGGCAGATGTCGGTGAACGAGTTGTGACCCGCCCCGTCGATCACGACGAGTCGCTTGGGCGGTGCCATGCCCGCGTAGATCGCCCGGACCTCCTCGACTGGAACCAGCACATCGACGAGTGCGGCGATGTTCATGGACGGCTTCTCGGGTGCGGGCACGTCGGCACGACCGGCGGCCGCCCAGCCGACGGCGACGTCGATCTCCGGTTCACTAAGCGCGGTGAGCACGGCACGTCCGCCGGCGGAGTGTCCGACCGCGCCCACTCGGTCGGTGTCGGTCAGTCCGCTGAGCACACCACCGGCGCTCCCGACCAGGTCGATGGTGTCGAGCAGCACCTGCACGTCCCGATCGGGGTCGCGGACCACCTGGCCGGTGACGAGCGCCGCCCGGCCCCGCTCGACGTGGTCGGGTGCCGCCACGACGAATCCCCACGACGCCATGCCGCGCACCAGGGCGGAGGCGTCCAGACGGAACGAACCGAACCCGTGCGAGAACAGCACGAGCGGGAACGGTCCGTCGGTCGAGGACGGCACGTCGCGGTATGTGTCGGTCATGGTCACCGTGAGGATGTCCGGGGAGGTGCCCGCGGGCAGGAGGCTCGGGGCCAGCGACGCAATGTTGTCCGGCAGGGCGTCGAGCTGGCTGTAGGTGGCCGCCGGGGTGCCGTCGGGAACCGCGGTCGCCGGGTACCACACCTCGACCTGCCGGTCCGGGAGCGACAGCGTGGTCACGCCCACGGGGAACGGGCCCGACTCGGCGAACGCCGGGTCGTCGGGACCGCCCGGTGCCGGCGGGACCGATGCCGGAAGGGTCGTCGTCGTTTCGGCGGCGGCGGTCGTCGTCGGCTCCGCCGACTCACCTGAGGAGCACGAGGCGACGAGCAGGCCGACGGCGACGATCGTCGCGGCGATCGCACCGAGGTGGCGGATGGTTGGCTTGGGTGTGGCTGTCATGTTGTGGATGCGCACGTCCGGAGTCTGCCGCATCGGGGACAGCCGGGTGGTGGAGTTGGTCCCCGCGTCGGTCAGAGGCCGCGGGTGGCGCCGCCGTCGACGAGGACGGACGTCCCGGTGATGAACCCGGCGTGCTGGCTGCAGAGGAAGGCGACGACGGCGCCGAAGTCGTCGGCGTCACCGAGTCGACCGGACGGGATGTCGCCGGTGAGCGCCCGGCGGTCCTCGGCACCCAGTGATCGCAGCCGGTCGGTGTCGTGGACGCCGGGCTGGACGGAGTTCACTGTGATGCCGCTCGCTGCGACCTCGGTGGCGAGGACCTTCAGGAATCCGGTGACGCCGGTGCGCGCGGTCGTCGAGGCGGCGAGCGTGCCGATCGGCTGTCTGGCGCCGATCGAGGTGATGGCGACCACCCGGCCCCAGCCGTTGGCCTGCATGGCCGGCACGGCCTGCTGGCACATGGCGACGGTCGACAGGAGATTGAGCTCGAGGGCGTCCCGGTACGCGGCGCTGGTGGTGGTGGCGAACG
>VGBZ01000130.1 GCA_016870275.1 Actinomycetota bacterium
TACGTCGGCGGCAACCTCATCGCCACGACACGGGCCGAGTTCGAACGCACCGACCTGGCCCCACGAGGTCGGGGCACCCGTCACGGATTCACCTTCGAGTCCGTTGGTGGGCGAGGAGGCGGCCCGGTTCCCAAGGGGGCCGAGATCTGCGCCGTCGCCCACAGCATCGGGGGCGGCGGTTCGGCCCGGATCGGCTGCACGACCGCCCCCAAGTGAATCCCGCCCGCTGCGTCGCTCCGTGACGAGCGGAGTCGACCCGCAGACCCCGGTTCTGGTCGGGGTGGGAGTCGCTCAACGGCCCCCAGACGGGTCAGGAGCGATCTCCCCGATGGAGCTGAGTGCATCGGCGGCCACTGCAGCGATCGCCGACGCCGGGACTCCCGGGCTGCTCGGGCGCATCGACACGATCGCAGTCGCCGTCGGGAACTGGGACCTGCCTGACCCCGGACGGGAGATCGGTCGGCGAATCGGAGCGGGGGACGTGCGGAGCATCCGGGCCGACGTCGGTGTCCTCCAGCAGACGCTCGTGAGCTCAGCGCTGAGCCGGGTGCGGTCGCAGACGGCCGATGTGGTGCTGATCGTCGGTGGTGAGGCGCTGGCGTCTCGACGGGCCGCCGAACGTTCCGGCTGCGAGCCACCCGTCGACGAACAACTCTGTGTCGGCTCGCTCCCCGACGAATACTGGCAGCACGTCGACGCCACTTCGGGGGAGATGGTTGCAGCTGCGGAGATCGCTGCCGGATTGTGGTCGCCGGTCGAGCAGTACGCCTGTATCGAGTCTGCGCGTGGAGCGGCGCACGGGTGGAGCCCCGTTGAGCACCTCGCCGACATCGGTGCGATCTGGTCGTCGTTCGACCGGGTGGCGCAGTCGAACCCCGCCGCCGATTTCGCCGGGGAGCGCAGCGCCGAGTTCCTGACCGTCCCGTCGTCGCACAATCGTCCGCTCGCACACCCGTACAACCGCTGGCTCGTCTCGCAGTGGAGCGTCGACCAGGCCGCAGCGCTCATCGTGTGTTCAGCCGGTACCGCCGCCGAGCTCGGTGTCGCTCGTGACCGTTGGCTGTTCCCCCGAGTGGCGCTCGAGTCGACGTCAGCCGTGTCGCTGTCGAACAGGGCGCAGCTGCACCGGTGGCCGGCCATGGAGTGCCTCGGACGAGTTGCTGTTCAGCACTTGGGTCGACCGCTCGCCGAGATCGAATACGTCGAGTGCTACAGCTGCTTTCCTGTGGCGGTTCGCGTCCAGCAGGACGAACTCGGACTCGAACCCGACGGCGTGCCGACGCTCACTGGCGGCATGACGTTCGCCGGTGGTCCGTTCAACAACTCGACGTTCCAGTTCACGCAGCCGTTGGCGGAGCGTCTGCGGGCCGAGCCGGAGGCGAGCGGTCTGCTCACGACCGTGTCGGGTCTCCTCACCAAGCCGGGTCTCATGGTCTGGAGTGCCAGCCCGGGTCCGCATGAACTGGTTGCCGACCTCGCCGACGAGGCCCGTGCGGCCACAGCGACGGTCCCGTCGACGGCCGAGGCGCAGGGCGCTGCGACGGTGGTTGCGGCGACGGCCACCTACGACGACCTGACCCCGGTTCGAGCGGTGGTGATCGCCGACCTCCCCGACGGCTCCAGGTGGGTGGGCTCGAGCGACGATGCCGACGTCGTTGATGCGACGATCTCCTCTGCGGTGATCGGTACCGAGGTGATGGTCGAGGGCCGAGGCTGCCGGTACTGACCGGCGGGCCGTGCGTGGCGGGCGGGTTCAGGTTCTCGGGGTCTCATCGAGGCCGTCGTTGAACTCCCGGTACATCCGGTAGATCTCGAGGCACTTCTGGCAGACCG
>VGBZ01000131.1 GCA_016870275.1 Actinomycetota bacterium
GACCGTCACGGTGCTCCGAACAGCTCGATGCGACGGACTCATCAACGAATACAGAAACGCCGCCTGAACAACAGCGATCGAGTTTCCGAGCCCCACACGACCTCGTGGTGGACCTCGGGGGCAGGAGAGTGCTCGACGGAGTCCACCTGGCGATCACCGAAGGAGCCTTCGTGGGACTGGTCGGGCCGAACGGCGCCGGGAAGACAACGCTGCTCCGGTCGGTGCTCGGGGTGGTGCGACCCACGTCCGGTCGCGTGGTCGTCGGGTCGGTGTCGACGCCCGACCCCGGCATCGCCTTCGTTCCTCAGCGACACTCGTTCGCCTGGGACTACCCGATCTCAGTCGAGCGGGCCGTGCTCACGGGTCGCACCTCGCGCGCCTCCTGGTGGCGGCGATCCGACGTGGACGACTGGTCGGCGGTCGTGGAAGCCCTCGAGGAAGTCGACCTGATCGATCTCGCCGCACGCCCCGTCGGCGAACTGAGCGGTGGACAGCAGCAGCGGGTCCTGGTGGCGAGGGCGTTGGCGCGACGTCCCAACGTGCTCCTGCTCGACGAGCCGTTCGCCGGACTCGACCTGCCGAGCCAGGACGACGTCGAACAGGTGCTGCTCCGTCTCGCAGCCGAAGGGGTCACGGTGTTCATGGCGACCCACGATCTGGTGGGAGCGGTCAGGAGCTGCGAACAGGTGGTGCTCCTGAACCAACGGGTCATCGCGAGCGGCACCCCCGCCGAACTGAGTGACCCGTCACTCTGGGCTCGGGCCTTCGGAACCTCGGCCGATCACCCCCGTTGGCGGTCCGTGGTCGGGAACTGACGTGCCCATCAGCGACTTCCTCTCGGACCTCACGAACCCCGATCTGGCGTTCCTCGCCCGTGCCCTCATGGTCTCGGTGATCGCTGCGGTCGTCTGCGGTGTCGTCGGCACGCACGTCGTCCTGCGGGGTATGGCCTTCATCGGCGACGCCGTGGCTCACGCCGTCTTCCCGGGCGTCGCAGTTGCGTTCGTCGTCCAAGGGAGTCTCGTCGTCGGCGGAATCGTCGCCGGCCTCGTGACCGCCGTCCTGGTGGCGGTCTTCAGTCAGAACCGACGGGTCCGGGAGGACGCGGTGATCGGCGTGTTCTTCGTCGCCGCGTTCGCGCTCGGGATCGTCGTGATCTCACGCTCGCCGGCGTACTCGGGGTCGCTGCAGCAGTTCCTGTTCGGGTCGATCGTGGGGATCCCCGAACGTGACGTGGTGCTGGTGGCAGTCACCGGACTGGCGATCCTGACGGCGCTCGCCATCGGCCACCGCATCCTGGTGACGGACTCGCTCGACCGCGAGTCGGCCGGGTCCATGGGGCTGCCGGTCTTCTGGGTCGACCTCGTCCTGTACGTACTGGTCACACTGGCAATCGTGATCTCACTCCAGACCATCGGCAACATCCTGGTCCTGGCGCTGTTGATCACACCCGCAGCAACAGCCCGACTGCTCACCGACCATCTGGGAATCATGATGACCCTGGCTCCGGTGATCGGCGCCGGATCGGCCGTGGTCGGGATCTACCTGTCGTGGAGTTTCGACACGCCGGTCGGGGGAACCATCGTGCTCGTCGCAACCGGTTGCTTCATCCTGGCGTGGTTGTTCGGGCCCAGGCACGGGCTCCTCGCCGCTCGACGGCGCACCCGGACGGACTCGATCGACGCTGGGCAAACGGTGGACACGTAACCCCGTCACACGAGCCGCACCCACCGGAATCCCCCGGGCCGGGCCGGGCACCGCTCACCAAGCTCAGTCCAGCTCCAGCACCGCCAGGCTCACCGGCCCCCGCTTGACCGACGCGTCCG
>VGBZ01000132.1 GCA_016870275.1 Actinomycetota bacterium
GCCGAGTGGAACTCTGCTCCTTCCGCCAGGCCGTGGAAGTCGAGCACCAGTGCCGGGGGAGTAACCCGAGTCGGCTGCTCCGGGGGCGTCCAGAGATACCAGCGTTCAGTTCCGTCGACCGTGATCACGCGTCGACCGGCGCCGGCATCGCCTGCAGTGCTGCCACATCCAGTCGACGGCGCTGCGGGAGCGGCGGATGCCGCTGCCTCCGGACCATTGTCGGGCAGTTCGTTCCCCGGTCCGCTGGTGGCCGGTGCGCTGGTGGCCGGTGTGCTGGTGGCCGGTGCGCTGGTGCTGCTCCCGCCGCACGCAGCGAGCAGGGTCACGGCTCCGACGAGCATCGCTCCCACGGCCACGGAGCGGGTCGGCGGCTTCGTTCGATCTGCTGCACTTCGACGGTGCACTAACCCCTCCCTTGGGGGAACAGCCCGATGGCTGGACCTCGATCATCGTGCCACACTCTGGTTCAGATCGAGGCGGCGGAGGAACTGATGGGAACGAGGCAACCCAACGGGTTGGTGGTGACGAGTGGATCCGGGCTGAGCCGTCGCGACCTGCTCATGGCGCTCGGGTTCGGTGCCGGGGCGGCTGTCGCCGTTGGAGGTTGTGTCGTGCCCGCACCCGGCCCGACTCCACCCTCCCCGCCACCCGGAACGCCCGAGACAGGGCTGTTCCCCGACGGTGTTGCCGCGGGTGATCCGCTGCCCGGAGCGTCGACGATCTGGACCAGGGTGCTGGCCGACGGCAGCGGGGCACCGGTGGCGTTGCTGTGGTCCGTCGCAGAGGACGAAGCGTTCAGCGAACTCGTCGCCGGTGGCATCGTCGTGGCCGACGCCGCCCGGGGGCACACGGTCACCGTCGGTGTGGATGGCCTTGAGAACGATCGCTGGTACTTCTACCGATTCGAGACCACGGGGCCGTCGGCACAGACGAGCCGTACCGGTCGGCTCCGAACCGCTCCGGCATCAGGTAGCGCACCCGATCACCTCCGATTCGCCTTTGGTTCGTGCCAGCAGATCACCGGCACGTGGTTCAACGCCCACCGGGCGATCACCGCGGAGCCGGGTCTGGACTTCTTCATGCACCTCGGCGACTACGTGTACGTGAGCGACACCAGCACGCTCAGCGTCGAGGACTATCGGAACGTGTATCGCCGTTGGCGACGCGAGCCGTTGCTCCGAGACCTCCACGCCCACCTTCCGGTGGTGGGGATGTGGGACGACGGCGAGTTCTACAACGGGATCGATGCCTTCGGGCCACCGGATCGCCTCGCTGCAGGAAAGCAGGCGTGGTTCGAGAACTTCCCGCAGATCGACCCCGGTGACCAACGGCTGTATCGGGCGCTGCACTGGGGCTCGCTGGCCGACATTCCGGTCATCGATGTCCGTGCCTACCGGGATCCGGCGATCGACAACCCGGTTCACGTCTCGCCCGGCGGGATGGACGATCCCACCCGCACGACGCTGGGAGCCACCCAGTTGGCGTGGCTCAAGGACCAGTTGGCAGGCTCCTCGGCCAACTGGCGCCTGATCGGCAACCCGTACAACATCAACCCCTGGCGGCTCGTCAACCTCGAGTTCCTCCGGTTCTTCCGTCCGGACCTCCCTCGCAACCCCGGCGTCTACGCACCGAATGAGGCCTGGGACGACTACATGGCCGAACGGCGGGATCTGCTGCAGTTCCTCGCCGATGAGGCAGTCGGGCCAACGGCCTTCTGCAGCGCACACACGCACATCTACCTCGCGGCTGAACTCAAGCCCGACGTCGATCA
>VGBZ01000133.1 GCA_016870275.1 Actinomycetota bacterium
GCATCACATTGTGCAGGACAGGCCTCCATGGCCCTGCCCCCGCCCCGCTCAGGTCAGCTCGACCAGTTCGAGCATCTCCTCGTCGAAGTGGTCGACCTGCCCGTCGGGCATCAACAGACACCGGTCGGGGCGCAGCGCCCGGACGAACTCGGGGTCGTGGCTCACCAGGATGATCGTCCCGGGCCAGTCGGAAAACGCATCGCCGACAGCGGTGCGGGCCTCGGGGTCCAGGTTGTTCGTCGGCTCGTCGAGCAGCAGCAGGTTGTGCCCGCCGACGACGAGTTGGGCGAGCGCCAGCTTCGTCTTCTCGCCGCCCGACAGTGTGCTGGCCTGCTGGAACGCCTGATCGCCCGACAGGCCGAACATGCCGAGCACGGAGCGTGCGGCGCGCTCCCCCACCTCGGCGCTGCGCAGGACGTGGTCCAACAGCGTGGCCGTTGCGTCGATCCCCTCGTGCTCCTGTGCGTAGTAGCCGACGCTGGTGCGTCGGGCCCGGTGCACCGTGCCGGCGCCCGGTTCGAGGTCCGCAGCGAGGATCCGCAGCAGCGTCGTCTTGCCGGCGCCGTTGAAGCCCATGACGAGCATCCGCTCGCCACGACCGATGTCGAAGCTGACGTCAGAGAACACGTCGACGGCACCGAAGGATCGGGACAGCCCGTGGGCCTCGATCGGCGTCCGATCGGCCTGGGGCGGGTCGGGGAGGTGGAACTCGGCGGCGCGACGCCGTTGCGGACCCTCGACGCGTTCGGCCTCCAGCCGACGAGCCCGAGCATCGAGGTTCTTGGCGACCTTCGCCCGCTTGGCGGTCTGGCCACGCATGGAGTCGGCCCGACGGTTGAGTCGGGTGATCTCCCGCTCCTGCCGCTCGGCGAGTCGGGTGATGCGCTCCTCGTCCTCGGCTCGGGCCCGCTGGTAGCTCGAGTAGGAACCCCGATACTCGACGATCGACCCGGAGGCCTGACCGGCCGGCCGGTCCAGGTGCACCACACGGGTGATGGCGTCGTCGAGCAGCCCGAGATCGTGGCTGATCACGACGAGCGCCCCGCGGAAGGCGCGCAGGAAGTCGAGCAGCCAGTCACGGGCATCGGCGTCGAGGTGGTTGGTCGGTTCGTCGAGCAACAGCAAGTCGCTGCCAGCGAAGAGGATCCGGGCCAGTTCGAGCCGTCGACGCTCACCTCCGGACAGCGCCCCGAGGTGCAGGTCGAGTCGGTCGTCAGCCAGTCCGAGGCCGGCGACCAGACGGCGGGCGTCGGCCTCGGCGGCGTACCCGCCGAGCGTTTCGAAACGTTCGAGAGCCGCTGAGTACGCAGCGATCCTGCGTTCGCTCGGATCCGTCTCCATCGCCGCCGCCCGGTCGGCGAGGTCGTTCATCACTGCCGCCAGACCCCGACCCGACAGGACGTGCGACAGACAACTGGTGTGGTCAGCCACCGCTTCACGGCGCGGGTCCTGGGACAAGTAACCGGTGGCCTCGGGACGGCGCACCGTACCGGCGACCGGCTCGTCGGCACCGCCGAGCACCCGGAACAGAGTGGTCTTGCCGGCCCCGTTGCGGCCGACGAGACCGACCTTGTCACCGGCGCGGACGTCGAACGAGACGTGCTCGACGATCGTCGTCTCGGCGATGCGGACCGTGAGGTCCCGGACGATCAG
>VGBZ01000134.1 GCA_016870275.1 Actinomycetota bacterium
CGCCAGGACCGCACCGAGACGCAGCAGCGTGTCGCCCGAGCCGGTGAAGGCGAGCGTACCGACGGGCTCCTCGGTCTCGCCCTCCACGTCGACCGGCACCGTCGTGGTGGTGGTGGTGGTGGTGGTCTCCGGCGGAACGGTCACCTCGGGGCATGCGGTGATGTTGGCGCAGTCCTCACCGCCGGCCTGGTTGGTGTTCTCGGGGGCCACGGTGCCGGGGCTCGACACGTCCGGATCGATCACGTCGATCGGGGCGGACGGGTCGAACACGTCGGCGACCAGGTCGTCGAGATCGGTGACCGGGGCAATGATGGGACCGCCATCGTCGGCCGGGTCAGCCGGGTTCTTCTCGGGACCGTCGGGGATGCCCTCCTTGACGGGGGGCATGATCGGCCCGGGGAGCTTCCCGGCCTCGAACACCGCCGGGCCCTGGGGCAGCGGCATGGCGTCGATGTCGATCGGCTCGCAGGCCGCCGGCGGCGACTGCGGGGTGCACTCGGCGGCCGCAGGGCCGGCGAACAGCCCCGAGGTGGCCACACCGACCGCCGCTCCCGCCATGACCGCCGCGGCGGTGAGCCGGATGGCGGAACGGTAGAGGCTCGCTCGGAACGGCCGGTTGGTCCGAGGGTTGGTCTGGGTGGTCATCTCGGTTGCTCCTGGTCTGATCGAACCACTGCAATCTGCGGTGGTGTCAGTGATCGAGAGCCCCCGGGCGCCGGGTCGTGACCGAAAGTTCCAAGGGATTCCTCCGAGCCGCGAATCCTGCGTGGATCAGCCCGATTCGCCGGATCAGCACCGGACCCGGACGCTACGACTGCAGCCACCGAGCGGATCAACCGGTGGCTGGAGCACCCCGGGTTTCACGCAGGCTCCGGGGTGCCCCGGGTTCAGCCGGTCGTTGATCCGGATTCTGAAGCCGGCGTCGCCGCTCATCGTGCACCTCCACGCCCAGAGCCGGGCCGAAAGCCCGTGTTGGGCAGAGCAGCGGGGAACTTCAACTTCCCGCCGACGAGCGGCCGTTGAAGAAGCTGCAGCGCTGGGAGGTCTTCTTGCGCATCGACCCGGCAGCAGTTCAGATGAAGACCGTTGCTGTCGGCAATGTCGCTGACGACAAGGTCAGGGAGATCAACGTCGTAATCAGTGTCATCCGGAGACAGGTCGGCGTCGAAGTTGTCCCAGACACTCCCCGGCCAGCGGCCGAGCTTTGTGGCCACCCAGTCGGCCTGCGCGGAGGAGAGCCCCCTCCGGTCCCACTGGCGCACGGCCTCGGCGGATACGCGAAGCCGTTCGGCGAGTTGTGCGCAGGACTTGGCCCTCGTGAGGTCCAAGATCTTCTGGAGCGGGAACCGGACCCCGACCTAGGAGCGGGCGTGAAGGTGGTGGTCATCTACGTGTCCTTTCTTTCGAGCAGGTACGAGCTCTCTCGAGCAGGTACGAGCTACGTCAGGCACAGATCGACGAGCTCGTCGCACGACTGCGGGCCACGCCGGGGATGTCAGGGGGCGGCTGAGCGGGAGCGAACCTCAGGCGACCGCGGCGGCGAACTGCGTGAACAGGTCACCCGGCAGCGGGTGGCGGAGCCGCCACGTGATCGCCATGGGCCGCTCGCCCTCGT
>VGBZ01000135.1 GCA_016870275.1 Actinomycetota bacterium
GCCGCTCGCGCTGGTCGGCAGCGAGTCGGACTGCGCCGAGCAACTGCACGAGCGGCGCGAACGGTGGGGGTACTCGTACCACGTGATCCCAGGGGACCGGGCGCACGACTTCGCCCCGCTCGTCCAGCGTCTGACCGGCACCTGAGTCGGCCGGCACGACGGGAACGACGGGAACGACGGCCCGGTAGTGTCCGCCGCCGTGGAGCCGCATGACGTCACCGCCGCTGCTGCGGCTGTCCGCTCTGGCGAGGTGTCGGCCCGGGAACTCGTCGAGGACAGCCTCGAACGGATCGACCGGGGCGACGGCCCGCTCAACGCCTTCGTCCACCTCGACCCCGACGGTGCGCTCGCTGCGGCCGACCGCATCGACGACGCCCGCCGGCGGGGCGAGGACCTCGCTCCGCTCGCCGGGGTGCCGTTCGGGGTGAAGGACCTCGAGGACTGCGCCGGCATGCCGACCACCCGGGGCTCCCGCTGGTTCGCCGACGGACCGCCCGCGACCGGCGACGACCTGCACGTCGAGCGGTTCCGCGCCGCCGGTGCCATCCCGGTGGGCAAGACCGCCACGCCCGAGTTCGGTGCGTGGGGCTACACCGCGAGCCCGCTGCTCGGCGTGACCCGCAACCCGTGGGACACCGACCGCACCCCCGGCGGGTCAAGCGGTGGGACGGCCGCTGCGGTGTCGGCCGGATTCGTGCCGTTCGCCACGGCGAGCGACGGCGGCGGATCGATCCGCGGTCCGGCGGCCTCCTGCGGACTGCCCGGACTGAAGCCCACCTACGGACGGGTGCCGAGCCACGCCACGACCCGCTTGGCGCAGAACGCCGTGAACTTCGCGCTCGCCACCACCGTGCGCGATACCGCGCTGCTGCTGGACGTGGCCACCGGTCCCCACCCGCTCGACCGCACGTCGCACCCCGCACCGGGCGTCCGCTATACAAACGCGGCCGAGCAGATCGACGTCGCCGGTCTGCGGGCCACGTGGACTGCGGACCTGGGGTTCGTCGTGGTCGACCCGGAGGTGGAGCGCATCACCGCCGCTGCGGCAGAGCAGCTCGCCGGCGCTGCGGGCCTGGAACGCCGGCGGCCCGGTCCGACCTTTGAGGACTACATCCTCACCTACTTGTTCATGGAGGGTGCCGATCAGTTCGTCGACGTGCCCGAGGACTGGGCCGACCGGCTCGATGAACTCGACCCGCTCGTGGTGCGTGGCTGGGAGCACAGCGCAGCGACCACCCTGCCAACCTTCGCCCGGGTCGAACGCAACCGGCGGGTCGTTGAGCAGCAGGTGGCCGAGCTGTTCGAAGGCACCGACCTCCTGCTGACGCCGACCAACGGGTGCCCACCGTTCCCGGCCGAGGGCCCCATGCCCGAGGTGATCGGGGGCCGTGAGTGCCACGCCGGCCACGCCGCCCTGCTGACCATGTTGGCCAACCTCGCCAACCTGCCGTCGATCTCGCTGCCGGCGGGCAGCACGGCCGACGGCCTGCCGGTCGGCCTGATGGTGACCGCCCCCCGGCACCGGGAAGACCTGTGCCTCCGGATCGCTCGCATCTGGGAGCAGACCCACCCGTGGCCCCGATTCGCACCGGGGTAC
>VGBZ01000136.1 GCA_016870275.1 Actinomycetota bacterium
GGTTCCACCCGATCAGAGAACCGGAGCCGACTGGGGACCAGGGCCGGAGAGCGGTCCCGATCCGACGTGTGCCGACCTTCCGTTGGCACCCAGGGCCGCGGCACCTGTGTTGTCGGTCATCACCCCGACCTACAACGAGGCGACCAACCTGCCGCTGCTGGCCGCGGACCTCGCCGCTGCTCTCGCAGACGTACCCCACGAGATCATCGTCGCCGACGATGACAGTCCCGACGGAACCTGGGCGGTGGGCGAACAACTCGCCGAGGATGACGACCGCATCCAGGTGGTGCGACGGTTCCACGACCATGGCCTGTCCGCGGCCGTGCTCGACGGGATGTCTGTCGCCCGGGGCTCGATCCTGGCGGTGATCGACGCCGACCTGCAGCACGACCCGCGAATCCTGCCCGAGATGGTTCGCATCATCGAGTCCGAGGAGGCCGACCTGGTGGTCGGATCACGGGCGACCGAAGGCGGGGGGTACGGGGAATGGACCGCATCGCGGCGGTTCGTCAGCTGGGTGGCCACGTTCATTGCGAGGGTGATCCTGCGAGTGCGGATCACCGACCCGATGAGCGGCTTCTTCGCCGTCCGGAGGAGCGTCTACGAACGGGACGCCCCCGGCATCAACCCCAGAGGGTTCAAGATCCTGCTCGAGTTCATCGGCCGGGATCGCATGATGCGTGTCGTCGAGGTCCCCTACGAGTTCCGCAATCGGATCCACGGGGAGACCAAGTTGAACCGGTCGGTGATCCGCTCGTACCTGCTCGCCGTTGCCGAACTCCGGCTGGGTCGACAGATCGACCCAGCGTTCCTGCTCTACGTCCTCGTCGGCGTCGTCGGCCTCGGCGTCAACTCCGTTGTCTTCTCCATCGGAGAGACCCTCTCGGTGCCACAGTTCAACACCGGTTTGAACGACACCCTCGATCCGATCTACGGATCGTTCGTTCTGAGCGTTGGCGTCTCAACGGTGATCGTGTTCCTGCTCAACAACGAGTTCACGTTCTGGGAACAGCGCTACTCCGGTTGGAAGCTGCTCCCAGCGTTCGTGGTGTTCGTCGGAATGACGATCGTCGGGACACTCGTTCACGTCGGAGTGTTCAGCTATCTCCAGTCGATCGGTGTACTGGTGTCGATCCTCGGCGAGGCAGTCGCCCGCACGCTGCACAACCTCATCGGAGCTGTGGTGGCCCTGATCGTGAACTGGTACCTCAACACGACCTACCTGTGGCGGCGACGCACACGCTGAGCGTCGCCGCTGCGGATCTCAGATGCTCGAACCCTTTGGCCGTGCCACCGGGAGTTGTTCGAGGCGGGGAGAGCCCGGACGGAGCCGATAGCGCGCGCCGTCGTAGGGCTCGGCGTCCGGGTCGTAGGTGTCGATCAGGCGGATCGTGACGACGACTTCCTCCGGGGTGACGTCCACGATCGTGTACCCCTGGTCCACGAGGTTCATGTGGCGCAGATATGGAGCGTTCTGGGACAGCACCCAGCGCTCGGCGATTCGGAGAACCTCCTCGGCCGCATCACGAGGAAGATCGCCG
>VGBZ01000137.1 GCA_016870275.1 Actinomycetota bacterium
CCAAGGCCGTCGGAGCGATCGACGCCATCATCTGTTCGCCGCTCGATCGGGCCGTGACGACGGCGACGATCATCGGCGAGGAACTCGGTATCGGGCCGGTGATCCCCACCGACGGACTGATGGAACGTCACGCCGGGGTGTGGCAGGGACTCACCCGGGATGAGATCGAGGAACTCGACCCCGGGGCGCTCGAGGCCGGACGGCGACCGGAGGGCTGGGAGCCGGACGACGAGGTGCGGGACCGCGTGCTCGCGGCGTTCGAAGCCGCACACCGTGAGCACCCGTTCGGCTACGTCCTCGCCATCGCCCATGCCGGGGTCATCTTCGCCGCCGAGGCCGCCCTCGGAGCGCCGAGGGTTCGAATCGGCAACCTCGGAGGCCGGTGGTTCACACGCATGTCATCCGGCTGGTCACTTGGCGAGCGGGTCCACCTGCTCGTCGACGAAACCATCCCCGACAGTCTCTGAGCTGACCGCATCCGACTCGGCGTCACCTGACCCGGTGTCGCCTGACCCGTTGTCGCCCAACAATGCTGCGGAGTCCGCCGGGAACCGCTCATCGTTCACCACCGCCCGGATCTGCGCAGCGGCCGCCTCACCGTCGGACGTTCCCGACGTGATCGCAACCAAGGCATCCATGGCGGCCTCGACGGCTGCGAGATCGGCCTCGAGTCGTTCGAGTTCTGCAACGTCTACGGCTAGCGGTTCATCGGTCGACACGCTCGGTGACGGTAGCGGCCGATACGCTCGCGAGCCGTCATGCTGCCCGCACGGTTGATCGCCGACATCGACGCCGGGACGCTGATCCGCTCGGCACTCCTGGCGATCGTCATCACCCTTCCCTACGGCATCTTCAAGATGCGCCAGGTTCGTGCCGCCCGCATCACCGCCGGACTCGACAGTCACCGGACCCCCGGTGAACCGGCCCCGCTCGATCCCCGCAGCCTCGAGGCGGTGATCGAGCGGATCACCGATCTCGCAGGAGTTGGCGGCGATCTCGACCTGCCGGACTGCTGCACCGTCGACGGTCAGCCCGTCACCGCCGACGTCAGCGAGGTGCTCGTTCGTGACGCCCTCAACCGTTCGAACCTGCGAGAGGTCGGACGTCGCCGCGGCGAGGACAACGCCACGACGACGATCATCCTCGAGCCGGTGCCGCAGGACTCCGGGCCGCAGGACTCCGGGCCGCTGGAGCAGACCGACGGATGAGCCACCCCGGCAGCACCGCCAAACGGCGTGCGATCATGACCGCCATGGCGGTTCCGCATCCCAAAGGTCCGGGCGAACCAGATCCGGACCGGGCGGTTTCGGTTCGGGCGGGGTACCGCTCCGACCTGCTCGACCCGTTGGCGGGACCTCGGCCGGCCGCTGTCGGTTCCGTTGTCGACGAGCCACCGGCCGGGCCGACCCCCTCGCCGGCCGGTGTGACCGTGATCGAACGCGAGGAGAGCACCGACGACGCCACCGAGGACGGGCCGGTCGCCCACATCGTCCGGACTGCGC